>NZ_JBNCNY010000003.1:0-508289 GCF_049847225.1 Micromonospora sp. DT81.3
CGCCCCAGCGGAGCTCTTCGGACGGCTGCTAGATTCCGAGAATCACCCCTCGTTGCGATGACCGCTGGAAACCAAGGCGTCGTTACTGTCCAGTTTTCAAGCGTCGTCGACAGCATCCCGCGCTTCCGCCCCGTGTGCGATTCCGCCCTGAACCGTGACCCACTCCCGAACAGCCTTCCCCCGCGCCATCCGATGAGCTTGCTCCCTCGACATCGAACCGACCCCCCGGCAACAGAAGCCAAAGGGAAGGTTCCCCTCCCGGACGAGCCTGTGGAGGGAGCGAACAGCTCCTACGTGCTGTGCACGAGATCAGGTGTTCGGCGTCAAATCAGGCCGATGGACCCGTTTCCCGCCTGATCCGAAGCACATTGCCTGAGCTGGTGCTCGCGCGGGCATCAGCCGGCCACCTGGCCACCCCGCAGCGCGCCACTCAGCCCTTGCCGAAGAGCTTCTGGATCTCCGCGAGGTCGGCCTCGCTGGGTGCCCCCGTGCCCTTGGCGCCGAGCCCGAAGCCCGAGCCGGTCGGGGCGACCGGTGCCGCGGCGAGGCCGGCGTTCTCGGCCGCGCGCTTCGCGGGATTGCCCGAGCGCGAACCCACCTGCTTCGGAGCCTGCTTGTTCCGCTTGCCGCCGCCGTGCGCGCCGGGCATGGGGCCCATGCCGGGGATCTGCGGCACGCCGCCCTTCGCGACCGTCTTCATCATCTTCGCGGCCTGGTCGAAGCGCTGCACCAGCCCGTTGACGTCTGTCACCGTCATCCCGGAGCCGCGCGCGATGCGCAGGCGCCGCGAGCCGTTGAGCACCTTGGGGTTGCGTCGCTCCCCCGGGGTCATCGAGCGGATGATCGCCTCGGTGCGGTCGATCTCCTTCTCGTCGAAGTCCTCGAGCTGCTGCTTCATCTGGCCCATGCCCGGCAGCATGCCGAGCATCTTCTTCATCGAGCCCATCTTCTTGAGCTGCTGCATCTGCTCGAGGAAGTCCTCCAGCGTGAAGCTGTCGGTCGCGAACTTCTCCGCGACCTTGCGGGCCTCCTCCTCATCGAACGCGGACTGCGCCTGCTCGATGAGGGTGAGGATGTCGCCGAGGTCCAGGATGCGGGAGGCCATGCGGTCGGGGTAGAAGGGCTCGAGGTCATCGAGTCCCTCACCCGTCGACGCGAAGATGATCGGACGTCCGGTGACCGAAGCGACCGACAGTGCCGCACCACCGCGGGCGTCGCCGTCGAGCTTGGAGAGCACGACGCCGGTGAAATCGACGCCCTCCTGGAACGCCTTCGCCGTGTTGACGGCATCCTGACCGATCATCGCGTCGATGACGAACAGCACCTCGTCGGGGTTCGTGACGCGGCGGATGTCGGATGCCTGCTTCATCAGCTCGGCGTCGACGCCGAGCCGGCCGGCCGTGTCGATGATGACGACGTCGTGCTGCTGGCGGGTCGCGTACGCGACGCCGTCGCGCGCCACGAGCACCGGATCGCCGACGCCGTTGCCCGGCTCCGGCGCGTAGATCGCCGCACCGGCCTGGGCGGCCACGACCTGCAGCTGGTTCACGGCGTTCGGGCGCTGGAGATCCGCCGCGACGAGGATCGGCGTGTGGCCGTCCTTCTCGAGCATCTTCGCGAGCTTGCCGGCGAAGGTCGTCTTGCCGGATCCCTGCAGTCCCGCGAGCATGATGACGGTCGGCGGGTTCTTGGCGAACTGCAGGCGGCGCTGCTGGCCGCCGAGAATGGCGACGAGCTCCTCGTTGACGATCTGAACGACCTGCTGCGCGGGGTTGAGGGCTCTGTTCACCTCGTCGCCCAGCGCGCGTTCACGCACCTTGGCGGTGAACTCCTTGACGACCGGAAGCGCGACGTCGGCATCGAGCAGCGCTCGGCGGATCTCGCGGACCGTGCCGTCCACGTCGGCGGGGGTGAGCTGCCCCTTCTTGCGGAGGTTGCGGAACGTCTCGGTGAGCCGGTCGGAGAGGGTGCCGAAGGTAGCCATGGTGGATCCAAGTTTACGCGAGCGGATGTCGCGGCACGGCGCCGTCGGGCGGCACCACGCCCCGGCGGCACGGGTTTCTGCAGGCGCACCGGGTCTCAGGCCGGCCCGAGCTCCTGGAAGAGCGTCAGCTGCAGGTCGGCGGGGCCTCGCAGCCGGGCGTTCAGCGACCGCCACGGCGTCTCGCGAGCGGATGCCTCGATGACGGCTCCGCCTGCGACCAGCCGCTCGGCCACTCCCGCGGTGTCCCCCACCTCGAGAGCCACGCGGATGCGATCGCTCGCCACGCCGTCCGTCTCGACGCGGTCGATGAACGCGACCTGAGCCGGGTTTGCCAGCTCGAGGGTCGCGCGGCCCGCGTCGAGGATGGCGACGCGCGCCCCGCCCTCCTCTTCATAGGCCTCGGCCTGGACCATTCCCAGCACGTCGCGGTAGAACGCGAGGGTGGTGTCGAAATCGGGCGCCTGCACCACCACGCGCAGCTGACGCACGGATCCCGCTGCGCCAAGCGGCGCCGCGTCGAGCGCCTCCGCCACCAGAGGTGCGAGGTCCGCACGACCGGCGCCGGCGAGCGCCCACTCCCACACGGCGGCGAGCACGGCCCCGGCCGCGGCCGCGCCCCCCACCTCGGCGCGCAGGCGCGCCACGCCGTCGCGCTGCGCGCGGTCGGCGACGGCCCGGGCGAGTCTCGCCTGCCGCATCGCCCTTTCGCGCTGGAGCTCGTCATCGAGGCCCATGACGTCGGCGTTCGCGACGGCCAGCGCAAGGCTGTCGGGCGCGAAGTCGTCGGCGATCGCCGTGAGGATGTACCGGGTCGAGGCGTCGCCGGCCGCGAGTGCGGCTATCGCGGCATCCGCTCGCTCGTCGAAGGCCGCCCAGAGGATGTCCCCCTTCGACGAGAAGTAATTGAAGAAGCTCGAACGGCTCACGCCCGCCCGCGTGGCGATCTCCGCGATGGATGTCGCCTCGTACCCCTGCTCGAGGAAGAGTTCGCACGCGGCCTCGGCGAGCGTCTCGCGGGAAGAGGCGCGGGGGCGACCGGCCTTGGGATCGACCGTCATGCAACCACCTTAGGTGCACGCCTGTGAGGCGCAACGGGCGTATTGTTGCACTCGATCCAAGAACACCCACGAGGAACGAGGACGCGCATGCTCGACATCGTCAACGCGGGGATGTCCCCCGCCTATGTGCCGTACCTCGAGGGGTGGGAGCTGCAGAGGCGCATCCACTCCGGCGTGGTATCCGGGGAACGCGCCGACACGCTGATCGTGCTCGAGCACGAGGCGGTGTACACCGCCGGCAAGCGCACCGAACCCCAGGAGCGCCCGGCCGACGGCACCCCGGTGATCGACGTCGACCGCGGTGGGAAGATCACGTGGCACGGGCCCGGTCAGCTGGTCGGGTATCCGATCGTGCGACTGCCCGAGCCGATGGATGTCGTCGCCCACGTCCGCCGCCTCGAGGGGCTGCTCATCGACGCGCTGCGCGATCGCGGCGTGGACGGATACCGGGTCGAGGGCCGGAGCGGCGTGTGGGTGCGGCGCCCGCTGTCCGAGGACAAGGTCGCCGCCATCGGGGTGCGGGTGCAGAACGGCGTGACCATGCACGGCTTCGCGGTCAACTGCAACAACTCGCTCGCGGGGTTCCGCGGCATCATCCCGTGCGGCATCACCGATGCCGGCGTCACGACGGTGAGCGAGGTGGTGGGGGCGGATGTCTCCCCCGCCGGCATCCTCGACTCGGTGCTCCGCGTGTTCGAGGCCGAGTACGCGGGGGTGCCCGCGTGAGCGGCTGCGGGCCGGCGGGCGGGACCGCGCACGACTCCGGGTCGGCGCACGATCGCGCCGGCGCTTCGGGCGCGAACGCCGCCACGGCTCCCGCGGGTCGCAAGCTGCTGCGGCTCGAGATCCGCAACGCCGAGACCCCGATCGAGCGCAAGCCCGAATGGATCCGCACGAAGGCCAAGATGGGCCCGGAGTACACGCAGCTGCAGCATCTCGTCAAAGACGAAGGTCTGCACACGGTGTGCCAGGAGGCAGGCTGCCCCAACATCTTCGAGTGCTGGGAGGACCGCGAGGCGACCTTCCTCATCGGCGGATCCCAGTGCACACGCCGCTGCGACTTCTGTCAGATCGACACGGGCAAGCCGGCCGACTACGACATCGACGAGCCCCGGCGCGTCGCCGAGAGCGTCCAGCGGATGAACCTGCGCTACGCGACCGTGACCGGTGTGGCCCGCGACGACCTGCCCGACGAGGGCGCGTGGCTGCACGCCGAGACGGTGCGGCGCATCCACGCCGAGAACCCCGCGACCGGCGTGGAGATCCTCGCGACCGACTTCTCCGGCAACCCGACGCTGCTGCGCGAGGTGTTCGAGTCGCGGCCGGAGGTCTTCGCCCACAACGTGGAGACGGTGCCCCGCATCTTCAAGCGCATCCGGCCGGCGTTCCGGTACGAGCGGTCGCTCGATGTCCTCACGCAGGCACGCGACTTCGGGCTGATCACGAAGTCCAACCTCATCCTGGGCATGGGCGAAGAGCCCGAAGAGGTCGTGCAAGCGCTGCAGGACCTGCATGACGCCGGTACGGACATCATCACGATCACGCAGTACCTGCGACCCACGCCGCGGCACCTGCCGGTGGCGCGCTGGGTGAAGCCGGACGAGTTCGTGGGATTCAAGGAGGAGGCGGAGCGGATCGGGTTCCTCGGGGTGCTCGCGGGACCCCTCGTGCGGTCGTCCTACCGCGCGGGCCGTCTGTGGGCGCAGTCGATGCTGTCGAAGGGACGGGAGATCCCGCCGCACCTGGCGCACATCGCCGAGAGCGCCGACCTGGGGTTCGCGCAGGCGGTGTGACGTACGGCGGATCCTCGAGCCGCGGTGGCTGAGCCCCTCGAAGCGTGGTCCCTGAGCCTGTCAAGGGTCAGGGCAGGGGCCAGATGTACGGCAGGTCGTCGGCGATGTCTCCGAACTTCGGGCCGTAGAACTCGCGATCCTTGCGCAGCAGATTGGAGCGGTGCGCGAGGTGGAAGTCCGGATCGCCGAGCCACGGCGGCATCTCGAGCTCATCCTGCGGCACGCCATCGACCTCCGGGGCGAACTCCAGCAGCTGCGGTCGCACGGTGTCAGCCCGTCCGAGCGCCGTCCAGGCATCCGTCATCGCTAGCCCATACGACACGAGCGCCGGGAGATATCCGCCCCACATCTTGGCCGCCGGATGGTGCCGCCACCCATACGTCGGGATGGTGTTCGCCCGCAGGAGCTGCAAGGTCTCGACGCGCTGCTTGCCGAGTCGCACGGGGTCGAGCACCTCAGCGGAGCGCGCGAACGAGGGGTACGGCAGGAACGTCTGCATCGCGCGCGTACCGTTCTCGGGTCCCTGAACCTGTACAGCGGCGTCAGTCGGCGCTGGTGACAGACTGCACCGAGCCGTCGGATGCCAGGTTGACCAGCAGCACGTCGTCCGTCGCATCCGGGTCCAGCGCATACTCCAGCACGGCGAACGGATCGTTGCCGCCGTGTTCGTCGGCGAGGATCGTCATGCTCATCAGCTGCAGCGAGCGGATGATGTCCACGCTGATGTCGCCGCTGTTGTCCAGCAGAAGCTCCTCGAGCTCGTCGCCGAGGGTCGCCTGCTGCTGCAGGATGTACTCCGTCACCTCGCTGGTGCGGTCGTCGGTCTCGGCGAGCATCGCGTCGCGGGCCGTTGAATCGATGGCCTCGAGGGATGAGACCATGGCGGCCGCGACATCCAGAGCGTCCTCGGACACGTCGTCCTGATCGGGCGCGGTCAGATCGACGGTGACCGACTGGTCGCCGAGATCGACGTTCTCCGACCAGAAGATCGACCCGTCCGGTCCGGACTCCAGAAGCCCGAAGAAATCGTGCTCGATCGCCATACGGCTATGAAACCAGGGTGTAGGCGTGGGCGGTAGCCCGAACGGACTTCGACACGCGGAGAATGACCACGGATTCGCGCATAACCGGGATCATTCGACCAGGGATGCCGCGAAGACGTGCGGCGTGAAACCGGTGAGGTCGCCGATTCCCTCGCCCTGGCCGAGGAGCTTGACGGGGATGCCGGTGCGCTCCTGCACGGCCAGCACGAACCCGCCCTTCGCGGATCCGTCGAGCTTCGTGATCACGAGGCCGGTGACCCCCGCGTGCTCGAGGAAGGCCTGGGCCTGCATGACGCCGTTCTGGCCCGTGGTGGCGTCGAGCACGAGCAGCACCTCGCTGATCGGCGCCTGCTTCTCGATCACCCGGCGGATCTTGGTCAGCTCGTCCATCAGCCCGCCCTTGGTGTGCAGGCGGCCGGCGGTGTCGACGAGCACGATCTCGGTGGCGGTGCGCTTGGCATACTCGATGGTCTGGAAGGCGACGGATGCCGGGTCCTGGCCCTCCTGCTGCGGGCGGACGATCGCCGCTCCCCCTCGTTCGGCCCAGGTCGCGAGCTGGTCCACGGCCGCCGCCCGGAACGTGTCGGCTGCGCCGACCACCACCGTGCGCCCATAGCGCTGCAGGAACTTCGCGAACTTGCCGATCGTCGTGGTCTTGCCGACGCCGTTCACGCCGACGACCAGCACAACGGCCGGTCGCTCGGTGAGCCGCAGCGTCGTGTCGAACTTCGCGAAGTGCTCCTCGAGCGTCTCCTTCAGCATGCGCCGCAGGTCTTTGGGGTCGGTCGTGCGGTAGCGCTCGACCTTCTCGCGGAGCTCGTCCACGATCCGCTCGGTGATGTCGGGCCCGAAGTCGGCGGTGATCA
The DNA here is from genome assembly GCF_049847225.1 of Micromonospora sp. DT81.3. Lineage (NCBI taxonomy): Bacteria > Bacillati > Actinomycetota > Actinomycetes > Micromonosporales > Micromonosporaceae > Micromonospora > Micromonospora sp. DT81.3. The sequence continues at coordinate 6,745 of NZ_JBNCNY010000003.1, forward strand.
GCGCGGTCTCGAGGTCATCCCAGGTCGTCTCGTCGATGGTGGGTTTGACGAACATGCCGCGCAGTGCGCGGCCGAGCGACCAGGAGTTCTCCGCCATGCCTCCAGCCTACGGGGCGCCCCGCGGCCGCCGCCCTCCCCGCCGTCCCCCGGCTCCTGAGCGAGCGCCTCCTCCCCGGCCCCTGAGCGAGCGCCTCCTCCCCCGGTCCTGAGCCAGCGCCTCCTCCCCCGGTCCCTGAGCGGGCGAAGCGAGACCAAGGGCCGTGAACGACCGGGGATCAGTGCATGCGGCACCCGCCGGTCGCGCGGGCGTTTCCTGCAGAGGCTGCACCTATTGATGGCGCGCGTTCAGAGAAGTGCAGCGCGAGCGCACCCCTGTATCGGGTGGCGGAGGCTTCGTCTCGCTGCGCTGGCTCAACGACCGGGGGATCCCGCGAGGATCGGGCGTCAGACCGGTACGCGGTCGCCGACGCGCTGGCCGACGACGGCCGAGACGCCGTCCTGGCGCATCGAGACACCGTAGAGCGCGTCGGCAATCTCCATCGTGCGCTTCTGGTGCGTGATGACGATGAGCTGGCTGCTCTCGCGGAGCTGCTCGAACACCCCGAGCAGCCGGCCCAGGTTCGCGTCATCGAGCGCCGCCTCCACCTCGTCGAGGATGTAGAAGGGGCTCGGGCGGGCCTTGAAGATCGCCGTGAGCAGTGCGACCGCGGCCAGCGATCGCTCGCCTCCGGAGAGCAGCGAAAGCCGCTCGATCTTCTTCCCGACCGGTCGCACCGAGACCTCGATGCCCGTCGTCAGCATGTTCTCGGGATCGGTCAGCGAGATGCTGCCCGTTCCACCGGGGAACAGCACCGGGAAGACTTCGGCGAAGGCGGCCTTCGTGTCTTCGAAGGCCGCCGAGAAGATGATCTGCATCCTCTCGTCGAGCTCCCCGATGATCGTCATCAGGTCCTTGCGGGTCTGCGTGAGATCGGCGAGCTGCTCGGTGAGGAAGGCGTGCCTCTGCTCCAGAGCGGCGTACTCCTCGAGCGCCAGCGGATTCACCCGGCCGAGTTGGCCGAGCTTCCGCTCGGCGTCCTGCAGTCGGCGCTGCTGCATGCGGCGATCGAACGGGACGGATGCCGGGTGACCGTCGCCCTCTTCGACACCATCGCGAGGAACCTCCTGATCCGGTCCATATTCCGAAACAAGAATATCTTCGTCGAGACCCAGCTCGGAGCCGACGCGTTCGAGCAGCCCGTGCACATGCAGTCGCTTCTCGTGGATCTGCAGCTCGAGGCCGTGCACGCTCTCGGTGAGCCCCGCGAGTCGCTCCCGCATCCCAGCTTCCTGCCCGCGGAGCTCCGTGAGCTCGGCGGTCACGGCGGACCGCTCGGACTCGGCGGTCCTCAGCGCAAGCCGAGCCTCGGCGACCGATCGGTCCACCGAGTCGAGGAGGTGAGGAAGCTCCGCCACGACGCCGGCCGCCGCATCCCTCTGCGCCCGGCGGATCACGGCGCGCCGCGCCGCCTGAGCGGCGGCCTCCCGCTCGCGTTCCCGCTGGCGCTCGAGCCCTGTCGCCCGCGCCTCGCCGGCCCGAACGCGCTCCCGCAGCGTCTCGACGTCGAGCCGGGCCCGCATCTCGCCTTCGCGTGCTGCGTCGAGCGCGGCGAGCATCTCATCTCGCGCCGATGCGTCGAGCATCGGTCGTGGCGCTTCGAGCGCGGTGTTCAGTTCAGCGGAGGCCGCGCGCGCCGCGCCTTCGGCATCCGCCACTGCACCCTGCGCCTGCGCGAGCCCGGCGGCCAGCCGCTCGCACTCGGCGAGAACCGCCTCGTGCCGCACGGTCACGCGGTTCACCTGCTCAGCATGGGCGGCGAGTGCGGCGTCGTGCTCTCGCAACGTCGTCAGCGCGGCCTTCGCCCGCTGCCGAGCCGTCTCGAGGTCGCGCACGCGGTCTCCACGAGCCTCTCGCAGCGAATCGACGATGACCCGGACCTCCGCGAGGCGCTCGTATGCGGCTTCCCGCTCCGCGACGAGTTCGAGGCGCGAGCGCTCTCCACCCGACCCCGCCCGCAGCGTGTGCTCGGTGTACACCTCGCCGGCCCGCGTCACCAGCGTCACCGGACCGCCGAGGCCGGCATCGGTCAACGCCGGGGCGGCACCGGCGGCCGTCTCGAGGTCGTCGGCGACCGCGACGAAGGACAGCACACCGAGCAGCCCCTCGGGTCCCCGAACGACATCGCGTGCCGCGACGATCCCCGGAATGTCCGGGAATCCGGGGCGCATGGCGCCGGCCTCCGCGATCACCATGTCGACGACACCCATGTTCCCGTCGCGGGCGTCGCCGGCGACGCGCAGGGCGTCCTCCCGTGTCTCGACGAGCAGCCCCTCGGCAAACGAGCCGAGAACGGCCGCGATCGCCGCCTCGTACCCCGCCGTCACCTGCACCGCGTCGCCGACGATGCCCCGGATACCCGGCCCGCCGGCCGCGACGAGCGCCGCGGCACCGTTCGTGATGTCGAGGGCGCTGCCGAGCGCAGCCCCCTTCGCGGTCAGGGCGTCGGCCTCGCGCTCCGCGGCGTGCAGGCGTTCGCGCAGCGCTTCGACGTCCGCCTCGGTGGTGCCGACCTCCCGCTGCGCGGCTTCGTACGCCGCCGCGTGCTCTGCGGCCGACCCTTCGGGTGCGCGCGACGGGTCGAGCCCCGCCAGCGCCTGCTCGGCTTCGGCGCGGCGCGCGTTCGCGGCATCCAGCGCGTTCTGCTGTCGAAGTACGCCGCCCCGAACGGCAGCGAGAGCGGATGCCGCAGCCTCGGCGCGGCCGCGCAGTGCCGTGAGGCGCATGTCATGCGCCGACACCAGAGCGCTCTGCGCGGCGATGTCGGTGTCCAGCGCATCGAGTTCGGCGCGTGCGCGAACGACCTCCCTGGATGCGGCAAGTGCGGCGTCGTGGGCGTCGCCGAGCCCCTGGGAGATCAGCTGGATCTCTGCGCGCGCTTCGTCGATCATCACCTGGGTGACGGTCACACCGCTGCCGCCGGCCTCGTCGTCGGCTCCCAGCAGCGCGAGCCGCTGATTCGCGAGGGTGAACAGGCCGCGCAGACGCTCCTGCACCTGCTCCAGCGCGAACGACACCCGCCGTGCCTCGTCGACGACCTCGGACCCCTGCTCCCGCTCGAGTCCCTCGATGCGCGCCCGCAGGTTCGCCGACTGATCCTGCAGGACCATCCGCTCGGTGTGCCGCTCCCGTTCGGAGCGCGCGTGATCCGCCAGAGCCGCACGCAGCGCGACGACCTCGTCGGCGAGCAGTCGTGCCTTCGCATCGCGCACGATCGCCGCGATCGTCGCCGCCTCTCGGGCGATCTCGGCCTGCCGGCCGAGTGGCTTCAGCTGCCGGCGGATCTCTCCCGCGAGGTCGCTGAGGCGCGTGAGGTTGGTCTCCATCGCCTCCAGCTTGCGGAGGGTCTTCTCCTTGCGGCGGCGGTGCTTCAGGATGCCGGCGGCCTCTTCGATGAACCCCCGTCGGTCCTCCGGCGACGCCTGCAGCACGGTGTCGAGCCGTCCCTGACCGACGATGACGTGCATTTCGCGGCCGAGCCCCGAGTCGGACAGAAGCTCCTGCACATCGAGCAGCCGGCACACGTCCCCGTTGATCGCGTACTCACTGGCACCATTGCGGAACAGGGTCCGGCTGATGGTGACCTCGGCGTACTCGATCGGCAGGGCGCCGTCGGCGTTGTCGATCGTGAGCTGCACTTCGGCGCGGCCGAGTGGTCCCCGCGTCGCCGTTCCGGCGAAGATGACGTCTTCCATCTTGCCGCCACGCAGCGTCTTGGCCCCCTGCTCGCCCATCACCCAGGCGAGAGCGTCGACGACGTTCGATTTTCCGGATCCGTTCGGCCCGACGATGCAGGTGACCCCGGGCTCGAAGGCGAACGTCGTCGGCTGCGCGAACGACTTGAACCCTTTGAGCGTGACGCTCTTCAGGTGCATAAACGCGCCTCCCGGCCATGCTCGTTGACAGCCATACGCTACCCGACCGCACCCGCCGCGCCGTCGCCGCAACGCCCGGGCGTCGATCATTTCTGGGAATTCGCTTGACGTGGGTATCTGGAGCGCGCTAACGTCACTCTTCGCGTCTGAAGTCGAAAGGAGGTCACCATGATGATGCACATCAACAAGTCCGGCACTGCGCCGATTGCACTCGCGCCCTTCGGCGGAGTCGCTTGCCCCGTGGTGGCCGTTTCCTTCGGCGCCTTCACGCCCGCCGCCCGCTAGGCGCCGCCGGGGAGGACTCTGCCCTCGGGCAGGACGTCCCGCCGCCGATCGCTCGATCACTCCGATCGATGAGATCCGCCGCCCCTTCGAGCGCCCTCCCGTCGGCGCGTGGCCTCTTCGGCATGCGTGCGACATCGCCACCAGGCGAACCTCCACCCAACCCTTCTTCTGAAAAGAGACACGACCACCATGCACGACACCTTGTCGCCCGTCCGATCTCCCGATCGAGACAGGTCCGAGTTCACCGTCCCGGCTCTGCCGGCAACCGGCGCACGCCCTTCGCTCGCCGACCGCGTCTTCCTGCGCGTCGGCCTGTGGCTGCTGCTCCGGAGCACGCGCAGCGTTCAGCGGAACGCCGCGCACGAATCCCACCACCTGCGCCGTGCCAACGAGCGAGCCCGCCTCGCCCGCGAGCAGGCCGCCTTGCGGCGGAACCTCCTGTCCACGGTGCACGCGTGACCGGTGCGTGACCCGGGGTCCTCATCCGACCCCGGGTCATCCCCGGACCAACGCGGCCACACCCACCCCGACCCCGCCGTCGCCCAGACGCAACAGAGAGAACACCATGAACCTCACGCTCACCGGACTCGAGTTCCGGCCGCTGAACGTTCCATCGACCATCGACGGCGACGATGCCGCCGACTTCCGCGCGATGGTCGACGTGCGCAATGTCATCTACCGGGATATCTCCGGGCATGACGACCACTTCATCACCGCCGCGGAGCTGCTCCCCCACTACTCGCCGAACGACTACGAGCGACGCCTCTCCTGGCTCGCGCTGGTCGACGACCGGCCCGTCGGCCGCGTGGGCCTCGACCTGCCGATCGAGGACGATTCGAAGGTCGCCTTCGTGCTGATCGAACTGCTCCGGGATGTCTGGGGACAGGGGATCGGCACGGCGGCGCTCCAACTGGTCGAGAAGGTTGCGCGCGAGAACGTCCGCTCCGTGCTGCAGTCATGGGCCGAGCACCCGGACGGGCCTGGGCGCCGCCTAGAGCCGCCGACCGGGTTCGGCAGCATCCCGGCGGACGACCACGCCGCGCGGTGGTTCGTCGCCAACGGATTCACGCTCGAGCAGATCGAGCGCAACAGCGCGTTCGACCTGCGAGGGTCGTTCGAGGGAGTGCAGAAACTGCTCGAGCACGCACGCGCAGCATCCGCCGGCTATCGCGTGGTGCAGTGGTTCGCACCGACGCCACCGGAGTTCGTCGAGGGCTACGCGTGGATGAAGTCGCGCATGGTCACGGACGCACCGGCGGCAGCGCTCGAGTTCGACGAGGAGACCTGGGATGCCGGGCGCATCGCCATCCACGACGCGCGGTACACCTCGGCGGGTCGCACGCTGCACGTCACCGCCGCCCAGCACATCGAGACGGGTGAGCTCTGCGCATTCAACGAGCTCGTCGTCGGCGTGGACAAGACCGAGGCGTCGCACCAGGAGGACACCCTGGTGCTGAAGGCGCACCGCGGTCACAAGCTCGGAATGCTCGTCAAATGCGAGAACCTGCTCGCGTGGCGGGACGTCGCCCCTGAATCTCCCCGCGTCATCACGTACAACGCCGAAGAGAATCGCCCCATGCTCGACATCAACGAGGCCATCGGCTTCGTTCCGATCGCCTACAACGGCGCCTGGAAGAAGGTTCTGCCATGACGAACTCGACGTTGACCGAGCTTCGCATCGTCCCGCTCGTCGTGCCCGAGACGCTGGAGGGGCCGGATGCGCGTCCGTTCGTCGAGCTCGCCGAGCTCGACAACCTGGTGTGCCGGCACGAGGCCGGCCACGACTACTTCGACCACCTTCCCTCGGAGGTCCTGCCGTCCTGGCAGGACCAGACCGATAGCACCCGGCTCGGCTACCTCGCGTACAGCGGGAGGAGGCTCGTCGGCGCGGTGACGATCACGATCCCGACGGAGGAGGGCGGCAGAACACTCGACTTCGATGCATTCGTGCACCCGGGTCATTGGGGCGAAGGCATCGGGGACGCGCTGCTCGACACGGTGGAGCGGGTGGCGGCGGAACGCGGACGCTCGGTCGCCCACACCTGGACGCTGCACCGCGGCGACTCGACCGGCGAGAAGCTCATGGCCCCGACGGGCTTCGGCGGCATCCCGGCGACGGACCCCCAGACGGAGCTGTTCCTTCGTCGCGGCTACACGTTCGAGCAGACGGAGCGCAACAGCGTCTTCGACCTGCGCGGATCGTTCGAGAAGGCCGATCGCCTTCTCGCCGAGGCGCGCGAGAAGGCCGGCGCCGATTACCGCGTGGTGACCTGGAACCTGCCGACGCCTGCCGAGTACGCCGAGGGGTACGCGTACGTCATCTCCCGCATGGCGACCGATGTGCCGAGCGGCGCAATGGTGTTCGACGAGGAGACGTGGGATGCGGCGCGCATCGCCCGCCGGGACGAACGGCTGCTCAAGGGTGGTCAGACGATCTCCGTCGCCGCGGTGCAGCACGTGCCGTCGGGGCGGATCGTCGCGTACAACGAGTTGGTGATCGGCCCAGACCACAGCGGACCGACCCATCAGTACGGCACCCTGGTGCTCGAGGAGCATCGCGGTCACCGCCTCGGAATGCTCGTCAAGGGTGAGAATCTGCGCCGCTGGCGCGACCTCGTGCCCGAGTCGCCACGCGTCTCGACGTTCAACGCGGAGGAGAATCGCCCCATGCTCGACATCAACGAGGCGCTCGGATTTGTACCGGCCTCCTACGCCGGGGCGTGGAAGAAGGTGATGGATGCCTGAAACCACGGTGATCACGCGGATACGGATCCCCGCCGACGGCGAGGCTCCGGAGTCCGATGATCTGACGCAGCTCATCGGGCTCCGGAACGCCGATATGTGCCGCGTCCGCGGAAACGACGAGCATTCGCTCACCGTCGAGCAGGCGCCGCCGTTCTGGCGCGAGCAGTCCGACAGACGTCAGCTGTTCCACCTGGGGGCCTGGGCGGTGCCGCTGTGGCGTCGGGCTCGGTCGATCTCCCGCTCGAGCCGGGCGATCGAACCGCGGGCCTCAACGTCCGGGTCGCACACGAACGGTGGGGCCGGGGTATCGGCTCGGCGATGCTCGCGCACCTCGAAGCTCTCGCTCACGGTCGATACGTCCACCCCCGCGCTGACCCACCGGAACGACACACCCGTGCTCCGCGAGCACCGCGGGCATCGGCTCGGGCTGCTGGTGAAGTGCGAGACCCTGCTGCGATGGCTCGAGGTCGTTCCCGGGGCGGAGCGCATCGAGACCTTCAACGCCGAGGAGAACCGTCCCATGCTCGATATCAACGAGGCGATGGGCTTCGCGCCGGTGCTGCACGCCGGCGAGTGGCAGAAGCGCCTCGCCTGATCAGGCCGCGCGCGGTATCCGCTGGCAGTACGGACAGTAGTGACTCGACCTGTTCATGAACGACACGCGCACGACCGGCCGTCCGCAGCGGGGACACGGCTGACCCCCTCGCCCGTAGGCGTTCAGGCTGTGGGCGAAGTACCCCGCCTGACCGTTGACGTTCACGTACTGGGCGTCGAAACTCGTGCCCCCCTCCGCGAGGGCCTTGTGCAGCACCGCGCGCACCTCGGCGAGCAGCCGGTTGACGGCGCGGGTCGACAGCGCGCGCGCCGGCGTCTCCGGGTGGATGCGCGCCGCCCAGAGTGCCTCGTCGGCGTAGATGTTGCCGACCCCGCTGATCACGTTCTGATCGAGCAGCACCCGCTTGATCGCCGAGTCCTTTCGTCGGAGGAGCGAGCGGAACCTCGTGTCGAGGAACGCGGGGTCCAGCGGGTCTCGGGCGATATGCGCGACCTGGCTCGGCACCAGTGGTTCCTCGGTTCCGAGGCCGCCGGCGGCGCCGTCGAGAGTGGGCACCAGGATGTCGATGGTGAGCGACCCGAAGGTGCGCTGATCGGCGAAGACCACGGCGAGCTCCCCGTGGGACGGATGCTCGATCGTCAGGCGAACGCGCTCGTGGCGCTCCTGCGGAGCGCCCGGATCCCGAAGCAGCAGCTGCCCGCTCATGCCCAGGTGCGCGACGAGCCCCTGCGGCAGCGAAGCCTCTTCGGCTTCGGGGCGGCCGCCGAGCGGCATCCACAGGAACTTGCCTCGTCGAGCCGCGCCGACGATCCGCCGACCATCGAGTGCCGCCTCGAACTCGGCGGGTGATCCCGCGAACCTCGTCAGCGCGCGAGGATCGAACGCCTGCACGCCCGTGATGAGGGCGCCGGTCACGGCAGGGGCGAGGCCCGCGCGCACGACCTCGACTTCGGGGAGTTCAGGCACTCTCGCCGAGCTCGTGCCATGCCCGAAGCGCCGCGGCCATCTCGGCCGACTTCTTGCTGCCGCCGGTGCCCTGAGTGAGCACCTCGCCGACGCGGACGGTCGCGGTGAAGAGCCGATCGTGATCCGGGCCGGTGGACTCGACGGAGTAGACGGGCGGCGCGGCACCGACCCTGGCCGCGAGTTCTTGAAGGCTCGTCTTCGGGTCCATCGCAGCGCCGTAGCGCTCGGGGTCCGCGAGCAGCGGCTCGGTGAGCCTCAGCACGAGCGCCGTCGCCGCCTCGGGACCCACCGAGAGATAGGTGGCCCCGATCACGGCCTCCATGGTGTCCGCGAGGATCGAGTCCTTGTCGCGTCCGCCGGTCTGCTCTTCGCCGCGACCGAGCATCAGATATTCGCCGAGGCCGATCGTGCGCGCGACCTCCGCCAGCGCGAGTGTCGACACGACGCTGGAGCGGCGCTTGGCGAGCGCACCCTCATCGAGTTCCGGATGCCGGGTGAACAGCATGACCGTGACCGCCTGGCCGAGCACGGAATCGCCGAGGAACTCGAGGCGTTCGTTGTGCGGCAGGCCGCCGTTCTCGTACGCGAAGGAACGGTGCGTGAGCGCCAGCGAAAGAAGCTCGGGGTCGATATCAACCCCGAGCTTCTCGGAGAGCGCTGTGCGCTCGGAAATGCTTGACACCGCTCGTGAACCGGCGGTTAGACGTCGGCGACCTTGCGGCCCTTGTACTCGAGGAACAGCTCGGTGCCCTGCGAGTCGGTGACGACCTTGGCCTGGTGGGGACGGCTGTAGACGACGACGCCGTTCTCGACGGTCTTGGTGAGCGTGATGGGCGCCGCCTTCCACTGAGCGCGACGCGAACGAGTGTTGGAGCGGGAGACCTTCCGCTTCGGGGGGTTACCTGCCATGGCTAGCTCTCTTCTGTGTTCTTCGGACGCGGGGCGTTACGCTCCGCGGCCCTCGTCTGTGAATTGTTGGAGCGCGCCCCAGCGTGGATCGATGGGTTCGCGTGGCTCTGTACCGGGCTTCTCTGCCAGTCGCTCGCCCGTGACCGGGTCGAGGCCGGGGCAATCCGGCTGACATACCGGCTGAAACGGAAGCGACAATACGATCGCATCTCTGACCAGATTTTCAAGATCCACGTGGTCGTCTTGAACCTCGTAGTCAGATGTCTCGTTCCCAGGATACGTGAAAAGCTCCTGAATCTCGACTTCGACGGGCTGGGTGATCGCCGTGAGGCAACGACCGCACACGCCGTCGTAGAAGGTCTCGGCTTCACCGGTCACCAGGATGCCCTCGTGCACCGACTCCAGCCGGACGTCGAGGTCGATCTCCCGACCGTCCTCGACGGCCACGAGTCCCTCGCCCCAGCGCTCGGTGGGTACGACGGTGAGCGAGTGCTCTCGCATCTCACCGGGGTGGTGTGCGATGTCGCGCACATTGATCATGTACGGGGTCGGGCGCCGGGTTCTCACCGGACAATCCTACCCGTGGTGCGTCAGGAGGAGCTCGTCAGGCCTCGCGTGCGCCGCTGTCGAGGAAGCGCGCCACGGGCGCCGGGACGAAGGGCGAGACGTCTCCCCCGAGGCCTGCGACCTGGCGGACCAGCGAGCTGGAAACCAGCGCGTGCGCGGGATCGGGGAGAAGGAAGACGGTCTCGACGTGTGCCAGATGGCGGTTGACGATGGCCATGGGTGTCTCGTACGCCACATCGACCTGCGAGCGGATGCCCTTCACCAGCACGCCGGCACCGACATCCGTCGCGTAGTCGACCAGCAGGCCCACGCTCCACGAGGCGACGATGACGGTGGAGTCGATGTCGCTCTCGGCGATCGACTGCTCGAGCAGCGCGAGGCGCTGGGAGATCGGCAGCATCGCCTCTTTGCCTGGATTGTGCACCACCAGCACGTGCAGCTCGTCGTAGAGGGTCGCCGCACGGCGGATGACATCCAGGTGGCCGAGCGTCGGGGGGTCGAAGGAACCAGGTACGACGGCGATCCGGCTGCTCATGCAATCAGCCTATTTGCGATCACCGCCGATCCGGTCTTTCTGCGATTTCCGGCCATTCGGTCCCTGAGCCCGTCGAAGGGCGGCTAGTTCTTGGCCAGGGCCGCTCGTTCCTCCATGCCGACCCGCCGCTCGATGGCGGCGGCCAGACCCGGGTGCGCCGACAGCGTGGGGTCATCGTCGAGGATCCCCTCGGCCACCGCGCGTGCATCGGCGATGATGTCGGCATCCTTCACCACCCGCAGCAGGCGGAGGGAGGAACGGGCGCCCGACTGCGCGTCACCCAGCACGTCACCCTCACCCCGCAGCTCGAGGTCGACCTCGGCGAGCTCGAAGCCATCGAGGGTCGCTGCGACCGCCTCGACCCTCGCCCGCGCCGGCGTGCGTGGCGCGGCTTCGGTCACGAGCAGGCAGAGACCCGGTACACCACCGCGTCCCACCCGCCCGCGCAGCTGATGAAGCTGCGAGACGCCGAACCGGTCGGCGTCGAGGATGATCATCGTCGACGCATTGGGCACATCGACGCCGACCTCGATCACGGTCGTCGCGACGAGCACATCGATCTCACCACGGGCGAAGGCCTGCATGACCGCATCCTTCTCGTCCGAGGGCATGCGACCGTGCAGCGTCGAGACGCGGATCTCACCGAACAGCGGATGCCGCGACAGCACGTCGGCGGCCTGGACGACGCCCCAGTGCGCCTTCGGCGCCTCGCCCTCCACCGGCGGCGCCTCGGCATCGGCATCCTTGGCGCCTGCGTCGGCGTCGATCGCCGGACAGACGACGAACACCTGGTGTCCCTTCGACACCTCTTCGGCGGCTCGCTCCCACACCCGCCCGAACCACGCCGGCTTCTCGGCCACGGGGGCCACGAAGCTCTGGATGCCGGCTCGCCCCTGCGGCATCGTGCGGATCGTGGAGACGTCGAGGTCGCCGAACACGGTCATCGCCACGGTGCGAGGGATGGGGGTGGCCGTCAGGACCAGGGCGTGCGGGCTGGACCCCTTGCCGCGGAGCGTCTCCCGCTGCTCGACCCCGAACCGATGCTGCTCGTCGACGACCACGAGGCCCAGGTCGGCGAAGGTGGTGCTCTCGCTCAGCAGCGCGTGCGTGCCGATGACGATGAGAGCCTGTCCCGAGGCGACGCGCAGGGCCGCCTTTCGCCGCTCCGCGGCGGGCATCTGGCCGGTGAGCAGCGTCGGTATGAGCTCCGGCGCGAGCTTCGGCCCCAGCATCCGGGCAATCGTGCGCAGATGCTGCCCCGCGAGCACCTCGGTCGGCGCGATGAGCGCGGACTGCCCGCCCGAATCGGCGACCTGCAGCATCGCGCGCACCGCCACGAGGGTCTTGCCCGAGCCGACCTCGCCCTGCACGAGCCTGTTCATCGGCCAGGCGCCCACCAGGTCCGCGGCGATCCGCTTCCCCACCTCCGACTGGTCGGGGGTGAGCTCCCAAGGCAGCCCCCGATCGAAACGCTCCAGCAGCCCACCGGACGCCGCCGGTCGCGCCGTGGCGGAGAGAGCGCGCACGAACTGCCGCTGCTGCAGCAGCGCGGTCTGGAGCACCAGCGCCTCGTGCATGCGCAGCGTCTGGCGTGCGGGGCCGATCTGGTCGTCGAAGTCGGGCCGGTGGATGCGCTGGACGGCATCGCTCGCGGAGAGGAGCCCGCGCGTGCGGCGGACGTCAGCGGGCAGCGGGTCCTCGATCGGGGCCAGGCCGTCGAGCACCATCGCGACGATCTTCTGCAGCTGCCAGCTCGCGACCGTCGACGTCGCGGGGTAGATGGGGATCGGCTGGTTGGCGAAGGCCTCGGCGTTCATGCGCGCCTCGTCCTCGTCATCGAACAGCTCGTAGTCCGGATGCGTGAACTGCATGCCGCCCCGGTACTCGCCGACCTTGCCCGAGAAGACGCCTCGACGACCGGGCCGCAGGTCCTTCATGCGCCAGCTCTGGCCGAAGAAGGTCAGCGACATCTCGCCGTTCCCGTCGCTGATGATCACTTCGAGGATCGTGCCCTTGCGCTGCTGCATCCGCCGTTCGTTCACCCGCTTGACCTCGGCGACGATCGTCACCGTCTCGCCCGGAGGCAGCGAGCCGATCGGGGTGAGCTCGCCACGGTGCGCGTAGCGCCGGGGGTAGTGCACGAGCAGATCGCCCACGGTCTTCATGCCGAACGCGCGGGTCAGCACCCCCGCCGTCTTGCCGCCCACGATGCCGTCCAGGCGCGACTCGAGGGTGAACGACATGCCAAGAGTCTAGGCAGGGGCACCGACCCGCGCTCCGCGCCGAAACGGACTCCGCCCAGCCGGGTGCCTTACCGTAGTGCGCATGCTCCGACGACTGCTCGCACGCGTGTACTGGGCCTGCAGCCGCTGGACCCTCTCCACGGAGCCGGCGCCGACTCGCCCCACCATCCTGCTCGGAGTGCCGCACACGTCGAACTGGGACTTCGTGCTCATGCTCGGGATCGCGTGGCGCCTGGGAATGAACTTCCGCTGGCTCGGCAAGGCGAGCCTGTTCAGAGGCTGGCGCGGTCCGATCATGCGCGGCATCGGCGGAATCCCGGTGGACCGGGCGGACGCCTCCCGCGTCGTGGCGGACATCGTCGAGCGCATCCACGCCGGCGAGGTCTTCGGCCTCGTCGTGACGCCGGAGGGCACGCGCGGCGGCGGCGGCTACTGGAAGTCGGGCTTCTACCGCATCGCCAGGGAGGCCGGCCTCGGCGTGACGCTGGGCTACGTCGACCGCACCACGAGGACGACCGGACTCGGACCGACGATCGACCTGACCGGCGACGTTCGCGCCGACATGGAAGTGATCCGGGCGTTCTACTCCGACAAGTCCGGGCTGCGGCCGGAACTGCGCATGGAACCGCGGCTCCGCGAAGAGGATCCGCCGGTCGCAGGCTGATCGCGCTGCGGCCGACGACGGCGCTGGGCCGCGCGCCGGTGCATGACGCCGCGGCTATCGTGATCGTGTGACACGCATCATCGCCGGCCGCGCCGGCTCGATCGCCCTCGAGGTGCCCGACGCCGGGACGCGGCCGACGGCCGATCGCGTGCGCGAGTCGCTCTTCGGCTCGCTGGAGTCGGCCGACGCCCTGCGGGGAGCGGCCGTGCTCGACCTCTACGCCGGATCGGGAGCTCTCGGACTCGAGGCGGTGAGCCGCGGCGCGGCATCCGCTGACCTCGTCGAGAAGGCACCGCGTGCCGCCGCCGTGGTGCAGCGCAACGCCGTCAAGGTGGCCAAGTCGATCGGCTCGGATGCCGCGATCCGCGTGCATCGTTCGTCTGTGGACGCCTACCTCCGGGCGTCGCAGGGAGCATTCGACCTCGTGTTCCTCGACCCCCCTTATGACGTTTCCGAGGCGGAGCTGGCGGGCAGCCTCGAACTGCTCGTGCGCGCTCTGGCGCCGGGCGCCACGGTCATCATCGAGCGGGCACGGCGCTCACCCGCGCCGGGACTCCCCGCGGGGCTCGAGCATGCGCGCCACAAGCGGTACGGCGACACGGTGCTCTGGTGGGTGCACCCGCACAGCTAGCCGCCCTGCGAGTCCCAGTCGCGGTACGGATCCCACCCCCCGACGCCCTGGTACGGAGCCCCGTCGACGAGCACCGGCACTTCGCCGCACGGGAGAACTCGGCCGATCGGGCGGAAGCCCTCGGGCAGGCCCGCGTCGGCGGGAAACGTGCCGAGCAGCGCATGGTCCTCGCCGCCGTGGAGAGCCCGGTGCGCGTCGGCTCCGAGGCGGCCCGTATCGATCTCGATCGTCACGAGGGAGGCATCCGCCATGCGCGTCGCGTCGAGCACCAGGCCGTCCGAGACATCCATCATCGCGGTCGCGCCGTGGGTGGCCGCCAGGGCGCCCAGCGACACGGGCGGCTCGGGGCGCAGCTGCGCGACGATGGCGCCGACGTCGGCGGCATCGGGCAGGTCGGCGAGCACGTCCGGATCGACCGGGGCGGGCGCCCCAGCCGCATCGACGAAGACCCGGAACAGCGCCTCCAGGCCACGCGCCGCCACGCCGAGCTCGCCGGCGACCGCGACGACATCTCCCACGCGGGCGCCGGAGCGCAGCAGGGGCGGGCGGCCATCGAGCGCGCCGAGCGCGGTCACCGCGATCGTCAGGGTGTCGGACACCGTCAGGTCTCCCCCCACCACGCCGCAGCCGGGGGCGAGCGCCTCGCACGCGGCGCGGAGCCCGTCGGCGACCTGCTCCACGAACGACGCCCGCGTGTCGTTGGGCATCGCCAGGGCGACGAGGAGGGCGGTCGGCCGGGCGCCCATCGCGGCGATGTCGGCGAGGTTGACCGCGGCGGCCTTCCACCCGAGGTCGAACCCGCTCGACCACGCGAGTCGGAAGTCAGGACCGTGCACGAGGGTGTCCGTCGTGGCGACGACCGAGCCGCCCGGAGCCGCCAGCACCGCCGCGTCGTCCCCGGGCCCGACATCCACCCCGGGCACGGACGTCAGCCGCGACAGGATGCGGCGCAGGATCTCGCCCTCCGACAGTTCGCCGACGGCAGGATCGTCCGCGGGCGCGCTCATGCCCCCACGCTACTGGCCGTGCCGCGCGGCCGACCATCGCCGCGGCGCCGGTTAACCTGGAATCGTGCCCCGCCTCCGCTCCCTGGCCCTCGTTCTGCTCGCCGGCGTCGGACTCACCGGCTGCGCGGGCACGGTGTCGATGGAGCCGGCGGAGAACGCGAACGCCACGCTCTGCGCCGATGTCAGCGTCCGGCTGCCCGACACGGTGGCGGGGCTGCAACGTCGATGGACGGATGCCCAGTCCACGGGGGCGTGGGGCGATCCGGCGGCCGTACTGCTGACCTGCGGGGTCGCTCCCCCCGGCCCGACGACGCTGCGATGCCAGACCGTCGCCGGAGTCGACTGGATCATCGACGAGTCCCGGGCGCCGAAGTACCTGTTCACCACCTATGGCCGCACCCCCGCCGTCGAGGTGTTCGTGGACTACGACGCCGTCTCCGGCGGCGAGGCGCTGCAGGCTCTCTCGCCTATCCTTCAACAGCTGCCGAAGAACGCGGAGTGCGTCGCGCCCGAGGACGCCACACCGGCGCCATAGCGGCGCCTTCGGCGAGGCGTCAGCCGAGAGCCGGGCAATCGCCGGCGATCGGCGCGGTCACGTCGACCTGTCCGATCGTCGGGGTGTGCAGGATCTGCGGTTCGATGCTTCCCGGCGAACCGGCCACGAAGCGGAAGACGAGCGTGTTGGTCTGTCCCGGTGCAAGATCCAGACGTGCTTGGCTGACCGGGCGCCCATCGGCGTCGGCCTGGATGGAGTAGCTGGATCCTTCGTCCCTGGTCACCGGGCCGGGGAAGCTCTCCCTCGGCGCCGACACGGCCACGTACGTGCCGATGCTCCCCGGAGCCACACCGTAGGTGCCGTCACCGGTCATGCTCGGCGGCAGGAAGGTCGCTGCGTCGGCCGGCGCACTGTTCGTGAGCGTCACCGCCACGGTGACGTCCCGCAGCCCGTCGGGCCGGCAGTCCGCGACGGTGCTCGCAATGGCGATGTCGAGGTAGCTGTCCATCTTCGCGCCGGTCGTGTCATTGAGGTAGACCGCAAAGGCGTCCTCACCCGCCGCTTCCTGCCGCGCGGCCTGACCGGCGAGCGGGCCGGCCGCAAGAACGGTCTGCTCTTCCGGATAGGCGCTCCAGACCGAGATCCGGCCGTCCTCGATCGGCTGCTCCAGGCTGGCGATCAGCTCGACCGGGTTGGCCGAGCCGCTGAGCAGCACCGCCAGGGCGCTGGCCGCTGCGTTCTCGAAGATGGTGTCCTGCGCCGCCACATCGTCGACGGTCATATAGGGCTCGACGAGCAGGCGGTGCACCGCATTGTCCGCCGTCAGCTGGCCCCACCCCGGCACGTCCACCGGACCGAGGGCGGCCAACGCCGACTGCAGCGTGACGGGGTCCAGAGACACGACGGTGTCCGGGCGATGACCCGTCCGCACGTTCCACCACTCCGAGGCCAGATCCGCGGACACGGTGAAGTCGGCCGACATCGAGATGTTCTGCACCCAGCGACCCGCCACATCCCCGTGCAGAGCCGTCAACGTCTGCGGAAGCGGCATGATCGGCTCGTCCAGCTCCGGGAACTCGCGGGAGCTGCCTTGATCGACCAGCGAGAGCGCGCCCGCGTCGGCGCGCACCTCGGCGAACGCGGCCGTGATCCCGCCACCTGTGCGAAGCTCCGCGTTGTTCTGGAACACCATCAGAATGCTGCGAGGAGCGTCCGCGCCCAGCATGGAAGGGAGGACCGCGGTCACATCGGCGAGGTCGGAGGTGATGGAGCGCGCCTCCTCGATGTGCCCCTGCATCCGCGTGACACCGGCACGGATCGGAGTCAGTACAGAGGCGAGCGGGAGCCGGCCGAGTTCGCTGCCCGCGGTGTCGAGCGCCTCAGAGGCCCGGACGAGCGGCGAATGCAGGGATTCCATCGCCACGACATCCAACGACCCGGTCGTCGAATCCAGAAGCGAAGACAGCTGCCCCGACGCCCCGAGCACCGGCTGAAGCGCCTCGGTGCTGAGCGCGTCGAGCTGAGCCGAAGCGACCCGGACGGCGGCGAGATTCGGTCCGAGCGCCGGAAGGGACTCGGCGGCACGCCACAGTGGATCGCCGCTGAGCTCCGACGCGCGCGCGGCATGCGCGGAGAAGTCATCGGCCATATCCGTCGCTTCGGCGATGTCTCCCGCCTTCAGCGCGTCCTGCACCCCCACGGCCGCCGGCACCAGAGCATCGAGCTCGCCCTTCGCCTCGATGGCGCGCACGCCGACCCACCCTCCCCATGCCAGGAGGGCGAGGAGCACGACACCCAATGCGATCCACACCCATCTCCCGCGGTGCGCGGGAGATGGGGGTGCGTACTCGAAGATCACGACGACCTATCGTCGCGCGGAGCGTCGCCGCGCGAGGAGAAGGACGCCACCGGCGAGCAGGGTGCCCGCTGCCCCGAGGGCGATCGACAGCGCTGCCGCGTCGGTGCCGGTCATCGCGAGCGCCGCCTCATGCTCCGTCGCGGCCGCCACGGCGCCACGGGGTCCCGTCGCGCACTCCGGTGTCGCCTGCGGGTAGGACAGCGGCACGCCGATCTCGGGGTTCACGACGATGACCGCGCTGATCTCGCCACGAGTCCACGCGAAGTTTCCCGACGTCTCGACCCAGGCGCCATCCTGCTGCGCCCATCCGGGCCAGCCCGTCGGGTTTCCGGCGGCGTCGATGCTCGCACCCGGCCAGAGCACGCGTCCGGACAGCGAATCGTCGACCAGCTCGCCGAGCGGCACGGTGACGGAGTTCGCGCCATCGCTCATGACCAGTACCGCGGTGCCGCTCGTCGCGACATCGCCCGGGTCATCCATCGACACCTTGAAACTGATCCACGGCACATCCCCCAGGCACTCGCTCGTGGCCACCGTACCGGCCAGCGACAGATCTGATTGCGGATTCGGAGTATACGACTCCGCCGCGTTCGCGGCCATGGGCATTGCGATCAATGCCCCGGCCAACGCCAGAGCAGAGAGTGACTTCTTCAGCACGATTGTCCCCCTAGGTGCTATGCACACACCTGTCCCCCGACAGCTGCGATGAACGTCCGTCCGCAGACGAGCGCCCGACGTCCATCCCCAGAACAGACGTCTCAGACCCACCCCCAGAACAGGTCTCCGTACACTGTACGCCCTGTTCCGGAGAACCGAGGACGGGGGCGGTCGGTCGCCTCGCTCTGCTCAGCCTCGGGCGAGAGCGCCTTCGATGAGCTCGCTGATGAGTGCGGGATAAGTCATCCCCGACGCGATCCAGCATTTGGGGAACATGGAGATCGGCGTGAAGCCCGGCATCGTATTGAGTTCGTTCACGACCAGCCCCTGCGGCGTCGCGAAGAAGTCGACGCGCGCGAGCCCCTGTCCATCGACCGCTTCGAAGGCACGGATGCCGAGCTGCTGGATGTCGCGGACCACCTCAGCCGGCAGGTCGGCCGGGCAGACGACATCCACTCCGGCGCCCCCGAGGTACTTCCCCTCGAAGTCGTAGAACTCGCGGGTGGTGAGCACGATCTCGCCCGGAAGCGACGCACGCACGGGATGCCCGGGTCGCGCGCCGAGGATCGCCACCTCGATCTCCCGCCCGTCGATGCCCGTCTCGATGAGGACCTTGTCGTCCTCGGCGAAAGCCAGCTCCAGCGCGGCATCGAGCTCGGTCCACTCCGACACCTTCGAGACGCCGACACTCGAGCCCGCCCTGGCCGGCTTGACGAACGCGGGAAGACCCAGGCCCTCGGCATCCGCTCGGACGCCAGTGGGGTCCGCTGCCCACCGCGCAGCCCGCACGGTCACCCACGGCGACACCGGCACGCCGGACGCCTCGAGGGCGATCTTCATGAAGTGCTTGTCCATGCAGAGCGCCGAGTCCAGCACGCCACCGCCCGCATACGGGAGCTCCAGCGTGTCGAAGAAGCCCTGGATCGTCCCGTCCTCGCCGTGCAGCCCGTGCAGGATGGGCAGCACGACATCCACGTCGCCCAGCTCGTCGACGATGCCGTCCGCTCGGCGAACACGCAGAGCGCGGTCGCCCCCGCCCTCGGGCCACAGCACTCGCGTGCCGTTGTCGACGACCTCCGGGAGACGATCGGCGTCCATCGCGAACTTGTCGGCGTCGTCGTCCTCGAGCACGAACACGCCGGCCCGGGTGATGCCGACCGGGATCACCCGGTACAGGTCACGGTTGATCGCCCTCAGCACCCCGCCCGCTGTTGCGGAACTGATCGAGTGCTCGCTGGAGCGACCGCCAAAGAGCACCGCCACCGCCGGCTTGTCCATTCTGCGTCCTCTCACCCTTCGGGGTGTCATCGTCTGTCGTCAGGTGCGGTGCGATGTCGCGCGGGTTCATGGTGCCATCGAGCACCATCTTCACCTGCTCCACGATCGGCATCTCGACGCCGACCTCCTTCGCCAGCTGCAGGATGGGCGCAACCGATGCGAGCCCCTCAGCGGTCTGGTTCATCTGCTTGACCACATCGTCGAAGCGGTAGCCCTGCCCGAGGAGCCGGCCGGCGGTGTTGTTGCGGCTCAGCGGGGACTGGCAGGTCGCGATGAGGTCGCCGAGCCCCGCCAGTCCCTGAAGCGTCTCGGGGTGTGCGCCGTACGCGACGGCGAAGTCCGTCATCTCCACGAGTCCGCGCGTGATGATGGATGCCTTCGTGTTCTCCCCGTATCCGACGCCGTCGACGATCCCGATGGCGACGGCGATGAGGTTCTTCAGCACTCCACCGAACTCTGTGCCGATCACGTCGGTGTTGACGAAGGTGCGGAAGTATCCGTTGCGCGCGCGCCGGGCCACGGCATCCGCGGTCTCACGGCTCGTCGACGAGATCACGGCGGCCGTCGGCTGCTCGCGTGCGATCTCGAGGGCGAGGTTCGGGCCGGATGCCACAGCGATCCGGCTGGAGTCGATGTGCAGCTCCTGCTCGATGACCTCGCTCATGCGGAGGCCGGTGCTGCGCTCGACCCCCTTCATGAGGCTCACCACGAGAGACTCGCCGTCGGAGAGAAGGGGCCGCACCGCTTTGAGGTTCTGGCGCACCGCCTGGCTCGGAATCGAGAGGTAGACCTGCTCGGCGCCCTCGAGCGCCTCTGACAGGTGATGCGTGGCGGTCATCGAGCGCGGCAGGTTGATGCCCGGGAGGTAGCCGCTGTTGCGCTTGGCCTCCGCGATCTCGTGCGCGAGTTCCGGGCGGCGGGCCCACATGGTGACGTGCGCGCCGCCATCGGCGAGGATCTTGCCGAACGTGGTTCCCCAGCTGCCGGCGCCGATGACGGCGACCCGGGGGGCGGGATCTCTACGACTCAAAGCGACCCGTCTCCTTCTGGGAGTGCGACGCGGGGTCCCACCGTTCGGCGGGGGCCTTCTCGCCGCGGATCTCCTCGAGGAGACGCGTGATGTCGTTCATGAGGAGTGTCGTCGCGGCCGCCAGCGCCGCCGGGTTGAGCGGCTGGCCGCGGTAGGCGTCGAGGTTCACCGGGTCGCCGATCAGCACCCGCACCTTCTTGCGGGGCGGCCACACATCGATCTTCTTGCCGTAGCGGGCCATGACCTCCTGCGCGCCCCAATGGGCCATCGGATAGAGCGGCACGTCGGCTTCGAGCGCAAGGCGCACCGCGCCGGTCTTGCCGCGCATGGGCCACATGTCGGGGTCGCGCGTCAGCGTGCCCTCTGCGTACACGATGACGCCGGATCCCTGCTCGACGAGCTGCTCCGAGGCATCCAGCGTGGCGCGGGCGGACGCGCTCGATGACGCGCGCGCGACCGGCACCATGCCCGTGGCCCGCAGGATCGAACCGAGGACGGGAACCTTGAACAGGCTGTCCTTCGCCATGAACCGGGGAGCACGTCCGGCGCGCCAGACGGCGGCCGCCACGATGAGCGGATCGATCTCGGTGTAGTGGTTGGGTGCGATGACGAACGCGCCATCGCGGGGCAGCTTCTCACCGCCATCGAGCTTGATGGCGGCGAGCACTCCGATCGCGGGAACGGCGACGGCGGCGAGGGGCCAGAAGATCGACGGCCGCGTCTTCTCGGCGGATGCCGGAGGGCGAGACACGCGCGTCAGCCGATGACGTCGAAGTCGGCGCCCAGCGCCTCGAGCTTGGCGAAGAACTTCTCGTAACCGCGGCTGATCACTCCGACGCCGGAGACGACGGACTCGCCCTCGGCGGTCAGCGCGGCGATGACGTGGCTGTAGCCGCCCCGCAGGTCGGGAACCACGATGTCCGCGCCGTGCAGCGGCGTCGGGCCGTTGATGACGGCCGCCTGCTCGAGCGCGCGCCGCGGCACGCGCCGCCCGCCGGCGTCGATGCCGTTCGGGTGCACGACGATGTCGGCGCCCATCGCGACGAGCGCCTCCGTGAAGCCGAGGCGGTTCTCGTAGACGGTCTCGTGCACGACCGACTCGCCCTGGGCCTGAGTCAGCGCGACGATCAGCGGCTGCTGCCAGTCGGTCATGAACCCGGGGTGCACATCCGTCTCGACGACGACGGGCTTCAGCGGGCCGCCGCGGCGGAAGAGGATGCCGTCCTCTCGCACGTCGAACCAGCCGCCGACCTTGCGGAAGACGTTGAGGAAGGTCAGCATCTCCTGCTGCTTGGCACCGCCGACGAAGATCTCGCCGTCGGTCGCCAGCGCGGCGCAGGCCCAGGATGCGGCCTCGTTGCGGTCGAAGATGGCGCGGTGGTCATACCCGGTGAGCCGGTCGACACCCTCGATGAGGATGACGCGATTGGGCTCGTAGGAGATGATCGCGCCCATCTTCTGGAGCACGGCGATGAGATCCATGATCTCGGGCTCGATCGCCGCGTTCTTGAGCTCCGTGATGCCCTTCGCCTTCACGGCGGTCAGCAGCACCTGCTCGGTGGCGCCGACGCTCGGGTACGGCAGCTCGATGTTCGCGCCCGTCAGACCGTTCGGGGCCGTGATGCGGATGCCCTCATAGCTCTTGTCGACGATCGCGCCGAACGCACGCAGCGCGTCCATGTGGAAGTTGATCGGACGGTCGCCGATGCGGCAGCCGCCCAGGTCGGGGATCAGCGCCTCGCCGAGCAGGTGCAGCAGAGGACCGCAGAACAGGATCGGGATGCGGGAGGCGCCGGCGTGCGCGTCTATCTCCTCCATGTGCGCAGACACGGCGCCGCGCGGGTCGAACCGGAGTGAGCCCTCTTCGTCGCCCTCCTCGACCATGACGCCGTGCACCTCGAGCAGCGACCGGACGACCTTGACATCGCTGATGTCCGGCACATCCCGGAGCACGCTCGGCGTGTCGCCGAGGAGCGAGGCGACCATGGCCTTGGTGGCGAGGTTCTTCGCACCCTTGACCTCGACGCGGCCGCGCAAGGGGCGTCCACCGCGAATGGCAAGGACTTCGCCCAACCCTCCCGAGGATGACACTGCGGACTCGTTCAGGATGGTCGTCATGCGATGGGCCTCACTTGGTGTGTTCGAGCGCGTGGTCTGAATCAGCCGGCGGCCCCGGTGGTGATGGGGGCGCCAGGCTCACGGGACGGGTATCGTCCGTGGCCGCCACGCCTCGCGGCGGGCCTCGAACTGCGCGATCTTGTCTTCGTTGCGCAGCGTGAGCCCGATGTCATCGAGCCCCTCGAGGAGCCGCCACCTAGTGTAATCATCGATGTCGAAAGGAACCCGGATATCGCCCAGGGTGGCGCTCCGCGCCTCCAGGTCGACGGTCATCGATACACCGGGATCCGCGTCGATCGCCGCCCAGATGCGTTCCAGGTCCTCCTCGGAGATGAGGCCGGTGACGAGCCCCTGCTTGCCGGAGTTCCCGCGGAAGATGTC
This sequence comes from Micromonospora sp. DT81.3, assembly GCF_049847225.1. Lineage (NCBI taxonomy): Bacteria > Bacillati > Actinomycetota > Actinomycetes > Micromonosporales > Micromonosporaceae > Micromonospora > Micromonospora sp. DT81.3. Next base: position 29,643 of record NZ_JBNCNY010000003.1, read on the forward strand.
GCCGAAGCGGGGGCTGAGCACGACCTTGAACCCGAAGTCGCGCAGCGCCCAGACGGCGTGTTCGCGGCTCGAGCCGGTGCCGAAGTCGGCGCCGGCGACCAGGACGCTTGCGCCCTGGAAGGCCGGCTGATTCAGGACGAAGTCCGGGTCCTGACGCCAGGCGGCGAACAGCGCGTCCTCGAAGCCGGTCTTCGTGACGCGCTTGAGGTAGACCGCCGGGATGATCTGGTCGGTGTCGACGTTCGAGCGCTTCAGCGGCGCCGCGATTCCCGTGTGGGTGATGAACTTGTCCATCGTCAGCGTGCCCCCTCGTGCGTCGACCCTTCGACGAGCTCAGGGACCGGCCCCCGCCCGCCATTGATCCCGGTCGCCGAGCCTGTCGAGGCGTCGACCGCCGCGAAGATCGGCGTCTCCTCCAGATCACTGGGGCTCGACAGTGTGCCCCGGACGGCCGTGGCCGCCGCGACGAGCGGCGAGACGAGGTGCGTGCGCCCGCCCTTGCCCTGTCGCCCCTCGAAGTTGCGGTTGCTCGTCGAGGCGCACCGCTCCCCCGGCGCGAGCTGGTCGGGATTCATCCCGAGGCACATGGAGCAGCCGGCGAACCGCCACTCGGCGCCGAAGTCGGTGAAGACCTTGTCGAGGCCCTCCGCCTCCGCCTCCAGCCGCACGCGGGCCGAGCCGGGCACGACCATGACGCGCACGCCGTCGGCCTTCTTGCGCCCCCGAACGATCGATGCGAAGGCACGCAGGTCCTCGATGCGGCTGTTCGTGCAGGAGCCCATGAAGACGGCATCCACCGGCACGTCCTTGAGCGGAGTGCCCGCCTGCAGGTCCATGTATTCGAGGGCCCGCTCGGCGGCTGCCCGTTCGTTCGGATCGGCGATGTCGGCGGGGGTGGGAACCACGCCGGAGAGCGAGACGCCCTGACCCGGGTTGGTGCCCCACGTGACGAAGGGCTCGAGCTCGTCGGCGTCGAGGTACACCTCGGCGTCGAACACGGCACCCTCGTCCGTGGGCAGGGTGCGCCAGTAGGCGACGGCGTCCTCCCAGTCCTGGCCCTTCGGGGCGTGCGGGCGGCCCTCGAGGTAGGCGAACGTCGTCTCATCCGGCGCGACCATGCCGGCGCGTGCACCGGCCTCGATCGACATGTTGCAGACCGTCATCCGTCCCTCCATCGAGAGCGCGCGGATGGCGCTGCCGCGGAACTCGAGCACGTAGCCCTGCCCGCCGCCGGTGCCGATCTTCGCGATCACGGCGAGGATGATGTCCTTCGCGGTGACGCCGGGCTTCAGCGTGCCCTCGACGGTGATCGCCATCGTCTTGAACGGCTTGAGCGGCAGCGTCTGGGTCGCCATGACGTGCTCGACCTCGCTCGTGCCGATGCCGAACGCCATGGCGCCGAACGCGCCGTGCGTGCTGGTGTGGCTGTCGCCGCAGACGACCGTGATCCCCGGCATCGTCAGGCCGAGCTGCGGGCCGACGACGTGGACGATCCCCTGCTCCTTATCGCCGAGCGAGTGCAGCCGCACGCCGAACTCCTCGGCGTTGCGGCGCAGCGTCTCGATCTGGGTGCGGCTCGTCAGGTCGGCGATCGGCTTGTCGATCGCGAGCGTCGGCGTGTTGTGGTCCTCGGTCGCGATCGTCAGGTCGACGCGCCGCAGCGGTCGGCCCTCGGCGCGGAGGCCGTCGAAGGCCTGTGGGCTCGTGACCTCGTGCACGAGGTGCAGGTCGATGTAGATCAGGTCGGGCTCGCCGTTCTCGCCCTTCACGACGAGGTGGTCGTCCCAGACCTTCTCCGCCAGTGTGCGCGGGGAGTCGGGGATGCCGGAAACCGGGCTGGTGCTCATGCGTTCAATCTCCTGGAGCTAGGGGTGTGGGCCCGCAACAGACTCCGCGACGAGAGAGGCCTAGAACGAGGTCTCGTCGCGGCCGCTAAGGAGAAGGAGAGCGATCCGCACCCGGCCAGAATACCACCGGCCCAGCAGCGGTCGCTCCGGGCGCGCCCCGACCCTTCTTCGCGAAAGGACGCATTCTGTCGCTTCAGGCGCCCGATGTGCCGCAGATCGCGTCCTTTCGCCAGCGTCGGCCGGGGCACACTGGGGCATGCTGCTTGGGCCCCTCGCATGTCGGTCGTATCCCTGCGGGCGACGCCGAGGGGACGCATTGTGCTGCTCTGGCGCCCCATCGGCAGCAACCTGCGTCCCTTCGCGGCACTCTGCACAGGGGGCAACTGATCGGGTGGATTCCACCGACAACCAGGAGTGCGGGTTGTCGGCGATTTGAGGTTCGAGGCTTGGCGGATGCGTCATCCTGAGCCTCTCCCGGCCGATCTCCGCGATAGGCCCTTCTCCGTCGGCTCGGCGCTTGCGAAGGGGGTACGGCCGCATCGGCTTCGCAGCAACGACTTGCAGTCACCGTTTCAGGGGGTGCGGGCGCCGGCAGGAGGGATGAGCCTCCTCGATCGATGCCGTTCCTACGCGACACGGATGCCGCGACACCACGCGTTCTCCCACGCAACGGCTGCGCTCCTCCACGGTCTGCCGCTGCCCGGCTGGTTCGAGCGAGACCCCCGCCTCCACGTCATCGCTCGGTACGGCGATCGGGCACCACGAGGACGGGAAGTCATGGGACATCGCGCTGACCGGCCGCTGCCGATCGATCGCATCGACGGGCTGCCCGTGGTCGAAGCGGTCGAGGCATGGTGTGGTCTCGCCACATTCCTGGTTCTGGACGACCTCATCGCTGCGGGAGACCGCCTGATCGGCCTCCCGATTCCCATCGCCACGCTGGGCGAGATCGACCGCGCGATACAGGAAAGGTCGGGCATGCGCGGCGTGGTCCGTCTTCGGGAGGCACGGGCGGAGATGCGGCCCAACGCCTACTCGTCGCGCGAGACGTGGGCGCGGCTCGTGCTGGTGCGGGCGGGGCTGCCCGAACCCGAGGCCAATGGCCGCATCCTGCTGCGCTCTGGGCGATGGACGAAGGGCGATCTCGTATTTCGGCCATGGATGGTGCTGCTGGAATATGAAGGCGAACAGCACCTCACGGACCCCGCGCAGTGGGCCACCGACCTCACCCGGTACAACGACCTCACCGAAGCCGGCTGGCTGGTCATCAGGGTGTCGAAGAGGATGCGCCCCCACGAACTGATCGCTCGCACTCGCCGGGCGCTCCGCTTCCGGGGCCTCGCCTGAGTACCGGTTGCATCGGCGCCCGCTGTCTCGTCCCGGTCAGCGCGCCGCGCGGGTCCCGAAAGGACGCAAAGCGCGTCGTCACGAGGCTGATTCACGCCGCTTGCGCCCCTTCGCGACCCAAGGGCCTGGCGATACACGGACTCCTTACGGCGAGGGGGCGCCGCGGGATGCTACGCGCGGCCGCGCTTGCTCGTGGGGTCCGGTACGGCGGGATCCTCGTCCAGGGGGCCCTGGCCAGCCGAGGATTGGGCCGACGCCCGGGACGAGGCGGGGTCCGCGGGCGCGGTGCCCGCCACGGCGTCCCGCCCGGCAGCGGCATCGTCCACCGTCGCCGGGGTGCCCTTCTCGTCGGCGACCGCCTTGGCGGATTCCACCGTGCCGGCCTTCTTGTCGCGCGCCGACGCGATGAGGCTGGCCACGGTGGCCACGAGCATCGACACGATGATGACGCCGAGCGACATCCACGTCGAGATCTCGGGTGCCCACTCGATGTGCTCTCCGTTGTTGATGAACGGCAGCTCGTTGACGTGCATCGCGTGGAACACCAGCTTGAATCCGATGAACGCGAGGATGAACGCGATGCCGTAGTGCAGGTAGCGCAGGCGGTCGAGCAGGTCGCCGAGCAGGAAGTAGAGCTGCCGCAACCCCATGAGGGCGAAGATGTTCGCCGTGAAGACGATGAACGGGCTCGTGGTGATGCCGAAGATCGCCGGGATCGAGTCGATGGCGAAGAGCAGGTCGGTCACGCCGATCGCCGCGAAGACGATGACCATCGGGGTCCACATCTTCTTGCCGTCGACGAGGGTGCGAAGCTTGGCTCCGTCGTAGTGGTCGCTGATGTCGATCGTGCGACGCAGCAGCCTGACCACGAAGTTCTCCTGCTTGACGTCCGAGTCGTGGTCGCCACCGGGGAAGGCCTGCCGCCATGCCGTCCACACCAGGAACGCCCCGAAGATGTAGAACACCCAGCTGAACTGCTCGATCACGGCGGCGCCGACGAGGATGAACGCCCCTCGCAGGATCAGGGCGATGATGATGCCCACCATCAGCACCTCCTGCTGATAGCGCCGCGGCACCGAGAACTGGCTCATGATCAGCACGAAGACGAAGAGGTTGTCGATCGACAGGCTGTACTCCGTGAGCCAGCCGGCCACGAACTGACCGGCGTACTCGGGCCCGGCGAAGATCCACATCAACCCCGCGAAGATGAGCGCGAGAGTGACGTAGAACACGACCCACAGCGTCGACTCGCGGGTCGAGGGGATGTGCGGGCGCTTCAGGATGAGCAGCAGATCGGCGGCGAGGATCAGCGTCAGCACGATGAGCGAGCCGATTTCGAACCAGAGAGGAAGCTGGAGGTCCATGCGGGCCTTTCAAGAGGGAGGACAAAGAGTCGAAAGTCTCTCCCCCGCAGCACCCGAATCCGGTTGCTGCGTCACGCGCCCGGGGATGCGGCGATGGCTCCCGTGGTGACGAACGCGCGATGACGGGATACTCCCTCTCGCCTTCCAAGGATACAGGGCGGATGCCGCGGCCTACGCCCTGACAGTGAAGGTCCGGCTGTCAGCCGGTCAGGGCGGCGAAGACGATGAGGTTGTCGGTGTAGTGGCCTAACGCCGCATCGAAGCCGCCGGCGCACGTGATGAGGCGCAGTTCGGGGGCCGGCACGTTGCTGTACACCTCGGCGGTCGGGAATTCCGACTTCGATGACTGCGTCGACCCGGTGACCCGGAATCTCCGCTCCGAGCCGTCCGACATCGACACGATCACGTCGGCGCCCGTGGTCAGGGACGCGAGGCGGGCGAAGACAGCCGGCGCCGTCGGGGAGTCGATGTGTCCGGCGATGATGGCGGGACCCACCGACCCCGGCACGACACCGCCGGAGTACCACCCTGCGGCGTCGTAGTCCGCCGGGGCATCCAGTCGCCCGTCGGGGCCGACCCCCAGGCTCTCGAGCCCGGAATCCACGCCGATGGATGGGATCAGGATGCGCGTCGGCGTCGAGGCTTCTCCTCGGGTCTGCGCCCACCGCCCGACACGCGGATCCTGCATCCGCCCCGCCGCGAGCGGATTCTCGGCGGCCCCGACGACGACAGCCGGTCCTGCGATCTCGACGCTGTCGCGCGGCGCACACCCCGCGAGCAGCAGGGTGAGCGCCAGCGCGGAGGCCAGCGCCGCGAACGACGGCCTTCTTGTCAACGCCGACTCCGCGTGCTCGTGGGCATGACTCAGACCGCGATCATGCCGAAGCGGGCGGCCGCGTGGTGCCGCTCGGAGTGGTTGCCGCCGAGCCAGCCGCCGCCGGTGTCGACACCACCATCCGGGACGACCGCGGGGCTGGCACTGTCGATGACCGGCATGACCGTCAGCCCGCCGTCGGCGGTGTCCAGGACGAAGAGCGTCGTGATGGTGCCTGCCGCGACGTCGACGCTCGCCTCGTCGCTGACGCCCTCACCGGTCAATTCGAGTTCGAGAGTCCCAGGGCGCACCAACACGTATGGGGCGGCCGACCCCGACTGGGCGTCGTCGGCGATGACGACCCCTGTCGTCGTCTGCACATCGACGCTCGGGACGATGGTGGAGGTGTGGATCACGCGGACCCGCGCGGTGCCGGCGCTCGGTGGTGTGAGGTCGTCGGCGAACGCCTGCACCTGCAGATCGTCCGAGGGGCCGTACGCGGCCACGGTCGCGGCCTTCGAGGGATCCACCGTCACCGAATCGGAGACCGCCAGCTGCGTCCAGTCATCGGAGCCGGACGGGATCATGCCGATCGCGTATGTGCCGGCGGGAAGCGACTGATATCCCGAGATGTCGCCGTACGCGACATCCTGCAGTTCGAGCACGACGGTGCCTCCACTCAGCGCAGAGACGCGCACGTCGACCGCAACGGTGTCGGGCGAGAAGTGCCCCAGCCTCAGCCACCCGCCCTCCGGGGCGGCCGCGGGCACCGCTTGAGCGGCCAGCGGAGCCGTTGCCCCCACCGCCGCGCTGGGCATACCCGGTGCACCGCCGGCCAGCAGCACGGCGAGCCCCGCCAGGAAGGTCGCCCTCCGGTCCAGGGTGAGCTTGTTCATGGTGTGTCCTTCCCCAATGGTCGGTTCGATCAGTCGAACAGCGCGTCGATCGGAACGGAGTACCGCAGAATCAGACGGTCGCCCTCGACGTACACGTCGTCGGGGGCGAAGCGGCCCTGAAGGCCGCCGAGGAGGGCCCCGGTCTCCGGTGACGGACGGTTGTCGCGGACGAGCGTCGTGCCGGCAACGTCCATGAGCGCAACCTCGCGGATCGACTCCTGCTGCTCGCCTTCGATCACCGGGAACCCGGCCACGGTGACCTCGCCCTGTGCGGCGAGCCCCGCCAGCACGACGGCGATGCGATCATCCACGCGGCCCTCCGTCAGCAGCGCGCGGTCGGCGTCCGACATCCGGACCGACCGATTCTGCGCCAGTTCGGCTCCGTAGGCCGCGCGGACGGATGCCGCTCTCTGCTCGGCTTCGGATGCCGCCGATGCGCCCTCGGGCACGATGCGTCGGATCTCCACCGCCTGCGCCCCCGTGCCGAACGAGGCGACCACGACCGAATTCTCCACGGCGGAGCTCACCACTTCGGAGCCATCGGGCGGGGTGCGCAACGCCTCGGTCGTCACTATGTATCGCGCATCCGTCCATGCCGTGAGAGGCTCGGACGCCGCCGCGGAGCCGGTCGTGAGCTCCTCATAGGCGATCACGTCGTCCACGGTCCAACCTGCGAGCACCATGTCGTCGGCCATCGCATCGTCGACGATCAGTCGGTCGCTTCTCTCCGCATTCTCGATGAGCCAGCCCTTCGCCTCGTGCAGAGGTGGGGTGAGCGATCCGCCGGTGCTCTCGATGAGAGCGGGCCGATCAGCGGTGGTGACGATGTACGCGACGGCGCCGAGAACGCACGCTGCGATCACCGCGGGGACCAGCCAGAGCAGCGTTCCGCCGAGCCTGCGCCGTCCTCGCCCCGGCCCCGTGAGCCGTTCCCCATGTGCGGGACGGACGGGCGGGGTGCCGGCCGTGTGCGTCGTCCGCGGCGGCGGGATCGGCGCCGGATCCTCGAACCGCACGGGAGGCTGCGTGGGAAGCGGCGGCACGGGAGGCACCACGAATCCGGGCACGTCCACGGGCAGCGGCTTCCTGGCCGATGCGACGGGAGTGGCCCCGCTGGACAGAGACTCCCGGACGGCGAGGTCGTCCGCGGCGGGCTTCGTGACGGTCGGAGTGGTCACGCGCGGCTTGCCGGCCGCCGGCTTCGCCGCCGGTCGCTTTCCGCTCGCCGCCGGGTTGCGCGCGGCGGGTTTTCCTGTCGGGCGGGGTTTTCCTGTTGCGGTGGGCTTCTGTGCGGTGGGCTTCTTCGCGGGCGCCGGCGACGTCGCCGCAGTGGGCTTCGCGGACGCGGCGGGCTTGCTCACGGGCGGCGCCGGCTTCGAAGAAGCGGACGGCTTCTTCGCCGCTGTCGGCTTCGCGGCCGTGGCGGGTCTCTTCGCGGGCGTCGGCTTCTTCGTCGCCGCCGAGCTCTTCGCTGGCGCGGGCTTCTTGCCGGACGCGGGCCTCTTCGCGGACGCGGACGTCGTCGTTGCCGCCGCTGGGCTCTTCGCTGCTGCGGGCCCCTGCGCTGGCGCCGGGGCAGGCTCGGGCGAGGTGTCCGGCGGGCGAGGCGTGTTCATCGGGCGGCTCTGCTCTCGACGTACTCAGGTTGTCGCGACGCGCTGGAACGCGGCGGAAGCGCACCTCCTCGGGCAGGAGGAGCAAGAAGCATACCGCCGGAAAGAGCGTGGAGAGGGAGGATTGACTTCCTGCCGCATCAGGGGTTTCGACCGCGCGTCCCGCTCGCTTCGCCGACCGTTTGAGACGATTTCGCCTGCCTCGACACCTATCAGTGAGAGACAATGAGGCGCCGACCGTCTGGGAACGGGCGCGGAACGGATGAGGCATGGCCGAGCGGGTGGCGACGGATGACGCTGAGCTCGTGGCGCAGGCCGCGAACGGCAGCGAGCAGGCCTTCCGCGCGCTCTACCGCGCGTACGTCCGCCCCGTGTACTGGCTGGCGCACCGGCTACTCGGCAACCCGGCCGACGCGGAGGATGTCACGCAGGAGACCTTCGTCGTCGCCTGGCGCAGGATTCCGGGGCTCGAGCTGGCCGGAGACTCGCTCCTGCCCTGGCTCGCAACGGTGTGCCGCTTTCAGGCGGCGAACCGCATCCGTGCCCGGCGTCGGGATCGCCAGCACATCGCCGGCGAGGCCGACGACACCCTTCCCGACACGGTCGACGTGGAGCAGCAGGTCATCGATGCGGAATTCGCGTCGCGCATCCTGCGGGAGGTCGAGGGACTCAGCGCCCTGGATCAGCAGATCTTCCGGCTCTGCGCCACGGAGGGCTTCGCCTACCAGGCGGCCGCCGACGAACTCGGTGTCGCCCACGGGGTCGTGCGCAATCGTCTCTCGCGCATCCGCACGCGTATGCGGACCGCTCTGAGAGAAACGGAAGGCTGATGTCTCCCACCGAGAACCTGCCCGAACTGACCGATGAATCGATCGACCGCATGGAGTCCGGCGTCTTCGCCCGGATCGCGGAGGACCGTACGCGGGACGTCTCGCGTGCCCGCAGTCGCCGGGGCCGCGCGTGGCTGGGCGCCGGTGCGGCGGCCGCCGTCGTCGTGGTGGCTGCGGCCGTGCTCGCGCCGACGGTCGGCGGCCTCGTGTCTCCGATGGAGGCCGGAAGCTCGGCGGACCAGTCCGCGGTCGCCCCCGACGCCGGGAGCGGGATCGTGGCGCCTGACGCGGCTCGGCTGGAAGCCGCGGACGAATCGAGCAGCAGCGACAGCTCGGCCGGTGCCGCCACGGACCAGGCCGATGCGGCCCGCGAGATCATCGCGTCGGCATCCGCCACCGTGCTCGTGGATGATGTCGCAGCGGGCGCCGACGAGGTGAGCGCCCTCGCGGCCCGGTACGACGGCTATGTCGAGAGCATGAATGTGGGAACTGTCGGCGGCGCCGAGCCGATGGTCGGCGACATGTCCACCATCTACCCGCCACAGCCGCCGTCCTCGAACTACGGCTGGGTCAGTATCCGGGTTCCCGCCGACGACCTGCAGGCGGCCATCGATGACCTCGACGATGTCGGGGAGGTCACTGCGGTATCGGTGAATCGCACCGACGTCACCGACCAGGCGATCGACCTGCGTGCGCGCGTCGATGCCACGCGGGCCTCGGTCGACCGGCTGACGCAGCTCATGTCGCAATCGGCATCCGTAGACGATCTCATCGCCGCAGAGGTGGCCCTCTCGGATCGGCAGGCTCTCCTCGAGGGTTACGAGCAGCAGCTCGCTCAGCTCGAGAGCCAGGTGGCCATGTCATCGCTGCAGGTCAACCTGACCTCGGAGACCCCGCCGGTGAAGGCCGACCCCGCCGGCTTCGGCGACGGCCTGGTCACCGGATGGAACGCCCTGGTCGCAACGCTCAACGGCATCGTCATCGCGCTCGGCTTCCTTCTCCCGTGGATCGTGGTCGTGGGGGTGGCCGCGCTTCTCTTGTGGGGCATCGTGCGGCTCGTCCGACGTCGCCGCGCAGCGCGCCGCTCCACTCCGACACAGGATGCCGGCGGCGAGCGCGCTTCGCTCTAGGAGTCCCGCGCCGCCCGGAAAGGCGGCCACCGTCGATGAATCGCCTGCCCCGCGTACCCTTGACGCAGGGGTTCGACTCGATCGAAGGGGAGCGACATGAAGACACGACCTGGCGCGGCATCGACGCTGATCCTGGCCGCACTGCTCATATTGACCGGATGCGCGGGGACCGCGGGCGGCGATGACGACATGTCGGACATGGACCACGCCTCCGGAGCGGCGGTCGATGCAAACGAAGACGACATCGAGTTCGCGAGCACGATGATCGCGCACCACGAGCAGGCGATCGACGCCTCCGACATCGTGCTCGAGAAGGACGATGTCGACGGCAGCGTCACCGAGCTCGCGGACCGCATCAAGGTCGCCTATGAGACCGACATCGACCAGCTCGAGACATGGCTCGACGAATGGCATGCCACCGCCGAGCCGGAAGAGCCGGATGCCGACGATGGCATGATCACGGATGCCGATCTCGATGCGCTCCGCAGCGCCTCCGGCACCGCCGCCGGCTCCCTCTACCTCGAGCAGATGATCGCCGACCACGAAGGCGCGATCGAGATCGCCGAGGAGCACATCGAGGAGGGGAAGAACCCGGGCGCGATCGACCTGTCCAAGAAGATCGTCGCAGCGCAGACGCTCGAGATCGAGCGGATGAAGGAACTCCTCGACGGGCTCTGAGCGAGGAGAAGCGCCTCGTGCGGTCGCGCATTGTCGGAGCACTTCGCTCCCGGGTCGGACGAGCCGACCCGGGAGCGACGCCTCTCCGGCTCAGGCGGTCGTGGTGCGGCGGGTCCTGGTGCGATCGCGCGTCAGCAGCAGGCCGAGCGCGATCATCCCGACTCCGAGCACGAAGTGCAGCCAGTTGTCCGCCGTATTCACCGGGACGAAGTTCGCCGGGTTGTCCCCCGCCACGAACAGTCCGAAGATCCACAGCACGAGGTAGATGACCCCGCCCCAGATCAGGTACTGCCGCGACGCCGAGGCGCTGCGGGCGACGGCGACTCCGGCGATGCCGAACAGCAGGTGGACGATGTGGTGCAGGATCGAGACCTGGAAGACGCCGAGCAGCAGCGCGTGGGACTCGTGCCCCGCGATCAGCAGGGCGTTGACGTCCGTCGTCAGCCCGGGGATGAATCCGGCGACGCCGACGACCAGGAAGACGATGCCGACGATCAGTGCCGCCTTCTGAACGGCCGTCTCGGCGAAGCGCCGGGTGCTCGCCGGTTGTGATGCACTCATGGTGATGCCTCCGAACATGGTTGGTGCTGGACCGCACGTGGGTGTGGGCCCGGTTTTCGGAAGGCTAAATCGGTCGCTTCACGTCGCGGAGGGGGCTTGACATCGTGGACGGATGTGTCACTGATCAGTACATCCATCCCTCGAACCCCATGTCGTTCCCCTTGGGCGGGTCCGCGATCACGGGAGGCGCCGTCTGCCGTCGGCGCACGGGCCGCAAGAGCGCCCCGAACGCCCTCCCCGCCCATCCGGCTTGCCCTGCTCGCAGCCGGGTGAGCTCCGACGGTGCGGGACCCGTCGGCATGCGGCGAGGCAGTTCGCCGGCGGCGACGAGCCACGCGGGCAGCCCCAGCATCCGAAGCACCTGGCCCAGTCGCTCCGACTCGTAGACGCTGTCGGGGTCGAGCTCTTCCTCGAGCAGTTCACCGAGCGGCTCCGCGGCATCCGGTCGATCCCACAGCCCCGCGATCAGTTCCGCGGATTCCGCTCCGACAGGCTCGCTCAGGACGTCCTCATCCGCCCCCGGCTCACGTGACGGATCGCTGCAGTAGCGCACCAACTCCTCGCCCCCGCGCCAGGCGACCAGTGCCAGCTGTCGGTCGCGCAGCACCCGGATGGCGAGCGACGGGCCGGGGCTGCGCTCCGCGAGGAGCGCGCCGACCTCGAGGACGCCGCGCCGGCCGTTGGCCACGACGCCGGCGCCGGGGTCGCCCAGCACGACGATCCAGCCGTCCTGGGGCGGGGCCACCCAACCGGAGAAGCGGATCACGCGCAGGAGCGCGAGCAGGTCATCCAGCTCCACGTCGCCGGCGGGAAGGATCACTCCGCCATATGAGTGGCCCCCCGGCAGAGCGTCCTCCGGGGGCGTTACGGACATCGGAGGCAGGTACACACACCGATCTTGGCGCACACCGCGCGATCCGGCCCCGCCGACGGCCGTCGAGCCACGGTTGCGCAGGCGCGCGCATCCACCGGAATGGACACCGGAGGATTACCGTTGCACCTGTCATGCAGCGCTTCGGAACCCTCTCGTTCGGCCACTACGGACCCCTCGGCGGCGGCCGCCAGCTCACCGCGGGCGACTCGATGCTGCAGGCGATCGACCTGGCGCAGGGCATGGACGACCTCGGCGTCGACGGCACCTATTTCCGGGTGCACCACTTCGCCCGGCAGCAGGCATCCCCTCTGCCGCTGCTCGCCGCGATCGCCGCCCGCACGCGGCGCATCGAGGTCGGCACCGGCGTGATCGACATGCGGTACGAGAACCCGCTGTACCTCGCAGAGGAAGCGGCGGCCGTCGACCTGATCAGCGACGGACGGCTCGCGCTCGGCGTGAGCCGTGGGTCACCCGAGACGGTCGTGCGCGGCTACGAGGCGTTCGGCTACACCGGCTCGAAAGACCCCCGGGGCGCGGACCTCGCCCGCAAGCACTTCGAGCTGTTCCTGCGCGCGATCGAGGGCGAGGGTCTCGCCGAGCGGGACGCCTCGAGTCCCTTCGGCGGCGGATCGGGGATGCAGAGGATCGAGCCGCACTCCCCCGGCCTGCGCTCGCGCATCTGGTGGGGCGCGGGCAATCGCGACTCGGCGGAGTGGGCCGGCCGCGTCGGCGTCAACCTCATGTCATCGACGCTGCTGACCTCGGCCGACGGAAGGCCCTTCGACATCCTGCAGGCAGAGCAGATCGATGCCTTCCGCGCCGCGTGGCGCGAGGCGGGGCACGCCGGCGAACCGCGCGTCTCGGTGAGCCGCTCGATCTTCCCGCTGGTGACGGCCGAGGACCACATGTACTTCGGCGGCCGACAGGACGGCGACCAGATCGGAATCATCGACGGAATGCGATCGACGTTCGGCAAGACCTACGCCGCCGAGCCCGACGCGCTGGTGGAGCAGCTGCTGGCGGACGCCGCCATCCAGAGCGCGGACACGCTGATGCTGACGATTCCCAGCCAGCTCGGCGTCGACTTCAACCTTCGGGTGGTGGAGTCCTTCGCGACGCTCGTTGCTCCGGCGCTCGGCTGGGTGGGCACTCGGGTCTAGCACATTCGCTCAGTCCAGGTGCCGGAACCTCTCCCACAGCACGCTCCAGGGCGCCAGCGGGAACGAGCAACGCATGAGAGGTGCCTCCTGCTCCTCGGTGTCCACTCCGACACCGTTGTCCAAGACCGCGACGACGTCGCACTGCGTGAACCACTCCTGAGCGCGAGTCGCCTGCCATCCGACGATCAGCACGGTCTCGGCATCCTCGGCGGGGGCGCCGAGTGCCCACAGGGCGTTGTGGCCGCTGACGACGGGCGGCAGCCCGGCGCCGAACCGGTTCAGAGCGCCGGCCTCGCCGTAGTTCGTCGCGATGACGACGTCCGCTTCGGCGGATGCCGCGGCATCCACCACCTGCTCGACGTATCGCTCCCATCCGACCTGATCCGCCGCTGCGGAGTTGATGTTCGCGAGCCCCGTCGCACCGAACGCCTGCACCGGCAGCACCGGAAGCGACGCGATCGCACAGGCGACCGCATTGACGCCGAGCAGGGCCGGCACCAGCACGCGTCTCGCCCGGGTGCGCGCCCAGTCGGCGACGACGGCGGCGCCCACCGCCGAGAGCACCGACAGCACCCCCGCGGTGTAGTAGAACTGGGTGCCTCCGACGAAGACGAACACCACCACGATGGCGAACGTGACCGCGAGGAAGCGCAGGGGCCTCCAGCGAGGCCTGCGGAACACCGCCACGAGTGCCACCACCCAGAACACGGCGAGCACCGGGCCGACGAGCAGCACCAGCATCGGCCACATCATGACGCGCACCTCCTCGGCGTTGTTCTCGCTGAGCGCCGCGCCCATCGCGAGCTGCGGCCACCCGTGCGTCGCCTGGTAGATCACATTCGGCAGTGCAAGGAGCCCCGCGAGCGCCACACCTCCCCAGAGCCACGCGGAGGCGAACCAGCGCCGAGGACCGCAGACCGCGAGTCCCCCGGCGATCCCGATCATGAGCACGACCACGAGGAGCTTGTTGAACGTGCTCGCGCCGATCAGGGCACCGGCCGCGAGCCACCACCGGCCGTCATCGCGCAGGACAGCGCGGATCGCGAAGAGCAGCGCCGCCGGCCACACCACGAGGTCGAGACTTGCGGTGAGCAGGACGTGCCCGAACAGCAGCGTTCCGGTCGTGCCCGCCATCCCCCAGGCCGTGTAAGCCTGCGCCCGCCGGGTACCGCCCACCTCGCGCGTGATGAGGACGAGCAGGACGATGGATGCCGCGGCGCAGAGCAGGGCGATGACCCGGAGCGCGACGACGCTGTCGCCGAGCACCGCGATCGACAGGCGTGCGAGCAGCGGCGTCAGCGGCGGCAGATCCGTGTAGCCCCACGCCGGTGGCAGCATCCGGAAGTAGAGTTCGTCGCGGTGATATCCGTACTGCGGCGAGAGCATGGCGAGCACCACCGTCAGCGCGAGCATCGCCCCGACGACGTGCGAGGTCGCCAGCGGATGCCGGTGCACCGTCGTGCGGGTATCGTCGGCGATCACGTGCTCAGGCTAGCGAGCGCGGCCGCTCCCGGCCGCAGACACGACCGCGCCAAGGCTCGCTTCCCGGGGGGTCGTACCACCGCGACGGTACCGGCGGGCGCCGCCGGTGTGGGCGCGGGCGGCAGCTTCTCGCGCTCCGACGCTAACCGGCATCCTCGATGAGGTGCAGCTGAGTCCCGTCGGGGTCCACGAGATACCCCGCCCGCTGGCCCCACTCCTGCAGGGCGACGGGAACGAGCCGTGGAATGCCCGAATCCGCCTCCGGCACGCCGCTGCCCCGCACCGCCGCATAGAGCCCATCGAGGTCGCCGACGCGGATGCTCGCCATGAACCAGCTGCTGTACGGGTCGTGCTCGGGGGCGAGGAAGAACTCGAGCACGACCCCTCCGCGGGCGAGGATCAGCCACCCGCCGTCGCGATACGACACCTCGAACCCGAAGCCGGTGTAGAAGTCGATGGTCGCGTCGAAGTCGCGGGAGGGAAGGTTCGGCACTGAGCGATCCGCCATCCACCGAACCTACGACGACTCGGCGCGCGAAGTGAAGCCCCCGTCGATGCCTCCGCGCGGCGCCGGCTACAGTCCGAGGTCGCTGAGCGCCGCATCCATCCTCTGCGTGATCAGCTCGTACCCGTCGTCGTTCGGATGCAGCCCATCGGCCGCCATCTCGCCCTCCCGCCCCTGGATCCAGCGGGAGGCGCCCGGTATGTAGTCGGCGCCGATGTCGTCGGCGGCGGCCTCCACCCAGCCGACGATCGCCTCGATCGACGCCGGGCGATCGGATGTGTACCAGAACGGCTCCACCACGACGAAGCGGGCATCCGGGAGCTCCGTCTTCAGGCGCTCGAAGTCCTTCTCGATCTGATCGCGGATGCCGCTGCCGGCCCGGTCGTAGCTGAACGCGTCGTTCAAGCCCATTGTGACGAGAACGATGTCGGGATCGGCTTCGATGATCTCGCCCGGCAGGTCCGCCCGCGTCTCGGTGCGGTTGTTCACGAATCCCAGCCCATCGACGCTCGGATTGAACTCCCGCCACCCTCGTTCCTGGGCGATGCGTGTCGACCAGCGCAATGAGGGATCGGACGCGCCTGTGCCTCGTGTGTACGAGTCGCCGTAGAAGGCGACCACGGGCGCGTCCTCCGGCAGATCGCTCGCCCCCGGCGGGGTGGGGTCGGCGAGCGGCGCGCAGGCGGTGAGCAGCAGCGCGGATGCCGCGGCCAGCGCCACGAGAAGGCCGCGCGCTCGAGCGGCGGCGGTCACGGCACCCGTCTCAGCGCGATGGCGGCCGGCATCCGCCGCACGACGAGCCGGAACATCGGCTTCGCCAGGGAGGCGGCTTCTGCGGGATCGATGATCCGAGGCGACGCGGCCCGGTGCTCGCGCCCCTTCCAGGTGAGTTGCGCTCCCCCGGCGGCCTCGACGTTCCGCGCCCAGTTCGTGCCCGCACCCCATGGCAGGCCGATCAGGATGGTGCCACGGTCGATGGTGGGGATCACCGCGACGGGGGTGGCGTACTCGCCGCCGGAGCGTCGCCCTCGATGATGCATCACCGCCCACAGGGGGAACCAACGGCGGCCGGCGAGGAGCATCGCGATCGATTCGGTCGCCCGCTGAAGAGCCTTCGGAGGGCCTGATCTCCGCTGCGCGCCTGTCATGAGTCCAGGATGCTCTTCGCGCCTCGGAAGCGCGAGCGGTGCTGGTTCCGGTGCTCGGCCATGTTCGCGGCACACAGGTAATACACGGGAATCGTCCAGACGCGCCGTGCAGACTCGGTGCTTTGCGTCCCGCGAGCGGGTGCACTCGCCGCCCCATCGGCTCGGTCTTCATATACGGAACTCGGTTTTCATGCGCTCTCTCAGCACCCCTTCGCCCGCCATTCAGCCCCGTCGTCGCGACCGCCGCTCGGCGATGACCCGTCGTGATCGCCGGTCGGCGATCATCGCCGCGGGCCTCGCGCTGGGCCTGTTCGCCACCGCCGGCGTCGCGACAGCCCCGGCCTCGTCGGCCGAGGCGTCCGCCTCGTCGCAGAGCTCGGCCTTCGGTTCGCCGAGCATCGCGCTGGCGTCGTTCGCGACATCGGCGCCCGCCATGGCTTCGGTCGCGGCGGAGAGCGACAGCGCTTCGGGGGAGGCACGCGAAGCTCTGACAGCCGCCGACGCGACGAAGGCGGCCGCGCTGGTGCTCGCTGCCGACATCGAAGCGACGGGTCTGGACCTGGGACAGCCGGACACCTCCATCGACACCGCCGAGCTCGAGGCCACGGTCGAGCGGCTCTCCGGCGCGAACAGCGCTGCAACCCCCTTCCTGCCGTATCTGACCGACGAGCTGAACGGCCTGGTCGACTCCGTCGACGGCCGGGTCTCGGAGCTGCGCCGACTCCTCGACGAGGCGAAGGCGCGCAAGGCTGCTGAAGAGGCCGCTGAGAAGGCGCGACTCGAGGCCGAGGCGGCGGCGGCTGCCGCGGCGGCCGCGGCCGAAGCCGAAGCGGCGAAGGCTGCCGCTGCAAAGGCGTCCGCGCCGGCGCGCTCGTCCGGCGGCGGCGCCGCCCCGATGCCCGTCGCCACGGGGGGCGGTGACAACAGCCCCGCGGGCGCGCAGGCGACCGCGCGGAGTATGGCCGCCGCGAACTACGGCTGGGGCGATGACCAGTTCTCCTCCTGCCTCGTGCCGCTGTGGAACAAGGAGTCGGGCTGGAACTATCGCGCCTACAACGCGTCGAGCGGTGCGTTCGGCATCCCGCAGGCTCTCCCCGGCAGCAAGATGGCGTCGGCCGGTGCCGACTGGCAGACGAACGCCGCCACGCAGGTCGCGTGGGGCCTCGGCTACATCGCGGGCCGCTACGGAACGCCGTGCGGGGCGTGGGCGCACTCGCAGTCGGTCGGCTGGTACTGACCCCGCGCTAGTCGGGCAGCACGAGCGGAAGCTCGCGACTGGGGTCCCACGGCTCGGTCCAGCCGAGGCGGTCGAAGAGTCCGTCCAGCAGCATGCCGGTGAATCCCCACACGAGGTGTTCGCCCGTCGCGTGCCCCACGACGAAGCCGGGGCCGCGCCATTCCTGCCCGTCCCGGCGGATCACCGTCGAGCCGCGGTTGGCGGGGTTCAGCAGATCCGCGACGCCCGCCCGGAACACGTCGGCCGACTCGGCTTCGTCGACGACGCGCACGGGCGACGGATGCCGCCACCAGGCGAGCACGGGCGTCACCAGATGCCGTGAGTACTCCAGAGGGATGTTCTCCAGCTCTCCGAGCACCTCCACGCCGTCCGGGTCGAGGCCCGTCTCCTCTCGCGCCTCGCGCAGCGCCGCAGCGACCACCGACTCGTCGCCCGGATCGACCCGCCCGCCGGGAAAGGCGACCTGCCCGGGGTGCGAACGCAGCGTGGATGCCCGGGCGAGCAGGAGCACGTCGAGGTCGCGCGAGACCGCCCGGGCCTGCGCCTCATGGTCGCTCTCGAGCGAATCGAGGACGCCGAACAGCATCAGCACGGCCGCGGAGCGGGCATCCGGAACGTCGGGCAGGTCGGTGAGCACACGCCATCCGGGCACCCCATGGCCGTTCGCGGACTGGTCGGCGAGGGCGATCAGCTGAGCCCGAGCGCTCTGCGGGGCGTGATCGGCGGGCATCCGTTCAGGCTACGCCCGTGCGGCAGGTGGAGCGGTCGCTACTCGCCGTCGTCTGCGGTCATGAGCAGACCGACGGCCTCCGTCAGCTCATCGAGCGCGCCGGCGAGCCTCTCGAGCGCCTCCGCGTCGAGCGCGGGCAGCGACTCCGCGATCCGGGAGACGAGCAGGACGGGGTCCTCATCCTGCGGCGCGGGGTCGGTCATGGATTCATTGTCCGCGCCGGCGCACGGCGGCGCCAGGCGGCGTGCGGCTACTGCTTCGTCGACCGCTCGATCGACATCACCAGGATCACGCGATCGGCCTTGTCGTTCGGCGGTGTAGAACTCGGGTTGCCGTAGCGGTTCTGCAGCCGCACGTAGAACAGGCCATCGGGGTCCGGAAGGGTCTCGACCAGCCGACCAGCCACTTCAAGGTAGCGATGCGGATCATCGGGGTCGATGATCGACAGCGCCATCGAGGAGTTGTGCTGCAGGTTGCGGTACTTCTGCCGGTACGTCGTGTGCGTGAAGCGAAGATTCTCGCCGTCGAACTCGAACCACATCGGGGTCACCTGCACCGTGTCGTCGGGGCGGATGGTGCCCAGGTGACCGTAGAGGGGCAGCGCGAGCAGGCGACGGTAGCGGGCGGGGATGGTGTCGTAGTGGGTGGGCATGTTCTCATCCTGGATGACGGTCACCGATCGTGGACCCGATCCGCGCGAGGCTCAGGCGTCGCCCGGCCTACTTGCTCGGGTCGTGTCCCCAGTTCATCAGCGAGTAGCGCCAGGGTGTGTCGGTGACATCCCCCGACGGCCGCTGGGCGAGGTGGCGGTGGACGTACCCCACGACCTTCCGCATGTGCTCCCGATCACCGTCGATGAGCTCGGCCTTCTTCTTGCGCAGGATGTCGATGATCCTTCGCCCGGACGCGTGCCCCGTCGACTCTCCCCCGCCGGAGCGGTCGCCCACGCTCTTGGACTCGTCGGTGTCGAGCCACTTCTCGATCTGCGAGGCGGTCATGTTCACCGCATCCGAGAATTTCTTCTCCGTCGTTGCGTCGTCGTCAGTCACGATTCCATTCTTCGAGCCGGAGGCCGTGCCGCCAACGGGTTGACAGCCGTGTTCACCTTCCCCACCACTGTGTTCTCACCCGCTGCCTCCTGACCCGCTGCGTCCTCACCCGCTGCGCCGCTTGCGCATCTGCGCCAGCGGCAGCTCGAGCCGGGGATTGCCCACGAGCTGATCCTCGTGCGCCTCGAGGAACTCCCAATAGGCGGTCGTGAACTCCGACCCGCGCGCCTCGCGATCGTTCCGCCACCATGAGCCCATCCTCTGCAGGTACGCGCCGCCCGAGATGTACGGCTTCGTCGCGACCCGGCCGCCGTCTGCGTACTGGCTCATGCCCTGCACGTTCGGCACCATCACCCACTCGTACGCATCGACGAACATCGTCGAGAACCACTCGTACGCCTCGCGCGGGTCGTACCCCTGCAGCAGGAACCAGTTGCCGAGCACCATGAGCCGCTCGATGTGGTGGGCGTAACCCCACCGGTGCACGCGTTGGAGCACCGTGCGCACCGGTACCGGCAGGTCGTCGGGGATGTCGCATCCGGTGTACCACCATGGTTCGAGTCGGCGCGTCTGCCCCAGGTGGTTCGCTTCTCGGAGTTCCGGCATGGCGCGGTAGGCGCCGCGCATGTACTCCCGCCATCCGATCACCTGGCGCAGGTATCCCTCGAGCGATGCCAACGGCACCCGATCCCGGGCAGCCAGTGTCGTGGCGACGACCTCCTCCACCGTCAGCAGCCCGATGTTCAGCAGGGCGCTGCTGACCGAGTGGAACAGGAACGGCTCGCCTTCCGCCATTGCGTCCTCGTATCGGCCGAACAGGGCGAGGCGGTGCTCGACGAAGTCCCCGAGCCAGGCTCGCGCCGAGTCCGGTGCGACCGGAAGCCAGAAGTTCTGGGGATCCCCGGGCGCGTCGGGGAATCGCTCGGTCACCTCGGCGATGGCGCCGCGGGTGATCTCGTCGTGAGGGAGCACCGGCAGCGCCGGGACGTCGATCCCGGTGCGCGGAAGCGGTTCGCGGTTGTCGGCATCGAAGTTCCAGCGCCTCCCGGCGGGCCGGTCGCCGTCCATCAGGATGCCGGTGCGGCGGCGCTGCCACCGATAGAAGTCCTCCATCCGCGCGCTCGGCGGCGCGGCGGCGAACCACTCGTCGATGACCGGCGCCGGTGTGAGGAACAGGGCGTCCGGGTAGACGCGCGTCCGCAGGCCCTGGTCGGTGCAGAACCGCAGCAGTCGCTGGTCGATCCCGCGGTCGGTGGCGCTCATCCACGCGAGTGCGTCGATCCCGTGCTCCCGGACGAGGGCGCGAAGGCCGTCCAGGAATCCGAGGCCGCTCTCGAGCCCGACCCGCTCCACCCTCGTCCCCGAGCGCGCGAGCCGGTCCGCCGCGTGCCGCATGGCGGCGAGCAGCAGCACGATCTTGTGCGAGTGGTACCGGCGGCGACGGAAGGCGGCATCCGATTCGATGAAAAGCACGAGGTCGATCTCGGGGTCGTCGAAGGCCGGATGCCGCTCGAAGACCTGAGTGGCGAGCACGAGCGCGGCTTTCATGCGGCCATGATGCCACTCGCCCGATACCGGAGGGGTCGTCGGGAGGGTGCCGGTCGCCGCGCCGGGCGAGGGCCGGTGGTGCACAACGGCGGGGATCCTCGGCGACACGCCGGGCAGCGGATCCGGTGACGGCGTGTCGGAGACGATCCCCGCCGTTGCGCTCGGGGTCGCACGACGGAGAGATCGGGGTTCTGTGTCGGTCATCCGCCGGGGCCATCGGGCCTGGGCGAGGGCCGGTCGTGCACAACGGCGGGGATCCTCGGCGACACGCCGGGCAGCGGCATCCGGTGTCGGCGTGTCGGAGACGATCCCCGCCGTTGTGCTCGGGGTGCGCGACGGAGAGATCGGGGTTCTGTGTCGGTCATCCGCCGGGGCCATCGGGCCGGGGCACAACGGCGGGGATCCTCGGCGACACGCCGGGTTGCGGCATCCGGAGTCGGCGTGTCGGAGACGATCCCCGCCGTTGAGCCCGCGGTGCCCGCGGTGCTCCGGGTGCGGCCGCGGGCGTGTCCGCCACCGTGCCGGAACCCGCGGCGCCTGGCAGACTCGCAAGGGTGTGGATCGGATGGATGGAGTTCGACGTGCTGCTCGGCGATGTGCACTCTCTGAAGGAGAAGCGCAGCGTCATCCGGCCACTGATCGCCGACCTGAGCCGGCGCACCGAAGCGGCCGCGGCGGAGGTCGGGCACCACGACCTGCACCGAAGGGCCCGGATCGGCCTGTCGGTCGTCGCGAGCGACGCGGCGCACGTGAGGGATGTGCTCGACCGCGTGGATCACCAGTTCGCGGAGGCGCATCCGGAGATCACGATCCTGTCGGCGCGGCAGGGGCTCCACTCGAGCGAGGACTGAATCCCCGCCGAGAAGATCCCGCCCTCCGGCGCCTCGCCGACATACCATCGAACATGGCGCACTCGATGAACACCGGGACGGTGATAGCAATCGTCGGCGAGCACTCGGAGGATGCACTGGCCACTTTGGACGGCATCCGAGGGGTCGAGGTTCTCGCCTTGCGTGACAGCGAGCCCACGTTGGCGACACGGCGCATCACCGCCGCCGGCACACCGTGGATCGTGCACGACGCGGACCCGCTCGAGCACGTGGCCGCGGCGTGGGTGGAGCTGTTCGAGGAGCGGTCGACGCTCGGGGCGCTCGAGCTGGAAGTCGAGAACGCCCTCGCGCTCTTCGAGGCCGGCTCCGCGCTCATGCCCGACTACTACATCGTGCTCGAACCGGAGGGCGCTCCCGACACCTGGCGACACTGGTGGTGCGGTGCCCTCGGGCACCACGCCCCCCGCCGGGTTCTCACTTCGCCGGCCCCGACGACGCCGCGGGATGCCGCGGTGCGCCGCCTGCTGCGCAAGCTCCCGTCGTCGCGGGCGTGGCCCGACCCTGCGGCCTGGCTGCCGCACCTCCCGTTCGAGATCCCCGACAGGGTGGGTCTCCGAGACTGACCCGCAGAGGGTCTACGCCGGCCCACGGCCGCTGGCCCAACCTGCGAACAGGGCATGCAGCAGCGGTAGAACGGATGCCGCCATCAAAACGGTCCCGAGAATGGCCTCATCCGCACGGAGCACAATGCCGCCGATCAGCAGCGCCGCGAAGAGGATCGCCGAGACGACACGCCGCACCATCCGCTCCACGCGATCGAGCCGTCGCTCGATCCGCGGGACCTGAGCCACCAGGCGCCCGTCTTCGATTCGCGTGGCCAGCTCGTCGAGCCGCTGCGGAAGCCGCGCAGCGACGCTCGCACTCGACACGGCCTGCCGGGCGAATCCTTGCACCACGTTGCCCGACTCCTCGCGGATCAGGCGATTTGCGTACGGCTCGACCGCGTCCCAGATGTTGAATGCGGGATCGAGTGAGCTGCACATTCCCGACGTCAGCGACATCGCGCGCACGATCAGCAGGAAGTTCTCCGGCAGCTGGAACGGCAGCGAGCGGACGACGTCGCCGAACTCGATCGCGAAGTCGCGGAACTCGCGCGGATCGACCTCCTGCAGCTCCGCGAACCCCATCCCGCCGAAGCGAGCGAACAGCTTGGTCATCGCGCGCTCGAGCTCGGCGGTGTCCGCAGACGGAAGCAGCACGCCCACGTCGCGCATGCCGTCGACCATGCCCTTGCCGTTCCGCGATGCGGCGGCGATGAGGATGCGCCGCAGCCCGCGCCGCAGGCCATCCGGGACCTCCCCCATCATGCCGAAGTCGATGAATGTGAGGGTCCAGGACCGGGCCTCCGGCCCGACGCGAGGAGTCACGAAGATGTTGCCCGGGTGCGGATCCGCATGGAAGAACCCGTCGGCGAACAGCTGATCGAACATGACGGCCGCGAACTCGGTCGCGACCTCTGACGGGTCGATGCTCGCCGCTCGCAGGCCCTCCACATCGTTGATCTTGATCGCCGTGACGTCCTGCAGAGTCAGCACCCGCCGCGTGGTGCGCTCCCAGACGACCTCCGGGACACTCACCCGGGCATCATCGCGGAACAGCTCGCCGAAGCGCTCGGCGCTGGCCGCTTCATGCAGGTAGTCGATCTCCTCCATGCTCGTCGCGGCGAACTCCTCGACGAGGGCCGGCATGTCCACGCGGTCCGCGACGACACGCACGCGGGACAGCCATCCGGCCACCCGGCGAAGCGCGCGCAGGTCGACGTCGACGACCTCGTCGATCCCCGGCCGCTGGATCTTCACGACGATGTCGGTCAGACCCGTCTGGGCGGCATCGGCATCCGAGAGTCGCGCCCTGTGCGCTTGACCGAGGGATGCCGCGGCGAGAGGCGTCGGATCGACGAACGAGTACGCGCGCTCGAGCGGCACGCCAAGCTCCGCCTCGGCGAGGGCCCGGATCGCGGGGAACGGGACGGGTGGGACCTCGTCCTGCAGCCCCGCGAGCTCTTTCGTGATCTCGGGAGGCAGCACGTCGAGGCGCGACGACATGAACTGGCCGACCTTGATCATGAGCCCGCCGAGGTCGACCGCGAGCACGTGGAAGCGCTGCGCGATCCGCTGCAGCCGCGCCGCACGACCGCGTGCGGAGATCCGGGAGAGGCCCAGGCGTGGAAGGAACAGTTCGTACCACCACGCCTGGACCAGATACCGGGCGGCAAACCGCGTGATCCGGCGGTAGCGTGCCCGCATGTTGCCGACGTCGGCCATCGAGTCTCCTTGACGCCGACGTACTGCGGCCGCGTCGTCGTTCAGCTGCAGCGTCGTTCAGCAGGGTCAGTCTTGGGCGAGGATGCTGAAGAGCTTACGTCGCGCCTCTTCGAGCACGGCGACGGCCTGCTTCACCTGATCCGGGTTGCCCGAGCGTCCGACCTGTGCGGCGGCCTGAGCGAGATCGATGCCCGCTTTCGGCAGAGCCGTCGCGCGCCCGCTGTCGCGGGAACTCGACGCCTCCCACGGCGCGGACCGGTCGCC
Source organism: Micromonospora sp. DT81.3 (assembly GCF_049847225.1). Taxonomy (NCBI): domain Bacteria; kingdom Bacillati; phylum Actinomycetota; class Actinomycetes; order Micromonosporales; family Micromonosporaceae; genus Micromonospora; species Micromonospora sp. DT81.3. Next base: position 53,874 of record NZ_JBNCNY010000003.1, read on the forward strand.
CGAGGCATCCGCGACCGCGCGTCCCTCTACGGTCAGCGAGTACGTCTTGCGACCGTTGGACTCCTCGGCGAGGATGAGACCTTCGTCGGCGAGCAGCTGCAGGGTGGGGTACACCGAACCGGGGCTCGGCTTCCACGACCCGCCGCTCCGGTCGTCGATCTCCTGGATGATCTGGTACCCGTGCATCGGCTTCTCGGCGAGCAGCGCGAGCACCGCCGAGCGAACGTCGCCCTTGCCCATCCGCGTGCCGCCGACCTTCTGCTCGAACTGTCCGCGCAGATTCTCCATCGCCTCCCAGAGGCCGCCGGTCGGCCAGCCTCCGCCGGTGCCGCGCCCGCCGCTGCCGCCGCTGCTTCCGCCGAACCAATCCCCGATGTTGGAACCGCTCATGATGACCTCCTCTGTCCTGGACCCCCGTGGGTCCAGCGATACTCGACGATATATCGCTGAGCGGCCTGGCGGGGCGTTTCCCAGGAAGGATTCAGGCCCCGATGCCGCCTCTTGCACACGGCATCCGTCACTTGCAAGCCCCTCCGTGACCCGGGCGCCGCCGCATACCGTCGGGCACAGACGAAGGGATCGAACATGGCCGATGGCGATGTGGAGACGCGCTCGAAGCGCGGGCAGTGGGTGAACCGGGTGATCGGTGAAGAGGATCTGTCGCAGAGCTTCAGCAGTCGGGAAGAGGCCGTCGAGGCGGGGCAGCGGCTCGCCGACGAGCTCGGCACCCGTCACAGCGTGCTCGACGCCGAACCGACCGGCGTCATCACGGACGGCGGCGATGTGGATGACGACATCGTCGTGGTCGGCGGCGACGACGACCCCGAGTAGGCGAAGGGAGGAGCCGATGGCTGACCAGCAGCGGACGGTGTCCGACGCGATCGTCGATCGCCTCGTCGAGTGGGGCGTATCGCGCGTGTACGGGTACAGCGGAGACGGGATCAACGGCGTACTCGACGCTCTCCGCCGCTCTGAGGGCGGAGTCGACTTCGTCCAGGCGAGGCACGAGGAGAACGCGGCCTTCATGGCGGTCGGAGAGGCGAAGTACGCCGGCGGGGTGGGCGTGGTCCTCTCGACGCAGGGCCCGGGCGCCGTACACCTGCTGAACGGTCTGTACGACGCCAGACTCGACCACGTGCCGGTCGTCGCCCTGATCGGCCAGCAGCACCGCAGCGTGCTCGGATCCGGGTACATGCAGGAGATCGACCTGCGCACCCTGTTCTCGGACGTAGCCGCTAGCTACATCGCGGAGGTCTCGACCGCCGAGCAGGTGCCGATGGTGATCGACCGGGCATTCCGCGCGGCGCTGGCCTCCCGCTCCCCCGCTGTGGTCATCCTGCCCCACGACGTGCAGTCGGAGCCCGAGCCCGAGCATCCGCATGAACACGGCATCGTGCCGAGCGCCGCGACCTTCGACCGACCTATCGTTCGCGCCGTCGACGACCGCATCGCCGAGGCTGCCGCGCTTCTGGGCGCGGCGCGGCGCCCCGCCTTCCTCGTGGGGCAGGGGGCCGCCGGCGCCGTCGACGAGGTGGTCGCCCTGGCCGAGCACCTGGGAGCCGCGGTCATCACGAGCCTTCTCGGCAAGCCGTACGTCGACGAGCGCCTCCCCTACGCCGCCGGCACGATGGGGCACCTCGGCACGACCGCGAGCGCTCAGGTCTTCGCGGAGTGCGACGCGCTGCTGATCGTCGGCTCCAACGACCCCTGGACCGAGTTCTATCCCCAGCCCGGGCAGGCCAAGACGGTTCAGATCGACATCGACCCGCGCATGATCGGCAACCGCAGTGCGGTGGATGTGGGACTGGCCGGGGATGCTGCGGCAACCCTGCGCGGCCTGCGCGAAGCGGCCGCGCCGGCATCCGACCCGGCCTGGGGCGAACGCGTGCGGGATGTCGTCCGGCGCTGGCGCGACATCAGCGCCGAACGGGCCGCGGTGGAAGCCGAGCCACGGAACCCCGAGGCCGCGATGCGCGCCCTGAACGAGCACCTGCCCGCCGACGCCCGCGTGGCACTCGACGTGGGCAGCGTCGTCTACTGGTACGCGCGCCAGCTCATCCTGCCGCCCGGTGTGCCCGCGCACGTGTCGGGGACGCTGGCGAGCATGGGCTGCGGAATCCCGTATGGCCTGGCAGCCAAGCTCACGGCCCCGGACCGGCCCGTCGTGGTGCTCTCGGGCGACGGCGGCATGCAGATGACCGGCCTGGCCGAGCTCGTGACGGTCGCCTCGCGGTGGCAGCGCTGGCCGGATCCGCGGTTCGTGATCGCGGTCTTCGACAACCGCGATCTGGCCGAGGTCAGCTGGGAGCAGCGGGAAATGGAGGGAAGCCCGCCCTTCGAAGCCAGTCAGGCCCTGCCGGCGGTGCCCTACGAGGAGTATGCGCGCGTGCTCGGCCTGGCCGGGGAACGGGTGTCCGCCGCGGATGACGTGGATGCCGCGTGGCAGCGGGCCTGGGCGGCCGACCGCCCGTGCGTGCTGGCGATCGAGACCGACCCGGCCACACCGATGCTCCCACCCCTCGCCGCGGCCGGTGACAAGCTCGAGCAGATGCGGTCCTCGCTGGAGGCTGAAGCCGCCGAGGGCGGCCCCCAGGCGGCCCGGGCGCTTCGGCTGCTCGATGCCTACGTGGAGATCGAGGAGCGCCTCGGCGGCGTGTGAGCCCGGGCGTCAGCGCACCCTTCGGTACGCGTGCGCCTTGACGGTCTCGCTGAGTGTCCGCCACGGATGGGGCTGAAGCATGGCGTCATAGAGCGACGGGTCGACGTCGAAGTAGTCGTAGACGCCGCCGTTCCGGAATTCGATGCGGAGGGTTCTTCGTGCATCGTCGTATCCGACGGCGTGGAGGCTGTCCGAGGTGATCGGGTGCATCTTCATTGCGCATCCTCTCCGTCGGTGACCCGAGGCGATTCTCCTGCGGTGGCCCGAGGCAATTCTCCTGCGGTGGCCCGAGGGGGATTCGTCCCACCGCCCCTCCACTCGTCGCTTCGCGACGTGTGGAGCCTCCGGCGGCGGGGCCCGCCCGCGGTGCGTTTCTCACCCTGCCGTAACCATAAACGCAGAATGCCCGTCCTTCGGACGGGCATTCTGCGCTTGTGACCCCAGCGGGATTCGAACCCGCGTTACCGCCGTGAGAGGGCGGCGTACTAGGCCGCTATACGATGGGGCCTCACAAGACAACCTGACAAGTATGCCATGGGCCGGGGCGCCTCAACAAATCGAGGGAGCGCCCCTTGCCAGTCCCCATATGGACCGCTTGACTCGGACGATGCGAGTGACGAAGTACGAACATGCCGCCCTCCGGGTAGACGACTCGGGGAAGAGCCTCCTCATCGATATCGGGTCGTTCACGACCCCTCTGGACAACCTCGGACCCGTGATCGGCCTCGTGCTCACGCACGAGCACGCCGACCACTGGACCCCCGAGCACCTCGACCGCATCCTCAAGGGCGCACCCGGCATCCCGATCTATGCTCCGGAGGGCGTAGCCAAGGCTGCGGCCGGCTATGACATCACCGTCGTCGCGCCCGGTGACACGGTGGATCTGGATCCCTTCACGCTCGAATTCTTCGGCGGCGAGCACGCCGTCATCCACAAGACGATCCCCGTCGTGGACAACGTCGGGGTGCTGGTGAACCGGTCGCTGTACTACCCCGGGGACTCGTATGCCGTCCCGCGCGGAGTCGATGTCAACCTGCTGGCGGCGCCGATCGGCGCACCGTGGCTCAAGATCGGCGAGGCGATGGACTTCGTGCTCGCCGTGAAGCCGAAGATGGCGTTCGGGACGCACGACATGACACTGTCGGTCATCGGTCGGGACATGGCGCGGGCCCGCCTGAAGTGGGCCACGGAGGAGAACGGTGGCGAGTTCTTCTTCCTCGATCCGGGCGAGGGGCTCGACGCGTAACCCGAACGCAGAAGCGCCCGCCGACCGGGACGGTCGGCGGGCGCCTTCGATGCGGCGACTACTCGGCGTCGAGGTCCGTCTCGAGCAGAGCGACGAGTTCGTCGAGCGCCTGTTCGGCGCCATCCCCCTCGGCCTTCAGCGTCACGACCGTGCCGTTCGACGCGCCCAGACCCATGAGGGACAGGATGCTGCCGGCGTTCAGGTCGGGACCGCCCTCGGTCGCGATCGTCACGGGGATCTTCTTCTCCTGCACGGCCTGCACGAACAGCTTCGCTGGGCGGGCGTGCAGCCCTGAGGCGCTCGCGATGGTGGCCTGGCGCTCTGCCATGGGACTTCCTTTCTTCGACGTGCTGATGGTTCGACGAGTGGGTCAAGCATTCCGCATCCAGGATGCGGAGGCGAGGGTCACACCGGAACGGCGACCGCGGGGATGTCCTCTGCCGCGGCGAGTTCCTTCGGCGCGATGTAGCGCTTCGCGGCCACCACGAGGAATCCCGAGACGAGCACACCCGCAACGAGGGCCAGCAGGAAGCCCCAGATCGGGTTGATCGCGAAGAGGACGAAGATGCCTCCGTGCGGCGCCAGCGACTGGACGGCGAACGCCATGCTGAGGGCACCCGTCACGGCTCCACCCACCATCGAGGAGGGGATGACGCGAAGCGGGTCCGCGGCGGCGAACGGGATCGCGCCCTCGCTGATGAATGCCGCTCCGAGCAGCCAGGCGGCGACTCCGTTCTCGCGCTCGACGGGTGTGAACAGCTTTCGGGCGAGCACCGTCGAGGCCAGAGCCATCGCGAGCGGCGGCACCATGCCCGCCGTCATGACGGCGGCCATGATCAGGTACGGAGTGGGATTCTCGGCGGTACCGGCCGAGAGTCCGGCGACGGCGAACGCGTAGGCTACCTTGTTGACGGGGCCGCCCAGGTCGAAGCACATCATCAGGCCGAGGATGACGCCGACGATGATGATTCCGGAGGTTCCGGCAAGATCGGTCAGCCAGGTGTTCAGGCCCTCCATCAGCGTCGCGATCGGGCGACCGAGGAAGAGGATCAGCAGACCCGAGGCGATGATCGAGCCGATGAGTGGGATGATGACGACGGGCATGAGGCCGCGCAGCCACCGGGGTGCGGCCAGGCGTCCCAGCCACCAGGCGACGACACCGGCGATGAGACCGCCGACGATACCGCCGATGAAGCCGGCGTTCATCAGCACGGCCACGGCACCTGCCACGAATCCCGGGGCGATTCCAGGGCGATCGGCGATGGCGAAGGCTATGTACCCCGCCAAGGCCGAGACGAGGAAGCCCATAGATGTGACGCCGATGATGAAGGCGACGGAGCCGAGGTACTGTCCGAGCCCTCCGGCCGGCAGATCCCACAGTGCGTTGTCGACGATGACCGTGCCGGCCTCGTTGCCCACCTCGTAGCCGCCGAGGGCGAAGCCGATCGCGATCAGCAGACCGCCACCGGCGACGAACGGGATCATGTAGCTGACGCCGGTGAGAAGGATCCGCTGGATGCGCGCTCCCATCGACAGCGGTGCGGCGTCGGTGGCGCCTCCCTGGCTGGCGGTGCCGCTCACGCGCGCCGCGTTCGGGTTGTTCGCGGCGGCGACGGCTTCGCGGATCATCTGATCGGGCTGCTCGATTCCGCGCTTCACACCCGATCGGATGACCGGCTTGCCGGCGAACCGCTGCTGCTCCCGCACATCGACGTCGGTGGCGAAGATCACCGCGTCGGCGTTGTCGATGACGCTGCGATCGATCGCCTGATAGCCGCTCGATCCCTGCGGCTCGACCACGAGGTCGATGCCGTTCTTCTTGCCCGCGGCGGTGAGCGCGTCGGCCGCCATGAACGTGTGGGCGATACCCGTGGCGCACGCGGTGACCGCGACGATGCGAGCCGGGCGCCCATCGACGCTCAGTCCGTCGGCGACGGCGGTCGCGGCGGGTGGTGCGGCGGTGGCAGCGGACGCGGCCGGGACGGCCGCGGCAGCCGGGACCGCAGCGGCAGACGCGGATGCCGGGGCCGCGGCATCCCCTTCGCCGATGGCGTTGCGCACGATGGCGACGACGTCGTCGTTGGTCTCGGCGGCCCGGAGACCGGCGGTGAAGTCGTCCTGCATCAGGCTGCGCGCGAGCTTGGAGAGCACCGCGAGGTGCGCCTCCGCGGCATCCGCGGGCGCGGCGATCAGGAAGACGAGGTCGGCCGGGCCGTCTGGGGCGCCGAAGTCGACGCCGGGCTTCAGGCGGGCGAACGCGAGGGAGGGCTGCGTGACGGCGGCGCTCTTCGCGTGCGGGATCGCGATCCCGCCCGGCAGCCCGGTCTCATCCTTCTGCTCGCGGGCCCACGCGTCGGCGTGCAGGGCGTCGGCGTCGGTCGCCCGGCCCTCCGCCACGACACGCGCGGCGAGTGCCCGGATGACGGCTGACTTGTCGGCGCCGAGATCGGCGTCGAGCGTCACCAGCTCTGGGGTGATCGTGTTGGCCATGGAACTCTCCTCTTCGAGGGTCAAAGTCCGGCCGGGGGTCCGGCCGTCCAGTCGGTGACGGTGACGAGCATGCTCGCGTCCGCCGGGGTCGGGGTCTGCGTACCGGGGAGGGAGGCCGCGGCCGCACCGTACGCGACGGCACTGGCCAGCCGATCGGCGGGGTCGCCGCCGTCGGCGATCAGGAAGCCGGCGAGCGAGCTGTCGCCCGCACCGACCGTGCTGCGGACGGTGATCTTCGGCGCCGGTGCGAACAGCGCGGTGTCGGCGTCGACGTAGAGGGCGCCGCGCGAACCGAGGGTCACGAGGGCCGCTCCGACGCGCTCCGGCACGAGCCGGCGCGCACGCTCGAGGGCGACCGCCGGATGCTCGGCGTCGTCGCCCGGCTCCTCGCCGAGAAGCTCGGCGAGCTCCTCGCCGTTGGGCTTGATCAGGTCGGGGTGGGCCTCGACCGCTCCGCGCAGCGGACCGCCGGACGTGTCGATGGCGATGAGAGGGGCATCCGCTCCCCATCGCTTGCGCACCATGCGGGTGACGCGTGCGAAGAAGTCGTCGCCGAGCCCGGGCGGCAGCGATCCGGCCAGCACGAGCCACGTCGTGCCGGCGGATGCCTCCACGATCTCGGTCACGAGGAGCTCGGCGGCGGAGGCCACGGAGGCATCACCCGGAAGGTTGACCTTCGTCGTGGTGCCGGTGGGGTCCACGAGCGTGATGTTCGAGCGGACCCGACCTGCCACGGGTACGGCGCGGGCCGCGACGCCCGAGCCCTCGACGAGCCGGATGAAGGGGTCGGTCATCGCGGCAGGGAAGAGCGCGACGGTCTCCAGGCCGGCGGCCGCGAGTGCCCGGCTCACATTGATGCCCTTGCCGCCGGCATCCTGCCGGTCGCCGGTCGCGCGCTGCACCTCGCCCGCCTCGAGGGGGCTATCGAGGGCGATCGCACGGTCGAGTGACGGGTTCGGAGTCACGGTGACGATCATGCGAGCCACACCTCCACTCCGGCCTCGTCGAGCGTCCGCGCCAGCGCGGCATCCGGATTCTCGTCCGTCACGAGGATGTCGACGTCTTCAAGCCGGCCGAAGCGGACGAGCGACTCGACCCCGAACTTGCTCGAGTCCGCCAGCACGACGACCCTGCGCGCGCCCCTCACGATCGCTGACTTCACGGCCGCCTCGCCCGGGTCGGGGGTGCTGAGGCCGAAGTCGGCGGAGATGCCGTTGACGCCGACGAATGCAAGGTCGGAGCGCAGGTTCTCGATGGCGTGAACCGTGGAGGCGCCGACGGCGGCGGCCGTGAGACCGCGCACCTGTCCCCCGACGACGGTGAGGTCGATACCGGGAACGGCGGAAAGGACGTGGGCGATCGGCACCGCGTGGGTGACGACATCCACGTTCGCCTGGTTCTCCGCGACGTGCCCCGGCAGCAGCGTGGCGAGGGCCCCCGTGGTGGATCCGGCGTCGATGAGGACCGCGCCGCGATAGCCGCGGCCGATCATCTCCAGGGCACGCGCGGCGATGGCAGCCTTGGCGGTGCCTGCCATGCCGAAGCGCTCGTCGAGCGACGGCTCGACCAGGCTGGCTCGGCGGGGGGCGATGGCTCCGCCGTGCACGCGGCGAAGGAGGCCGGCGTTCTCGAGGGCGTCAAGGTCGCGACGGATCGTCTCGGTCGTGACGCCGAGGCTCGAGGCGAGCTCGACCACCGAGACACGCCCCTGCGTCGCGATCCCCTCGGCGATGCGGCCCTGCCGCTCCGTTGCGTACATCGTGCTCCTCGTTGTGCGGAAGATATCCACACGCTACAACACAAACACAGATGAAACAAGGTGCAAACGCAGAGATTCGGATACCCGTGGCCGGCCTGGTGTGCGCCGTGATGACGGTGCTCAGTCGAAGAGCGATACGGGGCCGAGTGCCGGATAGTCCCAGACGAGCACCGTGTCGCCCCGAAGCTCCACGCGGATGAGGCTGCCGAACGGCATCCCGTGCCACGGGTCTTCCTCGTCACGGTGAACCAGCACGCTGCCGTACTTGTTCAGCTCGATCCGGGGTTCGGTCTCGGAAGGTGCGCACGCCACCGCCCAGAGGCCTTGCGACCGCGTCGTGAGCAGCAGGCACGTCGTGCCGTGCACCGTCGGTGCGCTCCACACGTTGATGCCGCGGAGGTCCTCGTACAGGCGCAGCCCGTCATCGACCAGGGCGAGGTGGCTGAGGGATCCCGCGGCATCGAGCTCCGCGCGATGGGCGGACGGGACGCCGGCACTCTCGGCTCGGATATGCAGGGTCTCCGCCGGAACGGGGGGCAGCGCGCCGGGCATCCCGACCAGGATGCCCGCACAGATCAGCAGCAGCGCGGCGGCCAGGGCAAGGATGTCGCGGCGGCGCCACCAGGGAGGAGCGGACTCGTCGATGCCACGACGCCCGAGCGCGGGCTCCTCGATGGGTCGGGGAGACGCGGCTTGCACGGACGCGGCCCGCGCGGGCGTCGGCTCCGCGTCATCCGCGTCGTCGTCCCCCGTGCGGAGTGGCGGGGTGGTGCGTCCGATGGTGGTCTCGAGGGCGGCGAGCCGGGCCTGAGCAGCGGGGTCGCCGGCGATGTCGGCATCCGGGCCGTATGCGCGCCGACGGAGCCGCTGAAGCTCGGCGGCGATTCCCGGCGTGACCGACTGCCCCGTCGTGTCCACGGGGCCATTATGCGCGGCGCTTCGGCAGCAGAGAACCCCCCTGCCGGCCCCGCCACCCGGAAGCCACAGATCGACAGACAGAACAACATCGGCGAGTGCCACCGGGGGCACCCGCCCTAGGCTGTCAGGCGTGCCCGACAAGCCAGCCGCCGAAGTGATCATCGACTCCGAGCTCGTTCGCGGACTGCTGGCCGGCCAGTACCCGCAAGCCGACGGGCTCGCGCTCTCGCACGCGGCCGACGGGTGGGACTGCTCGGTGTGGCGGCTGGGGTCGGACCGCGCGGTGCGACTCCCCCGCCGGGCCGTCGCCGCGCCGCTCGTGCTGCACGAGCAGCAGTGGCTCCCGGCGATCGCGCAGCGGATCCGGCCGACCGGCATCGAGGTCCCCGCGCCGGTCTTCGCCGGCGGACCGACCGAGGACTTCCCGTGGTCGTGGTCGATCGTGCCCTGGATCGACGGCGGGCCAGGGCTTGCCCTCGACCGCAGGGACCGTGCCGGCTGGGCGCAGCCGCTCGCCGCCGCCCTCGAGGCGCTGCACGTCGCTGCGCCGGACGACCACCCCCGGAACCCGTTTCGGGGAGCTCCGCTGAGCGAACGGGCGGATGCGGTGCGCGAGCGCATCGGCCACCTGGGAGGCACGCTGGGGGCCGCCGACCTGCGAGCGGTCTCCGATGCCTGGGCGGCCGGGCTCGCAGCGGACCCGTGGGCCGGCGTGCCGGTGTGGATCCACGGCGACCTGCATCCCGGAAACGTCATCACGGCAGGATCGGCCCTGGCCGGCATCATCGACTTCGGCGACGTCACCGCCGGTGATCCGGCCTACGATCTCGCGGTCGCCTGGCTGGCGTTCGATGCCCCCGCGCGCAAGGTGTTCGTGGAGGCCTGCGGTACCCGGGTCGATGCGGCCACGTGGACGCGCGCACGCGCGTGGGCGGCGGCCGTCACCCTCATGCTGCTGGCCCACAGCGACGACAACCCGTCATACGCCGCGCTCGGCCGGGAGTGCCTTGCGGAGCTGGCTCAAGAACCCGACCCGACTCGAGATGCCGAGGAGAGATAGACGTTCACGTGGTCGCCTTCGAGCGTGAAGCGCACCAGACTGCCGGTCGGCATCCCCTGGAAGAGGTTGTCGCTCCACCCCTGGTATCGCGTGAGGTCGACGGTCGGTATCAGGCCGTCGGCTGCGCAGCCGCCCGTTCCTCCTTCCTGTCGATGGGTGACCAGTACGCAGTCCGTTCCGTAGCGCGACTCGCCGCTCCAGACGGAGAAACCCCTGAAGTCCTCGAACCGACGCAGACCTTCGTCGTCGATGCCGAACTGCGCCAGGTAGCCCCCGATGTAGGGTCCGGGGGCGTCCTCGGGTGACTGCGGAACGAGGTGCAGGACGTAGTCCGGCGGGCGAGGACTCAACCAGCTGAAAGCCGAGACGGCGATGGTCAGCGCCGCTGCCCCGCCCGCCAGGACCACCCACCACCGCCATCGGCGCCACCACGGGCGTGAGGCGCGCGGGAACGCCTCGACGGGCGCGGAGGCTGAGGGCGAGCCGGAAGCCGGACGCCGGTCGTGGGTAGATTCCGGCTCGGGCCCCGGCTCCTGCCAGGGCACAGGCTCCAGGTCGTGCACCGGGTCCAGTGCGGGCACCGGGTCCAGTGCGGGCACCGGGTCCAGTGCGGGCACAGGCTCCGGGTCGTGCACCGACTCCGGTGCGTGCACCGACTCCAGTGCGTGCACCGGGGACGGTTCTTGGAGCGACCCCCACGGCGTATGCGTTCCTCGTTCCGGGGCGGAGGCGCCCGCGCCCCCAGCGTGTGCCGCGGTCTGCCGCGAGATCTTCGCCGCCTCGAGCTCCGTCAACCTCGCCAGAGCGACGGGATCGCTCAAGATGTCGGCATCCCGGCCGTACGCGCGCGCACGGAGACGCCTCAGTTCATCCGGCTCGTCCCCTTCGACCGCCCGCAGCGCGGCGTCCATGGGGCCATTGTGCACCCGCAAGCGCCGCCCGGCCAGGGGTGTCGATCCCCTGCGACGCGTCGCCGCGACGCGCGGCGGCCGGTGATTCCGCGCCTAGGACGCCGTAGCCTCCGCCTCACCGAGGAACACCTCGACGCGGTCGCCGTCGAGCACGAATCGGATCATGCTTCCGGTCGGCATGTCGGCGAAGACCTCATCGGTGACGCCGGAGTACCGCTGCAGATCGGCGATGGTCGCGAGGCCGGCCGGCGAGCAGCCGAGGGCGGCGAGTCCCTGGTCGACTCGGGAGATGATCAGGCAGTCGGTCCCGTACTGGGTCGGACCGCTCCACACCCGGAATCCCCGGAAGTCCTCGAACCTCAGCAGCTGTTCCGGGTCGAGGCCCAGCCATGTGATGCTGCTGTTCATGTCGGTGATCTCCTGCTCGTCACCGGCCGGCCCCTGCAGCTGGAGCACGAAGTCCGGGCGCGGCGCGAGCGAGTTGACCACTGCCGCGACGAGGAGCACAGCAGCGACGCACCCGCCGATCATCGCCAGCCAGCGTCGGCGGCGCCACCACGGTGTGGCGGCGAGTCCCGTGGGTGCGCCCGCTACCGCGGCCGCGGGCGCCGACGCGCCGACGGACGTCGTGACCGGCCCCGCCCCTTCCTCGAGCCGGGCCCCCGGACCTGATTCCAGGTGGGCATCAACCGGGAGAGGGGCACCCGCCGGACCGGTCGCCATGAAGATCGACCCGTGCGCAGGCCCCGACGCCGGAGCGGCGTCACCACCGCGGGGAACCTCGGGGACCGGTGCGATGATCGACAGCCGACGGGCCGCCTCCAGCTCGGAGAGCCGGGCTTGGGCGGCGGCATCCTGGGCGATGTCGGCATCCGGACCGTACGCGCGCTCCCGCAGCCGCTCGAGTTCGTCCGACTCGTCGATCGACCCCAGCGCCGTGTCCATCCCCCCATTATCCGCGTGCAGCGGGACGCCAGGCGATGGTGTGCCGGCGCGCTTCAGCGCGAGGGGCCGGCCAGCGGCGGCGGCGCGTCCACCGTCTGTGCGAGAACGACCCCGTCCCGCAGGATGAGCCGGATCATGCTGCCCACGGGCATATCGCCCCATGCCTCGATGCCGGAGAGCCGGGAAGACTCGCGGTACTTGACGAGGTCGATCGTCGGCTCGCCGTTCCACGGTGAGCAATCGACCCGCCACCGCGGCCGGGCATCGGTGGTCACGAACATGCAGGTCGTGCTGGTCCCGCGCGGCCCGCTCCAGATGTTGAGGCCCCGGAACTCGTCGTACAGCCGCACGTCGCCCGGTGAGATGCCGAGGTAGTTCAGCTCATCGGCGCTGCCGAGTTCCACGGATGCCTCCACCGGAACGTCTGTGCGCGGATGCAGCGTGACATCGCTCGACGGAGGGCTGAGCACCGAGGCGAGGACACCCAGAGTGGCGACGGCGACCCCCAGGTCGACGAGGATCGCGGCGCGCCGCTGCCACCAGCGGGGCGCTTGCATCTGGCGGGCGGAGTGCTGCACCGGTCCCGGTTCAGCGGGTGATTCCGCAGCGACGCCCACCGGCATCCGCCCGGGTATCGACTCCGTCTCGGATGCGTCCCGCCACTCGTTCGCGCTCCCGGACTCCTCGACCGGCCGAAGCGCGTTCGCGAAACCCAGTGCTGCCTCGAGCTCGATCAGTCGTGCGCAGGCGACCGCGTCGCCGCCTATGTCCGCCTCCGGCCCATACGCGCGCCGCCGCAGCTCGGCGAGCTCGGCCAGATCCGCCCGGGAGGGCGACGCCTGCGTCCCGCCCATGCCCCCATTATCCGCCCGGAGGGGACATGCGGCACCGGTGAAAGGGCCGGCGTCGGCGGGCGGGACTGCCGACGGTGTGCGTTCGGCCCGAGGCAGAGGCGTGCGCCTCGAGGCTCGGATCCGCCGGCGTGGCCTCGTGACACGGCGCCCAGCGCCGTGCGCTCGTGCGGCGGGAACGAGAAAACCCCCGCCTGAGCGGGGGTTTTTCTCAGCTGGGGTACCTGGACTCGAACCAAGAACAAAGGTAGGTCGTCGAGGTGACGACTCCCCCGTCGTGTTGTCGCAAGCTTCCGCGGATTTCCGCGGTTTTCATGGGCCTAGTATACGGACTGCCACGGGCGCGAACGGGCTGATTCTGGTTCGCTCAAGGAGTTTCTGGTCTCGATTCTGGTCACGGCGATGGAACGACTTCCATGCCAGTGCGATCACGCATTCGTGCTGGTGCACTTTCGGCCTTGCCGGTGATGGCTGTGTGACACGCTCTGAGCCGTGGGCCGCTCCTAGCCTCTCTCGCGGTGCTCGTTGGGTAGCAGCAAAGCACGCCGTCGCCGAAGGAAACGGTGGTCTCCCCTCGAGCCTCAGTGACGTGTCTGCAACGGTAGAGGTCGCCGAGCCCAGCCCCTCTCGCAACATCGACGAAGGGAGCAATTGCAGCTCAAAGCGTCCGGGTGTTCAGCGTCTCAAGCAGTAGCGCCTCTGCGACGAGGGCGTTGCGGAAAGTCTGCAGGTGAAGGGATTCGTTGGGACTGTGTGCCGGCTGTGAGGATCCTTCACGCCTGTCACTAGGATCTGCGCTCCCGGAAACTGGCGCACGAGGTCCGCGATGAAGCGAATCGATCCGCCGACCCCCATGTCGACGGCCTCCACGCCGTAGGCATCGGCGCGAGCATTGCGGGCTCTTCGCGAATGAGGGTGTAGTGGTGTGAGCGCGTCGGTGTCGGGGTTGGGGGTCGAGGCTCCCGAGGATGGGCGTTCCTAGGCTGCCCATCTGCAAAGAGACCTCGACGTGCTTCACGCTACCTTCGCGACCCCTGACCTGACGACGTTCTGCCGACTCGATGAGCTCGGCCTCGAGGCGCTGGGGCAGCATCTCGCGCCCGATCGTGCGGTGCTGGAGTGCAGCGTGGTGGGCGCCGACCAGTGGTGCAGGAAGTGCGGCGCGGAGGGCGTCCCCAGAGACACGGTCACGCGTGAGCTCGCGCACGAGCCGTTCGGGCACCGGCCGACGACGCTGATCATCCGTGTCCGCCGCTACAAGTGCTCGGGGTGCGGCCGGATCTGGCGTCAAGACACCGCGAAGGCGGCGCGGCGCGGCGCGGGCGAAGATCTCGCGTGGCGGGCTGGCCTGGGCGCTGACCGGGATCGTGATCGACCATCTCACCGTCACCCGCGTCGCGGCCGGCCTCGGGGTGTCCTGGAGCGCTGCGAACGACGCTGTTCTCGCGGAGGGCCGCCGACGTCTGATCGATGACCCGCACCGGTTCGACGGGGTGACCACGATCGGGGTCGACGAGCGCGTCTGGCGGCACACCCGGTTCGGGGACAAGTAGGTGACGGTCATCATCGACCTCACCCCCGCCCGCGAGAAGACGGGCCCCGCGAGGCTGCTGGACATGATCGAGGGCCGGTCGAAGGCGGTGTTCAAGCAGTGGCTCGCCGCCCGCCCGAAGCAGTGGAGCAAGGCGATCGAGGTGGTCGCGATGGACGGGTTCACCGGGTTCAAGACCGCCGCCGCCGAAGAACTCCCCGACGCGGTCCCGGTGATGGACCCGTTCCACGTCGTCCGCCTCGCCGGGGACGCGCTGGACCGCACCCGGCAACGCGTCCAGCGAGACACCCTCGGGCACCGCGGAATGGCCGGGGACCCGCTCTACAGGGACCGCCGCACCCTGCACACCTGTGCCAGCCTCCTCACCGAACGCCAGCAAGCCCGGCTGAACGCGGTGTTCGCGGCCGAGGAGCATGTGGAGGTGGAGGCGACCTGGGGTATCTACCAGCGCATCGTCGCCGCCTACCGGGAACCCGACAAGCAGAAGGGTAAGCAGGCGATGCACGCCGTGATGACCAGCCGGGTTCCCGCCGCGCCGGTCGAGATCCGACGCCTCGGCCGCACGCTCAAGCAGCGAGCCGTCGACGTGCTCGCATTCTTCGACCGACCCGGCACCAGCAATGGGCCCACGGGGGCGATCAACGGTCGCCTCGAACACCTCCGCGGCTCCCCCCTCGGCTTCCGGAACCTCAGCCACTACATCGACCGCAGCCTGCTCGAAGCCGGCGGCTTCAGACCCGCACTACACCGTCATTCGTGAAGAGCCAGGTCACTTCTCAAGCCGATACTGTCCAGTTTTCGAGCGCCGACGACACTGCGACCCGCTCGCGCGATCGAGTCATGGTCGGGCTGGTCGACGGAAGCTGCGGTTGGGCGCACGTCCGACTCGGACCATTAAACGCTCACAGAGCGTGGCAGGCCGACGCGTCGGACGCGGGTGCCGCAGAGTTGCATCTCAGCCCCTCAGTCTGGCGGTCCGCGCGGCGTCGTCACGCCCAGAAGTGCGGATCTGCCGCAGCAGATCCGGAGACGCCTGCGCGAGCTGCTCGTCAAGAAACGGCGGGGTCGATATTCTGAGGTGCGACGGTCATCGTCAAGATTCTTGCGGGATGGATGTGAAGAGTTCTCTCGAAAGATCACGCGGTGACCGTCGCTACGTCTGCAGCGACGCGGTCCCGAGCTCCGTACACCACCATGCTCGACAGAACTGGCGCGCCCGGGGCTGCAGTGCGACGCAGCAGCGGGACCGCGTCTCGGCGTCGGAGCCAAGATCGCACCCCGGGGCGCCGAGACTCCAGCTGCCCGCGGGGTCAAGGCCCCCAGTCCCCAGGGTCGATTCTCTGCTGTGACCATGGAATCACGCGATTCGGACTACCACCCGCCCAAGGCTGAATCGCTGGTTCCCTACCGAGGATTCGACCGGCAATGTACCGATGGTTCCCGTCCACGATGATCGATCCGTCAACCTTGATTGGCGGTGCGGGACTGCCACTGGCGAGCTGATCGACCGCCTGTTGAACCCTTGGGAGTGACACGGAGGCTTGTTGGGACTGGAGGGGAGCACCCGCCATCGCCTCTCGAATTGTGGCGGCCGTGACCTTCGGCGCAATCGGCGCAGCCGTCGGCGGGAGTTGCAAAGTGCTGACGCCAGCCACTGGAGCGGGTACGAACAGTGAACGGAATAGGGGTCCTAATGCGCGACTAGCGCCGAGGCCCATAGTTGCACCCAGCCCCTGCCAACCGCGCATGATGGACGTTGCGTCGCTTCTTGCCACCCCCGGCGGCTGCCCATTGCGCTCGAGAATAGCAGCGACTTGGGCCACCCGATCCTCGGTAGTCGCATCAATATTGATCCGCTGGAGAGTCTGTTCAATAACCCACAACCAGTTCGTGGAGCCATCAGCATCTAACCCGGGCTCCTCATCTAACGCAGGCTCGTCAACAGCCGGTTCGGGCTCATCCCATTCAACGACCGCCGTAAGTGACAGGTCGGCACTGTCGAGCTCGCCTACGCCGGGCTCCTCAGGGATGTAATCCGCATTGTAATTCTCCTCGGGCGCAAATCCGGTTGGGTCGGTCCAATTCAGTGGACTGCCATAAGCGTAGGAGTAGGGATTGTGAGCCTCCGATCTAGTCGGATCCGGCACCGTCGGGTCGGGGCTGACAAATATGCCTATCGAGGGATCGTAAAACCGGGGACCCATTGCAATCAAGCCAACTGAATCCAATCGCGAACTCGTGTACGCCACATTGGGTCGGAGATTGCTGGTCTCAGGTGACCTTTGACCGAAAGTGTTATATCGAAAGCTAGCGCTAACGGCGCCGGTCGCACCGGTCACCGTGCGAGGAGACCCCAGCCTGTCGACGT
Organism: Micromonospora sp. DT81.3; assembly: GCF_049847225.1. Taxonomy (NCBI): domain Bacteria; kingdom Bacillati; phylum Actinomycetota; class Actinomycetes; order Micromonosporales; family Micromonosporaceae; genus Micromonospora; species Micromonospora sp. DT81.3. The sequence continues at coordinate 70,633 of NZ_JBNCNY010000003.1, forward strand.
GGAAGTACCTTGGCCCGTCCGGTGCGCGAATGGCAACCAACATCGTTCCAGCCCAATACAGCTTCGTCAGAGGTCCAGCATGACGTGGACCCCCGGTCCTAATTGCGCTCTGGCCGAAGTACCTTTCGGTGCGGTCCCCCTCCGTCTTTGCCACTTGGTCTCCATTGGCGTTGTAGCGGTAGCATACGGACTTGCCGTCGGCGCCTTGTGCGAAGGTCAGCCTGTTATCGGCGTCATAATGCATCTGTGTTGAGCCCGCGGAGGCCTGACTCACAGCTGGACAGGCGGTGTCGCCGGGTAGCGTCGCGGCAGGCAACTGCAAAACTTGCCCTGGATAGATCCAGTGGGGATCGTCGAATAGGCCAGATGGTGATTGCGGCTGCTGAGTTCCGCGGTTGAGCGCGAAGATTTCCGGCCATCGCAAGGGGTCGCCCAAGAAGTCCTCGGCTATCGCCCAAAGCGTGTCTCGCCGTCGATTTGGCTGCTTCGATTGCACTATATGCTGCCCTGCGCCGGCTTGCTCAGGTCCACCTGCGAACGACGGTGACGAAAGAGAGGTCATGGAAACCATGTTCCCGTTTGCATCATAGCTAAACGCACGATTGCCGGCCGTTATGGGGGCATGAGGATGTTCGCATCCCGAGCCGACATGCTGCCGACAACTCCCTGGCGATGGGTAGGAGAATAATCCGACGTCCGAGCGACTAGTCAGATTTCCGTTTGTATCCCACGTGACGGTCAAACTCTCACCTCCACCCACCGAAACGATCCGACCTAGCTCGTCATACGAGTAGTCCGTCTCATCGCCGTCCGAAGGTCTAAGCGAGGCGACCGAAGAGTCGGCGTTGTGGGACGCGAACTCTTCGAACAGAATCTTGTTGCCAAGGGGCATCCCATTCCCAAGCGACGTACCAACATAGTCGAGCCATCCGCGTTGCGCGTCCCATTTCCAGCTACTCTCCGTGCCGTTCTCGCGCTTCAGGCTGGTGATCTTGCCATCGGGGGCGTAGCTGAACTCACTCACCAGCCCCGGCATGCTGGCAAGGTTTCCGGCTTGATCGTAAACGTACCTCTGCCGCTCGCCGTCGGGATAGATTACCGCTGCCTGCCGGCCCATGGCGTCGTACTCATATCCAGTTCTGTTACTGTAACCGTCAACGCAGTGCACTTCCGAAGCCACATTCCCATCCGGATAGTACGAGAGAGACAGCGAGATCCCGCATTTCGACCGATCTCGATCCGATGCGGACGTCAGTCGTCCAATGCTCGCCCCATGCCCCGCCTCGTCGTACCGCCACTCAGCAATTGAGCCGTCGGGGTAGGACTTTCGTACGACGCGACTCAGCGCATCATATGCGAACCGCAACTGAGTGCCCTTGGCATCGACTTGGGAAGCCAGCCGACCCAGTCGGTCGTGCGACCATGCCCAGAGGCCTCGGTCAGGGTCATCTACCTCTGTGCGATTCCCTGATACGTCGTAGCGAAATATCGTCACGTTTCCGTTGCCGTCCGTAATCGTGCGCAGTTGATCGGCGCCGTCATACGCATATTGAATGGGCGCCCCAACCATGGCAACCGGAGCATCAGACACCCGTGCGAGGCGCCCAAATGCGTCATAGGACAGGACTGAGGTTTTTCCGAGCTCATCGGTCCGCTCGGCATGACTAAGCGACACATCAGTCTTGTGGAGTGAGGTCTGCTTCGATCCGTCCGCATGCGTCGCTACAATAATTCGTCCCAGCGCGTCGTATTGGTATCTCTCTACTGCGTCGCTCTTTCCCGACGCGAGCGTCGTCCAGCCCCAACTCGCTGCTGGCAGTGTGGACGAATTGTCGTAGTCCGTGACCTTCACGAGAGAGCCTCGCGCCCCGCCTTCGCGGACGGTCTTCCAAACCCTGTTGTAGGCGTCCACATGTGACTCCGACCATAGGCCGTCGACCGATTGGTCCGCTGTCGTGGTGCGAATCCGCCGGGAGTTCGGCGCCCCGGGAACCGTGAGGTATTCGTATCCCGTGTCCGCTCCGCTTGAAGACTGCTGGCGCAACAATCGACCAAGGGAGTCTCGCTTCCATGTTGACTTCTCACCGTTCGGGTCGATGAATGTGTCTGGGTAACCCCACGCATCCCATGTGAACGATGAACAGTGGTCCAGCGCGTCGCACATCCGCTTTGGGTGCGGAAGGCCGCTGAAGTACTCTGCCGTCTGTCTAGCGCCGAGCGGGTCGACCTCCGCGACCGTATTGCCCCAGGCGTCGAACTCGTACTTCCATTGTGCGAGGCTGCCGTCCGATTGAAGGAATCCAACGTGGCTCACCAGCCCGCGTGTTATGGGCCCAGAGCAGCTTTCCATCGTGAACTCGACAGGTACGTCATAGCACCACCTAGCGTCCCTCAACAGTTGTGGCACAGGGCTGCTCAGCCTGTCGTGCAGCGTCTCACGAACAGGTAGGCGCACTGTCCAAGCATCTGAACCCTCGGCAAATTCCCGACGGAGTACACGATCGTCAGACGCATCGCCGACCGCCCCGGCCTCGAACCGTTGCACGACGTTCCCGAAAGGGTCGTAAATGAACGACATGGACGACTGCAGTTCGGCTCCGCCACCGCTGCGCTCAGACCTGGTTAACGCACTTGGGCGGCACGCGTTTGGGCCAGCGCCTGAATCATACTCAAAGGATGTCGTCATCTGGACGTCACCGACGCTATCGCGGACTGCTGTGAGCAGTGGGCGATCGAGACATTCATCATCGAGAAGATGGCTCTGGGACACTACGACGTCAGGGCGAGAAGGAGTCCCTTGCCGGCGTTCCGTTGTCTCCACCCAGCCGAGCAATGTTCTTCTGGAGAAGGACCACTCGGGGCAGCGGTACGACAACGTCCGCCGCTCACTTAGAGAGCCGTCCTGGCTCTCCGCAATCACCCACGGCATCTGCAGGATCGCGCCATGCGGGAGATAACAAAGCCCAGGCCCTGAGTAATTCACGACTCTCGCGTCCGAAGACGGAAGGTAGGTTATGGAGGTCTGCAACCCCACGCCATTGTCGATTCCCGTCACCAGGCTCAATGGTGAAGTCGAGCGTAGCGTTCGAAGACTCAGCGCCGATGAATCCTCTACGTGAAGCAGATCAGTTTTCCCATCACCATCGGCGTCCACCGAGCGCCACTCGGCATCCCCGCCGACATGTTCTGTCTGCACAGTAGGCGGCGAGTAGTCATCGAGGTGTCCTTCGTATGTTCCCAGCAGGACGCGTATCCGCGCGCCGGTTGGTCCGAAATCAATCTTGACGAGATCGGCTGCACCGTCCGAATTCAGATCTGCTGGCCTCCAACGATAAGTATCCGAAGTCTTGCCACTCATATCGATCTGACGCCGTACGGACACGAATGACGCGTCCCCCGCACCGAGGAGAACGGTGGAAGATACTCGGCCAGAGGTTGCGTCAAGGTTTAGTAGGTCAGGTACCCCGTCGCCATTTACGTCTGCGCCCTGCCACAGTTTTCCGCCAGGCACGCCCTCTATTGCGGGGTAGACGTTTGACCGAGAACTCCAACTGCCGTCTTCGCGTGCGAGCAAAGACCGGACACGTGTGCCACTGCTGTCAGACGCGACGTGGACAAAGTCCTGGCGACCATCTGCGTCTACGTCCATAATTGTCCAAGCCGTTGTATTATTTGTGCCGAAGAAGGCCCAAGTTTCATGCGGAGGCAACGCTGAAAAGGTCCCATCGCCGTTCGAGCGCATTGCGTCCAGGACTATCCGGACCGGCGAGCCCGCTGACTCGAATGGCGCCCGGGTGCTCAGGTGTACGAGGTCTGAATCTCCATCTCCATCGATGTCACTGGTTCGCCAATTCTGGGCGTCGCGCAGCGGATACTTTTGCCATGCCGAATCGGGCGCGCGTTGCCATTCGCCGTTCCCGAGGCTTAGAAGGACACTGAATCGCAAGTCCGTACCCACGCGCGGATCGTCTGAATGGACGTAAATCAGATCAGCCAGACCATCGGGCCCGCCGCGTAGGCTTCCAACATCTTGTAGCCGCCAATTTCGTTCTATCGGATTCCGCACGGTCTTCAAGACGACCGGCGAGTCGAAGCTGGTCGGGGTCTCTCCAGTGGTACGGATGGTGCGAACAATTACTCCGGGATTTACGTGGTTCGGATAGACGAGATCCTCGATGCCGTCGCCATCCACGTCCCCCTGCAGCCAGTCGTGTGCCGCGTTCGGACTGGGCGGCTCCAGAAGCACTCGAAAGGACGTTTGAAATCGAATGTCCTCGCGACCACCTGCATAGTACAGATCGGCCTGACGGTCCCCATCTGCGTCGCCCAGCATCGGTGTGAACCACATGCCGGTCGAACATACGCGTGAATCCGCCTGTGACGACCAGCACTCGTAGAGGAGGTCCGTTCGCGGAATCTGCGAAACTTTGAATCCGCCCCGCTTGTCAGAGATTAGTTTCGTGAACGCAACGCGCAGGTCGACCTTACCGTTGTCGCCGGGTGCGAAGACGTCCGGGGAGGTGACCGCTAGGTCGGTCACGCCGTCGCCGTTGATGTCACCTGCCAACCAGCGATTGGCGTAGTTGTCACGACGTCGGACAGTGGTCCACCAGAAGTTCAGGTGCTCCGCGGAGAGGTCCGAGTGGTGAACGCTGATTCGCGAGAGGCCGCCGCCCTCAGAGAACGCGAAGATGAATCGCACCGTCTTACCTTCGGCATCCGGGTCGATGTTCGCGAGGACCAAGTCACGACGTCCATCACCATCGAAGTCACCGGACTGGACAACGTCGCTTCCACCAAACTGGTCAACCCAAGGAACTCCGCCTTCCCAGCCTGTCCACTGTTCTGCAATCTCCTGGGTCCCGCTCGCACACCAGGGACCCGCAACATTCGGGGTACAGCCCGACGGACGCGGCGTAACCGCGAACGAGCCATCACCCTGCGACATGGCGGTTTGAATTGCTGCATGGTCCGACGTGTACTCGTCATGCGCCTCCACGTTGATAACAGTTTGGAAATCGGACCGTCCATCAGCGTCCACGTCTGCGACGAACCAGTGCCCACGCGTCCAATCACGCCAATCGGTCTCTTGCGGGTGCGCCCAGCGCCACAATCCATCACCCCGCGCAAAACCGACATTCAGGGCAACGTGCCTACTTGGACGGCCAACCTCACACCCCGTTACCCCACTCTCGGCGGGATCGCAGTACAGGTGGTCGATCACCGCCATAATGTCTTCGCGACCGTCACCATCCGCATCACCCAAGAACCACTCATGCTCGATCTCCCACGTTACGGGAACGTACTCGCCTCGAATTGGCCAGTCCAGGTCGACTGGCCGCGGTCGCCAAGTGCTGAAGCGGCCGTCGCCACGCGAAAGGAAGCTGTAGACATACACGCGTTCGTTCTCCGGATAGTCGTCGTATCCCCCCGTCTTCGAGCTTAGGATCACGATGTCGTCAAGTCCGTCGCCGTTTATATCGCCGATCAGCGGTTCGAACGATGGCTTGTGGAATCTTCGGAACCTTTCCTCGGAAAAGGCGACTGCGGTGGGCTGATCAAATTCATAGCGGTAATTGAATGTGCCTGTGTTCGGCTGGATCGGAACTCGCACACCTACGGCGTTTGGCATCGCAACGTGCAGGCGCAAATACGACCGACCATCTGGTTCCTTGTCGATGGTGAACCCAATGAAGTCGGATCGGCCGTCACCATCGACGTCACCGCTTCGCCACTGATTGCCGAGGCTCGCGTGCCACCGCTGGAAGAAGGGTCGGCCTGTTTCGTTGTTCCAGTCGCGTCCGTCGTTTCCAGTGACAGGGACAAGACTCGACGTAACTGATTGAACGGGAGAGGCGGAGAAGGATCCCAAGTCTCCGGCTCCCGGGGTAGACCTATCGAGGGTAAGCGGCCTCGCAACCGTGCCGGCAACAAGCGCGCCGGCCGCATCCAGGATCGTGTCTGACCCCAACTTTCTGATGCTCCTGAGCGTCGAGTGCTGGCTCTCCATGTCTATTGGCGCATAGTCAAATGCGTACGCCCGAACCAATGTTTCGGCTACAAGCACATCAACGCGCGCAAGCCGTCGATCGGTGACGATCATTGAATTGTCACCAACCGCCTGCATGACTAGGTCAGGCCGAAGCTCAGATGTAAATACTATTGCGACGTCCGCGTAAGTGATGCGGGAGAGATACTCGCGGGCGACCCCCCTGGAAGACCGTGCCGACTCGTACTCGAATAGAACCTGGTTGCCAGAGGTGTCTTCAATGGACCGAACGTGCCAGCCGTGCGCCTCGGCGGCCGTGACTGTACCCGTGCGTGGCTCATCACGAGGAGCGAAAAGGACCCTGCTGCCGTCCGGGTTCCATGTGGTCCAGATACCCCCAGATGCAGACGGCGTAAACTCTATCCGTCGAGCGTTATCGATGTGCTCCCTAAATTCCACTGCATCTGAAGAACGGCCGGGGCTAGGCGACTGACACGCCGGGAATCCACTCGCGACGTCGCACCGGACCAGTTCCATTCCGTCCAGGAGGTACTTGTCATGGGGTCCATAGCTGGGAGGTCCCCAGTTCCGCCCTCTGCGCTCGATTGCGGTAAGACCCTTCAACGTCGCGCCGGTACCAAGCCAACCGTCGTGGTTGCGGGAGCCGATATCTACCTCAAGCGACGGTTGGAGGCCGTGGAAGTGAGGGACTTCAATCCGGAATCCGCCACTCTCCGTGGCCTCGGAAACTTCAGGCGCACCTCCTGTGTGAGAGTCCAAGGCGCGAGCGAGGTCGCGCGCAGCGTGTGGCGGAGGCACGACGGAGGCGAGGACCGCGAAGGTCAGCGCGATCGCAAGTGCATGTCGCCACACCATCGGTCGGGCCATCATGACCCCTTGAGAAACTCGCATCCATATCGGGGCTGGTCATCTGTGCCAGCAGGTGTCGGATCTATCGACCCCTTTCACTACTATGAACGGCGCGAAGACCAGTAGCGCATACAACGTTGCCGTCGCGGGACCACCGATGAAGACCAAGTCGCGATGTGCTGATATTGACACCCGCAGGGCCCGACGTCAAGGAGGCGTTCCGCGAACGGGATCATTCGCGGATAGCCCTCGGTTCTTGCGACTACGCGATTCAATCGATTCCGCGCGACGCGCACCACGTCATTACGGAACTCGCTCGGGTAGGGCTGGGGCACAGCAACATCCTTCCAGGCAGCCCTCCCGGGCAAGCCAGATCGGATGTCACCTATTCGTGCAGCAGACCCGACCTTTGTCGCGACTCAGGACAATTGTGGACCTGAGGGTGTCCGGACCTGAGGGGACTCGAACCCCTGACCCCCTGCATGCCATGCAGGTGCGCTACCAGCTGCGCCACAGGCCCGGATGGTCTCATATGTTCCCAAAACCCCTGGAATCGCGCCCTTCGGCTTCACTCCAGTGGTGATGACTGCCAGCATACGCGATCGGCGTTCGGGGCTTCTGGATGGTGCTCGAGGGCTCTCGACCTATCTGAACCGTCCAGTAAATGACCAGCACTCAATTCCCTCGACGCGGCATGCGGGGAACGGGCGCGCCTCGGCACTCGTCCGGGACGCCAGGAGGGGGCGTTCTCCTCGGGGGTCGACCTCAACGACCCCAAGGCCGTCGTGCGAACGTCGCATAGGGCAGCCGCCCAACTCACGCGACCGCGTAGGTCTCCTCCGCGGCGAGCTCAGCGCCGTCCTCCTCGACGCGCTCCGATCGGATCCCCCAGAGAGCAAGGTCGTCGAACTGCCGGAAACTGGTGGTCTCCGGCCACCTCACCGACTTGCGAGCATCCCTGTGGAAACTCGCGAGGGTGAGCTCGCTGGCGAATTAGCCTTCTGGCATGGATGACTGGTTGACACAACCGCATTGCCCGATGTGCGAGACGATTTTGCGTGACGTCGCCGCGGGGTTCGAGTGCCGGTCTTGCAACCTTCTCTACCTGCGAACCCACGCTTTCGCCTTGCCCGCGCTCGCTCGCTGACGATCCCCCAACGGGCAGTTGGCTCGACGTCCACTTACCCGGCCGACCCGCCTTGAGACGCCGACCGATTTGTAGTCGGTGCCGTGGCAAGAGTCCCTAAGGGCACGGGCCGTTGCGTGCGATTCAAAGGGCCTTGAAGTACGCCTCTTGTCCGGCGATGGCCGCCGCCCGGATGATGTCAGTGCTGGGAGCAGGTCTCTAACTAGAGTGGCTCGTGTGATGACGGGAGGCCTCAGTCTCGCCCACGATGACGTCTCGGCCGCTCGACACTCCCGCACACCGAGCGGAGCCATAGCTATGACCGACGTCAATGTGACCGAGCTGGGGATTCCCCAGTGGTGGCAGTTCATGCATCCCCTTCTGCAGGTTGCCGCGGACGGGAGAGATTGGGCACGCCGAGACTTGTACTCGGCTGCGCTCGACCGTGCCGGGGTCTCTGAGGATCTCCGCCTGGTTCAGTACGGTTCGTCGGGCAACTATGCGGCGGAGAACCGCGTGGGCTGGGCCAAGTCGGCGTTGACACGCGCGCGCCTACTCGAGACCGTGCGTCGTGGCGTGTTCCGCATCACTGACGCCGGTCGTGCCTTTCTTGCCGATCACCCATACGAGTTCAAACAGTCGGCTCTAGAGGAGTTGCCGGCGTGGGACGAGTACGAAGTCAAACGTCGCGTCTCCACCTCCCAGCCTGAGGCTCTACCCGAGATCATCGACACACCGTCCAGCGACCCCGACGATCTGCTCGATGCCGCCAAGGCCAACACCGATCAGAGTGTGGCGGTGGATCTTCTACAGCGGCTACGCGACGGGGATTGGCGCTTTTTCGAGCGAACCGTTCGCCAACTCCTGGCAACAATGGGGTACGGAACCGAGGGAACGAAGCTGCGCGCCACGACGTCAGGCGACGGGGGAATCGACGGAGTGATCAATCGCGATACCCTGGGCCTCGACCGTATCTACATCCAGGCAAAGCGATTCCGCGACAGCGCAGTGGATAGCGACACCGTCCGGACATTCCTCGGCTCACTTGACACACAGAAGGCCAGCTTCGGAGTGTTCTTCACCACGAGTCGTTACACGAGAGATGCCGAGGTGGCGGCGGACCGAAGCAGCAAGAGCGTCGTTCTGATCGACGGGGAGCGGCTCGCCGGCTTGATGATCCGGTATCGGATCGGCACGCAGGTGCGCCGGACGGTCGAAATCGTCGAGGTCGACGAGGACTTCTTCGAATAGCGATCCCTCCCCGGGCACTGGGCACGGGATTGTCGATATTTGGTCGCATACGGGGACCTGAACTCTAAGAGTTGTCGGACGAAAACCCGGCGAGTGAGATCCTGTCAGGAAGAGTGGTCCCGTTCCCGCCGACGCCTTCACAACCACTCCTGCGTGGCCGGCGAAGTCTCTCCTCGATACTACGAAGACCGGGACGACGTAATGTCGGCCGGAGCGAGTGCCCAATCGGAAGGGACGCCCATACCTCTAACGATGAGGCGGCGTTGAGCTACCTCGTCCAGGTGGTGGCATCTCAGGAACGGGGAACCCGAGCGGAACTCCGAGGATGTGGGGTCTCGCTTGCTTGATCGCACGCTCCCAGATCCCCACGTCCAGCCCAGAAGGTGGCGCGGTTGGGATGTTTTCTCCATGTACGCGGTTCGACTGGCTTCCGTAGCCGGGGCGCCCGTACGAACCGAACTGTGAGGCTTCCAGCACAACGCCGTGGTCACGGACTTCGATCCCCGCCGTTGAAACTATCCACCCCTCTGCGACCATCTCGAAGACCGGTTCGCCCTGCGTCCACGATGAATCGTCCCCCTGGCGGCCCGCGACAGCGTCGAACAGTACGGACCCGACGTTTCGAAAGACAGCCTCCGCTGACAGTGCGTGAGCCGCCGAGCGTTCGCCGATTGTCACTAGTTCCTGCGAAAGCTCGGCAAACGCGTCGGCCACCGGTCTGTCCGCGGTCCAAGTGCCGCGAGCGCTACCGCTTGCCGTATGGACGTCAAAGTCGATGACTTCTCCATACTCGTTCGACGGGGGGTAGTAGATCACCTGAACTTGCGGAGCGTCGCGGTGGTCACCCGCGGGGACGATGATCGTCGCCACATCACTTGCGTAACCGGGGCGGGAAGCGATGGCGTTTATGGCTCGGGCCTGGGACAGCGCCCTCTTCATTGACTCGAAGGTGAGGTCTCCCACGTCGGATGCCGCCCTCATTCGGGCATTGGCTGCGTCGGTTGTCGCCGCCTCGAGGCGACGGTCGAGTTCATCTAGCCGCTCGTTAAGGCGCCCGCCCACGCGGTCCTCAACGGCCCGTGCGGCGGACGTAGCCGCAGAATCGACGGCGGCCTGGTTACTCTTCTGAACTTCGTTGATCACGACACGCTCGAACCAGACGAGGGCCGCAGCTAGTAGGAGCGATGTTCCTACATTCACAAGAAGGCCCGACCAGAATGAAGCGTGATCACCTCGAAGCGCTGTCCCTTGATAGGCGATCGACCCGCCGATAAAAATGCAGAGCCCGCCCAAAGCAACGAACAGAAGAATCGGAATCAACCGGACTTCCGTCTTGCCATCCGCGCCTAGCTGCCTTGCCGCATCTGAGTCCTTACGCACAATTAACGCTACGGCGACAGCGGCACCACGCGCCCCGAGCTCCCTTTCACTACGATCGCGCCGTGACTCCCTGGCCGAGAACCGGTCCCGGATCGTTCAGAATCGTCTCGCAGAACGCTCGCTAATGCATCCCTCGGCGGGCAATCCAGATGAGCCCATTGATGCCCAGGCTCGACCAGTTCGCTCGAAACGATCCCTATCCGCCCATGTCCGGACGTGGCTCCACTAATTGCACCAGCCTGCTCGCTTGGCGCTCGATCCCCCGCCCCGGCACACGTGGTCGGAGGAGCGTCTCTCAGTCGGGGGTTTCAGCCGACGCGAGTTCCTCCATAACGGAGAGGAGGTCGTCCACTGCCTCGGAGTTCGCGCGGACCCGAACACCTCGAGCTAGCACGGTTGGGGAGTGCGGACGGATCCGTTCCACGCACGCAGCAAATGCCTTGTCGGCTGTGACAAACAGGTCGCACTCGGTCAGGTACGTGGCGATCTGATTGTCCACAGGGGTCCCTGAGTTCGTTGCGCGCGTTGCTTGCAGATGCTGGAACGCCCACCTAAACCAGGCTCGGGGCACTTGCGCAGGTGTGACCTCACGAAGCCACATCAGGTTCCACTCTGCGCGATCGATATCTCTCACTAGCCACGGGGACAGCCACTGGAAGTCAGCGCCGCGCTCGCGCTCGAGCGCATTCCGCCATCTATGTTCAGCGTGTGCCCGCCACAGATCGAACGGCTTCCCGTCCCATCCGGGCAGGCCCTCGGGCGCCACATCCTGAATGTCGAACGAGATGGTCTCGAATGTCCACCGGTACCTTTGAGCTTGCTCGCGCAGTTGGATGGCCTCCCTCCGCGCCAGGTCGAGCCCGTCTCCCTCGAGCTGTGCGATATGCATGGCCATGGTGTACGGGTCGTGACGAGCTCTCCGCCACCAACCAGACTCCCAGTCGGCTTTGTTCAACTGCCACGTTCGAAGGTCCGGCTGCGGGTTGATCCATTCCGGATGCAGTGAACGAATGGCTTCCCTGACCTCGAGTGCTTCCGAATAGGACTCGGGCATCAGACGTACCCACGAACCGCGAGTCAGTGCATCAATTCGTCGCCGCTTCGCGTCCGTGTTTTCGGCGCGAAGGAACTCGTAGCCGACCGCCGGGCAAGCCGCGATCGCAACGTCGAACTGCTTGGCAGCTCTGCGGATGGGCTCGATGGCGTCGGCGTCGACGATGAAGTTCCAGACGTTGGTGTCAGGAAGTATGACCGGGCGTAACACGACTTCAAAGCTAGTCCCGTGGTGACCAACGTTGAGAAGTCGCCCTACGGTGATCCTCAATCGGTCAGTGCACGGAAGCCGGACGTGGCGAACATCGAACTTCGAGCCCAAGGAATCGGAGCGCCTGACGGTTGCCCTACTTCTCGATGAGCTTCGCCGGATACATCGATCTCGCCGTGGGTCTCACCTCGGTCCATGCATCAATCGGCGCTCGCAACGAGCTTCTGGTTCTTCGCGTCGTAGACGTAGTCGACGATGCCGCCAGAGATGATCAGCTCAATCGCCTGGTCGATTACGTCGAGCGGCACGACAAACCACTCCGACGGGTCATACGCGCGCCCCTTGTGGTCGGCCTGTGTGAGATGCAGGCGGACGGCGGCGAAAAGCCGGTGCAGCAGGTTCTCTAGCGCCGACGCCTTCAGGTTGTAAGTGCGGTAGCTCGCCACGATGTCGACCGGCGCCATCAAGTACGTCGGCGATTTGTCGGCGTTCTTGATTCGCTCCTCGACCGCCCCTCGGGTGAATCCGATTTTATGGAGGTGCTGAAGTTCTGCGACTTGTGGATCATTGCTCTTCGATCGGAGCACGTAGATGTATCCGCTGACCTCGTCGGCGTCGAGGATCTCGGGAAGCTCGGCCCGCACCAGGATGTGGCCGTCCTCGTCGCTCAGGCGGATCCCCAGCGACTGCCGGTACATCGACGACTCGGTGCCGTTCTCGAAGATGACCCTGAGCCGCTCGCGCTTGTTCTCGCGCACGGTGGTCTGCTTGTACTCCGTCTCACCGACCTCGGCAACGAACAGCATGACGCCGTTGAGGACGAAGAATGCGCCCGGCACGATGTGCGACATGCCGGGGTAGGGGAGCATCCTGCTCGCGCCGTCGCGCAGCTCCTCGTGCTTCTGCTTGAACAGCGGCTCGAACTGCTCGAAATCCTCGGCCTTCTCCCGACGCGCGACATTCTTGCTCTCGAAGATCTGCCGGCGCACCGGCAGGTCAGAGACGTCCATCAAGCCGGACTCATAGGCCAGCAGGTCGAGCTCGTCCTCTCCGAGGAGCTCATCGATCGATGCCGGCGCCTCGGGCATCGTAAGGAGACCGAACTCGTCCAGCGGCTTGAGGGCCTCGATCTTCTCGTCGCTCACGAGGATCCCGTCCAGCCGGGCGCCGAGCTTGCGCTCGGCTATCTCTCGTGTCGTCGAGCTCGGGATCCGGTCATGGGTGCGCCGGAACTCAACGATCTCCAGGAAGGCGCGCTGGAGCCGATCGGCCGAGGTGATCTTCTGCGGCGCCTCGGGGCTGTCGAGCAGACCATCGACGTCGGAGTCCAGGATCTCGTCGATGCTCGAAGGGATCTCGCCCTCGAGATTGTCGATGTCGTCAGCGTTGCTCAAGACTCGTCCACCATCTCAGTCGCGCGCTCTGCCGCCTCGCGCTCCTGCTTCTTACGCTGCAGGAACAGCACTACCTCGGCGTAGCGCTTCTCGGTGGGGTCCTCGGACCTGATGGTCGGCTTGCGGCCGTTCACCTTCGCCCACTGCTGGATCTTCGGCCACAGCGTGCGCGCTTCATCTTCGGTGACCTCGACCCGGGTGGCGGTGATCGCGTCGGAGATGATCCGCAGCACCGACGTCGTGACCGACTTCGAGATCACCTCGAACGCGCGCTGGAAGGGGTTCACCGAGTCGATGAGGTTGATGTTGATGTCGTCGATGTTCACGAACTTCTCGGACATTTTCAGGAACCGCTTGTCGCCAACGGTCTTCACCTCGCCGTTCTTGATGACCGAGTCCACGATGACCTGCTGCCGCAGCTCTTCGACCTGCGCCTCGTCCAGATCGGGGTAGCGCTCCCGGATGATCTTCGGGATGAGGACCTTGTTCGCCATCTCCGGGTCCACCCCACCGAATGCCCCCTTCGCGAAGGTGTCGTCTTGCAGGATCGTGGCTTTGAGATCGTTGAGGTCGGTCTCGACGATCTGCTTTACCCGCGGCGTCGAGGGTTCCCTGAATCCCCTGATCTTGATGACGCCGGGGGGAGTTGGCTCGTCGTCGCCGGCGCGCTTGGTCTTAAACTCGAAATTCTGCGCCAGTACCTGCTCCATCAACAACGACGCAGTGATCGCCTTGAGCATGTTGTTCACTGAGACCTTCACCTCGCTTTGAGAGGCATCCGGCTCGGCGATCAGGTTCGTGAACTGAGCGTGGTCCTTGCCGGGCGAGTCACGGGTGACGCGGCCGATGATCTGGATGACCTCCGTAAGCGAAGCTCGGTAGCCCACCGTGAGGGCATGTTCGGCGAACGGCCAGTCGAAGCCCTCCTTCGCCATGCCGAGGGCGAGGATCACGTCCACGCCGCGACGGTCCTTGGATGCCACCGTATTCAGGTAGTGCAACGTGTCCCCGCGCTTCTTCAGGTCTGTGTCGTCGACGAGGTCGGCCACACGGAGAATCTCGCCGGTGTCTGTGCGACGGACCTCGATGATCCCGGTCTCCGGGTCTGTGGACTCAACGTGGCCGATCGAGTCGATGATGAAGCCGACTTCTTCGATCTTGTCCTTGGTTGACTCGCCTGAGTTGACGTTCGGGATGTGGAGAATCGTTTTCTTGTCGAGATCGAAGACCTCTCTGATCGCGTCGGTGTAGCGGCCCTGGTAGAAGTGGTGACCGATCCCCAGCGAGTGCAGGTGCTCGTACCCGTTGAGTTGGTCGTAGTAGTTGAATGTGACGGGCGTGAACCGCGCCTCGTCTTCGGCCGACAATACGGGCACGGAATCGCCGCGGAAGTACGAGCCGGTCATCGCGACGATATGCACGTCTGAACCGTTCATGACGTCCCTGAGGAGTGCGCCGAGGCGGTTGGCTTCGACATCCGCCGAGACGTGATGGAACTCGTCGATCGCGAGCACGGTGCCGTCGAACGCCTCCGGGGCGAGCTTCTCGAATGCGAAACGCAGCGTCGCGTGCGTGCACACGAGGACAGCGGCCGGACCCGCGAGGAACTCGATGAACGCGCCGACCTTGCCTTGCGAGGAGCCGGCGTCGCACAGGTTGTGCTCCGGCTTGACCTCCCAGTCGGCGAAGTACCCGTGCTCGGTGAGCTTCGTCGACGAGAATGATGCGCCGATCGAGCGCTCCGGGACGGCGACGATGACCTTCTTGCGGTCCTGATTGTAGAGCTTGTCGAGGGCCACGAACATCAGCGCACGCGACTTGCCCGACGCTGGCGGCGCCTTCACGAGCAAGTGCTGAGCGTCCCGCTTGGCGAAGACGCGCTGCTGCATCTCGCGCATGCCCATCGAGTCGGTGTTCACGGACCCGCCCGTGCGGGCGTAGGTCACGTTGACGATGTTGACCGGCTTCTTGATCGCGTTCACCCTCGCGCACCCCTCGTCTTCTTTGCCGGAGCCTTCACGGCCTCCGCAGTGGTCATGGCCTCGTGCATGGCGAACAGGTCGGACAGTCGCTGCTCGTCGGTCTCGTAGCCGCGCTTTGAGTAGAGCGAGTCGACCAGCGCGTCGACGTCGGCGTGTGCCCCGCGAAGGTCCTCTGGCATCAGGTCCGGGTCGTACAGCTGGGCGAGTGTCCTGTCGCAGTGGTACTCCCGCACGTCGAGTACTCGGAGCGCCGCGACGGTGAGCTGCTCCTTCAGCTCGTCGCTGAGCGGCGGGACTGGGAAGTTGTTGTAAACGATGGTGTTGGAGTAGCGGATCCGTGTTTCGAGCTGACCACCGACTGCCCGAGCCCAGGCCATATGGATAGCAGAGGTCAGTAAACCGAAAACCCAGGGAGCCGCGTCGTAAACGGCACTCGCAGAGTCTCCAATGATCGTCTGCGGTCCCAGGTACCCGATGGGGATGTATGCCCGTCTTTCCGACGAGTGACGCGGGATCAAGATTGCGTCAGTTTCGCGGTATCGAATCTCGCCGAACCGCCAAGGCGTGCTGGCGAGGCGAGCGGTCGCTCCCCTTGAGCTCTTCAGTCGGTGGATTTTGACTTGCTCGATCCTCGCTGCGAGGACAGGCACGCGACATGCTTCTTCCGATGCGTGGTCCTCGATCCAGAGCGCGAACTTGTCTACACCGTCAATGAACTCGTCTGTCCCCGTGAATCGCTTTACGAATCTGCGAGCTCGTTCATCTTTGGACAGCAGCTCGTTGCGCTCCCATGAAGACAACAACAGCTGGCCATTGTCATTGGGCATGCTGCCGTTCGAGATGGCGGGCAAAGCCGCCAGCGGTTTCCTACGGCCTGAGATGATCAGATCGGAACCTTGCACCAAGTATCCGTTGATGTTTGTCACCTCGACCTCCAGGCCATCCGTGTAGATGTACTTCGTCCCGGATCGTTTCGTGCGGAGGTTGATGACAGCGACGGTGACGCCGGCATTTCGCTTGGCGTTGTTCTCCCATTTAAAGGAGGTGTAGGCATATCCGATCTCGATGTCCTGGGCGAAGATAATCGGGAACATCAGCCCGACGTGCTCACCTTGGGCGACTGAGTTCGTCGTCACGAATGCGAGCTCTGTTCGCGTCCCCTGGATGTAG
Organism: Micromonospora sp. DT81.3; assembly: GCF_049847225.1. NCBI lineage: Bacteria > Bacillati > Actinomycetota > Actinomycetes > Micromonosporales > Micromonosporaceae > Micromonospora > Micromonospora sp. DT81.3. The sequence goes on from NZ_JBNCNY010000003.1 coordinate 87,059, forward strand.
TCCGAGCCCTTCACGAACCACAGCGCGATGTAGTCCAGGTTCTTGGAGTACGGCCTCTGCCCGAACACAGAGAGAAAATCCGCCTTCATTTCAGGCGTCTGATTCTTTGCACCCTTGTACGGCGGGTTCCCGATCAAATAGATCTCGCCGCCATCGTTAGGGCAGACGACGTTCCAGTCGACGCGAGCAGCGTTGCCCGCATGGATCTGGCCGGTCTCTTTGAGGGGGATGAGTGGGATCGAGAGGTTGAACTTCGCCTTGAACTCGGCGTTCATCTGGTGCTTCGCGATCCACAGGGAGAGGATCGCCACCTCGACGGCGAAATCGTCGATCTCGATGCCGTAGAAGTTCTCGATGTTGATCTTCGACACCGCGTACAGCACCTGATAGCGGGGATCGAGTTCCGCGAGCCGCTCGAGGATCGCGTGCTCCAGACGCCGGAGCTCCTTGTAGGCGATGATGAGGAAGTTCCCCGAACCACAAGCAGGGTCGAAGACCTTGATCTCGCTGATCCTGGTCAGCAATGCTTCGAGTCTCTTGATCGAGTCGTAGCCAGCGTCGAACTCCTCCTTTAGTCTGTCGAGGAATAGCGGCTCGATCGTCTTGAGGATGTTCGGTACCGAGGTGTAGTGCTGCCCCAGGTCCGACCGCTTGCCGGGCGTGACGATCGCCTGGAACATCGACCCGAAGATGTCGGGGTTGATCTCGCGCCAGATGAGTGTGCCCGATTCGATCAGCAGGTCGCGGGCCTTCTTCGTGAATGCCGGCACGAGGTGGTCGGTTTTCATCGTGAAGAGCCGGCCGTTGACATACGGGAAACGCGCGAGGTGCCTCGGCTTGTCCTCGGGCTTCTCCGTGTCCAGCGCCGTGAACAGGTCGAAGAGGAAATCTGCGACGTCCGATCCGTCGGACTGGGTGTGCGACCCGACGGCGTTTATGAACTGACTCTCGTCGAAAATCCCGGTGTCCTCGGCGAAAAAGCAGAACAGCAGCCTCGTGAAGAAGATGTTCAGCGTATGCCGGCCGTTCGGAAGCTCTAGCAGACCCGGGTTTGCGACGAGCAGTTCGTCGAAGAGCTTGCCCATCCGCTCGGCGGCTTTCACGTCGGCATGCGCCTCGCCGACGTATTGAGCCTTCTCCATGCCGGCCCAGGGCAGGAAGAATGTGAAGTGCTGGTCGATGTCCCGGATCGGGATCATCAGGTTCTCGCCGGTCTTGGTGTCGACGGCGAGTAGCTGGTCGTAGTCGGTGACGATCACGAACCGCGTGTTGTACCGGACGACTGTGGGGGAGCTTTTGAGCTCGTCGATCACGCCGAGTGGATCCTCCGCCGTTTCCTTGAAGTAGACGACGTTCTTCTGCGCAACCTCGGTCGCCTTATCGTCGGCGACGCTGAGCGAGCCCTTCCGCAGTCGCGTGACGTTTGCCTGCGGCTTCCCGTACGCGAGCAACAGGTCGAAGATGAACTCGCGGTCATACGAGTCGCGGCCGGCAAGAGGAGCCACGCGCTCCTGGATGGCTTTGAGGGTCAGCCTCGCCATTGACGGTCTGCTTTCACGGTCTAGATCTCATCACGGGCGTCGGACATCGAGCTCAACGGTCTCTCCACAGCTCGATGTCCGAGCGTCACGCAGCTACGGATGGCCGACTCAGCTTTTCACTGGCGGAGGCGTTCACAACGCGATCCTATTGGGCTTCACCTGACCGAGTGGTCGCGCCCCACGTTCAGGAGACCTACCGGCAATCAATGCTTCCCTTCTCGCCGAGGTTGCGTGGGCATCTCCTTTGGTCTGTGCGCACAAATTCGTCGCAGGCTTTGCTCGCCAAGTACGGAAGAGGGTCCTCCCCCGCGCGCCTCGCGGCGCCCCGAGCCGATCGCCGTACTGGGCGGATGGTCAGCCGTGATGCCCAGATGACCGGCACGTAGCAATGCCCGATGACCGTCACTGAATCGAGCGCCGGCTAGTTCAGCCCGGCTCTGCCGCAACCGCTCGATAGCCCACGGGCGTGCCCGGACGTTGTGCCTCGAGCATCTCGTCGCGGTAGCGCCGTTCGCGCGCCCGGACCCGCGCCAACCGTGCGGCGGTGATCGGCCCATTCACGAAGAACTTGATCGCGTTCCACAGGCACACCAGCACGAGCAAGTTGATCCATCCCGGCGCGCCGCCGGCAACCCACTGCGCGAGTGCGGCGGCGATCACCATGTAGACGACGGCGACGAGCATCGCGGGTACGCCCCACTTGAGCCCCCGGCGGATGTGTGTGGCGCGGATCAGGATGTTCGTCGGCATGCTCCGCTGGAAGAACGCGTAGATGCGACTCACGAATGCGATGAGCAGTTGAAACATCGTCCAGGCCTCTCCTATGGGCGTGGGTTTCGGTACTGCTTTCAGGGTACGCCCGCTTCTCGCTGCGCGGATAGAACCCTCGTCTACAGGCTGTGCACAGGCCGCGAGCCGCCTGGCGTCGGCTGAGGCTGTGTAGGAGCGGCACCACGCGCTAGCCAGATCGCGCGATCCCGCGCCATGCCTGCGGCCGCAGCATCCATCCGTTGGTTCGCCGAGGTAGCACGAGCCTCGAGCGCATCATCCTCGAAAACGCCGTACCGGTCACGATAGGCCGCAACGATACGCGCCTGGCGACGCCATGCTTCCGCCCGCGCTGTGTCGACCGGGACGCGTCCGAGCGACGCAATCCAGTTCGCTCGCGACGTAAGTGCGGCCTCGACCAGCACCGAAGCGCGCTCCTCGATGAGATGTGCGCGTTCGTCGAGGGCACGCCGCGTGTCGGCATCCATCTCCCCCACCGCCGCAGGGATAAGACCCGCGATCAGCCGACGCCCACTCCCCCGCGAGCTACCGCTCGACGGCTGAGCGAGTACTCGCTCAAGACGTTCGTGGAGCACGGCCGCGGCATCCTGAGCATCCCCGAATCCGCGCGCAGAAGCGATTCGTGGGAGCAACGCGTCGACGCTGTGCCCGAGCGCTTCTGCGCGTCGAAGGCCCGCAGTCAGTGCACCGAACGCGTCCGAGGCGATCGCGGCCTCGGCCAATGCGGCTGGAAGTCCACATGCGTGGATGAGATTCGCCCACCGTGGCCGCTGCGCAGACGAAGCGACTGTCTCGTACTCGGCAGCGAGTTGCGCGATCGACCCCCAACTCTCCTGCTCGTCGACGAGTGTCTCGTGCGCCGACAGTTCGGCTCCCACATGGCCAAGCACGCCGACGAGGACGTCGCGGGCGGTCGCATCCGGACGACTACCGGGATGACGCGCGGAGTGATTGCCGTCGGGACGAGATGTGACCACGTAGGAAGTGTTCGATGCTCTCCCCCGCGTCATCGCGACGTACAGGTTCTCGCGGGTCGTTCCAGGCTCAATGACTGCGTGCGCGGTGTCGGTCGTGATCCCCTGCGCTCGGTAGGCGGTCACCGCGTAACCAAGATCGACGTTCTTGGCCGCGTAATCGGCAGGCAGCCAGAGCGGTCGAGCCCCGATGCGGTCAAGGTTTCGCACGCGCAACGAGCCATCGCGTCGAACCGATACGACTCTCCACCGTGACCCGTTGCGCACCCAGTTGCCTCCCGATCGCAGACGACGGTCGTTCTTCCGGGTGATGACGACATCGCCGACGGATGCCGCCACGTCATCGCGCAGCGGCGCTTCGGCGCTGGCATCCACGACGCCGGAAAGGATCAGCTCGGCGCGGGCACGTCGGTTGAGTGCACCGACCGCTTCCCCCGTGTCGGCGACGAGCACCGACGACACGCCCGAGGCCATGTCTCGTTGCCACGCACTGTAGGCCGCGTCGGACATTGCATCCGCATCGCCGCCAACGATCCTGTCGTGCGCGCCGTATGCATCCAGGGCCTGCAGTCGTCCGTTGCGTAGGTCGAGGGATGCGTCCTTCTCCCAGGCGTGTTGGAAGCGATGGACGTCTCCGAGCTCGGGAGCATCGGGGCGTTCTTGGACCAGCATCCGGAACGCGCCGCCTGCATCGACCGACTGCAACTGCGCCCAGTCCCCCACCAGGAGAACCTTCGCGCCCGCGTGCATGGCGACAGCGCAGATGCGATTAAGCGTCAGCGTGCCGGCGAGGGATGCTTCGTCGATGATGAGGAGCTGGCCGGCTCGCAACGACGCGTGCCCGTGGCCATTGTCGTGCAACCACTTGGACGTATTCTCGGTGGAGATGCCGAGGTCATCGGCAAGTTCGCGCGCGGCGGCAGCGGAAGGCGCGAGCCCGATGACCGAGCCGCGCCCGTGCTCGTGCTCCCACGCGAGTCGCAGTGCATGCATCGCCGTCGTCTTGCCGGCACCGGCCGGGCCGATCAAGACATCGAGCTTGCGCGACGAGGTTGCGATCGAATGGAGGGCGTTGCGCTGATCCTCGCCGAGGACGATCCCGTGATTGCGGCGCGCTCGCTCAGCGTGCTCGAGAGTTGCAGCGCCGACGACTGGTCCGGCGGTTGATCGCGACGCGGCGAGCAGTCGCTCCTCCGCATCCAGGAGGGTGATCGACGAGTAGCGCTCGGAGTTCCTTGGTCGGAAGACGCTCGTGCCATCCGCACGTCGGAACTCGGCGGGCGAGAGTGCAAGTACGGGCGGGGTGAGCCGCACGGAGCGTTGCTCCGCAGCATCCGTGATCATGCCGACGATCGCCTCTCGATCCTCGGCTGAAGTGAACCGCCAGCCCATCGTCTGCCGCGCAGCTTCGGCGAACAGGTTCCAGTGGCTCCAGGTCGAACGGCGCTCGCTTGCCGCCTCGACCACGCCCGCCGCGAGTTGATCCAGGATTCCGGGCGACACGTCTTCCGCGCGCAACGGCGTCGGGGCATCCGCATCTCGAATCACGTCTCGAGCCCATGCCGTCGCGTCGAGTCCGAGCAGTCGACTGGCGCGGATGCGCCACTCGTGCGTGAGATCCACGAGCGACCGGAGTTGCTTGTCAGGGCGGGTTGCCAGCGTCGCCCGCTGGCGTAGCCGGATGACCGTGACCTTCGACGGTTCGCGGCCGTGCGTGACAATGTACTCGTCGATAAGCCGGTCCTTCTCAATGTCGATGTGACGCGAGCGAGACGAGAACTTGGCAACCAGCTCTTGAGGGACGGCGGAGATCGCCCAGACGGGGTTGCGATCGGCTTCGCGCTCGCGCCGCTCCCACCCGATTCCGAGCGCACGCGTCAGGTGGTCGGCGAACACGGCGTTGTGCAACTCGGAGAGTGCCACGGTCGCCGCATGCAGCGGTCGTCCGTCGAGCGAGCGCCACTTGCCGTCGAACACCGTGCGCACCTTGTTGCTCACCACGACGTGCGTGTGCAACTGCGGATCGCCCGCGCGCGAGTCGAAGTGGTCGAAGGTCGCGGCGATCAACCCCGTGACTTCGACCTGAGCAACCGCACCGTCCCTCCCCGCCTCACCGGCGCGCGTCGCGGCGAGCTCGCGCTCCATGAAGGCGAGCACTTCGTGGATCGCCCTGTGATGAGCGTCCGAGATCTTCTCCTGAGTATCCGCGTCGGCGATCGCCCACAGGACGGATGCGGACTTCGGCAGTGAGAAGGTGAAGTCGTAGCCGGCCACGGCGCGGCGGCGGGTCTGCCGCGAGGTTGTCGACCCGGGCGAGGTCACGCCATCCGGCCCGGATTCGGAGGCCGCATACTCGGGATACGCCCGCCCGAGAGGCGCACCAGTTCCAGGGTCTCGCCCCATCCCCAGCAGCAGTTCGAGTTGGGCTTCCGAGACCCGCGATCCCGCATCGATCCGCCCGTCGGCAAGGGCCGGCAGTCCGCTCCCGAGCCACCGCCCAGGTGGTGTCCCCGCCTCTGCGTAGTAGCGGGTCAGCGGGGTGGAAAGCGGCCGTTCCCCATCGGCCGCGGCAACCGTGCGGAGGAGGTACTTGTAACCATCCCCGGCGCTCATCACCCGCATCGACACCGACACCGGCACCGCCTCTCCTCTGCCAGAGAGGTGCGCCGCCGTGCCCGCGTCAGCGCGCACGGCCCTCGATCTGCAAGACGTGTGGAAGTTTTGGTCTGGGGTGGCGTCTGCACCAGTCGTCGGTGCCGGGCCCGGTGAGGTCGGTGATGGATGGCGGCGGTGACGGCCGGCTCGCGAGGCGCGATCATCGATGCTGCACACGGCGGTGTCAATGGGCTCGGGCGACCCGAGACGGGGTCGCCCGACCCAAGGTATTGACACGGGGGCGTCGAGGCTTGATGGGGCCGGGATCAGGTTGTTGGGCTGAGGGCGATGACCAGGATTCCGAGGGTGAGCGCGACGCTTACTGGCGTTTGGACTGCTCGTTCTTGGCGTGATCGTGAGGCAACGTTGGCGATGATGCTGAAGGCGGAGTAGGCAAAGAGGATCCACGTGCCGATGATCACCGCGAGGGAGACTCCACCGGGGAGGACAACGGCTCTGCTGATTAGCAGTGCGGCGAACGCGGCGTAGAGCACGATTGCGAGCACTGCTGCGACTCGCATCCGCGGGGGCATGACGCGTTCCTTTCCGCCCCACGCGTAGTGGCCGATGGGAACCCCAGCGATCAGGAGTATCTGCATCACTAGGAGGCTCCCGAGGATGGTGAGGCTGACGATCAGGGCCACGTCGGAAATCATTTCGCTTCACTTCTCCCTGCTGATCTGGATGCCCGTTCGCGGCTGGTCGTCGGGTGAGTTTGGCGTCGTGCACTGCCGCCGAGGTGACGCAGTGACACCGCGCGTTCGTCGCCGCTCGAGGTGCCGGGCGCGGTGGGAGTCATTGCTCGGTTCCGATGATGAGAACCGCGCTACCTGTCTTGTGCCCGGTGTCGACGAGGCGGTGTGCTTCGGCCGCGCGCTCGATCGGATGTGTGGCGCCGATGACCGGAACGAATTCGCCTGATTCGGCGAGCTCGGCGATGAAGCTGAGGTTCTTGGCCAGCTCGGCGGGTTTGGCGAGACCGGTGAAGGTGATGGCGGCCTTCTTCGGTCCGATTCGACTCGTCCACAGCATCTGCAGCAGGATCGTCGGCGAGGGCACGGTGGTCAGGTAGATGCCGCCTCGCTTGAGTGCGCCTCGGCTTCGCGAGAACGAGCTTGTTGCGACCGTGTCGAAGACGACGTCGTACGCGTCGGTCTTTTCCGTGAAGTCCTCGGTCGTGTAGTCGATAACGGAATCCGCCCCCAACGTCCGCACGAGTTCAAGGTTCGTCGTGCTGCATACTGCAGTCACTGTGGCGCCGAAGTGTTTCGCCAGCTGGATCGCCGCGGTTCCCACGGCACCGGATGCACCGTTGATGAGGATGGACTGGCCAGCGTGGAGGCATGCGGTGTCGCGAAGGAATGGCAACGCCGTGACTGCTCCGTCGAACACGGCGACCGCTTCGGCGTCGCTCAGGTGGGCGGGCGTCAGAACGATCGCTGCGTCGGCGGCTACGACGATGTATTCGGCGAAGGCACCGAAGTTCGTGGCGGAGGTTCCTGAGACGCGATCCCCGACTCGGAAGCGGGTCACCTCACTTCCGACCTCCTCGACAACGCCGGAGAAGTTGGTGCCGAGAATGGGCCACTTGGGGCGTGTGAGGCCGAAGTACAGCCGGGTCGCGAGACGCTTGCCGACGCGGGCGGCGCAGATCGCGGCGGTGACCACCGAGGCGTGCTTTCGGATCAGCAGCTCACCTGCTTGGGGCGCGGGTTTGACCACGTCTTCGACCGCGACGACGTCGGGCCCGCCATAGTGGCGGGACACGAGGGCGCGCATGGTGCCGTCGCGTCGGACGGTGGGGGCGGTGAGCGCGGGATTGGTCATTGGTCTGCCTCGTGTCATCCGTTGTTCAGTTGGCGGGGAGGCGGCGGCCGGCGATGAGCAGCCAGAAGATGATCGCGACTTCGCCTACGAACATGAACGTCGCGAAGATGGCGTTGAAGTCGGGGATAAAGATCATGCCGATGGCATCTGCCAGGTATCCGACGCCGGCGATCGCGAGCAGGATGCCGAAGATCTTCGGGACAAAACCCGACCGGAAGGCCAGATAGCCGACGAGCAGTAGAGAGATGGCGAACAGGCCCAGGCTGATCACCCAGATGGGGTTGAACGACTCGAGCACGGGCAGTGCGGCCTCGGGATCGCCGAGCAGCGAGAACCCGATCACCAGCTGGCTGGTGGCAATCACCAACAGCACTGCGTACACGGTCCTTGCCCAGGCGGCTGCTGCCGAGATCCGGCGGCTCACCGGCCGGAACAGTGTGTACAGCGCTCCGGCCACGACGACATCGAGGATGGCCACGACGAAAAAGCTGATGACACCCGCCCAGAGCAAGAGCGGCGCGCCGGAGATGTCGTGGGCAGTCTGCACCGCGTCACCCGGAGTGATCAGGGGCACGAATGCGCCGAAGTTGCCGAAGCCGCCCAACACTGCCATCACCGCGAGCGAGATTCCAGCGACGATCGCCGCAGTGCGCGGTGACCAAGTTTTGAAATTGAACGGGCGTTGCGACACCGCGGGCTGAGCCGAGTCGAGCGTTGTGCGAGTCATCGTATTTCCTTACTTTGTAAGTTTATGATGTAAGCACAGTATGCCTACGTGGTAAGGTTGTCAATGGCACGGATGAACGGAGACATCATGGCGAGGGCCTCGAGCAAGACCGGTGTGGCGCCACGCCGCCGCTTAAACCGCGACCAGGTGCTGAGCACGGCCATCGCGCTTGCCGACGCCGCCGGCATCGAGATGCTCACGATGCGCAGGCTCGGCGAAGAACTCGGGGTAGAAGCGATGTCGCTGTACACGCACGTCGCCAACAAGGAAGACCTCCTCAACGCCATGGTCGACGCCGTGTTCAACGAGATCGAACTGCCCTCACACCGTGACGACTGGAAGACCGCGATGCGGAAGCGATCGGTGTCCTTCCGCGCCGCCCTCTCCCGCCACCCCTGGGCCACGAGCTTGAAGGACTCCGGCACCAACCCGGGGCCCGCCACCCTGCGGCATCACGACCGGGTGATCGGCACGCTCCGGAACGCCGGATTCTCCATCGCCATGGCAGCCCACGCGTTCTCGGCACTGGACAGCTACATCTACGGCTTCGCCATGCAAGAAAAGAGCCTGCCGTTCCACACCGAAGAAGAGACGGCTGCGATGGCGCACATCATGCTCGCCCAGCTGCCCGCCAGCGAATACCCCTACCTCGCCGAGCTGACGGCGGACCACGTGCTGCAACCGGGCTACTCGTATGGCGATGAATTCCCGCTCGGCCTCGATCTCATCCTCGACGGACTCGAAGGGTGGCTCGGACGACACCCTGTCGGATCCACAGCCTGATCGCGCCGCCCGAGCCCGACTCCGCCGACGATCGCGAGGCTCCCATCGCAGCCAGCGCTCGATGTTGGCGGGGACCGCACGGTGCCGGATCGGTTAATGATCCGCGGGGTTATGCCGCGGCTGCGGAGGGGCGCCGTAGTTGACCAGAGCGCTAGCGCCGGAGCCGAAGATGACGTGTTCGGTCGCTCTCATCGCCGCGCCGAAAGGCTCGGCTTCGAGGTCTTTGCGACCGGCTGCGGGAGCAGCACCTGCAGCATGAGGCCAGCGAGCAGGGTGTAGACCAACGCGCCACTGGCCCCGAAGACGATGATCTGCTCCTCTACTTTGATGCCGGCCAGGGTGGTGACCGTCCATCCCAGCGGCCACAGCGCGGCGGTGGCCGGTAGCCAGAGCCAACGGAACCGGGTGGTCGCAGGCAGCGCGAAGGTCTGGGCCAGGCCGACGATCACGCCGGTGATCAGTCCGGCGAGGGCGAGCGAGCCCAACGATGTCTGGTAGCCGACGGCGAGTGTGCCGGCGGTGAGCCCGACGCTGGTTCCGATCGTGCTGGCGGTCATCCAGCGCAGCAGCGGGAGGCGTCGCCGGGAGACCAGTGCTTGGACCGCTCCGACGATCAAACCCACGACTGCTCCGCCCACCAGGGCGGAGACGAGATTATCGACCCGACCGACGATCGCCGTGCCGAGGAAACCGGCGATCGGGATTGCCAGGAAGCTCAGCATCCATATCAGGAGGTTGCGGAGGAACGGAGCGCGGGTGACGGTGTTGGTCCGTGGGATGGTCTTCAGGGCGGCGGGTGTCGTAGGCATCTTTTGGTGCTCCAAACGGTTAGTGTACTGTGTACGTGATCCATAACGTACGCCGTAAACGAACTGTGAGTCAAGCGATGTCAGAAAACACACCTTCCAGCCAGGACCGGCCGCGCCGGGTGCGCAGCTCCGTCACCTCCGATGAGATCCTGCTGGCGGCGGAGCACGTCGTCCGTGACGGGTTCGACGCGCTGACCATGCGCGCGGTTGCGACGCAGATGGGGGCATCGCCGATGGCGCTGTACCGGTACTTCGCGACGAAGGACGAGCTCATCGACGCGATGCTGGATCGCGTGCTGGGTCGGATCGGCCGCGCGCCGGCGACGGATGACTGGCTGGCGGACTTGACCGCGTTCGCCGCGGCTCATCGTGCGGTGCTCTCCGATCACCCCTGGGCGATCGTCCCGCTGTTCACGCACTCCAACCCCGGCATCAACGCGACCGTCATCGGTGAGACCGCTCTGGAGATCCTGGCGCGTGGGGGTATCAGCGGCGCCGACGCGGTGGCCACCTTCTGCGGCATCCTCGCCCTCAACTACGGCTGGTTCGCCTTCAGTACCGCCCGAGACGCGACCAGGACGTCCGTGGATCCGGAGGCTGTACTGGCCGCCTCCCTGTCAATGCTGCCCGCCGACCGATTCCCGCTAACTCTCTCCGTCGCGGACGAGCTCAGCAACTATGGAAGCGACGGGCACTACAGGTTCGCCCTCGGCCAGCTGATCGCAGGCGTGGGCGTGACCGCCCCGAAGTAGCGGATCGAGGAGCCCACGGTTTTAGAACTCCCCTCCGCCACGGCGACCCGCTCCTTGTGGCCGGAGTACCGTGCCACCGTTCGGTCATCCTCTTGCATTTGTGTACGTTGTACGTTACAAATAGCGTACAACGTACATGAAAGAGAGCCGGAACCGATGAATCCCTCGACCGACACCACCTCGACCGTGATCGCCGGCATCCTGCTGATCGCGGTGCCGATCGCCTTCAACGCCGCCTTCGCCGCGCTGGCGGCGAAGTTCGATTACCCGGACATTCTGCGCAAGCCCACCGCGGAGGTGCTGGCGAAATTCAGTGCCGGCGGTTCGGCCCTGGTGCTGCTCTGGTGGGGATTCGCGATGACGGCGGCGCTACTGACGCCGCTCGCGATTCTGGTCTCCGACTCCCTGCAGGGCGCAGCACCGGCGCTTCTGTTCGCCGCAGCCGCGGTCGGAGTGGTCGCCAGCGTGGTGCAGTTCCTCGGTCTGATCCGATGGCCGTTCCTGGTGCCCTACCTGGCACGTGAGTCCGCGAAGCCCGACACCACCCCGGCGCGTCGAGAAGCGATCGACATCGTCTTCCAGTCCTTCAACCGCTACCTCGGCGTGGCGGTGGGTGAGCACCTGGGTTTCCTGTTCACCGGGACCTGGACGGCGCTGGTCGGTGTCGCCATCCTGCAGAGTTCCAACGTGAACGGGTGGGTCGGCGTCGCCGGGATCATCATCGGCATCGCCCTCGCGCTCTGTTCCCTCGAGTTCGTCGGCCCCTTCGAGATCAAAGGATGGAAGCCCGCCGCCGTAGCCACCCCATTCGTCTACATCGTCTGGTCACTCTGGCTCGTTGTCACCGGCGTCGCGCTGCTGATGTGACCCGGGCGATCGTACTTTGGCTTCATCAGCGTGGGGTCGTGAGGTCTTGGGCGCCGAGTGGGTTCTTGGTCGGACGCGTGGTCGAGGCTACGGGTTGACGTGCGCCGTCACGAAGTCGGTGATGATGCGCGCCATAGCGGGCGATTGCGTCCAGTGAAGGTAGTGGGCGCCGTCGAGTACCTCGAGCTGGTGTGTCGTGACGCCCTCGAGTTCGGCCTCGTGGTTCGGCAGCCACTCAGGCATGGTGTCGACGCTTTCGGTGGCGAGCATCTCCAGCACCGGCAGGTCCGCGGCGAACGGCAAGGCGGCGGCCTTTGTCGAGTTGGCGCCGATCTGGCTCCACTCATCCGAGATAGAGGGGTTGCCGTAGTTCCAGTTCGTCATCGCGGCTGTAAGGCGACGTTCCTCAGCCGTATACGCGGTTCCCGGAGGCTGAATGAGGTCGGGGGCGATCGTGCTGACCACGCGGACCAGGCCGAGTGCGGCGACTACAGAGTCGGTGACCGACGGGGTGCCGACCTCGAGTGAGGAGGTCGTGGCTGCCATGGGGTCGATGCCGATGACTGCGGAGACCTCGTCAGGGTATGTGTTGGCGTAGTACCGGGCGTAGAGCCCGCCGACAGAATGCCCGACCAGGATGACGGGCTCCTCGATGTGCAGTTTGGCCAGTACTTCGTGCAACTCGGAGGTGATGTTCTCGATCGTGCGATTGGGGACGTCCACGTCGCTGTACCCGTATCCGAAGCCTTCGACGACGATCACGTCGAAGGCCTCGAGTTCGCGGATGAGCGGCGCGAAGTCGACCGCAGGAGCGGGGGTACCGTACCCGCTCAGCAGCACCATGGTCGGGCCGGATCCGCCGTTGCGGGAGACGTTGATGTCCCCCGCGCTGAGCGTGACTGTCTCGCCGTACGGTGTGAGCTCGGCTTTCTCGGCTGCGGTCGCGGCGACGTTCGCGATGGTCGATAGGAGGGTCAGGGTCACAACGACCCCCAGGCCGATTCCGGCTGCTTGCCCGATGCGCCGCCACCGGCGCCGGCGGGGTGCGGCGGTCGCAGCCGTGGCGGGGGTGTCGATGGGGGTGGCGGTGGTGGTCATGATGTGCTCTTTCCCGTTGGTGTGATGGATGGGATAGCCCAGGCTGGAGTCGTGTTTGTGGGTTGACTTCACCGTAGGTTTCGCTCGCCGACCCACCTAGGACAGGTCGTTGACGATCTCGGCCACGACGAAGCCGATCGGCGACGAGGGTGGTCGTCCGATTCCGCTCGCCGCGGTCGACAACGTCCCTTCGCACCCACCCTCTATCTGACCTGGCGCACCGCACGTGGCCGGGCGGCGGCTATCCCTAGGCAGTGCCGAAGTGGTGACGGTGCTCGCCCGGGGTGGTGTTCAGTCGTCTTCTGAATGTCCGGTTCATCGTTTCCGGGACACCGAATCCGCAATCTGCGGCGATCTGTTCCATCGACTTGGACGTGGTCTCCAGGAGCCGGCAGGCGGACTCCATCCGTACCGCTTCGACGTGCTCCGCCGGCGTGATGCCTACCTCGGCTTTGAATACTCGGCTGAACTGGCGGTCGGACAGATGGGCGTGCATCGCGAGCGCCGGGATCGATAGGTCCGCGGTCAGATGGTCGGTGAGCCAGGTGAGCACGTCACGAACCGGCTCATGGTCGCTGGATTGGGCGGCGAGCACCGCCGAAAATTGCGCCTGCCCACCGGATCGCCGGAGGTAGACGACCAGTTGGCGCGCGACCTCCCCGGCCGCTCGCGGGCCGTGGTCATCAGCGACCAGGGCGAGCGCGAGGTCGATCCCGGCCGTGACACCAGCCGAGGTCCAGACGTTCTCGTCGTGGACGTAGATGGCGTCGGGTTCGACGGTCACGAGCGGATAATCGCCCGCAAGCAGCGCGCAGTCAGCCCAGTGCGTTGTCGCGCGCCTGCCGTCCAGCAGCCCGGCAGCGGCGAGGAGGAACGCTCCGGAGCACACCGAGGTCACCCTGCGGGAGTCGGCGGCGAGCCGGGCTATGTGGTGCACGAGGTGTTCGTCTTCGCTGGCCTCGTGGATGTCGCGGCCCCCAGCGACCACGAGGGTGTCGATCGGGCCGACCACATCGGCAATAGCGGTGGTGAGAAACTCCATGCCACTGGTGGAGAGCACTGCGCCACCCTGGGCGCTGACGAGCTGTGTGCGGTAGGGCGGGATCGGGAGAAATCGAGACGCGGTGGAGAAGACCTCCATCGGGCCGCTGACATCGAGGATCTGGCCGGACGGGAAGGCGACGATCACGATGTGTGGCTCGGTCACCATGCTCCCTCAGTAGGGCTGCTGGGGCGCGGGTGGCCGAGATCGTCAACGACGTGTCCTAGGGGGTGCGGAAGTCGAACCCTACCGTGAGGATAACCCCTCCAGAGAGACGAGACCTCATGCCCACCAAGATTTCCGCAGCCGCACGGCTCCTGGCGGTGGTCGCTCTCGGCGCACTGTCGACGCTTGCTCTCGCCGGCTTCGTGCGGTTCGACGCTCAATCAGACGGGCGCCCTGAGCTTGCCGCGTTGTCTGATCGGCTCGATCGGAACGAACCGCTGATCATGGCTGCCTTGAACGTGCCCGGAGCGGCGGTTGCGGTTGTCCGCGACGGAGAGACCGTTTGGTCCACCGGCTACGGGCTCGCCTCGGTGCGAGAGGGGACGGAAGTGAACGCCGACACCGTCTTCCAGGTGGGCTCCATCTCCAAGACCCTCACGGCGTGGGGTGTGATGCACCTGGTCGAGACCGGGCAGGTCTCACTGGATGCCCCGATCGAGTCGTATCTCACGAAGTGGGCATTCCCGCCCTCTGCATACGGCTCGAGCGGCGCGACGGTCTCCCGGGTGCTCAGCCACACCGCTGGACTCAATCGGGTCGACGGATATCCCCTGCCCGGTGACCAGCCGCTGCCCTCTCTCGAGGACCATCTCGATGGCAACAACGGCGGAGGGCAGAGCCTTCGAATCGAATCGGAGCCCGGCCGGCAGTTCAACTACTCCAACGCCGGATACACCCTCCTTCAACTGATGATCGAAGAGGTGACGGGGCAGCGGTTCTCCGACTACATGCAGGAGGTCATCCTCGACCCACTCGGAATGACGAACAGCACCTTCGACCCTGACCGGGTGCCCGCCCAGGCAACGGGGTACTACCCAGACGGTGTAGCTCTGCCGCACTACCGATTGACGGAGCAGGCAGCGGGGGGTCTCTACTCGACAGCCAACGATCTCGCCCGTCTCCTTGCCGCCAGCATGTCCAGCTCCGATGGTGGGGTCGCCGGACGGGGGGTGCTGACCAGCGAATCGGTGCAGACCATGATGGCCGGCCGAGACATGCCCGACGGGAGCGTCGTCAGCTTCGGCCACCTGCATGACCACCTCGACGGCGGGCTCAGCGCGACGGGGAACAACGGTCACACCGAGGGCTGGATCGCGAACATGGTCATGATTCCCGAACTCGGAGAAGGCATTGTGATCCTCACCAACAGCGACACGGAAAGCACCGGCCTGACGCTCCGAGCCTGGACGCAGTGGCTGGGCGTCTCCGAAACCTCCACCACGCAGATCGCCGTCGGTGACCTCGACGAGCCCCGCACAATCCTGCTCGGTGGCGCGGCCGTCGTCTTCATCGGCGTCCTGGCCGTCATCATCGTCACCGCCGTCCAGGCGCGCCGCGGCAATCGCCGCTGGCTCTGGCAGACAGGACCGACCACCTCGCGGCTATACGCTGTCCGGGGCACAATCACTGCCCTCGCCATCGGCGGTCTGATCGCATTCGTCGTCTGGCCGGAACGACAGGTGTACGTCGCGGTCCTGCCCGCAGAAGCAGCCACCGTCCTCGTGGCAGTCGTCCTCGCCGTTGCGGCCGTCGTCCTGCGTGCGAGCACCAGACGGGCAAGCAAATGAACCGGCTGATCGTGATCCCGGCCCTCGCCGCGATGCTCGCACTCTCCGGATGCGCAACCGGCAACACCTACGCGATCATGGGAGGCCAGGCACACCTGGACTGCCAGGGCGACGGGAGCACCACGGTCATCCTCATGGCAGGCATGGGCGACGACTCCACCGTGTGGAATCCGTTCAGAAAAACCCTCGGACCCGACGTCAGAACCTGCGCCTGGGACTACCCCGGCATTGGCGAATCAACCGGCGCCGCCCCGATGACAGCGGGCGTAGCCGCAGCATCCCTCAACGCCACCCTCGCCGCCGCCGGAATCGACGAGCCGGTCGTCCTCGTCGGACACAGCATCGCCGGCCTCACCGTCCGACTCTTCGTCGGCCGGCACCCCGACGACGTCGCAGGAGTGGTCCTGTTCGATCCGACCGTCTCATCCTTCTCCTGGCGATACCACTTCAGCCAGTTCTACCCCAACTGGGATGGAGCGGTCAGCGCACGCGAGGTCGACCGGATCACCGCCTGGCCCGACATTCCCTTCGAAATCCTCCGGCACGACTCCGACGTCTACCGCGACCAGCAGATGTGGGACGCCGAAGTCGAGGATGCCTGGATCGAGGGCCAAGCCGACTTCGCCCGACTGGCTCCCGCGGGAGTGGTGTCCGAAATACAGGATGCCGGCCACTACGTGCATCTCGATCAACCGCAGATCGCTGCGGACGCGGTGCTGCGCGTCCTCAGCGAAGTCGAGTAGGTGGCCCATGATCTCCCACCTGCTGGTTCCCGTGACGCTGATCGTGGGACTCACTGCATACGCCATCGTCGCCCGGCACCTCCGCCACAAAGAGGTCATCGCTCGAACCATCGCATACGGAGCAACACGACGCGCACTGGAGCAGAGCGCATTCGCTGCGCGGAGACCCGACCGCTCGCCCAGCCCTCACCCATGGGCACCATAGGCATTCCGTGCTCCCCCACATCGATCCGGGCCCCGCTCCGTCGCTTCCTCGCCTTCGACGTACGCACGGCGAGGGCCGCGGGGAGGATCAGCGCCGTCGTGACGGCCGGACGATGCGGAGCTGTCGGCGGCCTGGCTGATGACCTACCTCATCCTCTACGGTGCGCTCTAACCGCGATTGGGGAAAGCACTATGCACCGGGCATGGAAGTGGAAATGACGACTTTGCCTTGCGCGTTTCCTGTCTCCAAGTAGGAGATCGCTTCGCGGAGTTCGCTGAACCGAAAGGTTCTGTCGATCACCGGCTTGATCTTCCCTGCCGCGATGAGGCGCTTGAGGAGTGCCACGTCTTCTGCGTGGAAGGGTTTCCACCACAGGAATCCCATCTTCTTTCGTGTTGCCAGCGAGATCAGCAGGCCCCAGAACAGGCATCCGAAGATCCGGGGCGTGGTGCCTCCGAGGAGGACGTACACTCCGCTGGGCTTCAATGCCCGCCGGCCTTCGAAGATTGATTTGTTCCCCGCAATATCCAGGATCCAGTCGTACCGCGGCCCGCCCTTCGTGTAGTCCTCGGCGGTGTAGTCGATGACGTCGTCCGCGCCCAGCCCGCGCACCATGTCTGCCTTCTTCGAGCTGCAGACGCCGGTCACGTGGGCGCCGAGGGCCTTCGCGACCTGCACGGCGAATGGACCGCCGCTTCCTGAGGCACCGTTGATCAGCACCTCGCTTCCTGGCCGTATGCCGCTCCTGCCCTGCAGGCCCTGAATCGCGAGGATCGCCGCCTGTGGCAGAGTCGCGGCTTCTTCAAAGCTGATGCCGTTTGGGGGTGTGTGACCATGCTCGCTCCGGAGCGACTGCGTACTCCGCGAAGGCGCTGTGGCCGAACTGAGTGAGATCCGCGAACACAGCATCACCGCGTTTGAATCGCGTGATGTCTTTGCCGACGGCCTCCACCTCCCCCGCTGCGTCGAAACCCAGACCAGCTTTGCGGGGTACGCGCAGCCCCGTGCCCATCCGAGTGAGGAAGGGTTTGCCGTAGAGGTAGTCCAGATCGCCTTGATTCAGCGATGAGGCGCGGACGCGCACCAGGACTTCGTCGTCCTTCGGTTCGGGACGGTTGATGTCCTGCAGCTCGAGAACACTTGGTGGGCCGTACTCTTCCCGAACGAATGCTTTCATCATGGTCATGTCCTCACGCCGCGATCGGGGTCACGGTGGCGACATGCGGTCGGGCTGCGGATCGCGGGGAGCGCACCCCGACGATCAGCAGGTACAGGACCATCCAGATCTCCGCAGTCGCGGGCACGATGCCCAGGAAGATGTGAATCTGCGCGGCAAGATCGGGAAGCAGGAACGCCACGACGACGTCAGTCAGGTAGCTGGCCGTGGCCGCGATGAGGATGATGCCGAGCGCCTTCGGGAAGAGTCCGGACCGATAAGCGAGATACCCCAGCGGGGCAAGCCACAGCCCGAAGAAGACCTGCGCGGCCAGGATCCCGTAGTGCTCGATCTCCAGCAGGAGCAGCACGAGCGCATTCGCTTCAACCTCACCGAACGCTGCCACGTACGAACCGTTCGTCGCGACCTGTAGCGCCACGAACGTGAAGACGGAGCTGACCGAGATGATGCCGGCCGCTACCACGACCGGCAACACCATCAGACGGCCGGCGTGCTTGCCCACGTGCTTGAGGAGCACATAGAGGGTCACAGCGGTGAGCACGAAGAAGACCGCGTCCGTCAAGTGGGCGACCACGGCCAGTCGAACGAGTCCGGAGTTCTCGACAAGATTCGCGTTCGTGGCCGTAGCGTCGCCCGCGACGTACATGGACGGGTCCACGAAGCCCTCCGAGAACCCACCGGTGATGCCGACGACGAGATAGAAGACACCCGCAATCCGCGCCAGGCGCTTGATCGAAGTCGGCGCTACCCCAGGGGGCTGCTCGGCGAATATTCCTTTCGGGGACATCATGACCTCTTCCTACTCTGTGTGAACGTGGATACAGCCGGGGCGTCGACGATCAGACCGTCGTGTGCTGCTTGACGGGGCCGGCGCTGGCGGCGGCGTTCATGCCGGCAGTGATCGGGGAAGGCTTGAACCCTCTGACGATCAGGTAGACCCCCAGTGAGAATTCCCAGATTGCGATCGGTATTGCGGCAAGCCCTGACTGCAGGGACACCCGCTCCCACACGCCGAACAGCACGGCGAAGTCGGAGGCGAGCAGCAGGGGAGCTCCAATCAATCCGATCAGGGGCAGGATTCGCGGGACCAGGCCGGACCGGTATAGCAGCGAGCCGAGCAGCAGGGCGTTGATGGCCGGCATGAGACTTCCCCCGAGGTGGAACGACCAGCCGTATTGGGCGACGAGCGCCTGTCCGGTGACGACAGCGTCCGCTCCGGCTGCGGACTGGCGTAAGGTCACCAGGGACAGCAGGGCCACCACGCCGGCGAAGAGGGCGGCGGCTTCCAGGACCCGCGTGCCGACGAAGCCCAGCGCGACCCCTCCGTTCTGCCTCTTGACAACCGGGTACAGCGCGACGGCGGTGCCGATGCCGGCGAGCGCCACGATCACCTCGAGTACGCCGCCGATCAGGATCGGGGTGTCCGGCCCGGGTCCGGTGACCCAGTTCGGGTCGTTCAGCGCTGGGGCGTAGAGGGCCAGGATCGGAATCGAGACGAAGGTTGCCAGGTACAGGATGCCGGCGACCAGCGCGGTCTTGCGCAGTGAGTCCATCGGGACTCGTTTCGTTGCTGTGGTTCGAGCGATGACGTTCATTTCGTTCTCCTTGTGTGGATTTCAGTGAGCAGTTATCGAGGGTCGACGGTGGATACTTCGGGCTGGTCCGGATTGACGGACGTGACCGAGAGCAGCGGAAGGCCTACGTCGCGTGCTTTCTGCAGCAGACCATGCAGGGCGGCCTGGTCGGCCACCGGACCAGAGATGACGGTGGTGCCGTCGGGTTTGTTGGTGACCGTGAGGCCGTCGAACCAGGCGGACCAGCGGGCGGCGAGGTGGCCTTGCAGGCGGATTTCGTAGCGGCCTGCCTCGTCATGACGATCGGTCGATGCGTCGCTCATTGTGATCCTTTTCGGTGTTGCTTGCCGGAATCTCCGTGGTTGCTGACATTCCTTGCTTGCCCGAAACGTAGAGCGAGATGTGATGAGGGAACATCCACACATGTGTTGATTTATCTGGCCATCTGCCGATCTGGCACGACGTGGGCGCAGGACACAGTGGACAGGTGGTCGGCCGCAGCCAGAGGGGCAGGCTTGTTGGGTTGGGGTGCGCCGGACTCGCGTCAGGTGGCTGCCGTAGCGCCTGCGGTGCCGCTGCTGCGCGGCGGGGTCAGCGGTCGTTGTTTCGCGCCAGCAGGCCGAGCTCTCTGGCCCGGCGAACCGCTGCTCGACGGTCGTGCACGTCGAGCTTGGCGAAGATTCTGTTGGTGTGAGTCCGCACGGTGCTCAAAGACACCGAGAGCTCCCGAGCGATGTCGGGGCCGTCCAGGTCGGTGCCCAGCATCCGGAGCACGTCTAGTTCGCGCTCGCTCAGCTGCTCGATCAAGCCCGGTAGGACGGCTACGGTGACGGGGGTCTTGGATCCGGCGGCAACGAGTCGGCGGGCATACCCCGGGGCGATCCCTTTTTTCGCGGCCGTTCTCAGTAGGGAGGCCATGGCCGGGCCTTCATCGACGAAGAGTCGAACGTATCCCTCGGGTTCAGCCAGCGTCAGCGCCCGCTCCAGCGCAGCCAGCGCAGCCGGGATGTCGCGTCCCGCTTGGTGTACCAGCGCCTGCACAACCAGGATCTCGATGACGCTCCCCGTCCTGGCCCCCGCTTCTGCCGCTCCCAGAAGGCGCTCCAAGAGTTGGGCCGGGTCGTGGAGGCCACCCGCGGCACGCTCGGTCTCGTGCTTCGCCAGAAGGACCCGGGCAAGGGTGATGTGCTCGTACTCGTGCAGGTAGCTGAGGTCGTCATCCGCGGAGAGCCGACGCTCGCGCACCCAGCCGAGCGCTTCGGCCAGCTCACCCGCTGCCACCCGCACGCGCGCCTTCAAGGCGGAGACCGGTCGGACGTTGGGAGAGTAACCATCCACATACAGGCGCTCTGCCTCGTCCAGCAGCTGGAGCGCCGCGCGTGGATCACCCTCACCCTGCAGGACCCGGGCCATCGCCACGGACCACCGATGCCGGTTCTGCGGCAGACCGGCATACTTGCCCAGTTCACTGCTCGCCAGCAGGTGCTGCCTGGCGGCGTCAAGGTTGTTGTGTTCCGTGAGGAGCACGCTCATGCCCACATGCAGGTCCGCCGCTCCGCTCAAGGGCGGTGTGGTGTTGGTGGCGAGCCGCAATCCACGCTCATAGGTGGACATTGCCTCCCGAAGGTGGCCTTGGACAATCTGCAGGTCAGCGATGGTGATGGCGCCGCTGACGGCGTCGGGGACGAATCCGGCGTTCTCGAAACTCGACATCCCGTCGGAGTACCAGCGGTACGCGTCATCGAGAGCGCCTGTTGACCAGTACGCAAGTCCGAGGAGAGCGGCCGCCGACCCGCGTTCGACAGGATCGTCTTCACCGACGAGTTCCAGCGCCCGTCGGGCGTTGGTCATGGTGCCGTCGACATCGCCGACGACGTGAGCCAACGCGGCCCGGTAGAAGGCGATCGCTGCAGGCAGTCGGCGGAACGCCGCTTCATCCACGACTACGGGCTTCGCCGACGGTTCCCCTGGTGCCTGCTCGATCGCCGTCGGCGCATGCAACCACAGTTCGGCAGCTCGCAGGCGCTCCTCGACGCCCTCGACCTCGCCCCTGGACATCAGGACCCCGACATACCCGATGTTGAGCACGGGCCGGGCCTGAATCACCTCGTCGGGCAGAGCCTGCAGCCAGTCGAGCAATGTGGCGTCATGTCGGGCCTGACGCAACGCTGGCATCGCCAGCTCGACCAGCTCCGCGGCTCGATCGAATTGCTTGGCGGCCATCGCGTGGCGGATCGCCTCGGACCTCTCGCCGTTCTGCTCGCACCAGTCGCTTGCCCGCCGATGCAGCTCGGTCATTTCGTCGGGTTGCTCGTCCAGTATGCGGGCCTGCAGCACGTCGGCGAAGAGATGGTGATAGCGGTACCACTGGCGGCGGTCATCGAGCGGGAACAAGAAGAGGTTCCCGTGCTCAAGAGCCTCTAGCGTCGCTCCGCCGCCGCCGCGGCCGGTGACGGCCTCGCACAGAGGGCCGTTCAGTCGGCTCAGGATGGAGGTCTGCAGCAGGAAGCTTCGACGGTCTTCCGGCTGACGCTGTAGCACCTCTTCGACCAGGTAGTCGACGATGTAACGGTCATCCCCGGCGAAGCCCGCGATGAAGCCCGGGATGTCATCTCGGCCCTGCATCGAGAGCGCCGCCAGTTGGATCGCGGTGATCCACCCTTCGGTGCGCCGCTCCAGGGCGGCGACGTCCTGCGACGTGAGTTCGATCCCCGTCACACCGTTGAGGTAGGCGGCGGCCTCATCGGTCGTGAAACGCAGCTCGGCGGCGCGAATCTCCAACAGCTCGCCGCGTCCTCGCCACCGCGCCAGTTGCAGTGGTGGGTCTTCGCGGGTCGCGAGTACCAGGTGCACCTGCGGGGGTAGACGCTCCAGCAGGAAGGCCATCCCGTCGTGGACGGTCCGGGCTTCGATGAGGTGGTAGTCGTCGAGCACCACCACGACATCGTTGGAGACAGCGCTGAGGTCATTGAGCACAGTCCCGAGGACCGCTTCGATCAGCGGCTGGGGCGACTGCAGGAACGACAACGCATCGTCCCCAACCGCCGGCTCTA
The DNA here is from genome assembly GCF_049847225.1 of Micromonospora sp. DT81.3. Taxonomy (NCBI): domain Bacteria; kingdom Bacillati; phylum Actinomycetota; class Actinomycetes; order Micromonosporales; family Micromonosporaceae; genus Micromonospora; species Micromonospora sp. DT81.3. Next base: position 109,468 of record NZ_JBNCNY010000003.1, read on the forward strand.
CCGACCTCAGCGCCGCCACCAGATAAGTGCAGAACAGCACAGGATCGTTGTCGCGCTGGTCCAGTGAGAGCCAGGCCGCGGAGCGGCCCTTCGCTCGACCGTCGGCCAGCCACTCGGCAAGCAGCGTTGTCTTGCCGAACCCGGCCGGCGCTGACACCAGGGTCAGCGCCAACTCCGCCCCGCGGCTCAAGTACTCGTTGAGTCTCGGACGCGATACCAAGCCGCGACGTCCCCGAGGCACGTGCAGCTTGGTCTCGAGGAACGGGCTGGACATAACTACCTCTCCCTTATGGGTAGTCTCACATGTCGCCGATAATCGACCGCGACGACCTAGGAATAGTGTGGTCTCCGTCCTCGGGCGAGGACGAAGCTTCGTCTACCGCGATGGCCGCTCGTTCTTTCCCGCAAGCCTTCTCCTCTGCACTGTCGCCAGGCTCGCGTCCTTAGCCCATTGACCCGTCGTCGCTGTACGGCGGCCGCGCTCCCTACCTCGGGAGGTGAACAAATGGGAAGCTTGAGGGCAAGGAACCCGCCCTCGGTGAGGATCACTCGTTCGCAACTCTCAGATGCGCACGAGTTTTTGCAACCCATCGGGAGCCGGCCTTCGGGAGGGATCGGTCATGAATGCATCGATCGACGCAACGGGGCTCAATCGATGACCGTCGCACCGGGGATGGCGTTGGCTGACCGCTACGAGCTGTCAAGTCGGATCGCGGTCGGCGGCATGGGTGAGGTGTGGAAGGCATCGGATCGGGTCATCGGCCGCACCGTTGCGGTCAAGATCCTGAAGGCGGAGCTCGTCGACTCGCCCGGTTTCCTGGAGCGTTTCCGCGCCGAAGGCCGGAACGCGGCGCGGGTGGACCATGAGGGCATCGCACGCGTGTACGACTACGGCGAAGCGGGCGGGACGGCATTCCTGGTGATGGAGCTGGTCAAGGGTGAACCGCTCTCGGCCGTCCTACGGCGGGAGGCACGACTGCCGCCGGATCGCGTTCTGGACATCGTCGCGCAGACGGCGCACGCACTCTACGCCGCTCACTCAGCGGGCCTCGTGCACCGGGACATCAAGCCGGAGAACCTCATGCTCACTCCGGACGGACGGCTGAAGGTCACTGATTTCGGGATTGCACGCCTCGCCGATCAGGTCCCGTTCACCGTCGCCGGCCATGTCATGGGAACCGTTCAGTACATCTCTCCGGAACAGGTAACTGGCAGACCGGTCACTGCGGCCAGTGACGTCTACTCGCTGGGCGTGGTCGCCTACGAAGCATTGGTGGGACGGCGTCCGTTCACCGGCGACTCGCCAGTGGCCATCGCTCTGGCGCAGGTGAATGACGCGCCGCCGACGATGCCTCCCGACGTGCCGGACCGGGTGCGCGACCTGGTTCTTTCGTGCATGGCGAAGGACGCTGGCGGGCGGCCGCGCTCGGCCGCCGACCTCGCACGCTCGGCAGAGCAGCTCCGGGTCGCATTGGCGACGAAATCCGGAGGTGAACCGCACGCGGAGGCGGTTTCCTCTGCGGGTGAGCCGGCCCTCACGGCGTCATCGCGTCCGTTGCTGAACACGAAGCTCTACCGACCGAAGCCGCGGCAAGGGGCGGTGTCGCGCCCGCGACTGCTGGAGCTGCTTGATCGGGGACTTGCATCCAGCCTGACGATCGTGTCCGCGCCGGCGGGTTTCGGCAAGTCGACCCTGCTTGCCGTCTGGCTTGCGCAGGCTTCCGCAGATGGGGAGGGTGAGCCCGCCGCGTCATGGCTGTCGCTCGATTCAGGTGACAATGATCCGGCGCTGTTCTGGACGTATGTCATCGCATCACTGCGGTCGATCGCGCCGGACGTGGGGGCGGAGGCGCTTGCGATGGTGCAGACGCCCGGCGCTGTCTCTCCGCAGGCATTGCTCACCGGCCTCCTCAACGACCTCGCCGGCGTCGGGCATGAGCTCGTTCTCGTCATCGACGACTATCACGTCATCGAGAGACCGGTGGTGCACGAGGGGCTCGGGTTCCTGATCGCCAACATGCCGCCGAACGTCCACCTGGTGCTGGCGAGCCGGGCAGATCCGCCGCTTCCCATCGCACGGCTCCGGGCGCGCGGTGATCTGGTCGAGGTTCGCGCTGCCGACCTGCGGTTCACCGCGGAGGAGGCGTCTGACTATCTCACCCGCGTGATGGACCTGCCGCTGACGTCGCAGCAGATCAGCACCCTCGACGATCGCACGGAGGGGTGGATCGCCGCACTTCAGCTTGCGGCGCTGTCGATGCGTGGTCGAGACGACCTCGGAGATTTCGTCGCGGGTTTCGCCGGGGACGACCGTTACATCGTCGACTACCTGGTCGAGGAGGTGCTGCAGAACCAGCCGCCGGAAGTGCGCTCCTTCCTGCTGCACACCTCGATTCTCGGCCGCATGAATGCGCCACTCGGCGATGCGCTCACGGGACGCGGGGACAGCAGAACCATGCTGGAGGCGCTTGATCGGGCCAATCTGTTCCTGGTGGCTCTCGACGACCACCGTCATTGGTATCGCTACCACCACCTGTTCGCGGAGGTGCTGCGGGCGCGGCTGATCGAAGAGCAGCCGGACGAGGTGCCCAAACTTCACCGCCGGGCGAGTGCGTGGCATGAGCAGCAGGGCGAACTCGACTCAGCGATCCAGCACGCCGTGGCTGCGTCGGACCACGGGCTGGCTGCGCGGCTCATCGAGGCTGCCATGCCGGCGATGGCGAGGGATCGCCGGGAAGCGACGCTGCGCGACTGGATGGAGGCGCTCCCAGAGGAAATCTTCCGCACACGACCCGTCCTCAGTCTGGGCTTTGCCGGCGCCCTGCTGTCCACTGGTGAACTGGCGGGTGTGGAGGCTCGACTGCGCGACGCAGAGCGATGGACGGATGCGTCGGACGGCGGAGGACCGGATCCGGATCAGCTCGTGGTGGTCGATGCGGATGCGTTCCGGCGCCTGCCCGGCACCATAGCGATCTACCGTTCGGGGCAGGCGCTGGCCGGCGGAGATGCGACAGCCACCGTGGCGTATGCCCGGCGGGCGCTCGACCTGCTCGACGAAGACGACCCGTATTTCCGGGGGGCGGCCGCGGCGCTTGAGGGCCTTGCGCTGTGGGGAAGCGGCGACTTAGAGGGCGCGTACGACGGCTACGCGGAGTCCATCTCGAGCTTCCTCCGCTCGGGGCATGTCGCTGACGTGCTTGGCTGCACGGTCACCCTGGCCGACATCCGCTTGACACAGGGTCGCCTGGGCGACGCGATGACGAGCTACGAAACCGCACTGCAATTGGCGCTCGATCAGACGCCGCGGGTCCGCCGCGGCATCCCGGACATGCATATCGGGATGAGCACGATCCTGTACGAGCGCGGTGATCTGGAGGGAGCAACCGAGCACCTGGAGCTCGGCGCCGCACTGGGCGACGCCGCCGGATTGCCGAAGTACCGATATCGCTTGAGACTCGCCATGGCCCAGCTGCGACAAGCCCAGGGAGACCTGTCCGGCGCGGTCGAACTCCTGGACCAGGCAGAGCACTTCTTCGTCGCAGACATGGGGCCTGTGGTCCGCCCCGTTCCCGCGACGAGGGCCCGCGTCTGGCTGCAGCAGGGAAGGGTCGCCGAAGCCCTGGCGTGGGCCCGCGGGGCGGGACTGTCCGCGGAAGACGACCTCAGCTATCTGCGGGAATACGAGCACATCACCCTCGCGCGGACACTGCTCGCGCAGCATCGCCGACAGCGGGAAGAGCAGCCGCTTCGCGACGCCTCGGCGCTCCTGGCCCGTCTTCTCCAGGCAGCCGATGCCGGGGGAAGAACCGGAAGCGTCATGGAGATCCTCGTGCTGCAGGCTCTCGCATACCGCCAGCACGGCAACGTTCCGGATGCCGTTGCCCCGCTGGAGCGGGCTCTGCTGCTCGCCGAGCCCGAGGGCTACGCCCGGCTGTTCGTGGACGAGGGCGCCCCGATGGCCGAACTCCTCGAGACGATCGCGGCGCGCGATCCTGTCCGAGCGTATGCCCGACGGCTGCTGACGCTGTTCGGCGCTCCAGAGGCTGCCATGCCGAGTGGCGATCGAGTGGCCGGTCTCGCGGAGCCGCTGAGCGAACGGGAGCGGGAGGTGCTCCGGCTCCTCGCCACCGAGATGAACGGGCCCGAGATCGCCCGTCTGCTCGTCGTGTCACTGAATACGGTGCGCACTCACACGCAGCGGATCTACACCAAGCTCGGTGTGAACAGCCGACGAGCGGCCGTTGTCCGCGCCCGGGAACTGGGTGAGCTCGGGCGGGGCGGCGGGACACCGCCCTCTTGAGAGGCCACGATCAGTCGTCGAACCTACGCACCGCGAGGAGGACCATTCCGAGATCGCGGATCTTGATCAGGATGCCGTGCAGGGCGGCCTGGTCGGCAACACGACCCCGCAACGTCGTCGTCCCGTCCGGCTCTCGGGTCATCGTCAGGTCGCCGAACCACTCGCCCCAGCGATCGTCGAGGTGCCGGCCAACGCGCACTTCGTACTCGCCGGATTCCTCGCGAGTCGTCCCCGAGCTCATGCTCGGACCCCAGTCTGGTCAGCGGCGGGGCGAACGACACGTCTGGGTGTCCGACGGATGATCCACTCGGCGACAGCGAGATTGATCGCCCAGCCCGCGCCGTTCAGCAGAGCGATGCTCAGCTCGCTCTCACCGAAGATGCCCTCGCCGAAACCGAGCGTGAACACCTGGGTGGCGGCGCCGAGCCCGATGGCGAAGGCGCGGATCATCCATGCGCGGTGCCGCGGGAGTCGACGCTGTCGAATGGCACGGAATCCGAGGATGATGCACAGCGCCAGCCCGGCCGCGGCCAGAAGCCGGAAGACGAACAGCAGCGGAGAGTAGTCCGCCAGGGTGGCGAATGCCAGCCATATGCCCGAGCCGGCGGCGAGCAGAGCTGCCAGTATCGCCAGTCGCCCGGCGATCCGGTGCCACGACGGCCGGCGTCGCCGAAAGCCCGCCGAAAACTGGAGAGCGCCGAGGACGACGAAGACCGTCGCCCCGACGACGTGCAGAATGACCGGGAGCGACATCCCACCGCCCTCGCCGGAGGAAGGGGTAGCTGGGGCGACGGCCATCGCGACTCGGCGGAGCGCGTTGGCGAGGATGGGGACCAGCCCGAACGTGATCAGCCCGGCCGGGAGCAGCCAGCCGACGCCGCGCTTGCGCACGGGCCGGACACCGGGCGTGGGCTGGGAGGTCGTGAGGCTCATCGGTGCTCCTGATCGGTGTGGCCCACAGCATCTGCGTGGCGATGACTGCAAGCTACGCAGCGATGTGGTGAGAAGGCATCAGCACTTCTGGTGATCCTCATGGTGATCACTCGTACCGGAGGGCGTCGATCGGGTTCTGGCGGGCTGCCCGCCGAGCCGGCAGGGTGCCGGCGAGGAAGGCGATGAGCATCACGGTGAGCAGGATGGACGCGACCGGCACGAGCTCGAAGCGCAGCACCTGGAGTCCCTCCAGGTCGGTGAGGAACCTGTCGACGATGAGGCCGTTGGCAGCGCTGCCTACCCCGATAGCAGCCGCCGCGCCAAGCACACTGCCGAGGAATCCGATGAAGACGGCCTCGGTGCTGAACAGGGCGTAGATGCTTCCGCCTCGCATCCCCATCGCCTTCATCAGCCCGATCTCGCGGGTGCGTTCCTGCACGCTCATCAGCAGCGTGTTGACGATGCCGAATCCGGCGGCGATCAGCGCGATGACGGCGAAGGAGTTCAGCACCGCGATGATGCCATCGACGACGGTCTGGATCACGCCGATCTGGTCCGACACCGTGGCCGCCTGGAACCCGGCGTCCGTGAGGGCGGTCTGGATCGTGTCGATCTGGGCTTCGGTGGCCTGGGGGTCGAAGTGCGCGATGGCGACGACGGACTGCTCGGATGTGGCCGACGGCTGCCCGATGCTCTGCACGGCGTGCAGCTGGTCGATCAGGGCCTCGTTCAGTGCGGCACCGGAAGCCATGATCGTCTCGTTCTGCACGCCCGCGACCGTGGCGACGACCTCGTGCAACGCTCCGGTGTAATCGGCGACCCCGATCCGGACCGTCGCGCCCACCGCGCTGTCCGCATCCTCGAATCCCAGCGCGTCGACGTAGGAGCTGACGAGCAGGATTTGCGGATTGGCGCCTGCGTTGTCGAGTTGAGCGCCGGCCGCCAGGTCGGGAGTGGTGAGATTCGCCGAGGCATTCACGTCGAGCATGTACTTCCCGCCATGGTCGGAATCGATATAGCGGGGATTGACCTGCCGCACGGCGCTCACATCGAGAATGCCTTCGACCCGGCGGATGGCTTCGAGATCGTCCTTGGTGAGGGGTTCGGTCTCGAACTGGGTGAGGTCGGCGCCGACGATCCCTGCATCCGGGTCGTACTCTGCCGGCCCTTCCTGTTGCGCTGTCTCCTCACTCGCCTTGGTGATGGTGAGGACGTCCTTGGCGCCGAAAGCGCCGATCTGGTTGTCGATGTAGTCGGAGACGCCCGTGCCGATCGCGCTGGTGATGGTCAGCGTGAACGCGCCGATGAAGATGGCGAGCACCGTGAGAGTGGTCCGTGTCTTGCTGCGCAGGGTGTTGCCGACCGCGGTGGTCAGCATGTCGGTGATCTTCATGCGAATGCTCCGACCAGTTCGGGAAGTACTTCTCGGCCATCGCTGATGTAGATCTGGCGGTCGCAGCGCGCGGCAAGTTCGCTGTCGTGCGTCACCACGACGAGGGTGATCCCGCTCTCGCTGTTCAAGCGGAACAGGATGTCTTCGACCAACCGGCCAGTCACGGTGTCGAGGTTGCCGGTCGGCTCATCCGCGAAAATGAGCTTGGGGTTGTTCACGAGCGCGCGGGCGATCACCGCACGTTGCTTCTGGCCCCCTGAGAGGCTCACGGCCTTGTTCTTGGCCTTGTCGGCCATTTCCAGCTGGTCCAGCACCGCCACGCCCCGGGCCCGCCGTTCGCGACGCCCTACACCGGCGATCTTCAACGGCAGGATGACGTTCTCTAAGACGCTGGCGTTCGGATTGAGGAAGAACTGCTGGAAGACGAACCCGAAGGTCTCGTTGCGGAGTCGGCTGAGCTGGCGGGAGCTGAGGGAGGCGGCATCCACTCCCCCGACCCGCAACGTGCCGTGGTCGGGCTGATCGAGGAGCGCCAGGAGGTGCATCAGCGTGGACTTGCCGGAGCCGCTCTTGCCGACGATCGCGACGGACTCCCCGCGATCAACCCGGAGGGACACGCCCTTCAGCGCGTCGAACCGGCTGGCACCACGACCGTAGGAACGGTGTAGGTCATGAACGTCGAGGATCGCGGCGGGACCTTCGGCCCTCATCGGAGCACCTGTGCGGGGGTGCTGGCGAGCGCCGGGGCGGTCATACGGGTGGTGGAAGGCTGCGAGCACAGTACGGCGAGCACGATGGCCCCGGCGACGGGAAGGAAGACCCAGAAGATGTGTCCCCAGCTCGAGCCGGCACCCCGGAGCCGACGCACGGTGACGGCGAGCGTGGGCAGCAGGACAGCGAGTTGCCAGACGGGGGTGAGCGTCGGCACGCTCAGCGCTGTTCCGTCAAGGGAAGCGAGTGTCGGACCGGAGAGGGCGGCGAGGGCGGCGCCGACGAGCACGGTGAAGAGGATCCACCACCAGAACTCAGATCGACTCGCGGTGCCTGAGAAGTCGGCGTAGCGGCGGAACCCGCCACGGATGGATTGCGGGAAGGTCATGAGGTGCCTTTCGAAGGAGGGTGAGGGAATGCGGAGGTCTGTTAGAGGATGCAGAGGTCTGTTAGAGGGTGCGGTGATCGGAAGCGGTGCTGGCGGGGACGATCTGGTCTGCTTCGGCGACATTGATCACGACGCTTCCGCGCTTGCGGCCGGTGTCCACGTACCGATGGGCCTGCGCGATGTCGTCGAAGGGGTACGAGCGGTCGATGACGGGCCGCAGGTCTCCGAGCTCGGCGAGGTACATGACATGCCGCAGGTCGGCGGCGCGATAAGGTCCCGGGCCTGTGATGACGGTGATCCCGTATCGCTGGGCGTCCCGCTTCGCGCTGATCAGGGAGCGGAGACCGGCGGCCACCAGAAGCACGGCGCCGCCCGGGTTCAGGATGTGGCGAACTCGGTCGACAGGGGCGTTGCCGACGCAGTCGACGATCACGTCGTAGGTGGTGTCGTTCGCCGTGAAGTCCTGAGCGTGGTAGTCGATTGTTCGCTGCGCGCCGAGATCTGTGACGAGCTCGTGGTTCGCGGCACTGCACACGGCGGTCACGCTCGCACCCACCGCGCTGGCGATCTGCACGAACGCGGAACCGACCGCCCCGGACGCCCCGTTGACAAGGACGGTGGTGCCGGCCCGAACGGTTGTCTGGTTGAGGTACGCCTGCGCAGTGAGACCGCCGAAGATGAGGCTGGCTGCTTCGTCGAAGGCCAGGTTGCGCGGCTTGCGAACCACGGCGTCGGTCACCTTCACGGTGACGTATTCGGCATGGCCCCCGAACCGGCTGCCAAGCATGGCCACCACCTCGTCTCCCGGTACGAAACCCTGGACGTCGTCGCCGACCTTCTCCACGACTCCGGATGCGTCCATGCCGAGCACCGGCCGCCGGGGGCGGAAGAATCCGAGCACGAGCGAGCTGGGGAGGATCAGACCCGCCGGGATGTCACGGGACCGCGAGCGGTGGTCGGCTGCGCTCACCGTGGTCGCAAGAACCCGGATGAGGATCTCGTCGGCTTTCGGTTCAAGGTCGGGGACCTGCTCCACATGGACGACATCGGGGCCGCCGAATCGGCGGTAGACAGCAGCTTTCATGGTGGTTCTCCAACACGTATCGATCGGGCGGTGCTTCTTGTTAGCAACGTACGAATCGAAGTGGTGAGCCGGCATCATCAGATGTGGTGATCTTGAGCGGGTCACCATGCGGGTGCGCGGAATGAACCCCATGCGCCTCAGACCGCCGAGCGGCGCACCCGGACGCCGCCGTAGACTACGAACATGGGTGCCAGGGCCAAGCCCCGGGGCCACCTGCCCGCGGAGCTCAGCAGTTTCGTAGGGAGACGCCTCCAGATCCAGGAGATCAAGACCTCCCTCGCCACCTCGCGCATAGTGACCCTCGTCGGACCGGGCGGAGTCGGCAAGACGCGCCTCGCGTTGCGGACCGCTGCAGACCTCGAGCGTGGCGTCGCCGACGGCGCCTGGTTCGTCGAACTCGGAGGACTGACGGACGCCAGGTTGGTCCCGAAAGCGGTGATGACATCGGTGGGTCTTCGCGACGAGTCGGGATTGTGGCCGCTGTCTCGACTGATCGACTACCTCTCCGAGAAGCGACTTCTCCTCGTCCTGGACAATTGTGAACATCTCCTGGACGCGTGCGCCGTGCTGGCCGACTCGTTGCTGCGCGCGGCGCCCGAGTTGAGAGTGCTCGCGACCAGCAGACAGGCCCTCGGGATCGCGGGGGAACGGGTTGTCCACATCGATCCCCTGTCACTCCCGGACTCAGGTAGGCCGCTGGTGCTTGCGCGAGCCGGGCACGCCGAGGCTGTCGCGCTCCTCGTAGAGCGTGCAAGCCAGGCGGGCGCGGACCTCACGCTGACTGAAGCCAATCTCGCCGACGCCGTCGAACTCGTCAGGCGCCTCGACGGCATCCCGCTCGCCATCGAGCTCGCCGCCGTGCGGCTCCGCACACTCGGCTTGCACCAGCTGGTCAAGCGGCTGAACGACCGATTCAACCTCCTCGACGGTGGTAGCACGGCTGCGCCTGCTCGTCAGCAGACTCTCGAGGCGACCATCGCCTGGAGCCACGACCTCCTCGCGTCCGACGAGAAGACGGTGCTGCGGCGTCTGGCCGTGTTCCCCGCATCGTTCACGTTGGAGGCGGCCGAGCGCGTATCCGAAGGCGCGCCCCCCGGCCGCGACGTTCTGACCGCGCTCACGGCCTTGGCGGAGCGATCATTCGTCAATGTCGAACGCTCGACCGGCGAGTCTCGTTACCGCCTCCACGAGACAACCCGTGAGTTCGCGCTCCTTCAGCTCCGCACGGCGGAGGAGGAGCAACTCGCACGGCGCATGCATCTGACGTACTTCGCGGAGTTGTGTCGCCGCGCCGACTCCGACGGGCACGTTGCCGACGACGAGACCACGCTTGCAAACCTCGAGGCGGTCGACGTGGAGGCTGACAACATCCGCGAAGCACTCCGTTACTGCCTGGCTGACCCGGCCAGTGTCGAGATCGGGCTGGAGATGGCGGCCGGCCTCGGAAGATTCTGGACAAACCGAGCTCTCAGCGAAGGGGCCCATTGGATTGACGCGCTGCTCGAGCGAGACAGCAGCATCACGGGCCCGCGTGCGCGGGCTCTCTTCGTTCGGAGCTACCTCGCTGTAGCGCAGGGCGACCCGTCCGCAGGACTGGAGGCAGCAGTCGAAGCCACCCGGCTCGCACGCGGGGCCGACGACGTGCTCCTCGTCCGAATTCTCGCGTCAGAGGCGGCGCTGCATGTGGCGAACGCGGACATCCCGGCAGCTCGACGCTCGTCGGAGGAAGCAACGTCCATCGCCGGCATCCTGGATGACGACATCGCGCTGGCGGCCGCGGCACAGTCCGAGGCGTTGATCGCCTCCTTGGACGGCGACTTCGTACACATGCGCGACATCGGACTGGCGGCCGCAGAGCGCTGCCGACGTGTCCACGAGATTTACATGCTCAGCACGCACCTGACCAGCGCCGGGGTGGGGTCGATGATGCTCGGCGACCATCCCGCGGCCGAGTCGTCCCTGACCGACGCGTTGCGAGCCACCCTGGCCATCGACGACCGACCCGGCCTCGTGATGCGACTGCAAGCTCTCGCCGCGAACGCAGCCATGGCGGGTCAGGCCGAACGTGCAGCCAGGCTCCTCGGCGCCACGGACATGCTGCGCGCTGAAGGTGGATACGACGTCAGCCCATTCGTCCAGCCCCTCGTCACCCAGGCTGCGTCCCTCGCGGGCGCCCGACTGGGCCGCGAGTGGTACGAGAGAGAACATGATCTCGGCGCGGGCCTTGATCATGAGTCAGCCGTGGCGCTTGCACTCGGAACTGAACTCGTGCGGAGCGCCGATCCGGAGCCGATTGACGCCAACCCGCTCAGCAAGCGAGAAAGGCAGGTCGCCGAACTGGCTGCGACCGGACTGAGCAACAAGGAGATCGCCAGCCGCCTCTTCGTCTCCGAGCGGACCGTCGAGACCCATATCTACAACATCCTCAACAAGCTAGGGCTGAACTCACGAACCAAGATCGCCGCCTGGGTTCTGCCCGAAGGATAGGTCGACGCCAGAAATCTCGCGTAGTCGTTCCGCAGGTAGGAATGCCAGGGCGATAAGGTCCCGCACGTCTTCCATGGTCGGTGCTTCAATCACGCAGACCAGGCGACCATCCGCCGCGGTCAGCCCCGCGAATCGGAGTCGCACAGGAGTCGCGCTCCTGGACATCCGCACCTGAGCCGCCCGAAGCGTCGACGTTGCGAGGGCGACTCGGGATCCGTCGCGCTTGGACAGCGGAATCTCTACCAGGAAGCACGTCATGGCTCCGACTGTCGTCGATCCACGGCCTCACGGCATCGCGGTGAACACCGAGCCGGTACGTAGCCATCGAGTCGGCGGCGGCCGTTTCTCAGTACCCGCTACGTGCTGCCCCGGAATCGAACGGAGACTTCGGTCGAGCAGGCTACGAGTACAGCCTCACTTACAGGAATCGAGGACGACTCATGGCTACTGCAACTCTTCCCGGCACGGTGGTATCCGAAACGCGATCGGTGGCTTGGCCGCCGGACGGGCTCGCGGACTCCCGCATGCGGCAATCGCGAATCATGGGCACGTTGTTCCTTGCCGGCTTCGTCGTATATGGGGGCGGCCTGTCACTGGTGTCATCCCTTGTGGCCGCACCTGACTTCCTGGACACGATCGCCCCGCTCCGGCTGCTTCTCGCACTCGGAGCGTTCCTGATGCTGCTGAACACTGCGGTGGACATCGCGAAAGCGGTGCTGTTCTTCCCCATCCTGGAACGGCACAGCAAGCGCGCCGCCCTGACCTACTTCGCGACCATGATCGTCCAGGTCGTGTTCCTCAGCATCGGCGTGCTCGCGATTCTGATGCTCGTGCCGCTGAGCCAGATGGCGGCGGACCCCGGAGCGGCGACCCTCGGAACCATCCTGGTCGAACTGAACGGCACCGCCTACCAGGTGGGACAGATGACACTCGGCGTCGGCGCGACCGTCCTGTGCGTGATCCTGTTCCGGACCCGCCTGGTTCCGCGATGGATCGCCGTGGCGGGCCTGGTCGGATACCCGAGCCACGTTCTGGGCACGATCGCCGAAGTCTTCGGGGTCGAGATCGGCCTGTACCTCACCATGCCCGGGTTCCTCTTCGAACTCGCACTGCCCCTCTGGCTCCTGATCAAGGGATTCCGCCCCGAGGCGTACGTGGGCCCCACCCCGACGACCGCCTGATCCCGCGCAACGCATGAGCCTTGCAAACCCAACAGCATCCGCCACGAGAAGAGCAGAGGAAATGACAACTCACGCACCGGCCGCAAAACCGGCCAACCCACTGATCCCGGGCCGCCAGGTCGGCGTCCCCACGACCATGAGGGCAACCGTCCAAGACGCATACGGCCCCGCCGAAGAGGTGCTGCGACCGGACGACATTCCTGTACCAGCGCCCGAGGCCAACCAGGTCCTCGTGCGAGTGCATGCTGCATCCATCCACGTGGGCGACCTCGTCTCGATCGAAGGCGAGCCAATCATCGCCCGCCTCGCTACCGGGCTCCGCAAGCCGACCAACCGGGTGCCCGGGACCGACGTCGCGGGCACCGTCGTCGCGGTCGGCGACGCCGCCACGAGTCTCCGCATCGGGGACCAGGTGTTCGGCTGGTGCACGGGTGCGTTCGCGGAGTATGTCTGCGCTGCGGAAGACCACTTCCTGCCCAAGCCCGCGAACCTCAGCTTCGAGCAAGCCGCCGCGGTGGGAGTCTCCGCTACGACCGCTCTTCAGCTCCTCCGAGATCGGGCAGTCTTCGGAGCGAAGGTGCTGATCAACGGGGCGTCCGGTGGCCTCGGCTCGTACGCCGTCCAGCTCGCCGCAGCATTCGGCGCCGAGGTGACCGGAGTGTGCGGGCCCCGCAACGTCGACACCGTCCGGTCGCTGGGAGCGGCACACGTCATCGACTACACCAAGGAAGACTTCACGCGTGGCGAGCAACGCTACGACTTCATCCTGGACAACGTCGCGAACCACTCGCTGGCCCGAACCCGACGTGCGCTCACCGAGCGGGGGGTCCTGCAGTCCAACAACGGAACTTCCGGTGGCCGCTGGTTCGGCACGCTCGGAACCGTGATCAAGACCGCGGTGGTCTCGATCTTCACGCGACGACAGGCTCCGCCCTCCATCAAGTTCACAACACGGGAGGACCTGCTCACTCTGAAGGCCATCATCGAAGACGGCAGGGTGACACCGCTCATCGAACGCACATACCCGTTGTCCCGGGCTGCGCACGCGATCGAGCACGTCAAGACGGGCCATGCCCGAGGCACGGTCGTCCTCACCGTCGAAGCCCCAACGGAATCGAAGAGCTGACCATGACCGCCCAAACGCACGTACCGCACTGGACTGTCGACCGCATACCGTCGCTGGCCGGCAAGACCGTCATCGTCACCGGGGCGAACAGTGGCATCGGCCTAGAGGCCGCCCGCGTGTTCGCCGCCAAAGAGGCCCACGTCATCTTCGCCGTCCGCGATGAGAAGCGAGGCCGGGACGCTGCGGCCAGCGTGACCGGCTCGACCGAGATCCGCCACCTCGACCTCGCCGACCTACAGTCAGTGCTCGCATTCGCGGGGATGTGGAAAGACGACGTCCACATCCTGGTCAACAACGCCGGCGTCATGGTTCCTCCACTGGGTCGCACCGCAGACGGCTTCGAACTGCAGTTCGGCATCAACCACCTCGGCCACTTCGCGCTCACCAATCTGCTGCTGCCCCACATCTCAGGACGCGTCGTCACCGTCGCCAGCAGCGCCCACCGCTCCGCCACGATCGACTTCGACGACCTCAACTGGCACACGCGACGCTACGGCAACGGATCGGGCGGGTACGAGCAGTCCAAACTCGCCAACCTGCTGTTCACCCTGGAGTTGCAGCGTCGGCTCGAAGGGTCAGGGTCACCGGTCATCGCGACCGCCGCTCACCCCGGGATGGCTGCGACGAACCTCATGTCCAGCTCCGAAAGCCCCATCATGACCACCTTCGCCAAAGTGGCCGTGCGACTCTTCGCCCAAGACGCCGTCATGGGCGCGACACCCACACTCTTCGCAGCCGCCGAGGATCTCCCCGGCGGAAGCTACGCAGGACCGAGCCGCCGCCGCGAGATGGCGGGACCGCCGGTTCTGGTGGGCCGATCGAGCCAGGCGGCAGACCCCGTCATTGCAGCGCGGCTGTGGACGGCATCGGAAGAACTGACCGGTGTGCGGTATCCCGCAGCCCAGACGCAACGCCCTGCTCGAAGGCACGGTGCAGCGCAAGGAGCCGTCCACACGACAGGGAGCACATCGTGACCCTCCCCGCCACCGCCGCCGCAGGACTGACGTGGTCGCGCTGACCCCCGGCACATCGAGGTTCATCGGTACACTGCGGCATGGTCATACGCAGCCGCCTGGGTGACTACCTGCGGGCGCGGCGAGCACGGGTTCATCCGGAGGATGTCGGTATCCCGGTCGGGGATGAGCAGCGCCGGGTTGCAGGGTTGCGCCGCGAAGAGGTGGCGATCCTCGCGGGCATCAGCAGCGAGTACTACTTGCGGTTGGAGCAGGGGCGGGAGGCGCACCCGTCCGACCAGGTTCTGGACGCTCTTGCTCGAGCACTTCTCCTGGACGCGCCGGCGACCGCGTACCTGCACGAGCTCGCGCAGAAACCGTCTCCCGGTCCGACGGAGGGCGTCGACGTCGTCGACGAACGCGTGCAATGGCTGATCGACTCCTGGCCGGTCACCGCCGCCGTCGTCCACAATCGTTACATCGATGTGCTCGCGACCAACGCGCTTGCCCGCGCGCTCAGCCCGAACTACCGGATTGGAGTGAACAATCTGGTCTCGCTGCTCACCGACCCTGCGGATGAAGAGCTGCACGAAGGATGGGACGCGCTGACGACGAGATCGGTCGCGCTGCTCCGATCGATGTTCGGCCAGCGTGCCGACGACCCGCACCTCCGCGCGCTGGCGGCCGAACTGTCCGCGCGCAGCGATCGCTTCAGTGAATTGTGGGCGCGCAACGACGTCGTGCAGACCTCCAGCGGCACCCACGTGCTGCGACATCCGCAGGCGGGCCGGCTGACGTTGCATTACGCGCGCCTCCCGCTCATCGGCACGGACGGGCACACGATCTTCCTGTACTACGCAGAACCGCGCGGCCCGACGGCGGACGCGCTGGCGACCCTGTCTACTCGGGGGTAGTAGTAGCGGGGGCAGGCACAACCACGGGGCTCGGACTAGCGTCGCGCTCATGGAGCTCAATCTGACCGACAAGGTCGCCGTTGTCACCGGCGCGAGCAAGGGAATCGGGCTTGCGGTCACCCGGGCGTTCGTCGCCGAAGGCGTCAGAGTGGTCGCCGGCGCACGCACCCTGACCGACGAGCTCGTGGCTCTCTCCGACACCGGCCAGGTCATGGCAGTCCCGGTGGATCTGTCAACGGTGACTGGGCCGGCCGAGCTCGTCGCCCGCTCAGAACACTTCGGCGGCCTCGACATCGTCGTCAACAACGTCGGCGCGGTCACCCCCCGCACCGATGGATTCCTCGCCGTGACCGACGACGACTGGTTCAGCACGTTCAACCTGAGCTTCATGGCCGCCGTGCGGACCACGCGTGCCGCGATCCCCTACCTACTCGAGCGAGGCGGCGGGGACGTCGTCACCATCGGGTCGGTCAACGCCTACCTGCCCGACCCCGGCGTCATCGACTACTCCGCGGTGAAGGCAGCGGTGTGGAACTTCTCCAAGTCCCTCTCCAAGGAGTTCGGAGCGCAGGGCGTGCGATTCAACACGATCAGCCCCGGCCCGGTGTCGACTGCGCTCTGGCTCGGCCAGTCCGGGGTCGCGGCCACCATCGCCAAGAGCATGGGCGTCTCGTTCGACGAGGCCCGCGAGCGGATCATCGCCGGCGGCGGCGGATTCGCCACCGGCCGCTTCACGGAACCAGAAGAGGTCGCCGACCTTGTTCTTCTCCTCGCCAGCGACCGTGCCGGCAACGTCACCGGCGCCGACTTCCGAATCGACGGCGGGCTCTCCAAAGACCTCTAGCTGCACCCGCAGCATCCGACCACCCCATCCCGAGCAAGGAGTTGCATCATGTCGAACCCGCCAGTGGTCTTCATCCACGGACTATGGATCCACTCAACGGCCTGGGCGCCGTGGATCGAACTGTTCGCCGCCAACGGCTACCAAGCGAGCGCGCCCGGCTGGCCGGGGGATGCCGACACCGTCGAGGCCACCCGCGCGAACGCGGAGCACCTCGATGACGTCGGAATAGAGCAGATCTGCCACCACTACGCCGACTACATGGACACGCTCGACGCGAAGCCGATCGTGATCGGGCATTCGTTCGGCGGCCTCATCGCCCAGGAGCTGCTTGCGAACGATCTCGCGGTCGCGGCGGTCGCCATCGACCCGGCTCCGATCAAGGGCGTGAAGAAGCTGCCGTTCTCGCAATTGCGCTCCGGATTCCCTGTGCTGGGCAACCCCGCCAACAAGCGGCGCACCGTCTCGCTGACCGCCAAGCAGTTCCGCTACAGCTTCGGCAACGCGATCTCGGAAGAGGAATCCGACGCTCTCCACGCAGCATGGACGATCCCCGGTCCGGGTCGCCCCCTGTTTGAGGATGCGACGGCGAACTTCACACGGAACTCGCCCGCGACAGTCGACACACGCACCGCAGTCCGTGGCCCGCTGCTGCTGGCATCCGGCACCGAGGACCACACCGTGCCGAAAGCGGTGACCCTCGAAGTGCTCGGCATATACGCCGACAACCCGTCATCGACGACCGAGTATCACGAGTTCGAAGGCCGCGGACACTCGCTCACGATCGACAGCGGCTGGCGCACCGTCGCCGACGCCACGCTCGAATGGCTCGCCTCGAAAGGGCTCAACGCGGCCATCCCCACTCCGACCTCTGCCGCCACGGCATAGCCGGAACCCGAAGGAGACCCACCATGCACACCACTCACAGCGGAGGCCTCAGGCGTCCGTTCCGAATCGCGTTGGCATTGTCCGCCGCGGCCGCGCTCACCGCGGCCGCCGTCGCCATACCGGCGGCAGCGCAGGTCAGGGGAGCGCCGGCAAAGCCCTTGCCCACCGTGGTGCTCGTCCACGGAGCCTTCGCCGACTCATCGGGCTGGAACGACGTGACGACGAAGCTGCAGAAGCGCGGCTACACCGTGCTCGCCGCCTCCAACCCGCTGCGTGGGCTCCAATCGGACACCGACTACGTGAAGTCCATCGTCGCAACCATCGAGGGACCGGTCGTCCTCGTCGGACACTCCTACGGCGGAGCGGTCATCACCAACGCGGCGACCGGTGACCCCGACGTGAAGTCCTTGGTCTACGTGGCCGGCTACGCCCCCGACGAAGGTGAGCGACTGATCGACGCGAACGAACTCGGGGGCGGCCACTCCTCCCTCGGCGAGCACCTCGTCATCCGTCCCTACCCGGGGGCTCCCGAGGGTGACGCCGACGGCTACATCGACCCGGCCCATTTCGCTGAACTGTTCGCAGCCGACCTTCCGCCCAAGCTGGCCGCAACCATGGCTGCATCCCAGCGGCCGGCCGCGCTCTCCTCGCTGTTCACCCCGTCCGGCTTTCCTGCGTGGATGACCATTCCGAGCTGGTATCTGGTGGCCGCACAGGACCATGCGATTCCTCCGGAGGCGCAACGGGTCATGGCAGAACGCGCTGGGGCCACCACGGTCGAGATCGACAGTTCACACGTCGCAATGATCAGCCACCCCGACGTGGTCGTCGACCTGATCCTGGACGCAGCACAGTAACCCGGTGCGCGTTGTGGCATCCGTCGATGTTAGGCGGGTGCCACAAGCGATGAGGTTGTGGCAGAGCCGCTCGGGGTCGCGCGCGCGTCAGATGCCCCCGCGTTGTGGTCTCGAGATCTATTCACCGCTGGCCTCAGCCGGAGACTGCTCAAGATCCGTCCCACTTTGGCTCATCCAGGCTCCCACCTGGAAGGCCAGGGTCAGCCGGTATGACTTCCGCTTTCCGAGCTAACGCAAGGTGAGGCGGCATCATGAAGCTCTCGGGCAAACCCATGTCTCGCACGCGAAATGCGCCGCCGCCCGCGTCACGCGCGCCCGGCTTGCATAAGGGCCGACGACAGAGATGAGACCGCTTCACGTGACCAGCCCGCTCCTCCGCCCGAACACCTTCTTGGAACGGCTACGTCAGGTTGGGACTGGCGAACCACGATGTGAGTGCGGCCTGGAACCGTTCGGGGGCGACGTTCGCTTCCCAGCCGTGGGGTGCCGCGGCGGTTTTCACCAGCGTGACGTTCGGGTGCGCCGCAGCGAAGTCCTCGGTGAGTTCGAAAGGGATCTCCATGTCACCTTCGGAGTGCAGGACGAGGGTGGGGATGCTGATCGGCTCCGCTTGGCTCCAGTCGAGTCGGTCGAATTCCAGCGGAGCAGGCATCCCGATCATCCGACTGGCAACCGGAGACTCCAAAGCCCAGGTCAATATCGGCGCGAGAAAGTCCGGCAGACCACCCTGCTTTACACCCTGCCTGATGATGCGCCGCCAGTTGGTCGCCGGAGCGACTAGCGCGAGCCTGTCAACTACTCCCGGTTCCCGGCGCAGCAGCTCGAGCGCGAGCCCGGCGCCCATCGACCAGGCGACGACGTATACCTCCGGCGCCCCGTGCGCTCGGGCATAGGCGATTGCATCGGCCAGATCGGACCACTCTCGCTGACCGAGGTTGGAGGTGATTGTCGCGGGTCCGTCTCCGGAGCCGCGGTAGGTGACCGCCAGGGAGGTGAGTCCGGCGCGTTGCGCTGCTTCGACGGAGCGGAGAGTGACCAGCCTTGACGTCCGGATGCCTTGGACGTGAATAACCCATGCCCTATCGGAACTGTCACCGCGAAACAGCCAGGCGGGCGCGGATGCGCCGTCTCGTAGCGGGACGGTGACGTCTTCCCACGTGCCATCGATCTCTGCCGGGCTGCTCATGACGTGACCCGTCCATTGAGCCGGAAACGGCTCGGCGGGAAGCGGTGCCGTCGCCTTGAGGACGCGGCGCACAACTCGTTCACCATCCGAACGCACCACGGGCCCCACGAGGGCGTGGTGCTCGAAGCGCTCCCCAAACCAAAGTCCGTAGCTACCCGTCGCCGACGTCAGAACATCCTGCGGCAGCTCGACACCGTCGCCGACGCGCCGGACGGTCAGAGTCTTCCGTCTCGGTTCAACGCCGACGACGCGTCGCGCCAGCAGGCGGACCAGACCCGCGGCGGCCGCCACGAATACGGTCATGAGTGTGGCCACGATGGCGATCACTTTCAAGGTGCGGTCACCCTCCCCGCGGCGCTTGACATCCGCACGACGGCGGGCGCTCTCATCTGTCGATCCAGCATTGCAGTCGCGGCGCGCAGCAGGTTTCGCTCACGCTTTGTGAGCTCCTGGCTGTTGGCGATGTCGGTGAGACGAACGGCGAGCCGGTAGGTCTCGTGGATGGGGTCTTCGTCCGGGATGGGAGTCAGGAGCATCCCCCGGCCGACGTTCGCTGTTGTGAGCAGACGGCCCAGCGCGGCATTCATCGACCGGCGGCCTGCGCGGGCGATCGCGAACGCGATGATGCCGACGCACACCAGGACGATACCGCCGTAGAACGGAATCGTGAACAGATTCCCGACCGCTTCAACCGTCGGGGTCCGGCCCAAACCGGCCACGCGGAGCGTGAGGTAGACGATCTCCAGCAGGCTGGCGCCAATGATGGCCCACGCGCCGATCCGGATGAGGATGTACGGCCGTGGTCTGCGACCGCGGATGCCGCGGAGCATCCGGGTCATGATCAGCACGACGCATCCCATATAGATCGACGCATACGCCCAGAGGCCCAAGTGGTCCGCGGTCTCCTTGATGAAGCCATCCGTCGTCGATCCCCGATCGGCGATCAATAGGAAAGGGATCGTGAAGGAGAGGAACATCACCGGCAGCTCCCAGAGGCTGCGCGGATTGAACCGGCTGCCGTCAAGCGTGAGGGCAGCCTGCATGACGAACCAGAACGCCGCGGTCGCGAGGATGTTCTGGAGCAAGTTCGCGACATTCGTTCCACCGAGCCAGCCGTCGACGATTGCCAGTGGCACCGCGACACCGACCATGAAGATCGCCGCCAGACCGGTGATCGTGGCAATCCAGGTCAGGCGACTGTACGGCTCGCGGATCGCGGAAGGCAACCGGATCAGTGTGAGGATGAGCAGCGCGAGGAACGCGACAGTTTCGATGGGCACGAGCATCAGCCGAACACCGCCTCGTCGTGACCATGACGCGGCTGCAGTAGGAGACGAGACAGCAGCTGCGACAACTTCTCGGCCTCCGCCTCGACGACCAACTCGGTATCGCTGAAGTCCAGGTCGACTTCGAAGTCAGGGGTGACGATGCCGCGCGCAAGCACGGTCTGACCGGCACGCAAATGACGGGTGCCCGGATGCTTGACGGGCAGGGTCGCACAACCCGCATGCTCGAACAGGATGTGGGACAGCTCGTGGAGCACCGTGTGGAACTGGTACCAGCGAGGATCGGACTTCCGCACCAGGATCGTGGCTGAATCGGCTGTGAGCAGAACCAGACCGGTGATGTTCTCCCAGTCCCGATCACCGACCGGCTCGATGTCAATCCGCCTGCCGGTCGCTGACGCGACATGCCGGACAATGCCTTCCAGGTCTACGTCGGCGGGAAGCTCGAGGCGTTCCAGCTGTGCTTCCGCGCGGGCGCGCAACTCTTCATGATCTCGAGATGCGCGGTAGCTCATGACGCCCGACCTCCGATTACGACCTCGGCACAGCGATCGCTCGAATGCTTCCACTGTACGCCGATGCGCAGTAGAGGTCAGGTCAGTACGTTATTGAGCAGAGATTGACCTGAGTGTCTGCGCAATCGCGCGCAACGCGGCAGGTGAAATCTCACCCACCGCCCTGGCTGATACCGAGTCTGCACCGGACGCCTTGAGTGCCTCACGGAACTCGAAGTTCGCTTCGGCTGCTTCCACCGCCGCAGCATCGGCCAGATCCAGCAGGTACGCACTAGGGACGCCCGCATACACTCCGACGCCTTCAAGAACTCGCACACGTACTGGCGACGTGGAGTCTCCAGCAACGAGGGCGGACCACTCATCCCGGTCCAGCGCGACACCGCGATCCGCGAGCTCACTTACAAGGCCGTCGAGGTCGAACATCGAGCCGTCAAGGCGAGGTGCACGGGAGACCGCGGTCAGCCGGCGGCCCAGCTCCTTGGTCTCGATATCCACCGTGGGCTCGATCTCGTGAGCTTCGCCGATGGATGCCGCCACGCGCGAGATCTCATGCGGATGAGTCCCCAACGCGCGCGCGAGCTTTTCCATGTCGTTCGCGTCGAACGGCGCGGCCCCCCGCAATCGCCCGTAGAAGTAGCTCGCTGACATGCCTGACCGGTCGATCAGTTCCTGATTCGTCATCCCGGCCGCGTCGCGCAGAGTCGAAACGGCGCGCACCAGGTCCATCGACCACGCGCCAGCCTCGCCTTGGGAACGTCTACCCACGAAAACAGGCTATCGCTATGCATTGCCGCGGCGTTTGGTACCTATTTCAGCACATTAGGCGTATCGTGCTCCTATGTACGCATACCTCCAGTGCTCACTCCCCGGCCCACCGCCGCCGGGCCGACAACGTCGACGGTGAGATGGCGCGTACCTCCAACAAGAAGCCGCTACGTCGGCTCAGAAGGAGGTGCCCCTGCCATGACTCACCAACACCCCACCGTCGGTGCCACGGAGGCGAAGCTCGAACGGCTGCACGCTCAGTTGGCGGATGCTGTGGCCACGCTCGTGACGGGCGATGACTGGGTGCGGGCTCTCGAGTTCGCCGCTCGATTCCGATCGCGTTCGTTCAACAACACCGTGCTCATTTGGATGCAACACCTCGCCGCGTTCGAGCAGGGCAGGGTGGCTGAGCCCACGCCGACGTACGTCGCGGGGTTCCGGCAGTGGCTCGCGCTGGGAAGGGCGGTCGAGCGTGGCCAGACCGGCTACATGATCTTTGCGCCGATCCTCGCGCGGTTCGCCTCGCCCACGCCACATGTCGCCGAGTCATGGCGTCGTCTTGCGCCTCGCGAGATCCCGAGACGCAACGACGTCGTGCGCGCGCGACTGGTCGGCGTGCGGCCCGCATACGTGTGGGACGCCTCGCAGACGAGTGGTGTCCCAATTCCCCAGGTGCCCACGCCGCAGTTGCTCGCAGGCGGGGCGCCACCGGGTCTCTGGGATGGTCTGGCGTCCTTGGTACGCGGACACGGGTACACATTGCGCATTGTTGGGAGCGGTCGCGATCTCGGCGGAGCCAACGGCATGACTGACTACCTGACTCGGAGCGTTGCCATTCGGGGTGACATGGAACCGGCGGCGCGTGCGAAGACCTTGGCGCACGAGCTGGCGCACGTGATGCTGCACGGCCCTAACTACGCGGATGCCGCACTCCATCGCGGGGTCGGGGAGGTCGAGGCGGAGTCCGTTGCTCTGATGATCGGAGCAGCCCACGGCGTCGACACATCGGGCTACACCATCCCGTATGTGGCGACCTGGGCAACATCCGTCGATGGAAAGACGCCGGTGGAAGTCGTGCAAGCGACTGGTGAGCGAGTGCGCACGGCAGCGGTCACCATCCTCAAGGGGCTGCCGACGATGCAAGCCGGCTCGGGCGACCCGCCGGGTCTGACGAGGGAAGCGCAGCGGGGTGCACTTCAGCCAACCGTTGCTGGTCAAGTGGAACGGTTCGATGATGTCCGCTTCGCGAGGGTTCGGCATTCCTTTGCCCAATCCGCGATCTCGGCCCGGGATCTGTGATGGACACCGTCGCCCTATTCGCCGGAGTGATCGGCCTCTCACCGCAGGAGGGAGCCGCTCGATTCGCTGCGGCAGGAGTCCCGATCTTCCCATGCAAGCCATTCGAGAAGCGGCCACTCACTGAGCACGGGTTCCGCGATGCGACATTCGACGGCGGCCAGATTGCCCGATGGTGGTCTCGATGGCCCGATGCGAACATCGGCATGCCGACCGGGCGAGCTTCCTCCGTCGAGGTCGTAGACATCGATGTGCACGGGCGAGTGCGCGGATTCGCTGCCTTCGAGCTCGCTCGCCGGGAAGGTCTCGTGGATCGCTGGCAGGCGCTGGTGAAGACGGCATCCGGTGGGATGCACGCCTACTACCCCGCAGACCCTGATCGCGTTCAGGCATCGTGGCAGGCCGCCAGCGCCGGCATCGACTTCCGGGGCGAGGGAGGCTACGTCATCGTGCCGCCGTCGCTGGTGCTGTTCGAAGGCAACAGGTCCGCGTATGAGTTGATCGGCGCTGGCCGCGGGGACGCCGTGTCTATCGACGGATCGGCGCTTCGACAGTTCCTTGACCCGAGGCCGACCCCTACTGCGACGATGCCCGCGGAAGCCCGCCGCGATGTTGACACGGAGCGTATCGCGGCGTGGCTGGCCGCACGGGCTGAGGGCGAACGGAACCGCGCCCTGTACTGGGCCGCATGCCGGCTCGCCGAGAACGGCGTCAACGATCAGAGCGCGCGCAACGTACTCGGGCCTGCTGCGGAGCACGCGGGGTTGCATCGGGCTGAAATCCTGACGACCATCCGGTCTGCGTACCGAACGGTGGTGGGGCCGACCCCACCCTTTCGCATCAGTGGTGGCAGCTCAGCATCCCGCTCGCTCAGCAGGCAGGTGATCTCGTGATCCCCGCTACGACGGACCCGCGGTCAGGACGGATTGCCGTATGGACCGCGGTAGTCGGCACCGTGTTCATCGCTGTCGGTGCGTTCTGGTTGTCGTTCACCGCTCTCGCGGATCTCGCCCACGCGTCCGGCATCGCGGCGACGCAGGCGTGGGCGTGGCCGCTCATTGTGGACGGAATCATCGTCGTCGGAACCGTTGCCGTCGTCGCGCTCGCCGGACAGCGGGGTGCATGGTATCCGTGGATGCTGCTCATGATCGGCGCTGCGGTATCGGTCGCCGCAAACTCGATCCATGCCGTGGTCGCGGCGGATGCCGATGTTCTTCCCGTGCTTGCAGCGTCGGTTGCCGCAGTACCGCCGCTGGTGCTTCTCGCGATCACTCACCTGACGGTCGTTCTCGCCCAGCGATTCCGGCTTCACGTCTCCTCCACAGCAGAGACGTCACGAGACCTGTCCACAGAAGTCGTTCCGATTCGCTCGCTGGTCGATGTTCCCGAGAAGGGTGCCCGTAGAAGCGTTGCCGCGCTGATGCGTCAGCGCGGGATGTCGAACAAGGAGATTGCGAGCGCCACGGGAGTTCATCCGTCGACAGTCGGCCGGTGGTTCGCGGGGACGATCGGCACACCTGAGGTTCAGAAGGGAGTTACGTCAGGAACGAATACGAGCGAGTCGAGCGACCCGGCCTGCCACGTCGCGTGGACGCGTCCGAGCGTGAACGTGAACTCGTCGACAAGCGGTCACCCGAAGAGGTCTCCGAGTTGGCGCGGCACGGCGATCCTTCGCTTGCGAGGCAGCCGCTGTCCCTATCCGGCGCTGAGCGGGTTCGAAGCGAGGTGGTCTGGATGCGACCTACGGAACTCGTTCGAGCGGTCACCGGGCGCGTCGCGGGCCAGGGAATCGACCTCGAGTCCTCGCTCGCCCGGCGAGCGCGCGCTTTCCCGACGCAGGGGGTTGCGGCTACTCGCCGCGCAATTCGTGAACGGGCCCTTCACCTACCGCCGGTGGAGGCTTTCGGAAACGGCCGCGCTGATCACGGGTCCGTCCGTCGTTCTGGAATCGGTCGGTAGCGAGGTTGCCATGTCGAGCCAAGGTTCCCGGTCAGCTGCCGCCGCATCGGCCCACTCGCAGCGCGTTTCGGATTCGTCCGAGCCAGCACGCGTCCCCGCTGCGTTTGAGACCTCGGAGGGGCTGCGCGAAGTGCTCGAGCGCCTTGCCGCGCAGGACCACGGCGCGTGGCGTCGCGACACCGAAGCCGCAGCGCTCATGGAGTATGTCGTTCGGCGTTACGCAAAGCTGGCGCGCAAGCACGGGCTCGATCCATGGGATGCGGCCGCGGCCGCATTCGACGCGATGCGCTCATCGGCCGTGCGCAATGCCGACGACCCCTGGGCGGTAGTCACACGGGCCGTGCAGGTGACGCTGATCGCGGAGGAACGGGCGAACGGCCTGCTGTGCTCCGTTTACCAGGCGCGCCGTCCTGAGTTCTCGTCGTTCCATGACCCCGAGCGATTCAGCGACCGGGAGAACCCTTTGAGCGGCTATCACCCGGCACTTCGTGTGCAGTCGATCGGGGACGCGCCCGATGATGGCCACTCAGACGGCGCGGGGATCGGTGAGGCAGTCGAGAATGCGATCGCCTTCATGACCTTGCTCGGCTGGCCGCGCACGCCCGCGCGCACGGCGATGGAGTACATCTGCGCGCGGCTCAGTGAGGTTCCCTCGCGTGCAACCGCCTGGGAATCGCTCCGGCGCGACGTTCACGGGAGAACCCTCCTCGACCTGTCGTCCGCGTCGTGGAATGGATTGCTCCGCGCTGTCCTCGGCAACCCGGAACCGGAGGTCTCCCGGACGACAGCCGGCCGCGGCATCCTTCTCCGCCTTCTGATCGGTGAACCGCTACGTTCGCTGCTTACGGATGATGACCTTGTTCTCGCGGTCAGTCTCGCCGCCCCCGCCGAGCGATCGAGGCGGTGACCGTGGGAACCAGAGTCGGCCACATCGAGCTCGAACGATCGATCGAGTCGATCGTCGTCGGGAAGCGGCACCGTACCGAGTTCGGAGACATCGATGAGCTCGCCGCGTCGATCACCCGCGACGGACTTCTTCAGCCGGTCACCGTGACACCGGAAGGCGTCCTGGTGTGCGGCGCTCGTCGGCTCGAAGCGCTGAAGCGGCTTGGTGAGAAGACGATCAAGGTGTGGGTGAGGTCCGGGATCTCGGATCGGCTCGCCGAGCTGTTGGCAGAGCAGGCCGAGAACCTCCTCCACAAGCCGCTCACGCCGACAGAGGCGGCCGCCCTGTACACCGAACTGAAGGATCACATCGCCGACGACGCGACTCGCCGGCAGTCCGCGACGCGTTTCAGCCGTCCGGATTCTCGGGATGGAAAAGACGGTGGTGCCACCGTGGCACCACCGCAATTCAAGTCAGGCAAGAGTCGCACCCAGGCAGCCCAGATGGTCACCGGAAAGGCGTCATACACGACGCTGGAACGCATTGCCGAACTGCAGCGCTTTGTCGCTGACCCCGGCGCCGACCCTGCACTGAAGGAGAGAGCGAGCGAAGAACTGCGGCTCATCGACGATGGCGGCAGTGTCGCCGCGTCACACCTGCGAATCAGGCAACTCCTCGATCCGGAGCCGCCGAGGCAGTTCGAGGACTTCGAAGCACCCGAGGACTTCGAGCCGCCCGACGAACTCGAGCAATTGGCAAACGCGGCTCTCGCGAGAGTCAAGGAGGCGAAGCGCAACCGGCGGCCATCCAGGTCTCGTGCTGCTACGGCACACGTCTTCCCCGTCCGCGCGTTCGTGCGTGTGTGGGAGGACCTGGATCTCTGGTGGACCCATTTCGATGTCGCGGCTGTGGCTAATGAACTGACGGATGAGCAACTCGAGCAGTTCGAAGCGACACTCGCGTCGACCGTGGAGTTCTTCGCGGCGCTCCGCAACGCACGTGTCCAGCGGGGACGGGAGATCGCGTGATGGCCGCGTCTGTGCGCCCAGGGCGGCGCCTCGTCCTTCTCCTCTCGATCGGGTTCGGTGTGCTGGCCGCACTCGTCGGCGTCGGCCTTTACGGCCTTGTACTGGCACCGGCGCCCAGCACGCCGACGACCTCCGTCGAGCCGACAGCCCCGACCGCCGCGGCCGTCGATCCTGAACCGAGCGCCTCGAGCGCAACGCTTCCCCCGATCCGCTCGACATCGGATGCCGAGTCCTTCGCGCGCGATGCCGCCCACGCGCTCATCAACTGGGACGCCGCCACGGACTTCGATCCGGCCGACTACGCGCAGGTGATCATCGACGCAGGGGATCCCTCTGGTACTGAGACCGCCGGGCTAGCCTCCGATGTTCGCACCTACCTGCCGACGGCGGACGCCTGGTTGACGCTGCGCGGCTACGGCACGCGCCAGTGGCTCACCATCGATGAGGCATTCGTTCCGGCATCCTGGAGCGACGCCGTCGGTCAAGCGGCACCTGGCCAACTACTCCCCGGAACCATCGCGTACACGATCACGGGAACACGCCATCGCGCCGGCATCGTGGGGACGCAGGCCCAGGAGACGTCTCGACCGATCGCGTTCACCCTCTTCATCGCCTGCGAGCCGAGTTTCGACGAGTGCCGATTGCTCCGGCTCTCTGGGGTCAACAATCCGCTCCGGTGACGGACGTCGCGCATGAAGAAGCTCGTCATCGCTCTCGCCGTCGTTCTGTTCACCCTGCCGTTCGCCGGCTTGATCGCGCTCCCTCTCGTCCTCTCCCCCGCCGCACTCGCTGCCTGCCAGACATCCGGTCAGCTCGTCGTTACCGACGTGCCGGAGAGACTAACTGCGATACGGAGCGACGGCGTGTCCGTGACCCTCGGGCACACACAACTCACCCACGCCGCGACCATCATCACGGTAGGCAGCGGCATTGAGGGTGTCGGGCGGCAGGGGGTGGTGATCGGGCTGATGGCCGCACTCACCGAGTCAACCCTACGGATGCTCGCAAACGCGGCCCATCCCGCATCGCTCGGCATGCCCAACGACGGCGTCGGCAGCGACCACGACTCACTCGGCCTGTTTCAGATGCGCCCGGCCTCCGGCTGGGGCACTGTCGACGAGCTCATGGATCCGGACTACCAGGTGCGCGCATTCTTCGGTGGAGCAGAAGGACCCAACTTTCCCTCCCCCGCGGGGCTCCTCGACATACCGGGCTGGCAGTCAGCTGACCCCGGCTCGGCTGCGCAATCTGTCGAGCGCTCAGCTTTCCCCGACCGCTATCAGGAGTATCAGCCCGTCGCGGAAGCCATCCTCGTAGCGCTGACCCGGCCTACCGTCTCGGCGAACGGAGGCGGCGCACCGCTCGATTCCATCCCCGAGACGACCCGCATCGTCTTCGCCCTCCCGAGCGATACGTGGGTGCGGTCCAGCGGGTACGGTGGGCGCACTGACCCCATGACCGGTCAACCTGCGTTCCATGCAGGAACCGACTTCTCCGCGGCAGACGGCACGCCGATCTTCGCGATCGCGGACGGGATCGTCAGCTGGGCGGGGCCGTATGGGGGTTACGGACAGCTGATCGTCATCGAGCACACGGTCAACGGAGAGCGGGTGGCGTCGGCGTACGCGCATATGTGGCAAACCGGCGTACACGTGACGGTCGGTGAACGCGTCACCGCCGGGCACCACATTGGGGACGTCGGGGCATCCGGTAAATCGACCGGATCCCATCTGCACTTCGAGATTCGTCCCGGCGGCGCGTTCGAGCCCGCTATCGACGCAGACCCGTGGCTCGCCGAGCACGGGGCTGAAGGATTGGATTCCTCGACCTCTGGCAGGACAGCGTGCGCGACGGGCGCACGAGCGTGACCGGAATGGATATCTTCCCCGACTTCGGAGCAGTTGGAGGTGCGGGTGACCTCCGCGCGATCGTCGGCGCTCTCCTCATGTATGTCCTGGTTCTCGCGGTACTTGCGATCCTCATCTGTGCCGCCACATGGGCGATTGCGTCGACGAGCGGGAACTACCAGTCGGCCATGCGAGCCCGTACCGGCCTCCTTGTCGCCGTCGGCGCAGCGGCACTTGCCGGCGCGGCCGTCGCCTGGATGAACTTCCTCATCGGGGTCGGCCAGCAGCTGTAGCCCGAGTGAACGCATGCACTGCGCGGCACGACGAATCTCGGGGACGCCGCACGCACCTTGTACGCAGGTTCGTTTCTGCGCAGACAAGGAGCACGACCGTGATCGACATCACACCAAACGGGTCAGGCCTCCCCGGCATCGAACAACTCCGCGTCATCGTCGGCGCGGTGATGACTGTCGGGCTCATCCTCGCCGTGCTCGCCCTCATTATCGCCGCGGTCGCCTGGGGGTATGGAGCCAACTCATCGAACCCCCATCTCGCCTCTCGCGGCAAGCTCGGCGTTCTCGTGGCGTGCGGCGCGGCACTCATCTGCGGGGCGTCGGTCACGCTCGTGAACTTCTTCTGGGGTGTCGGTCAGTCTGTCTGAGCGAGACGCGGCCGATCGAGAGGAACGACGCGAGTGGGCGGAGTTTGCGATATCCCGGCGATCGCCGAGGTATGCCAGACCGTCGGGTCGGGTGTCACATCGCTCGTTGCCGCGCCCTTCGATTGGCTCGCTCATACGCTCGCCGCAGCCGCCGCGTGGTTCTTCGAAGCCGTCTGGGCGGTGTTCGACACGACCACCCTCGTCGACGTCACCGGTGACCAGTACACCCAGGTGTACAACCTGCTCTTTGGCGTGGCGCTGTTCGTCATGCTCGTGTTCTTCTGCCTGCAATTGATCACCGGATTGGCGCATCGCGATCCGACTGCGCTCTCCCGGGCTGCTGTGGGGCTCGGCAAGTCCGTGCTCGGATCGTTCGTCGCGATCGCCCTGACGGCGACGGTGCTGGAGCTCACGGATCAGCTGGCCATCGGGATCGTCCAGGCAACCGGCAACACGATGGAGGGAATGGGCGACAGAATCGCCTTGATGGCCGCCGGGCTGGTCGCGATCAACATCGCGAGCCCCGGCGTCGGCGCGATCATGACGATCTTCCTCGCCGGACTCGCGATCGCAGCTACCGCGATCGTCTGGTTCTCGCTCCTTATCCGCAAAGCCCTGCTCCTGGTGGCGATCGTGTTCGCGCCGATCGCACTCGCCGGATTCTCCTGGGATGCTACCCGTGGCTGGTTCGG
The DNA here is from genome assembly GCF_049847225.1 of Micromonospora sp. DT81.3. NCBI lineage: Bacteria > Bacillati > Actinomycetota > Actinomycetes > Micromonosporales > Micromonosporaceae > Micromonospora > Micromonospora sp. DT81.3. Next base: position 139,645 of record NZ_JBNCNY010000003.1, read on the forward strand.
CAAGTGGGTGGCGTTCGTTGTGGCCCTCGTGTTCTCCAAGCTCGTGCTCGTCGTCCTCTTCCTCGTCGCGATCAATCAGACCGCGGCGCCGATTGACCTTGATCTCGCCTCGATCAGCGATCCCGTGGCCGGAGTCGTGCTCATGCTCGTCGCAGCCTTCGCGCCATACATGACCTACAAGTTCATCTCGTTCGTCGGCGTCGATATGTACCACGCGATGTCGACCGAACAGGAGGCGAAGGGAGCGCTGAATCGGCCCGTCCCCGTGCCGATTAGCCCCGCGACTGCGAAGTCGGCGAAGTCGATCCTCGACGGAGGTGGCACCTCGAGCGGGTCGGCGCCCCCCGCGGCGACGAGCGCCGCCGGCAGCACGGCCGGATCGGGTGCCAGCGCGGGAGCGTCTGGTGCAGCAGCGTCGGGCGCAGGAACTTCAGGAGCTGCGGCGGCCGCCGGCCCGGCCGCCGCAGTCATCGTCGGCGGTCAGGTGGCTGGCAAGGCTGCCTCCGCCGGACCCAAGCTCGGAAACGCCACCGGATTAGCAGCCATGGGACATGCCGAGGGTGCCATTCCGGCAGACATACCACCGTCACCGACAGCCTCCCCGGCTGCCGGGCAACCGATCCCACAGCCGCGCACACCGACCCCGCCCCCGCGACCGATCCCCACTCCGCGCGAAAGGACGACAGCATGACAGCGAACAACCTCCCGCGCGCGAACCAGCTGCGCCCGGTTCAGTTCTCCCGTCTGTCCAAGCGAGGCGTGATGCTCGGCCTCTCCCTGGCACAGCTCGTGACGCTCGCCATCGGACTGATCGCGTTCACCAGTGCCGTGTACCTGGGCGGCGGCATCCTCTTCGGCCTCACGTCACCGATCTGGGTGACAAGCGTCGCTCTTGCGTTCGTCCCCGTGGGCGGCCGGAAGCTCATTGAATGGGTGCCGATCTCGATCCGCTGGGTGTGGCGAAGCGTCGGCGGGCAGCTGCGATTCCGCGCGGACTTGGTCAAGCCGCGCCCCGCGGGCACGCTCGCACTCCCTGGCGACGCCGCCGCGCTCCGAGAGTGGGTCGACCCCGAGACGGGCGCCGCCATGATCCAAGACCCTCACGCTCAGACGCTGACGGCGATCGCTGGCATCACGCATCCGGCTTTCGTTCTTCTCGACAGCGGCGAACAGGAGCGTCGGGTGGCCGGCTGGGGGCGGGTGCTCGCGACGGTCTGCCGGTCGGGCCGGATCGCGCGGGTGCAGATCTCCGAGCGCACGGTGCCCAGCTCCGGAAGCGGTCTCGCCGAATGGTGGGCCCGGCACGGCATCGACGATGACTCCTGGCCCGCGGTCACCTACAAAGAACTCATTGAGCGTGCCGGCCCCGCAGGCGAACGACACGACACGACAGTCGCCCTCGCGCTCGACATGCGCGCGGCGGCCCGCCAGATCCGCGCCGCCGGGGGTGGCATGAAGGGGGCCGCGAGCGTCCTGCGTCAGGAGATGGCGACTTTCGCGGCGGCACTGCGGGCAGCCGATCTGACGCCAACAGGCTGGCTCAGCCCAGGCGAAGTCGCGGTCGTACTGCGCTCCGCGTACGATCCCGCCGCTGCTCCCGCTCTGGAGCGACACGGCGACATCGGTAGGTCCCTCGCAACGGCCGGACCCATCGCGGTCTCCGAAAACTGGGACCGGCTTCGTACCGACTCGGCCCACCACGCGGTTCTCTGGATCTCGGAGTGGCCGCGGTCACAGGTGTACCCCGGCTTTCTCTCCCCCTTGCTGCTGACTTCCGGCATCCAACGCACATTCACTCTGACGTGCACGCCGGTCCGTGCCGACCTCGCCGCGCGGGACATCAGGAGAAAGAAGGTAGGGCTTCTCTCGGATGCTGCGCAGCGGGCGAAGGTCGGGCAGATCGAGGATGCCGCGCGCACCGCCGAATACAACGACGTTGTGCAGCAAGAGTCAGACCTCACGGCTGGTCACGGAGTGCTGCGTTTCACCGGGCTCGTCGCAGTGTCGGCGCCGAGCGTAGACGAGCTGGATGCCGCAGTCGCGGCGATCGAGCAGGCCGCCGTGCAAGCTGCCTGCGAAACACGGAGGCTCGTGGGTCAGCAGGCGCAAGCGTTCACCGTCGCCGCGCTGCCCCTGTGCCGAACCGTATGACGCGCGGGGACACCTCGCGCACCTGACTGACGACTTCTGTTGCAAGGGGACACGCAATGCCTACATTCCAGGATCCTGTCGTCGATGGCGAGGAAGCGTGTCACGCATTGCGCGCTCTCGCGCACGCCACGCGCACGTTCGCTGACCCGGCACAGACGTACGAGGTGGTCGGGGACCTGCTGGGCGGCCTGAGGTCGCTCGAACAGGTGCTCGATCAGCTCGCGTTCGCGCACACCAGCTCGGACGCGATCGCCCGAACTGACGACGGCGATCACTGGGCTGGGGTGGAGGAAGCCCATGCAGCCGCCCTCGCGCTGCGCCGTGCGTCGACCCTTGTCGCTCGGGCCGGCCTGGCCCTGGATCGGGCATCTCAGCACTCCGGCCGAATTGCATGGGGCTCCTCCGCCGCCGCCGTGCCGCCGGTCTCGGAATCAGTCGCGCCCCGCGTCAATCCGAACGACTCCTTTCAGCGCCCTGGCTACTTCGCCTTCCAGGGGTCTGGTGCGATAGTTCACCGCCGCAACGGGATGTCGCTGTGAACGCGCAAGGGGGTGAGCGCATACACACCACAACGCTCGTGGACCCGGCAGGCGAACGCAGGAAGGAGCGTCGCGCCCGACGAAAGGCATCCCAGCGTCTCAGTGCCGCCACTCGCGCTGCCACCACCGCATCCGACCGTGCCGAGGCCGAAGCGCAGCGCGCGGATCTACGCGCGACGGCCTACCTGCCCGCATCCGGCGAGTCGCGCCCCACGGCGCTCCGAACGCCCGGCCGCCTGCGGATACCGCGCCACCAGGACACCAGTGCAACGCTTGCCGGAGCGTACCCGTTCCTCGCCGAAGGCGGACTCGGCTCGCAAGGCGTCTTCGTCGGCCAGGACCTCTACTCGGGTGCGTCATTCGTCTATGACCCGTGGGTGCTCTACTCACGTGGGATGATCACCGCGCCGAACATCGTCCTGGCAGGCATCGTGGGCTCCGGCAAGTCATCGCTCGTGAAGAGCCTCTACACGCGCTCGATCCCCTTCGGCCGCCGCGTCTACGTACCAGGCGACCCGAAGGGCGAACACACTGCAGTCGCCGAAGCGGTCGGTGGGCAGGCAATCGTGCTTGGGCACGGCATGGCGAACCGACTCAATCCGCTCGACGAAGGGCATCGCCCATCCGGCGTTTCCGACGAGAGCTGGGCCGGTCAGGTCACCTCTCGTCGGCGCGATCTCATCGGCGCCCTGACCGAAACGGTGCTCGAACGACCACTGAGCCCGCTGGAGCACACTGCGATCGACCTCGCTCTCGCGGACACTGTCCGCACATGTGAGACCCCGATCCTGCCGATGGTCGTGGAACGCATCCTCTCCCCGGACGCATCTCAGCAAGCCGACCGCCGCCTCGTCGAGGACGGCAGGGTCGTGGGGCACGCACTCCGTCGGCTCGTCGCCGGAGATCTCGCCGGCCTGTTTGACGGTCCCAGCACCGTCACCTTCGACCCGAGCCTGCCGATGATCTCGCTCGACCTGTCGCGCGTTGCCGAGAACACGACGCTCGTCTCTGTCCTCATGACGTGCTCCTCCGCCTGGATGGAGTCCGCCCTCCTCGACCCGCACGGCGGACAGCGTTGGGTCATCTATGACGAGGCCTGGCGTCTCATGTCGCATCCTGCGTTGCTGCGACGCATGGATGCGCAGTGGCGGCTCGCGCGCCATTACGGAATCGCGAACCTGCTCGTGTTCCACAAGCTCTCCGACCTCGACAACGTCGGTGACCAGGGTTCCGCGATGCGCGCGATCGCGTCGTCGCTCCTCGCCAACGCGGAAACCCGAATCATCTACCGGCAGGAATCGGACCAGCTCGGAGCGACTGCGACCGCGCTGGGCCTCACTGGCACTGAGCAGAGCCTGCTGCCCGGCTTGGCAACGGGTCAAGGTCTCTGGCGGATCAAGGACCGCAGCTTCGTGGTTCAGCACCAACTGCATCCCGCGGAGCTTGCAGCGTTCGACACGACGAGCCGGATGACGGAGGGCGTGAAATGACGACAGCGCACGCATTACGACGATCCACCGACGCGATCCGCGTGCCGGCGGTCCTTCCGCTGATCACCATGACGATCTCGGCGGACGGCACGATGACCGTCGCCGTCGATGGGACGCCGTTCGAACCGCCTCGGTTCGGGGCACCCTGGGCCCGCGCGTCGTTTGCGGAAGTCATAGACACGGTCCTGCTCGCTCACGGGTCGCCGGTGCGGGTCGTCGTCCACGAGGCAGACGGCACGGTCTTCACCGACCTCATCACCCGGCCGCTGCAGGGCTCGGTCGCCCCGAGTGCGCCGCAGGTCCGGGAAGGAGGGTCGAGCGCTCCGGCGGAGCCACTGGCCGCACCAGCAGCACTCATCGATGCGACGCCCTTGATCGAGCCGCCTCGCGTTGTCTACGGCGAAGAGGGTTTCCTCCCGGGCGAGGAGGTAGCCCTAGCGGTCATCGTGCGTCACATCAAGGCTACTGCGGACGGGTCCGCTCGAGCGTTGCTGGAATCGGGGCTCTGCCGCGTGAGCGCCGATGGCGAGATTGTCCTCGTGGGGAGAATCTCCGGCACGTGTGTCTTCGGGATCGTCACATGACGGGTCCCCACGGTGTCGGTGTCTCCGGTCCCGACGGGCTGACCAACGTCGCGTTGCTCGCTCTCGGCGGCGCCGTTGCGATCGCCGGCATCCTGCGTGTGGGCGGCAATCTCGCCGCCTTCCTGTCAGGAGCGAAGCAGCCGACAGGTGGTCTGGCAGCGGGGCTCGGTGTCTTCGGCTCCCCCGCTGACCCGGGGGCGGCACTCGGATCTCCTGGGCTCAACGCCGTGGCGTATTGGGCTGTCGTTGCGGCGTTCGTGGCGCTACTCAGCGTTTCGGGGTGGTGGGTGTGGCGCGTCATCCGGAACCACACTCGTCACGCCAGGTCCGACCCGAACCGGATTGCTGGGATCGCGACGTCGGCCGACGTGCGCCGCGCCGCCTCCGATCGCGCGTTGCTGAAGCGCGCTGCCCACCTTCGCGCGTCCGTCGATAAGCCGCGGTCCGAGGACGTCGGCTATCTCGTGGGCGTGGCACGAGGAACGAAGGTGTGGACGTCGGTCGAGGATTCGATCCTCGTGATCGGCCCTCCCCGGTCGGGCAAGGGCGCCCACATCGTCATCAACGCGATACTCGATGCACCTGGTGCAGTCGTCACGACCTCCACCAGGCCAGACAACCTCACGACCACCATTCGCTCGCGCATGAGACGGGGGCCGGTCGCCGTGTTCGATCCGCAACGTCTTGCTCCGGGCGTACCGGCGGGCTTGCGGTGGTCGCCGGTACGCGGCTGCGAGCTTCCACTCACCGCGATGATTCGCGCCGCGGGACTCGCAGCCGGTACAGGCCTGTCGAGCGTAGGGGTGGAGAACGGCGGCTTCTGGGAGGGCAAGACCCGCACAGCCCTTCAGTCGCTACTGCACGCCGCGGCGCTCGACGGCCGCTCGCCTGGTGAGCTCTTTCGCTGGACGCTCGACCCTGCCGCGGCGAAGGATGCAGTCGCGATCCTCACATCCAACCCTGCCGCCGCGACGGGATGGGCCGAGTCGCTTGAGGCGATGATCGACGCCGACCCCCGCACGCGCGACTCGATCTGGCAGGGCGTCTCCCTTGCATTGGCGGCTCTGGCTGACCCTCGTGTTCTCGATGCGGTCAGCCCGAGCGAGGACGAGCAGTTCGATCCGGAGACCTTTCTCCGACGCAATGGCACCCTGTACCTTCTCGCGACGGGCGCTGGCGCCGGCGCTTCCTCCTCCCTCGTCGCCGCGCTGGTAGAGGACCTCGTCGAGACAGCCCGGCGGGTTGCCGCGAGATCCCCAGGCGCCCGCCTGGACCCGCCGCTGCTTCTCGCGTTGGATGAGATCGGCAACCTTGCCCCTCTGCCGTCGCTGCCTGTCCTGATGGCCGAAGGCGGAGGCACCGGTGTCACCACGATGCCGGTGCTTCAGTCGCTCGCGCAGGCCCGTCAGCGGTGGGGCGACAACGCAGCCACGGCGATCTGGGACGCGAGTATCGCCAAGATCGTGCTCGGCGGCGCCTCAGGGTCTCGAGACCTCCAAGACATCGCCACCCTGATTGGCGACCGCGACGAGGCCAGCGACTCGATCACTATCGGCGAACGCGGCATGCGCTCCAACCAGCGATCAACGCGCCGTGTTCCGATCATGCCGCCCGACGTGATTCGCACGATGCCGTACGGCACGGCGCTCCTACTGCTGAGGTCGGCGCCACCAATCGTCACGCGCATGCGCGAATGGACTGCCCGGCCCGACGCTGCAGAACTTCGCGCCGAACGGGCTCGAGTCGAGGAACAACTGCGGCGGGGATAGGTGACGCACCTATCAGGAGATGGCCGACCTGCGGCCCTGAGAGGAGCATCCGATGACTATCCACACCCAGCAATCTCTCTCCGGGTTTATCGCGTCGCAGCCTCAACTCGCATTCAACGCGAAAGGCGAAGCACGCTTCTGGGTGCGCATCGGGCAGGAGCACTTCGAACGCAACGAAGACGGAACCTTCACCCAGACCGAGACCACCTACCACGACCTCGTCATGTTCCGGCGGAACGCGGAGCGGGCCTACGCGATGTTCAACAAGGGCGACGTCTTCATCGCCGAGGGATACACGCACAACTCGACGCGGGAACGCGACGGCGAATCGGTCGAGACCGAGGAGTTCGTCGCGAAGCGCCTCGGCCACGACTCAGCGCGCACGAACTACACCCTGCAACGCCGACGCAACGCCCTTCCGCCGGTGCCCGCATCCGCCCCATCGACCGCAAAGCCCGCCGTCAGGCCAGTGGCCATCTGAGGCGTCTGATGACCGCCGATGAGCCCCTGCATTTCCCCGGTTACGAGTTTGAGCCCCCGACGCCGGACGGCCCGGAAGCCGAGGCGGATGGCCTGCCGAGCGTTCCCCGCCCGGTGAACTGGAACGTGCTCACCTCGGACCGAGCGGCATTCGAGTGGGTCGAGCTCGACAGGTGGGTCAACTGGCTACGACGCACCTACGGTCTCGGACCGTCGATCATCCCGCCGCTGTGGCATCGCCACTCCGAACTGGTCTGGGAACTCTCGGCCCTACACCTGCACTGGCTCTGCGCCTACGACGAGGAACAGCATGGCTCCGCTCCCCTCGGCTGGCACCGCGACTTCGCCGAGGCCCGCGAACGCCTGCACGACTGGGTCGCTGCCTGCGGCTCACGTCTCGACCGCGACAGGGCGACGCGTCAGACCGCGTGGCCCGGAGAGGATACGGCGCCGTCAGTCGAGGAGACGGCGATCCAGGACCGGGCAGCCGACTTCCGCAGATTCGTCGTCGAAGACGTCGTGCGCCGTCGCGCTGTCGAGGACGCATTCATGGCGGAAGCCGCCGACGCGAGATAGCCGTGGGGAGTTGGAGGTTCCGCCGGGGATCGTCAGTTAGGTGTCCTGATGGGCACTTCTTTTGACTGAGCCCGCCGGGTCGAATCATCACCCGTGAGCCGACTCGGGTGGAGTTTGCGAATACTGGCCCGTTTGGCTGGGGATGACCGCGCCAGCCCGCGTGCTGGTCATGCGATCGAAGTTTGCATTGTGGGTCGAGGCCCGCACGAATACCGCATGACGGGTCCTGTTCATCGCTCAAGCTCGCACGCCGGCGGACCGGCGTGCGGGCGCTCAGCCACCGCTTCGCAGCGCCGCCCTGCTCATCTGTTCCATCGGGCGTCGGAAAGCCGCGGTCACCTGATCAGGTCCCCAGGCCAAGGAGTAGTAGGAGCCGAGGGAGAAGGGAATCGCCAATTGACTCGGTCCAGGGTTTTCGCCCACCTCCCGGCGACACGGAGCGCTAGACCTCGGAGCCATCAGCCGGTTTCCAAGCGGGCAGCGTGGGTTCGGCAATTGGCCGTAGGAGCACGAGCGGTGTCGGGCAGACAACGTCCCACTCCCGTGGACGATCAGGCGGCCACGGGACTTCCGCACCCGGTTCTCCCAGACTCACCGCCTGCTCATCGATGAACGGCAAATACCCATCGTCCCCCATCTGAGGCAAACCGTCACCGCCATAGACCTCGAGGGTCTCCATGTAGTGCCGTACCAACGCCTCGAATCCTGGCCGGACCGGGATCTGCACCCGTGCCGCGCCGGCGTTTAGAAACGCATCGAAATCCGGGTCTGGATGCGTGATGGTTGCCTTTCTCCGCCAGCCGCTGCGTTCACCCCAGAAGTAGGGATATAGGACCCACGATAAGTGCTCCCACTCAAAGGCCTGCTGAAGGAACTGGACCTCCTGGCGCGCGACGGTCAGCGAGGGCAGGTCGGCGACCGGATGTGTCTCGTCGGACAGGCTCCCGTCGGGTTGGGTAAAGGGAAATTCCGTCATGTTGTCGTAGTTCACCGGGGCGTTGCGCATAATGTCGATTGCGCCACGCTGCATCTCCGTCCGAGTTATCCGCTCGAGTCGCGCACGCGATCCGACAGGCAGTTGAACCGGATCAGCCACGAATGCCTGCGCCTCACGAATGGCCTGCTCGTAATCGCGGCGTTGCTGCTCGTACCGCGCGACTACCCGAGAGTAGGCGTCGACCGCCCATCGGCGGCGTGCGGCCGAGGTCAGCTGGAGTGTGATGTGGATGTTGCCAAGCACCGTGTTGTAGTTGTCGATCTGCAGCCCGGCCATGATCGTCGGTCCAGGTATCGGAGTTGCGAAGACAATTGACCCGACTATCAACGGCTGATTCTGAGGCTCCTCTCGGAACGGGCGCACCTCATCTGCTACGACTACGCTGCCGTTAGTTGCATTCGGGTCCTCACTCTCGACTTCGACCGCGACGTTGTAGTCTGCGCGGGTCGCCTGGTAGCCGTCAGGTATTCTCAGCTCCTTCTGAACAACCTGCGCGTTCCCACTTGTGATGGAGATCGGCAGGTCTACCGCTGATTCCTCCGCTGGCAACGGTGGGATGTCGTGAATTCGGAGGTCACGAATTACGCGTTCAAGGTGGAGGTGGATATTGTCCACTGACAGTTGCGCGAACGCCTCCTCATTCGGAGGAAGCACCGAGACGCCCAGATCGCTCCGATTCGCCGCCAGCGCCCATGTCAGCGCCGACGGATCGGGCACGAGGACGTCGTAGAGCTCCCGCTCGCCATAACGATAGATCCTCGCTCTGCTCACCCGCTCGAGATACTGATACACCCCCCGAATGTGGTCTGGTTCACCCTTCCCATCCAAGACATGGGTGTTCATCTCAACCGTCTCTTGCTCGAAGAGGCGACGCGCTTCCTGCTTTGTCCGGGTAAGCGTTCGCTCGACGGCGCGATCAACGGTCTCGCGTGCGTACTTCTCGACCGATTCTGCAGTCTCCTCCCTGGATGAGTCGTGCTTCAGTTCTGCTGTCGCAGACACATCCACCGTGGGGCCTCGACTGGTCACTACGACAGTCCCTCTTGCGTTCAGGTCCTCCTTTACCACGTTCTTGACTTCTGTGCTCAGGTCGGCACTGTCCGTCACTTGTAGATCCCGGGTCTCCTCAACCTCTGTCTCGGCACCGGTGAAGAACTCCTCTCGGCTGAGCACTCGTGAGGTGTGCTCGCGGGTCCGCTTCTCGCCAACAAGCACGTTCTCCACGTACGCGATCTCGGCCCGCCGGTACCCTGTCGTTGTTTGACGAACCACCAGCAAGTCGCTCCTGCCAGCGGGCCTTAGGTAGCTCGGGGACCGCGGGGAGTCTCGGACTAGATCGTCCAGGCATAACAGATCGCCCACATCGAAGTTGAGGCTGGCCAGCTGGTCGAGGAGTGATTTCGGCAGCAGATGAGACAGGCGCGCGGCAGCAGCCTTCCTTGCGCGGACATCGAGCACCCTGGATTCGTTCACGTCGATGATGATTGGAAACCCTCCCACGGCTACGCGGACGAAGCGCTTTCCATGTGGGGCGTCCCCGCTGTCGCGTGCGATGTCCGCCCGAAGGTTCTCGATCTGAGCGCGCAATGCGGTTTGAGAGAATTGCCGCCCTAACGAGAAGACATCCATCAGTCGATCTAGGAGGCCGCTATCGGGGGCGACATCTTCCGCTGCCTGAGCGACCTTGAGTGCATCGGACAGTCGCTGCAACTCCGCGAGTTGCCCAGTCAGCGTTTGCAATGCGCTCACGGCACGTGGGGTGGAGAGGTCAAAGTCGAGTTGCAACCCTCCATCGACCACGCTGGGTCCGGCGCCACCGCGGTCGGCGGCGGGAGTTGTGAACACACGGGGCACCCGAAGTGGCGCGACAAGCAGTTGGTAAAGACCGTCGCGCGTCTTCCACGTGACCGGGTTGGCCAAGAGCGCCTGACTGAGCCGATAGAGGTCGGATAGAAGCCGGAGAGGTCTTTGTCGATTCGGCGTCCCGTACTTAAACAGCAGAACTAGATCGTTCAGGAAGGTCGCCGTTTCCCCTTTCGAGAGCTCTCCGTCTATCGCCTGCCAAGTCGTCCCCGCAACTTTAGCTGCTAACGATTGAAGTTCTGGGAGGTCTTTCGGTCTTCCAGCACCCTTCTTTTCTTTCAGCTCCACAAGGGCGCCGCTCAGCAGTTTGACCCCAGGGGCAGCCTCCCAGCCGGAAAGTGAGTCGTCGAGCGAAGCGGCCGCTCGAGTGTTCCACAGGAGCCTCGCCGCCTCATTGGGAGTGACGTGTTTCCCTCGCATTACCGCGCGAACTGCATCCGGAACAGACAGATCCACATGGATCGAATTCCTGGTCAGCTCGAGATCAGCGGGTCGCTTCGTAGTCAGATTCATGATCGGCGACCCGAAACGATCGGTCAGGAGTGCCATGCCGTTCACCGCCTATCTCCTACGCGTCAGCGTGGACGCCTCCATGCTCCTCTCAGGAAGTGCGCGTGTCTAGCAGTCGAATTCGCCGGGTCGATGCGGTCCGCGTGGTCGGTCCCGATTGACGGAGTGCGCCAGATGAATGCGAGATTCGCCAAGTATCGCAAGCTAAGCCGCGGCGCTCGCGCGGCGGATCGAGCACCAGTGAACCCTCGTCCGTGATCGCGGCGGAAGCTGCGATGGACGTGTGGGTTGGGAATGGACTGTGGCAGCGTCGGGGTGGGCATCGGGTCTAGAACTCGACAGTCTTGGCAGCCGATGAGCAGGTGGACCGTGCGGATAACGATGACCGGCATACGCTGTCGGCCCGGCGGAGCGGACGTGAGTCCATGCGCCATCATCGCCGGAAGTCAGGATGATAGTCACGGGCATACCCCTCGCTTAAGAACGCGATCTTGTACTCAAGCAACACGGAGCCCCGGACGTCCTTGGGCGGCGGCGTGACCCGGAAGAAAGTCGGGACGACGCGACACAAGACTCGTCCGTAGACTAGACCGCGCGGCGGACAGATTCGCTCCGCGCTCTCGCGGCCGATGTATGCGGTTCTGTGCGGAGAGTACTGCAACACGTCCGCCTTATCGTCGGGCAGGCTTCGCATCAGATAACGGTCGCCGCGGACTTCGGTCCCATCCGGAAAGCGCTGAAAAGGTACCTCTACGATCCACCGGTACCAAAGTTGAATCGGCAGGTTCCGCCTGCGGTCCTTGAAGGCGATCTGCCAAGTTGCCGCCGGCGGCTCGATACCGTGTGCAATGGCGAAGCGAGTCCGCGCAGAATCAATATTGGGTACCACATGGGCCGAGAAAGACGCTCGCACCAAGGTCGGAGGGACGCCGTAACCACCCCGGTCCAAGAAGTTGGGCACGATGCGGGACCGTCGTCTATCCACTAGCACCTCATGAGGGGCGGCTGCGCCTCCACCGACGATCCCCTCAGTGATCATTTGTTCGTACCGGGGTTCAAAGGTGACGCGGGACCGCGGAGTCTCGGCACGGACACGGAACAGGTCGGCGTCGTGGCTGACGTAAGCGGCTTGGGCTGGGGCCTGGAGGTGTTCGGTCCACAGCTTCTGCCGCATCTGGCTCACGAAGGTGGGGTCGTGAATGATCGCTGCGAGCTCAGAGTCTGGTTGGTCGCGTCCCCCGCGGACCCCTTCAAGAGAGGTGCCGCCCGCATTCGCGGAGCCGATGAGCGCCCAAACGTCGTCGACGATGAGGATCTTGGAGTGCACATAAATCTGGCCCTCGACGCGTCCCTGACCATCACGCCTCGGATTCAGGCTGTATACGCCGAACTTCAAGGCAGACCCGGCATTCTCCTCCACCAGGCGCATCTCATCCGTTATCTCAAGTTCCTGGTTGGCGCCCAGGCCGGCTGCGAGGAGCCCTTCGTGCGGCATCATCAGGACGATCCGGAAGTCGGGGTTGTTCCGATTGTTCATTGCGGCGGTCGCGAGTTCGGCCCAGATCTGCTCGTCTGCCACCCACTGGTTTTCGAGATAGATGTACTTGCGTGCGGAACGGATGCCGATCAGGTACGCATCCTTCGCGGACCGCTCCCACGGGTTCGTCGAGAGGTTCCACTTCGGCTTCTGCTTGACATACTGCGCGGCCTGGCGACGTTCGGGAGTCGTCAGCCGACGATCCCACTGCTCAGTCGACAGCCACCCGACAGGCCTGGGCATAGACCTGACAATCTGGAGCTGCGGGACAGGGTTATCTACTTGATCTGGATATGTGAACGAACTCGAAGCGTTGAAAGTCGGCAGGACAGGTGGGTTGAAATCTCGCACACCGATCAGTTCACCGAAGTAGTTCGACCGAGTGGTGTCCTGCGTGCGAGCATCGGGAGAGCCCCGGTCGGAGGGTCGCGGACGGACGCGGTGAAGATGGCCCCATCGCCAGCGCTGCACGAAGTTGTCCCTGACGAACTCTACGGCCGGGCCCTCAACCCGCAGATGCACGTCGTGCCAGTACTTTTGCGTACGGTCGGTCGCGCGCCGGGTGGCGGGCTGGTTCATGGGTGTGGCATGCGCCGGGGTGTCCCACCGATCGCCGTCGAGGTAAGTGAGGTCCAGGCCGCCGAGGTAGGCCACTCGGTCGTCGATCACGATGGTCTTCTGGTGGTGGGTGGCGAAGACGTCCGAGTTGGCATGTATATCGGTGCGGCAGTACGCCGTTGGGTACACCGACAACATCTGGAAGAGCTTGTAAGTCTCAGGCAAATACCCGAATAGTTCGCCCTTTTTGGCTATCAGGCGCCTAACCGGAGCGGTGCTCAACTGCTGCTCATCCGTCCAGAATTGGTTCACCAGCAGATAGACCATCACACCACGTTTGGCCGCGCTCGCCAGCAGGGGCCCGATCGCAGACTCGGCATCGCGCGGCGAACCGGTGCGCACGAGCCGAAAGTCGGCCATAAAGTGCAGCCCCGTCAGGAACACGAAGCGACGGGCACCCTGCAGGTCAGCCAGCAGATCACTACCGAATGCCTCACCGTCGACGTAGAGTCGCAGCGCGTTACCTGATGTGACCGGAAGGTAGTCGATGAAGTATGTCATTGCCCAACTGCGTTCACTTGTGCCGAATCGTCTATAGGTTTGCCGCCGGCTTAGGCATGCCCCGTCCGCACGCCAGTGTCATTCCGTCGCCTGGTGGTAGGCAGCTTTCCGACCGGAGGATGACGCTGGCGCATCGGGAGCCGCGGCTCCCACGGGTCGCCAACAGGAACTTCACCTAGGTCTGTTCCAGTCGATTTGTCGAGCTCATTGGCAATCGGCCTGTGCATGTTGTCATCGGCGTCGGGTGGAGTGCCTTCCTCCGTCCGGATGTTACCGGGCGCCGGGTTGCGGCGCAGCGATGGCGCGACATTGAAGTCGGTCCGCACCAATTTGGCAAAGCCAGTCGCTTCTGCCTTGAAGAAGTCCGGAAGTGGCGAATCGACATGCTCGTCGGCGGTATTGGTATCGACCGGATGGCGCTCACACCCTCCGGGCTGAATCGGGTGACGCAACTGAATGAGCCGGAATACATAGTCGAGTGTCTTCGCTGCGAGCATTCCGACTCCTTCTGAACCGGCCAGTCGGCGACGGCGGCCGACTCCCGCCCACTGGCAAATGTGGCACCAGCATCCTCCTACGCAGCGACCGCCCACAAGAGAGCCATGTTGTCGGGCGTCACGCCTCAATCCCTCGAACTGGCACCGAATCTCTGCCCGGCAGAGACGGGTCGGCTTCTCCTACAAACCCTCGCCCGCACACACCGGGCCTAGGCAACCTCGGCCCCGGTGACATGGGCGCCCTTCACTGATCCTGCTGACCGGTACGACCCGGCGGGCACCAGACGGCACCGACGTGTGGCGTCTCGTGCGCGAGCCACGACCAGGGCTTGGGCACAGTCGAGAGCGAGACAATCTCCACTTCCGTCGAGTGTTCTCAAGGTCGAGAACGGCGAAGAGATCAAAGCAGGATGTCGGTTGCCCGCTTTGCAAGGTCCGATGTCAGCCACTGGAAGGCTGCGAGAGATGAGGTCGGAGACACCGCAGTGCGGTGAAGGTAGCCGGTGCTCGCTAGTTCGAGAGCACGGCGACGCGGCTCGGTGTAGACGTCGAGTGGGAGCAAACCGGCCCGGAAGCGCGCCCGAGAGACCTCCGCGACGCGGGCCCGCAACTCGACCTCATGATCAATGAAGTACGCATCTGCTATCGCCAGGATTTCCCTGGCCGCTCGGCGGGTCTCTGAACGGTGCTGCCATGCCTGCACCAGCTCGGGTGGGGTCGGCACGTCCTGCTCCCTGATCTGAGCCAACTCCTCCCGACTGCGCTTCCGAGCGAAGAACGCTTCCGCGGCGGCGTCGTTTTGACGCCGCTCCGCAGCCAACACCTGGTGAAGTCGGCGGTCGGGCAGTCCGGCACGAGCGCGACGACGGTGAAGGCGCCGCGCTTCATTCTCTCGCTGCCGATAGGACTCCTGTTGAGATGGACTGGGTGTCCACTCGGACACACGGCCGGTTTCGCGTGCGCGGGCGACCGTGCGACGATGAGCCTCATTGGCCTTCTCCGGATCCGCAGCCTCTCGCGCCCGCCGGCGCTCGGCGATGGCGTCACGATTCCGGTAGTAGTAGTCGCGCTGGGCTTGCTTGTACGCCTCCGGGTGCTTCTGCTTGTATCGCTCGCGCGCCTGCTGGCGCTCCTCCGGATGCTGCCGTGCCCACTCTTTGGCCCGCTCGATACCCTTCTCCCGACGCGCCTTCTCGTCTCGCTCGCGCTGCGCCCGCCGACGCTCACGCTCGCGGCCCGTCTTCCGGATGTACTCCCGGTTCCGCTCCCGATACTCGGCGTAGTACGTCGGGTGCGCATCGTTCCAGGCCCGCCGCTGCGCTGCATGCCGCGCGGCACGTTCGTCTTCGTTGAGCGCCTCGTCATGCATGGTGTCCCGCCGCGTGCACACCGGTGAGTTCAGCGAGCGCCGTGAAGAGTTCTTCGCGCGTTGCTGTTGGGTCGATGATCGCTCGCGCGATGAGTGCTCGCATCCGTTCTCGCTCGGTATCGGACACGTCGCCGAGTCGCGCGATGCACCATTCGTTGTCCTCGGCGAGGCGGTACGTCGGGTCATCGACCTGGATGCCGGGGTAGTAGAGGAACGCGAGCACCGCCACGTGCTCGAGGACGGCGTCGGCGTGGTCTCGATCGGTCATGCCATCAAGGTGCGCGCACGCCTCCCACGGAGTTGCATAGGCGGGATGTCCGCCGCATCATCTAGCGTCGATCCGTCGGCCGGAGATGGGAACGACCGATGAAGGAACAGCGGGACTGGCATCCGATTCTCGCCGCGCACGAGGACCCAACCGGAACCTGGCAGATGATCGACGCCCAAGGCCGCTCATACGGCACCATCGAGATCCGCCGGGTGATGAACGACACCGAAGTCCGCTACCGCGCCAGCTTCCGTGGTGAGGTCATTGGATGGTCAACGACCCTCCGCCTCGCGTGCGAGCGCACTCACCGCGAGTTCTTGCGGGCCCACGGCCCGAGCGGCGGACCGATCGCGAGTTGGGGCAGGCAGGATCGAGGCGGGTCGCTTGAGTAGCCGCTATGCCGCCTCGCTATCTTCCTCGTCAAGGAAGGCGAGAGCGGGGTCGTCCGACTCGGCGTCCTCGGTCGAGAGCAGCGAAGAGTCAGGATTCACCGGGCGCAGCGTACGTTCGAGAATCTTCGCCGGCCCTCGGTCGACCGTCCGGTCGGGCTCGATGTAGTGTCCTTCTGTGATCGCGGTCGATCCGTGGCCGAGGAAGGTGGCGGCAGCGTCGGCGCTCGCCCCGCGCGCGATGACCGTTGCACCGGTTCGCCGATACCAGCGCAACGTGATCCCCTCCCCCGCGAGATCTGCCAGCTCGAGGAACGCTCGGAAGGTACGTCGCACATTGAACGGGCTCAGTGGCTTGCCCGCACGATTGGCGAAGACGGTCCGGTCCGGGTCGGCAGTCAGGATGCCGGCGACCCGTGCTCGAAGGACGTCCGCAGCGAAGTCGGGGACCGCGATCCGGCGGATGGAGTGCTCGGTTTTCGGGTGGTCTTGACGGACGGCGCCGCTGCCTGTGCGCAACACGACCGTCCCCTTCACCGAGATCGTCATCCCGCTGGGACCGTCCTCCACATCGCACACGCGGAGCGCGAGACACTCACCGATACGCAGCGCGGTTCCGAGGAGCACCTCGATGATGTCGCGCACCTGCCCGTCGGGCTTGGGACCCTTGACGTCGGGGCCGGTCCGCCAGCGACCCGCGGCATCGCGGATCGCGCTGATCTGCTCGACGGTCAACGCCTGGCGCTCGCCCCTCGGCCGGCGCAAAGGACTCGTTCCCTGCACCGGATTCCTCGGGATCGCGTCGTGGCGGAGAGCAAACCCGAAGAGCTGATTGAGAATCGTCCGCGAGTGGTGCGCACGAGAGAACGACGCGGCCCTCTCAGAGCGGAGGAACCACTCCACGCGGCCCGTGGTGATCTCACCGAGCGAGAAGTGCTCGAACTGCGGCCGCACGCGGAGGCGGAGATCATCGCGGTAGTTCTTTTTCGTCCCATCCGACAGCTCGCGCATCTCCAGATCCTCGAGCCACAGATCAGCGAGATCACGGAACGAGCTGCTGAGATCGAGCAGGCCTCCTGAGCCGAAGCCCGGCCTGTCCAGGAGGCGCTCCTTCAAACGGGCTCGAGCGGCCGACTCCGTACGTGCCGCGCCCGTCACTCTGCGCAGGCGCCCGTCGGCATCACGAATGCGCGCCAGCGCCACGTACGACGATCCGCGCCTGCTGACGCTGATGGTTCCGTATGAGCCGATCAGGGTGCGCGGCCGGCCCCCGTTCACAGCACTCCCCCGCTGTGTCGCTGCTCGTCGGCCAGCTCCATGCGGTGGACCCATGCGTCGATCTCGCTCTTGCGAAATCGCAACTGCGTGCCGACGCGGAATCCACGGGGTCCACGGCCCTTGCTTCGCAGGTCATAGATCGTCTGGACGGAAACCTTCAGCTCGGCGGCAAGCTCGGCCAACGAGACGTAGTTCCCGTGTCCCGACTCTGAGGTGCCAAAACCGTCCATATAGCGAAGGTGCGCGGGCCTTGCCGCGTACCTTCCAGATACTTCGAGAAGGTCCGAGAGCGCACTGCGGCGACCCGGCGAAGTGTCCAGTAAACGACTACCAAACATTCAAGCTCCCTGATCAGGGAGTGAAGATTTGGTGCTTTACCGGGAGTTTTGGTGGACCTGAGGGGACTCGAACCCCTGACCCCCTGCATCGGGTTCGGAAGATGCCAGCCCCAGCTCGGCATCTTCCGCACGCCCGGCCTCCGTAGTGACGGCGCCCAGCTGTGCTCCGACGACCTCAGTCGTGTGTGAGGCCGGCTTCGCGCAGGGGTCTTCGCGACGAAGTGCTATTCGTCCGCGAACCAGGTTCCTGTGGGCGCCCAGATCGCCGAGACGCCCGGGTGTCTCATCTCGCGCCGCGAATCCCATCGGGTTTGAGATGATCACGCCCTCGCCGACCGCGAAGTTCAGGAGCAACTCGATCGCCTCGCGCGAGTAGGCGGCGGCCCCCTCCGACGTGGCTCTCTGGATAGCCAAGTGATGCTCGATCCGCTCCGCAGTGATCTCACCGATCGTCAAATCGCCGAATGCCGGCGTGAGCTGCGTTCGAACGATACGCCGCCACAACTCGCACGCAGCCTCGCTCGCATCCGAGAGCCATCCGAGGTCATTGAGCCACATGTACACGAGTTCGTCGAAGGGGTCTTCCGGCGTGAGATATCGCCAGGCATCGAGCTCGGACAACCGCAGGCGCTCCGCCATCCGGAGTTTCAGAAGTACTCGGGCATCCGACGCCGTACTTGCCGTGGCAGTGACCCGGAGAATATCCCCATCCCACAGCCGTATTCGCGCCATGGCACACGCGTGACCGCTGCCAACGGTGCGGGTGGTGATCTTGCCGTGTGTGCCGAGTTCGAGGGGTGGTCGTCCCGTTCGCATGTCGCACCTTCCTTGCCTGTTAGGATCCGAGCACGTCGTCGAGGATGTCGATCGTGATTGGGTCAACCTCGACGGCGGAGACGACGTAGCTCGCGCGGGTGATCTGCTCGTTCGCGTGCCCGAGCAGGCGGGAAGCGAGGGTGATCCCGGCCGCCCGCTCGACGAGAGTGGCCGTTGTGCGTCGGTACAGATGCGTGCTGTACTCCGCGACGTCCACGTCGAGCGCGATCAGCGCCGCCCGGTTGTCTTCGACGAACGTACGCAGCAGTCGCTCGTAGTTGCTCACGCTAATCGGCCGCCCGGTGCTGGTGGGAAACAGGTACGCCTCCTCCCCCGGCCCGGCGACGGTGAGCCGGCTGCGGACCGCGGTGGCCGCCATCGCGGGCAGCGCGACGCGACGGCGTTGCCGGGCGCGTTTGGGTGCGTTCTTGCGGTGCAGGCCCTGCTTCTTGGTGTGCACGATCGTGCCGTCTACCAGCAGCGTCGGCGGGCTGCTGGTCATGTCGACGTCTTTGCGTCGCAGTCCGATGCACTCCCCCACGCGGGCGGAGGTGCCCAGCATGATGTCCATCCCGTCGATCAGGGCGCTGTAGTTCGGCCGGGGGCCGGGGCCGCCGACCGCGCGCCAGCCATGCATGAGGTCGCGGATCGCGCTCACCTGTGCCGCGGTGAGGACCGACGTCTTCTTCTCCGGCATCGGCAGTCGCTGTACGTCGCGCACCGGGTTGCGCGGGATCGCGTCGTCGCGCACGGCGTAGCCGCAGATCAGTCCGAGCACGGCCCGCGCCCGGCGCGCCTTGGAGAGCGAGCCGCCCTGGAAGATGCCCTGGATGATCCGGTCGGCACGGCCCACCGTGAGCTGGTCGAGCGCGATCCCGCCGCACGCCGGCTTCAGGATCAGTCGCACTGTCGTCTCGTAGGACTCCAGCGTCGAGTAGGCCAGGCTTCCGGCGTCCGCGCGCACCGTGACGTGCACGAGCCACGCGTTCGCGGCCGCCGCGATCGTGCTCGCCCCCGTGAGCGCTCCCTCGCCGTTGCTGGTGAGCTGCGCGGCGGCCTGGCGCAGCTCGGCGAGGGCGCCGTCCTTGGTGTCGGCGGTGGCGCGCAGCTGGTGCAGCTCCCCGGCGTCGTCGCGCATCCGCCCGCGGGCGCGATACCGCCCGTCGGCGAGCTTGGTGATCTGCACGGCGCCGACCTCGCCGGCGGGGATCCGCGGCCTAGGCATGCCGGTGCTCTCTGGCCCAGGCGTACACGTCAGCCGGGTCGTACCGCACGTGCCGGCCGAGCTTCAGGTAGGGCGGACCATGGTGCGTGAGACGCCAGTCCTCCAACGTGCGCTCGGGCACCTGGAGCATCTGGGCGACCTCCGCCTGGGTCTTGAACCCGGCAGTGCCGAGGGTAGATGCGTCCATGCACACAAGGTGCGCCGGATTGTTCCGGGGCAACCCGTACGTGACCGTGCGCCCGCGTGGGAATCGGGACGCACCTACTGTGCGAAGACACTCGCGCGAGTATTTGGTCTCGTTTCTGGTCTCCGGGCGATTCAGACCGAGCGAAGAGCGCTCAAACGAGTAGGGATTCTGTGGCGGAATCCTGCGGAATTCACTGCTGGGGTACCTGGACTCGAACCAAGAACAAAGGTACCAGAAACCTCCGTGTTGCCAATTACACCATACCCCAAGGCCACGAACCGAAGCTCGTGCCAAGGATCAAGTCTAGACCAGTTCCCTGAGCCGTCCAAACCGAGGGGGTCGCGCTACGCGCTGGTCTCCCCCACGAGGGCGCCGAGCCGACGGATCGACTCGGGCTTGCCGAGCAGCTCCATCGACTCGAAGAGCGGCGGTGAGACCCGGCGACCGCTGATCGCGACGCGCAGCGGACCGTAGGCGACGCGCGGCTTCAGGCCGAGGCCCTCGATCAGCGCCGACGTCAACGCCGTCTGGACGGCGGCCGCGGTGAACTCCGACTCGGGAATCAGTTCCAGCGCGCCGACCGACGCCACCAGGACTTCGCCCGCGTTCTCGGGCAGCGACGCGCGGGCCTCGTCCTCGATCGCGATGTCGTTCGTGAAGAGGAAGCCGAGCAGACCGGGGGCGTCGCCCAGCAGAGGGAGGCGCTCCTGGATGAGCGGCGCAGCCTTCGTCAGCAGCGCGAATTCGGTGGCGGTCGGCGGGTCGGCCAAGACCGCGGCTGAAGCCAGGTACGGCACGATTCGACGCGCGAAGTCGTCGGGCTCCAGCATCCGGATGTGATCGCCGTTGATCGACTCAGCTTTCTTCTGATCGAAGCGAGCCGGGTTCGGGTTGACGTCGGCGATGTCGAAGGCGGCGACCATCTCATCGAGCGAGAACACGTCGCGGTCGTGGCTGAGCGACCACCCGAGCAGCGAGAGGTAGTTGAGCAGGCCCTCGGGAATGAACCCGCGCTCCCGCTGCAGGAACAGATCGGCGCGGGGGTCGCGCTTGGAGAGCTTCTTGTTGCCGTCGCCGAGCACGAGCGGCATGTGGCCGAAGCGCGGAATGAAGGTCGTGACGCCGGCATCGATCAACGCCCGGTAGAGCGCCAGCTGGCGGGCCGTCGAGGGCATCAGGTCCTCACCCCGCAGCACGTGGGTGATGCCCATGAGCGCGTCATCCACCGGGTTCACGAAGGTGTAGAGCGGGATCCCGCCGGCGCGGAAGATCACGAAATCGGGGAAGGATCCGGCGGGGAAGGTCACGTCGCCGCGGATGAGGTCGGTGAAGCTGAGGTCCTCGTCCGGCACCTTGAGGCGCAGCGCCGGCTCGCGTCCCTCCGCCCGGAACGCCGCCTTCTGCTCGTCCGTGAGGGTGCGGTCGTGGTTGTCGTACCCGAGCTGCTTCGCGCGCCCCGCCGCCTCGTTGCGGGCGTCGATCTCCTCGGGGTTCGAGTAGCTCTCGTAGACGGCGCCGCTGGCGATCAGCTTCTCGAGCACCTCGCGGTACAGGTGGTGCCTCTGCGATTGACGGTAGGGGGCGTGCGGGCCGCCGACCTCGACGCCCTCGTCCCAGTCGATGTTGAGCCACGTCAGTGCATCGAGCAGCTGCAGGTAACTCTCTTCGCTGTCGCGCGCGGCATCCGTGTCTTCGATGCGGAACACCATCTTGCCGCCCGTGTGACGCGCATACGCCCAGTTGAAGAGGGCCGTACGGACGAGACCGACGTGCGGCAGCCCGGTCGGCGACGGGCAGAATCGCACCCGCACATCGGCGCCGGTCGCGGTGGTCGTGGGGTGGGCGTTCGCGGGAGAGGTCTCAGACATGGCGCCTCAAGCCTAGTTGTGCATCCGGGAGCAGAACGGTGGTCGGGTGGGGCGATACGGCCGCAGGGGCGGATGTCGGGGTCCGGATCTGCTCCCGGGTGCGCGCCCCGCTCGGCTGCATTCATCCCGTGAGTCGGCCGGCCACCCCCGCGATTGTGCACACGACGGGCTCAGCCGGCGAGGGACTCCTGGAGCGCGCGAACGGCCGCCGCCACGGCGGGCACGCGCGCCGCCCCCTGAGCCGACACGAGGTGCATCGTGCGGGCGTCGGAGTTGGTGGTGGGGCGCACGACGACGCCCGCCAGCACCGGAAAGGAGTCGATCGCCAGGCGCGGGAGCAGCGCGACGCCGATGCCCATGGCGACCAGCCCCTCGACGGCCACGAAGTTGTCGGTCTCGAACGCGATCGCCGGGTCGAAGCCGGCCGTGCGGCACACCTGTTCGAGGTGGCCGCGACACCGGGGGCAGCCGGCGATCCACGGCTCGGCGGAGAGCTCGCCGATGTCCACCGCCTCGCGGCGCGCCTGATCGTGGCCTTCCGGCAGCACGGCGAGCACGTCATCTGCACCCACCCGTCGGGTGGCCAGCCCCCGGGCGCTGCGGCGGTGCGGATCGCCGAGGTCCCCCGGGTAGCTGAAGGTGAGCGCGAGGTCCACCTTGTCGTCGCGCACGAGCTGCACGGCCTCCGGCGGCTCGGCCTCGACGTAGGTGAGCGAAAGCCCGGGATGCCGGTCGCGCAGAGTCTGGATCAGCCGGGGCAGCACCGTCGGGGACGCCGAGGGGAAGGCCGCGAGGCGAACCCGCCCTGCGCGCAGACCCTGCAACTCGGCCAGTTCGCCGGCCGCGGCATCCAGAGCCGTCGTCACCGCCGTGGCATGGCGAGCAAGGATGCGGCCGGCCTCCGTCAGCCGCAGCCGCCTGCCGGCACGCTCCACGAGCGGCACGCCGAGGCGGACCTCGACCCGGCGCACGTGCTGACTGAGCGCCGACTGGCTGTAGCCGAGCGCCGCTGCGGCCGCCGTCACCGACCCCTCGTCGGCGATCGCCTTCACCACCCGCAGAGTCAGGGGGTCGACATCCGGCAGTTCATCATCGGGCACGCCAGAAGCATAAGCGGACGCGCTGATTTATGGCTGTCTGCCGGTGTGAACCGTTGATTCGTAGCGGTCGGCCCCACCGCCAGACGGGAGCGAGCGCTGCGGTCTAGAAGACGAAGAGCTGACCGAGGATCAGGACGGCGACGAAGAAGAAGACGATGACCGCGCCGACGATCGCGAGCGTTCGGCCGGAGAGGTTGGCCACGGCGTAGCCGATGAGGAACGGCAGCGCGAGGAGGAAGAGAGCGACGATCCACCAGAACGCGACGTATCCCCCCGTCGTCGCCTCCGAAAGTCGCCCGGCGAACAGCTGCTGTGATGCCGGATGTGTTGCATACCTCACGGCGGCAGAGAGCGGAACGGCGATGAAGGCGAAGACGATCAGCCCGAGCAGCGCTCCCCACAGTCCGGGACTGCCACCGTTGCTGAGCACGCCGCCACGCATCTGATCACGATCTTCTGCTGCCATGGCTCTGACCATAGCGGGCTCGCCGCAGACCTCCAGCGAACGCGCCCGCCCGTTCGCGCCTTCTCGGTGCCCGCAACCCGGAATCATAAGCATTCGAGCGATGACGCATCGATAGCCGCCCGTAGACCGATGAGTTGCCAACACGGATGCTGGACCCATGACCTCCGCGAAGCTCCTGGACCCGCTCGCTTCGGGCCGTGCCGCGTTCGCGGTCGAGTCCGGCTATCTCGCCGCGTGCACCGTCGGGCCGCCGCCGGCATCGACGCGGCGTGCGGTCATCGCAGACGTCGAGTCGGCAGCCGCCGGCCGCATGAACATCGCGGAGTACTGTGCTGTCGTCGAGCGGAGCCGAGAGCTCTACGCGGGGCTCGTGAGTGTGCACCCGGGCCGAGTGGCGATCGGCTCGCAGGCCTCGGTCTTCGCGGGGCTCGTCGCCGCGTCGCTTCCGGACGGCGCCGAGGTCCTCTGCGTGGACGGCGACTTCTCGTCGATCGTGCTGCCCTTCGTGCACGCCGGGCGAGGCATCCACGTGCGCAGTGTGCCACTCGACCGGCTCGCCGAAGCGATCACCGAGGCTACGGACCTCGTCGCGTTCTCGCTCGTGCAGTCGGCGACGGGGCAGGTGGCGGATGCCGCGGCCATCGTCGCCGGCGTCGCCCGGCACGGCGCCCGCACCTTCTGCGACACGACCCAGGCCGTCGGGTGGCTGCCGGTGTCGGCATCCGCCTTCGATGCGACGGTGTGCCACGCGTACAAGTGGCTGTGCGCGCCGCGAGGCGTCGCGTTCCTGACTGTCGCGGAGGGCTGGGAGCTGCGGCCCATCCACGCCGGCTGGTACGCCGGCGATGACCCGTGGGCCGCCTGCTACGGCGGAGGTGCCACCCTGGCCGAGGACGCCCGGCGCTACGACGTGTCCCCTGCCTGGCAGGCGTTCGTGGGCGCCGAGCCGGCGCTCGAGCTCTTCGCAGCGCTCGATCCGGCCGCTGTGTACGAGCACACGACCCGGCTCGCGGCGCAGTTGCGGGCGGAGCTCGGGATCCCCGAGCCGACGCGCGCGAGCGCGATCGTGACGTGGGACGACCCGGACGGTGGGGACCTCGACCGGCTCACGGTCGGCGGGATCGTTGCGTCAGGACGGGCGGGGCGGGCGCGGGTTGCGTTCCACGTCTTCAACGACGAGCGGGACGTCGAGCTGGCCGTCGCCGCTCTGCACCGCTGAGGTCCGGGCAGAAGTGGCCGGTGCCGCAGCGTCCGCTGAAGAAGTGGCTGCCGGCGCAGAGGCTGCCGCGGCCGCGCCCGGGACCGCAGGAATCGCAACGGACGCGTCCGCATCTTGGACCGCCCCGCGGACGCGCGCGACGGGCGTGAAGCCGACGACCAGGGCGACGGCGCCGATCGCCACGACGGCGAGCCCGCCGTAGCCGATCCAGCCCAGGAGCAGCCCCGCGACGATTGCGCCGAATGCTCCGACGAGGCTCATCGTCAGGTCGCTGCGGCCCTGGCGGCGGGTGCGCAGGGGTTCGGCCGTGGCCTCGGTCAGCAGCGCGGATCCTGCCACGGTCGCCGCACTCCACCCGAGCCCGAGCAGCCCGAGCGCGACCGTCACGGCCGTCGTGCTCTCGGCGCCGAGCCACGCAGTCACCAGCGCCGCGAGCAGCAGCGCCTGTCCCAGCAGGATCGTCGCGAATCGACCGACGCGGTCGGCCAGGATGCCGAACACAGGCGACAGGGCGAACATGCCGGCGACGTGGATGCTGATCGTCAGCCCCACGATGGACAGGCTGGCGCCGTGATGCAGCAGGTGCACGGGCGTCATAGCCATGACCGAGACCATGACGCCGTGACTCGCCGACACGGCCAGGATCGCGTAACGCGCGACGAACGGACGGTCGGCCTTCTGCACCGCGGCAGGGCGATCGAGACGCTCCTGCCGTGCGATGCGATCGGCGAGGAGGAGCGGGTCGGGGCGCATGAAGATGACGTAGAGCAGCACGGCGGCGATCTGGGCCGCGATGCCGAAGACGTACGGTCCCGTGAGCACCGGCATGCCGATGGCCGCCCCGATCGCTTCGCCGGGCCCCACGAGGTTCGGCCCGAGGACGGCGCCGATCGTCGTCGCCCAGACGACGATGGAGAGGTCGCGCCCGCGCGTCGCCGCCGACGCCAGATCGGTGGCGGCGAAGCGGGACTGGAGGTTCGCCGCCTGCCCTGCGCCGATGAGCACGAAGCCCACGAGCAGCAGCGGGAAGCTGAAGAGCCCGGCGGCGACGATGACGACCCCGACGCCCGTGAGGGCCAGCAGCATCCCGCCCGCCAGCGACACGCGACGACCCCGGCGGCGAGCGAGGGCCGCGAGCGGAACCGCGAGAGCGGCCGAGCCGAGGGTCAGTGCCGCGGTCGCGAGGCCCGAGAGGGAGTCGTCGCCGGAGATCCGCGCCGCCAGCAGCGCTCCGAGGGAAACAGTCGCTCCGAAGGCCAGACCGCCGAGCACCTGACCGCCCGAGAGCACCCAGACGGTGCGACGCTGAACGGCGGCGACATCCAGCGTCGTGTCGGTCATGGTCGTCAGAGCGCCAGCGCGGGAGATGCTGCGCTACGCATCGCGCGCGCCGTTCCGGAGGATGCCGAGGCCGCTGATCTCGACCTCGATCGTGTCGCCCGCCTGGAACGGACCGACCCCGGACGGCGTGCCCGTCAGGATGACGTCGCCAGGAAGCAGCGTGAAGGCCGCCGAGGCATAGGCGATGATGTCGGCGACCGAGTGGATCATGTCGGTCAGCGGAGCGCTCTGTGTCACTTCGCCGTTCAGGCGGGTCTCGAGAGTCGCCGCGGCGACGTCGAACTCGGTCTCGATCGCCGGCCCGAGCGGGCAGAAGGTGTCGAAGCCCTTCGCCCGGGCCCACTGGCCGTCGGTCTTCTGCAGGTCGCGGGCGGTGATGTCGTTAGCGATCGTGTAGCCGAAGATCACCTCGTCGGCGCGCTCGGCACTGACGTTCTTCGCTATGGAGCCGATGACGACGGCGAGCTCGCCCTCGAACGACGTGAAGCTGGACTGCGGCGGTCGCACGATCGTATCGCCTGGTCCGATGACGGCGGTGTTGGGCTTGAAGAAGAGCATCGGCTCGGCGGGAACCTCGTTGCCGAGCTCCTCCGCGTGCGCGCGGTAGTTGCGACCCACCGCAACGACCTTCGACCGAGGGATGACGGGGGCCAGCAGCACCGCGTCGGCCAGCGGCACCCGTTCGCCCGTCGTGTCGTAGCCGGCGAACATCGGGTCGCCCGCGAGCACGACGAGTTCACCGTCATCCACGATCCCGTAGCGAATGGCGTCCTGGTGGCTGAAGCGTGCGATTCTCACCGGATCAGCCTAGCGACGGCCACGGACACGGCCCAGGGGTCGTCCCGCCGCCCGACGAACCCCCTGCGCGCACCGAAACAGCACAGGGGCGCCGAGACATCACGCAATGGGCGATGTCTCGGCGCCGAAGTGCTGTTTCGCGGTGACGGGTCGGCGTTAAGACCCGAGAGGCTAACCGTCGAGCTTCAGAAGCCAGCCGTGCTTGTCCTCACGGCGGCCGTACTGGATGTCGGTCAGCTCCTCGCGCAGCGACAGGGCGAGTTCGCCCGTCGGCTGCTCGTCGATGAAGTCCTTGCCCTTGAGCGTCCCGATCGGCGTGACCACCGCGGCCGTGCCGCACGCGAACACCTCGACGATGTCGCCCGAGGCGACGCCCTCGCGCCATTCAGCCAGCGACACGGAACGCCCGTGCACGGTGTGCCCGCGGTCGCGCGCCAACTGCAGGATCGAGTCGCGCGTGATGCCCTCGAGGATGCTGGGCGACTCCGGGGTGACCAGCGTCCCGTCCTTCATCACGAAGATCACGTTCATCCCGCCGAGCTCCTCGACGTTGCCATCGCCGTCCAGGAACACCACCTGGTCGCAGCCGTGCTCGTACGCCTCCGACTGCGGCAGCAGGCTCGCCGCGTAGTTGCCGCCGGTCTTGGCCGCACCGGTGCCGCCCTTGCCGGCGCGTGCGTAGTCCTCGGACAGCCAGATCGTGACCGGGTTCACCCCGCCGTGGAAGTAGGCCCCCGCAGGGCTGGCGATCACGTAGTAGGCGACCTTCTGAGCTGGCCGCACACCGAGGAACGCCTCCCTCGCGAACATGAAGGGGCGCAGGTAGAGGCTCTGGTCCTCGCCCGAGGGGACCCAGGCGCCGTCCACCGCCACGAGCTCGCGCAGCGACTGGATGAAGTACTCCACCGGGAGTTCCGGCAAAGCCAGGCGCCGCGCGGAGCGCTGCAGGCGTCGTCCGTTCTGGTCGGGCCGGAAGGTGTGGATCGAGCCGTCCTGATGCCGGTAGGCCTTGATCCCCTCGAAGATCTCCTGGCCGTAGTGCAGCACGGCTGCGGCCGGGTCGAGCGAGATCGGGCCGTACGGCTGCACGCGCGGGCGGTGCCATCCGCCGCGGGACGACCAGCAGATGTCGACCATGTGGTCGGTGAAGTTCGTGCCGAACCCCGGATTGGCGAGGATCTCGTCTCGCTGAGCCGGCGACTTCGCCGCGAGGTTCTTGGTGACGGCGAACTCGAGCGGGGCGAGTCCTGTGTCGGAATCGAGAAGGGTCATGTGCGCTCCTGCGTGTGGTGCGGGTGGAGGTCCGCGATGTCCAGGTTACGCCCGCAGTCGCTCGGCGATCGCTTCGCCGATCTGTGCGGTGGTGCGGGCGGTGCCGTCCCTCTGCGCGATGTCCTGCTCGGCCGCGCGGGTCACGCGGGCGGCTTCGTCCGACAGCCCGAGATGATCGAGCAGGAGCGAGATGGAGAGGATCGCGGCCGTGGGGTCGGCCTTCTGCTGCCCCGCGATGTCGGGCGCCGAACCGTGGACGGGCTCGAACATCGACGGGAACGCGCCATCCGGGTTGATGTTCCCGGATGCGGCGAGACCGATGCCACCGGTGACGGCGCCGGCCAGGTCTGTCAGGATGTCGCCGAAGAGGTTGTCGGTGACGAGGACATCGAAGCGGGACGGGTTTGTGACCAGGAAGATGGTCGCCGCGTCGACGTGCAGATAGTCTACGGCCACGTCGGGGTGCTCCCCCGCCACCTCGTTCACGATGCGCTGCCACATGCCGCCCGCGTGCACCAGCACGTTGGTCTTGTGCACGAGCGTGAGCGTCTTGCGCCGGCGCTCCGCCAGATCGAACGCGTAACGCACGACCCGCTCGATTCCGTAGGCCGTGTTGACGGATGTCTCGTTCGCGACCTCGTGCGAAGTGCCCTTGCGGATCGATCCGCCGTTGCCGACGTACGGGCCCTCCGTGCCCTCCCGTACGACCACGAAGTCGATCTCACCGGGCGCGGCGAGCGGTCCCGCGGCACCCGGGTAGAGCTTCGAGGGACGAAGGTTGACGTAGTGGTCCAGCTCGAAGCGCAGCTTCAGCAGGAGGCCACGCTCGATGTTCGCGTCCTTCAGCCGCACGTCGCCCGGTACTCCGCCGACGGCGCCGAGCAGGATCGCGTCGTGTCCTTTGATCGCCTCGAGGTCATCGTCGGTGAGCGTGTCCCCGGTCTCGAGATACCGCCCCGCGCCCAGCGAGAAGCGGGTCTTATCGAAGCGGATGCCGGAGCCCGCCGTCGCGGCATCCAGAACCCTCTCGGCCTCGGCGATCACCTCGGGACCGATCCCATCGCCGGGAATGACGGCCAGCCTCACGATCCCTGATTCCTGCGCGCGCGACATCGCTCTCCTTCTGTCCCTGCCAGCGTACCGGCGAGGTCGAAGCCGCCGAGTGCACGGGATGCCGCCGAGTGCACGGCTTCCGGGCGCGCTGGGCCGTGCGTTGGGCGGGATTCCGTGCGTTGGACGGGAAGTCATGCGCCCGCGGTGCAGAGGGGGCGGATGCCGGCACGCTGAAGCCAGCGCGTCGACTCGCGTCAGTGCGGGGCGCCGGTCTGCTTCGGGCGACCGCCCAGGGTCAGCGCAGCGATCACCGCGGCGACCACGATGAGCCCCGCGCCGATGAGCGCCGTCACGCCGACGCCGGCGTCGAATGCGTGCGCAGCCGCATCCCGCAGCGCCTGCCCCAGCGCCTCCTCGAGCCCCTCGGATGCCGCCACCGCTCCCCCGAGCGTCTCGCGCGCGGCATCCGCTGCACCGGTGGGAAATCCATCGGGCAGCGCCAGATTCGCGCGGTAGAACGCCGCGAGGACGCCGCCGAGGATGGTGGTTCCCAGCACGGCGCCGAGCTCGTACGCCGTCTCCGACACGGCGCTCGCGGCGCCGGCCTTCGCGGGCGGGGCACTGGCGAGGATCAGCTCGTTCGACACCGTCTCGGCCGCGCCGATGCCGATGCCCAGCGAGACGAACGCGAGGACGAGCAGCCCCAGCGCGGCGGCGTCCGTGCTGACTGCGACCAGCAGATAGCCGACGACGGAGAAGACCAGCGCCACGGGAACCACGACGCGCGGGGCAACCCGCTTTGCGATCGGCACGATGCCGATGCCGGCGACGATCATCGCGAGCAGCCCCGGCACGAGCGCCAGGCCGGCCTCGAGGGGCGACAGCCCCACGATGAGCTGCAGGTGCTGCGCCACGAAGTAGAGGAAGCCGACGAGGCCGACCACGCTCAGCAGGTTCACGAGCACCGAGCCCGAGAAGGGACCGCTGCGGAACAGGTTCATGTCGAGCATGGGCGTCTCGAGGCGATTCTGGCGGCGCACGAAGAGCACCCCGAACGCGATTCCCGCGACGGCGAGCACGAGCGGCAGCGGGCTCTCCGCCCCGTGCACGGCGAACTCCTTGATCGCGTACACGATCGGCACCATCGT
This sequence comes from Micromonospora sp. DT81.3, assembly GCF_049847225.1. Classification (NCBI taxonomy): domain Bacteria; kingdom Bacillati; phylum Actinomycetota; class Actinomycetes; order Micromonosporales; family Micromonosporaceae; genus Micromonospora; species Micromonospora sp. DT81.3. The sequence continues at coordinate 169,892 of NZ_JBNCNY010000003.1, forward strand.
GCCGAGCGAGAGCGCGATGCTGACCGGGTCGAATCGGCCGGGATGAGGATCCCGGCTCTCGGGCACGAGAACCGGAACGAGGATCAGCAGCGGTACGAGCACCGGCACGGCCAGCAGGAACACGGATCCCCATGCGAAGTGCTCGAGCAGGATGCCGCCCACGATCGGTCCGAGCGCGGCGCCGGCCGAGAAGGCCGCCGCCCAGACCGCGATCGCCATGCGGCGCTGATCCCGGTTGGTGAAGATGCTGCGCAGCAGCGACAGGGTCGACGGCATCAGCATCGCCCCGAACACGCCCATGGCTGCCCGGGCCGCGATCAGCCACTCGGCGCTCGGGGCGAAGGCCGCCAGGGCTGAGACCACGCCGAAGCCGGTCGCACCGATCAGCAGCATCCGCCGCCGCCCGAAGCGGTCGCCGAGCGTGCCCATCGTGACGAGCAGGCTCGCGAGCACGAGCGGGTAGGCGTCGATGATCCAGAGCTGCTGCGTGGCCGTGGGCTCCAGGTCAAGGGCGATCTGCGGCAGGGCGAAGCTCAGCACCGTGTTGTCGACCGAGACCAGCAGCACCGGAAGCATCAGCACGACCAGTGCAGCCCAGCCGCGCCAGCCGACGCGCGGAGTCGCGGTGGCCGCCGTGCGGGTGATGGTGTCCGTCATTCGCCGTTCCTCAGTTTCTAAACCGTCCAGCCGGTATAGTATCAGATATGACCGTGCAGGCGTGACTAGGCTCGTGCCCATGAGCCGCCCTCCCCGTGCCCGTGAGAGCGTGCTCGACGCCTTCGAGGCGATCCTGGTGGACGGCGGAGAACGCGGGGCGACGCTCGAAGCGACCGCCCGCGCGGCCGGCGTGTCCAAGGGTGGATTGCTCTATCATTTCGGCTCCAAGGAGGCTCTCGAGGCCGGGCTGCTCGAGCGACTGGACGTGCTCGTCGAGGCGGATATCGCGGCGATCATGAGCGCCGAAGAGGGCCCGATCGCCTACTTCCTGCGCTCGTCCGTGATGCAGAACGACCCTCTGGATCGCGCGATCATCGCGACGGCACGGCTCGCTCAGAACGGCAGCCCGGCCGCGAGCGCTGCGCTGCGTGACATCCGGCGGCGCTGGGCCGAGGCGATCGGCCCGCACACCAGGGGCGAGGCGGCGCTCAACCTCGTGATGCTCGTCAGCGACGGCCTCTACTTCAACAACGCGCTGGCCGGGGGCAGCATCCCCGGTCCGGTGCCCGAAGGCGCCGACATGGATGCGCTCATCGAGCTCGTCGAAGGCGCCACGAAGCGCTGACCCTGTCGTCCGGGCGTCTCACTCGTCGCCAACCGCGGGGCGCCGCTCTGGCTACCCGCGCTTCGCGACCAGCGAGCGAGGGAGGCGCGTCAGGACTCGGTGATCTCGATCGGGCGGAACAGGTCTGCCTGGATCGCCGATCGGACGACGTCCAGAAGCTCGTCGGGCACCGGCGAGTCGACGGTCAGCACGCTGAGCGCCTGTCCGCCGGCGGCCGTTCGCGCGATCTGCATACCGGCGATGTTGATCCCCGCCTCGCCGAACTTCTGGCCGTAGATGGCGACGATGCCTGGGCGGTCGGTGTAGAGCATCACGATGTGGTGCTTCTCGATGGGCAGCTCGACCGCATAGCCGTTGATGCCCACGAGCTTCTCGATCTGCTTCGTTCCGGTGAGGGTTCCCGACACCGACAGCTGGGATCCGTCCGACAGCGCGCCGCGCAGAGTGATCACGTTGCGGTACTCGTCGCTCTCGTCATCCACGATCAGTCGCACGTCGACCCCGCGCTGCTCGGCGAGCAGCGGCGCATTCACGTACGACACCGACTCGCTCACGATGTTCGTGAACAGGCCCTTGAGGGCCGCGAGCTTCAGAACGCTGACGTCGTACTGGCTGAGCTCGCCGTGCACCTCGACGTCGAGGCTCGTCAGGGGCGAGTGCGACAGGGCGGCGAAGATCTGGCCCAGCTTCTCGACCAGCGGGATGCCGGGGCGGACGTACGGGTCGATCACGCCGCCCGCGACGTTGACCGCATCCGGAACGAGCTCGCCGCCCAGCGCGAGTCGCACGGACCGGGCGACCGAGACGCCCGCCTTCTCCTGCGCCTCTTCGGTGCTGGCGCCGAGGTGCGGGGTCACGACGACGTTCGGCAGATCGAGCAGCTTCTTGTCGACCGGCGGCTCGGAGTTGAAGACATCCAGACCCGCTCCGGCGATCTCTCCAGAGGTGAGCGCGGAGAAGAGCGCGTCCTCGTCGATGAGCCCGCCCCGCGCGACGTTGACGACGTATGCCGTGGGCTTCATACGCTTCAGCTGCTCGGCGCCGATCATCCCCGTGGTCTCCGGAGTCTTCGGCATGTGGATCGTGATGAAGTCGCTCTGCTCGACCAGCTCGTCGAGGCCCACCAGCTGCACGCCGAGCTGCTGGGCGCGGGCGCTGGTGACGTAGGGGTCGTACGCGATCACGCGCATGTCGAACGCATTCAGGCGCGCCGCGATCAGTGCGCCGATGCGGCCGAGGCCGATGATGCCGACCGTCTTCTCGAAGAGCTCGGTGCCGGTGAACGACGAGCGCTTCCACTGACCGTGGGAGAGGGAGGCATGGGCGGCCGGGATGCGGCGGGCCAGGCTCAGGATGTGGCCGACGGTCAACTCCGCGGCCGAGATGATGTTGGATGTCGGGGCGTTGACGACCATGACGCCGGCGGTGGTCGCGGCCTTGATGTCGACGTTGTCGAGCCCCACCCCGGCGCGGGCGACGACCTTCAGGGCGGGCGCGGCGGCGAGGGCCTCGGCATCCACCTTCGTCGCAGAGCGGACGAGCACGGCGCTCGCATCGGCGAGTGCGGCGAGCAGGGCGGGGCGATCGGTCCCGTCGACGTTGCGCACCTCGAAGTCGGGGCCGAGGGCCTCGATCGTTGCGGGAGAGAGTTCTTCAGCGATGAGCACGACGGGCTTCGACACGAAAGCGGATCCTTTGATGCATGCGCAAGCGCGGGCAGAGCGATGGGGACGCCCCGCCGCACACCGTGGGGGCGAGGCCCGATCAGCCTACCGGCTCGCTCGCGCGCCGCCCTACTCTGTGACGGCCCGCGAGGTCCGCTGGGCGTCGCGCGACCGGTCAGGCCAGCAGCGACGCCGTGTAGAGGGTCGTGTACGCCACGACATCGAGCCAGACCACGGCCACCAGCGCGAGGCCCGTCAACAGAAGCAGGAAGAAGTGGTGGGGGGGTCGCTTGTACCCGAAGGCGAACGCGGCCGCGAAGACGAGGATCGGGAAGGCCACGGCGAAGATCCACACGAACCAGCCGAGTCCGTTCATGCCCGTCGGCAGGCCGGCAGCCTGCACAAGGTTGCCGAGGGCATTCCACACCGCATACGCGTAGAACAGGCCGAACGCGCCGGCGATCGTCGCCACGAGCCATGTCGGAGTGCGGCGCGGAGCCGCGGCATCCACCGTCGTATTGCTCATTGTCCTACCGCTCCCAACAGCACGAACGGCCACGGCAAGAGCAGCAGCAGACCTACAGCGAGCCAGACGAACCGGACCCAGGTCGCGCTTCGTCTGGTGAGGAGCCATACGGTCGAGAACCAGATGAGCGGGGCCAGGGTGGCCAGCCACAGGCTGCCGATGTACATGACGTCCGTGACGAGATAGGTGCGGAGACCCTGCAGTCGCAGGCCCCCGATCAGCCATCCGATCGCGTAGATCAGGTAGACGCCCCCGATCACACCCGTGGCGATGAGGGCGCCGTTTCCGAGGGCCGGCGCCCTCTCGTGCGCGGCATCGGGAGACTCGGATGCCGAGGATCCGGATGCGGAATCCTTGGCCGCCGCGTCGGCGGCGACCGCGTTGCTGCCCTTGCCGACGGCGCTCCAGCCATCCGGGAGCGTCGCGGGGCTCGGCGCGGGGCGAGTCGGTCCGGTGGCCTCTGCGCCCGGAGCCGGTGACCCGACGTCGAGCGTCGGGTCGTCATCCCCTTCCCAGGACAGGGCGTCGTCGTCGCGTCGGACCATAGGGTCAGCGTAACCGCGCTCTTAGGCTGCTTCGGGCGCCGCCACGAAGTTCGGACGATGTCGCGACGTGAAGGCGATTCTCGCCAGCGGCCCCGAGCTCCGCGTCATTCTCCGAACCTCGTGCGCGCGGTCAGATCGCGACCCCACGCCTCCACGGTGCCATCGGCGGCCGGCTTCTGCTCGTCCGCGGCGCCGAGGGGGACCCAGTCGCCCTGCTCGCGGAGCCACGCGGCGAGATCGTCGATCGCCGACGCGTGGTACGTGAGCGTCATGGCGCCGACCCGGCAGACCAGGGCCGGTGGATCGGCCTGGTCGTCGCGGTACATCGTGTAGGTGCCGATACCCGCCTCCTCACGGCGCGTCGCTCTGCTGCCCCAGCCAGACACCCTGCCGACGGCCCTCGACCCTTTCTGCCCGTGTTGTACTGGCCGTATGGCCTCGGTACGCGACAGGATGCGCTCGCACCTGCTGCAGACGCTCTCCGGCACCGACGACGGCTCACCGCAGTGGGTGCTCGATCTCGAGCGGGGAGATGACGCGGGGTACTTCGGTCCCGGTTCCGCGTCGTGGGCCGTCCACGGAGGCATGGCGACGATGGTCGCCGGCATCCGGGCCCTTCTCGTGCAGGCGCTGCATCCCGGGGCGATGGCGGGCGTGCACGACTGGTCGCGCTACCGGGAGGACCCCCCCGGTCGTCTGACCGGGACGATCCGGTGGCTCATCACCGTGACCTTCGGCGACCGTGCGACGGCGGAGCGCTCATCCGCGATGGTGCGAGGCCTTCATCGCCGAGTGCAGGGAGAGTACGTCGACGCGCGCGGCGAGTCCCGCTCATACAAGGCGAGCGATCCGGACTTGATCGAGTGGGTGCACCTCGCCTTCACCGATTCGTTCCTCGCGTGCCATGAGCTGTGGGAGGCGCCCATTCCCGGTGGCGTGGACGCCGATGTTGGGGAGTGGGCGGTCGCCGGCCGGCTCATCGGCATGGAGCATCCGCCCGAAACGGCCGCGGAACTGCGCGCTCGCCTCGACGCCTTCGCGCGCGATGGGGTGCTGAAGAGTGACGACCGGGTACGCGAGATCGTGCGTTTCATCCGCAACCCTCCCCTGGCCCGGGGCATGCTGCCCGCGTACCGGATCATGTTCGCCGGGGCGGTCGCCTCGCTCGAGCCCCAGCACCGCCGCATGCTCGGCCTCGGCAAGCCGCCGCTGCTCGTCGTGCCCGCGACAAGCGCGGTGCTCCGATCGGCGCGCGGGCTGCTGGGCGAGCGGTCGACGTCGGAGGAGGCGGCCCGTTCGCGGATTGCACGCCTGCAGCGCGAGGGCTGGTCGCCGGATGCCGGTGAACGGCCCGCCGCCTGACGGAACTCGGACCCGTCGGAGGCGGCTGCGTCAGTCGAAGATCCGCAGCGTCAGCGCGTGCCAGGTCACCGGACCGACGATCCCGTCGGCGGGCGGAGCGAAGCTCTTCTGGAAGGCCCGCACGGCTTCGTCCGTCTGAGGACCGAACTTTCCGTCGACCACCAGCCCGCCGCCGAGCAGCGTCTGCGAAGCCCGCACGGCCTCGCCGCTGTCGCCCTGGCGCACGGTGATAACGAGCGCCGGCCAGTCCAGCTGCCCCAGGTTCGTGCTGATCTCGGTGTCTCGCAGGGTCCTCTGGAACGCCATGACGGCGCCCCCGCTCTCGAGGCCGAAGTCGCCGTCGGCGGCGATGTCGTGGCCCCTGGCTCGAAGCAGGTGCTGGGCGGCGAGCACCCGCCAGTTGGTCGCCTGCGTCGCGCCCTGCTTCACCAGGGGCCATGGCCGCGGCCCCGGCAGTGCGGTGCTCAGGAACGACCACGTCTCGGGACCGGCGAAGCCGTCCATCGAGAGGCCCCATGACTCCTGGAAGAAGCTCACCCGATCCGTGGTGAGCGGCCCGTACTCGCCGTCCACGGCGAGGGGCTGGTCGCCGGGCATGGTGAGCAGCCCGAACTGCTGCACGGCGCGGACTGCGTCGCCGGTCGAACCAGGGCCGGTCGAGACGACGAGCTGCGGCCAGGTCTCGGGACCGACGATGCCATCCGATGGCACCCCCGCCGCCGACTGGAACGCGGCGACGGCGGCACCCGTCGCGGGGCCATACACCCCGTCGGCCGCGACCGCGTGCGCTCGAGCCCGAAGGAGGAACTGGATGCCGGTCACCACCGGTCCGGTGGCGCCCGCTCCGACGGTGCTCCAAGGTTCGAGGTTCATGCCAGTATCCCTTCCACCCTTCAGCGTGGCTCAGGGCGTCCGCAAACGGAAGAGGATGAACGCCGCGCATGACGAAGGGCCGCCCCTCGGAGGGGCGGCCCTTGTCGATGCCGGAAGTCGGCCGGCCGAGGGACCGAGCGCGGACTCAGCGCGCGGCGGATCCCTCGGTGTAATCGGCATCCTGCTGCTTCCACGCGAAGAGCGCGCGCAACTCCTTGCCCGTCGCCTCGATCGGGTGGTTCGCCCCCTTCTCGCGCAGCGCCAGGAACTCCGGGGCTCCGGCGTCCTGGTCTGCGATGAAGCGCTCGGCGAACGCACCGGACTGGATGTCGGCGAGCACGGCCTTCATGTTCTCCTTGACGCTGGGGTCGATGACCCGCGGACCGGAGACGTAATCGCCGTACTCCGCCGTGTCGGAGATCGACCAGCGCTGCTTGGCGATGCCCCCCTCCCACATGAGGTCGACGATCAGCTTCAGCTCGTGCAGCACCTCGAAGTAGGCGATCTGCGGCTGGTAGCCGGCCTCGATCAGCGTCTCGAAGCCGTACTGCACCAGCTGCGACGTGCCGCCGCAGAGCACGGCCTGCTCGCCGAACAGATCGGTCTCGGTCTCTTCGGTGAACGTGGTCTTGATGCCCCCGGCGCGCAGGCCGCCGATCGCCTTCGCATACGACCACGCGAGGTCCCATGCGGTGCCGGATGCGTCGACCTCGACGGCCGCGATGATCGGCACGCCGCGGCCGGCCTCGAACTCGCGACGCACGGTGTGCCCCGGGCCCTTCGGCGCGACGAGCAGGACGTCGACGCCCTCCGGCGCCTGGATGTAGCCGAAGCGGATGTTGAAGCCGTGGCTGAAGATCAGGGCCTTGCCCTCGGTCAGCTTGTCCTTGATCGACTCGGCGTAGATACCGCGCTGGTGCTGGTCGGGCGCAAGGATGACCACCACATCGGCCCACTCCGCGGCATCCGCCACCGTCTTGACGGTGAAGCCGGCCTCTTCGGCCTTCTGGATCGAGGACGAGCCCTCCTTGAGGGCGACGACGACCTCGACGCCGGAGTCGCGCAGGTTCAGGGCGTGGGCGTGGCCCTGCGAGCCATAGCCCACGATCGCGACCTTCTTGCTCTGGATGAGCGCGAGGTCGGCGTCGGAGTCATAGAAGATCTCGGTCACGTGTTGTTTCTCCTTGTTCGGATATCGGTCCCCGAGCCTGTCGAGGGGTCGTGCTGTGGTCGCGACGCTTCGACCGGTTAGTGAGCCTGTCGAACTACAGCGACCGGGACAGTTCTCACGCACGCAGGACGCGCTCGGTGATGCTCTTGCCGCCGCGCCCGATGGCGAGCAGGCCGGATTGCGCCAGCTCCCGGATGCCGAAGGGCTCGAGCGCACGGAGGAAGGCGTCGACCTTGCCGGAGTCGCCGGTCACCTCCACCACGAGTGCGTCGGGGGCGTAGTCGACGATCGAGCCGCGGAACAGGTTCACGACCTCGAGCACGTTCGATCGGGTGGCGTTGTCGGCCCGCACCTTCACGAGCATGTGCTCGCGCTGCACGGATGCGACGGGGTCGAGTTCCACGATCTTGATGACGTTGATCAGCTTGTTGAGCTGCTTCGTCACCTGCTCGAGCGGCAGCTCCTCGACGTCGACGACGACCGTGATGCGCGAGAGCCCCGGAATCTCCGTGACACCCACCGCGAGCGACTCGATGTTGAAGCCCCGCCGCGCGAACAGCCCCGCCACGCGGGTCAGCAGACCGGGTTTGTTCTCCACGAGGAGACTCAGCACATGGCTGGGCATACGCTCAGGCCTCCTCTTCGAACGACGGCGAGTGGTCCTTCGCGTACTGCACGTAGCTGTTGCTGACGCCCTGCGGCACCATCGGCCACACCATCGCGTCGGCGCTCACGACGAAGTCGATCACCACGGGGCGATCGTTCGTCTCGAGCGCGAGCTTGATCGCGGCATCCACGTCCTCTTCCCGCTCAACGCGGATCGCGAGGCATCCGTACGCCTCCGCCAGCTTCACGAAGTCGGGGATGCGGATGGTGTCGTGACCCGTGTTCAGGTCGGTGTGCGAGTAGCGGCCGTTGTAGAACAGCGTCTGCCACTGGCGCACCATGCCCAGCGAGGAGTTGTTGATGATGGCGACCTTGATCGGGATGCTGTTGATCGCACAGGTCGCGAGCTCCTGGTTGGTCATCTGGAAGCAGCCGTCGCCGTCGATCGCCCACACGTGGCGGTCCGGCTCGGCGACCTTCGCCCCCATCGCGGCGGGCACCGCGTAGCCCATCGTTCCGGCGCCGCCGGAGTTGAGCCAGGCGTTCGGCCGCTCGTACTTGATGAACTGCGCCGCCCACATCTGGTGCTGTCCGACGCCGGCGGCGAAGATCCCCTCCGGCCCGGTCAGCTCGCCGATGCGCGAGATCACGTACTGGGGTGCCATCAGCCCGTCGGTGGTGGGTGCATAGCCGAGCGGGAACTCCGCACGCAGGCCGTCGAGGTACGACCACCACTCCTCGTAGTCGGGCTTCGCGCCGTCGGTCTGACCGCGGAACGCGCCCTCGAGGTCGACGAGCACGTCCTTGAGGTCACCGACGATCGGCACCTCGGCGGCGCGGATCTTGCCGATCTCGGCGGGGTCGATGTCGACGTGCACGACCTTCGCCTTGGGCGCGAACAGCGCCGCCTTGCCCGTCACGCGGTCATCGAACCGCGAGCCGAGCGAGACGAGCAGGTCGGCCTCCTGCAGCGCCAGCACGGCCGGAACCGTGCCGTGCATGCCCGGCATGCCGAGGTGCTGCTGGTGCGAGTCCGGGAACGCGCCGCGCGCCATCAACGTGGTGACCACCGGTGCGCCCGTCGTCTCGGCGAGGGCGAGCAGCTCGGCCGACGCCTGGGACCGGATCACGCCGCCGCCGACGTAGAGCACCGGCCGCTTCGCCTCGGCGAGCAGCTGCGCCGCCGCCTGGATCTGCTTGCCGTGCGCCTTGGTGACGGGCCGGTAGCCGGGAAGGTCGATCCGCGGCGGCCAGATGAACGGCGCCTCGGCCTGCTGGGCGTCCTTCGTGATGTCCACGAGCACGGGGCCGGGGCGACCGGTGCCCGCCACCTCGAACGCGGCGGCGATGGCTCCGGGGATGTCCTCCGGGCGCTTCACGAGGAACGAGTGCTTCGTGATCGGCATCGTGATGCCGACGATGTCGGCCTCCTGGAACGCGTCGGTGCCCATCAGGTTCGAGAAGACCTGGCCGGTGATGCAGACGATCGGCACGGAGTCCATGTAGGCGTCGGCGATGGCGGTGACCAGGTTCGTGGCGCCGGGGCCCGACGTGGCGATCGCCACCCCGATCTTGTTCGAGGCCGCGGCGTAGCCCTCGGCCGCGTGGCCGGCGCCCTGCTCGTGGCGCACGAGGATGTGCCGCAGCTCGGTGGAGTCCATCAGCGGGTCGTAGACGGGAAGGATGGCACCGCCCGGGAGGCCGAAGACGTCGGTGACGCCCAGCAGCTCGAGGGAGCGGACGACCGCCTGCGCGCCCGTGAGCACGGGCGTTGACGCGGCGCGAGCGGGTGGCCGAGGTACGGCCGTGGCGGTTTCGGCAGGCATGGGAGTGTCCTTGCGATTGCGGATGGATGTCGGGGACGGGCCTCAGCCCGTCGTCGCGCCCTCTGCAGCGGAGCGCACGAGTCGGGAGTACTTGGCCAGAACGCCTCGGGTATAGCGCGGAGGAAGTGGCTCCCAGCCGTCCCGGCGGGAGCTCAGCTCAGCCTCGTCGACGAGTAGGTCGAGAGTGCGAGCCGCGATATCGACCCGTATCAGATCACCATCGCGCACGAAGGCGATCGGACCTGAGTCCACCGCTTCGGGTGCTATGTGGCCGATGCACAGGCCGGTTGTGCCGCCTGAGAATCTGCCGTCCGTCAAGAGTAGTACATCTTTTCCGAGCCCGGCTCCCTTGATGGCGGCCGTGATAGCGAGCATCTCGCGCATTCCCGGGCCGCCCTTCGGTCCCTCGTAGCGGATGACGACGACATCCCCGGCGGCGATCTCCCCCGCCTCGAGGGCGTCCATCGCGGCGCGCTCCCGCTCGAAGACGCGGGCCGGTCCCTCGAACACGTTCGCGTCGAACCCGGCGGACTTGACGACCGCCCCCTCGGGGGCGAGCGAGCCGTGCAGGATCGTGATGCCGCCGGTGGCATGGATCGGATCGTCGATGGTGTGGATCACGGTGCCATCGATCGGGTCGGGGTCGAGGTCGCGCAGATTCTCGGCGAGCGTCTTGCCCGTCACGGTGAGGGCGTCGCCGTGCAGCAGGCCCTCGTCGAGCATCGCCTTCATGATGACCGGGATGCCGCCGTGGCGGTCGACGTCGTTCATCACGTACTTGCCGAACGGCTTCATGTCGGCGATGTGGGGGGTTTTGTCGCCGATGCGGTTGAAGTCGTGCAGGGTCAGATCCACCTGAGCCTCGCGAGCGATGGCCAGCAGATGCAGCACGACGTTGGTCGATCCTCCGAGCGCCATGGCGAGGGCGATCGCGTTCTCGAACGCCTCTTTGGTGAGGATGTCGCTCGTGGTGATGCCCAGGCGCAGCAGGTTGACCACAGCCTCGCCGGAGCGATGCGCGTAGTAGTCACGGCGACGGTCGGCCGCGGGCGGCGCCGCGGAGCCGGGCAGGCTGAGGCCAAGGGCTTCGGCGACCGACGCCATCGTGTTCGCGGTGTACATGCCGCCGCAGGCACCCTCGCCAGGCGCGAAGGCGCACTCGATGCGCTTGAGGTCGGCCTCCGTCATCCGGCCCGCCATGCACGCGCCGACGCCCTCGAAGGAGTCGATGATCGTGATGTCCTTCTCGGTGCCGTCACTGAGCTTCACCCAACCAGGGGCGATCGATCCGGCGTACAGGAAGACGCTGGAGAGATCGAGGCGGGCGCTTGCCATGAGCATGCCCGGGATCGACTTGTCGCACCCCGCAAGCAGGACGGTGCCGTCGAGGCGCTCCGCCATCACGACGGTCTCGACCGAGTCGGCGATGACCTCGCGCGAGACGAGCGAGAAGTGCATGCCCTCGTGGCCCATCGAGATGCCGTCCGAGACGGAGATGGTGCCGAACTGCAGCGGATACCCGCCGCCGGAGTGCACGCCCTCCTTGGCGCCCTGTGCGAGGCGGTCCAGGCTCAGGTTGCAGGGGGTGATCTCGTTCCAGCTCGACGCGATGCCGATCTGGGGCTTCTCCCAGTCGGCGTCACCCATCCCGACGGCGCGCAGCATGCCGCGCGACGTGGTCGCTTCGATGCCGTCTGTGACGACGCGGCTGCGGGGTTTGATGTCGGGAGCGGAGGTGTCTGACGCCATTCCTGCAGTCTATTGCGAGCGCTCGGCGCGGAAGGTGCCGAGCAGATCGAGCAGCACGGCCAGCGATGCGGCATCCGGAACGCGAACGGACGCCGCCGTCCTGCCTTCTCCGACGCGTACGCCGAGGTCATCGGGCCCGAGGCTCGCCAGGGCGTCCTCGTCGGTCACGTCGTCGCCCGCGAAGAGCACGGCGGTCGCCCCGCTGAGCTCTCTGAGGGCCTCGACCGCGGTGTCCTTGCCTTCGTGTCGCCAGGCGTACTCGAGGATGTCGCGGCCGACGCGCCGGCGCCACCGGGGGACGTGGGTGGTGACGAGCTCGTCGATCGCGTCGGTCGCCCGCACGGTGGCGGCGTCGTCCGCGAGGCGGGTGTGCAGCCCGAACCCGAAGGCCTTGGGCTCGATCCATGCGCCGGGGATGTTCGCGACCAGGTCGCGCGCGGAATCCACGATCGCATCCGCGTGCGCGCGCTCGGCGACGTCGTCGGCCATAGGACGCGCGGCGACGCGGCTGGACGCCGGGTGCCAGAATTCCGCGCCGTGCGATCCGGCGAGATGGATGAGCGACGCGTCGGTGTGCTCGGAGATCACGACCAGGTCGGCGAGCTGCCGTCCGGAGACGAAGGCGACCGTCGTGTCCGGCAGCGCCGTCAGACGGTCGATCGCCGCGATCGCCTCGGGAAGTGCACGGGCGCGCATCGGCTCGTCCTCGAGGGGCGCCAGGGTGCCGTCGAAGTCGAGCGCGATCAGCAGCCTCTCGGATGCCGCGATGCGGCGCACCGCGTCGACCGTCGTCTGGTCGAGCGCCGTCGTCTGGCCCAGCGCCGTGTCGTTCTCCAGCGCCGTGTCGTCGAGTTCCGAGGTCATCGTGCCGCCTCCGTCTGCGCGTCCTCGCGCTTGGCCCGCTCGAGTGCCCGCAGGAAGTCCCGCGACCAGGCGTCGACGTCGTGCTCCATCACGCGACGCCGGAGTGCGCGCATCCGGCGCCCTTGCTCCGCTCCCGGCATTTCGATGGCGCGCATGATCGCGTCCTTCAGGCCCTCGATGTCGTGGGGATTGATCCGGATCGCGCTGCCCAGCTCATCCGACGCTCCGGTGAACTCGCTCAGCACGAGCACCCCGCGGTTGTCGGTGCGCGTCGCGACGTACTCCTTCGCGACGAGGTTCATGCCGTCGCGGAGGGCCGTGACCAGCATCACGTCGGCGGCAAGGAACAGCGAGACCATCTCCTCCCGGGGGTAGCCCTGGTGAAGGTAGCGGATCGCCGAATGGCCCATCGTGTCGACGTCGCCGTTGATGCGGCTCACGGTCAGCTCGATCTCGTCGCGCAGCGACATGTAGGCCTCGACCCGCTCGCGACTCGGGCTCGCGACCTGCACGAGCGTGACGTCCTCGACGTTGAGCCGGCCCTCGGCGAGCAGTTCGCCGTAGGCCTTGAGCCGATGGCCGATCCCCTTCGTGTAGTCGAGGCGATCGACGCCGAGCAGGATCTTCTTCGGGTTGCCGAGGCTCTCGCGGATCTCCGCCGCGCGCGCACGCACCTCGGGCTTGCGGGCCAGCTGCACATACGAGGCCGCGTCGATCGAGATCGGGAACGCGCGGGCACGGGCGATGCGGGTCGTGCCGTCGGCGAGCGGCACGGTGATGCCGGACGCCTTCGTCTCGAAGCGCAGCTGCCGCCGCACGGCGCGCGCGAAGTTCCCGGCATCCGCCACGCGCTGGAAGCCGATGACGTCGGCGCCGAGCAGTCCCTCCAGAACCTGGCGACGCCACGGCAGCTGCGAGAACAAGCCGTATGCCGGGAAGGGTATGTGGTGGAAGTAGCCGATCGTCGCGTCGGGCCGCAGTTCGCGGATCATCTTCGGCACGAGCTGGAGTTGATAGTCCTGCACCCATACGGTGCCGTTCTCGGCGAGGGCGGATGCCGCAGCCTCGGCGAACCGCTGGTTCACGCGTACATACGCGTCCCACCAGGGACGGCTGTAACGGGGCTCGGCGATCACGTCGTGGTAGAGCGGCCAGATCGTGTCGTTGGAGAAGCCCTCGTAATAGAGCTCGACGTCCTCGGCGCTCAGCGAGATCGGAACGAGATGCGTCCCGTCGAAATCGAAGGGCTCGAGCTCGAGGTCCGGCTGTCCCGGCCATCCGACCCACGCGCCCTCCGCGCGGCGCATGACCGGCTCGAGGGCGGTGACGAGGCCACCGGGCGACCGCCGCCAGGAATGCTCGCCATCGGGATCCGTGACGCGATCAACCGGAAGCCGGTTCGCGACGACGACGAAATCTGCCTGAGGCACACGTGCTCCTGCCGGTGGGTGGCGCGGTCTTTCCAGGCTACCGTGCCCTCGCATCGCGATCAGCCCGGTGTCAAGGGGCACCATCCGAGCGAATGGTCGCGATAGCGTGGGGCCATGCGGAAGTACTTGTTCGGTAGCGGCATAATCCCGGCGATCGTCGGAGGACTCACACTGCTGCGCGGGTCGCGAGACAGCAGATTCACCTGGCGGGAGGCGCTGGGGTGGATCAGCTGGGGTATCACCTTCGCCCTCGCGGTCGGGGCGATCGTCGACATGCGCCGCGCCGCGATGGGTGCGCCCATCGACCCGGACTCACCCGCGCACGGGAAGGAAGCGAAGCTGCGCGCGAAGCGCCTTCGCAAGATCGAGGCGTCGACGCGGTAGTCCGAAGGCCGGGGGGCTCGGGCTTCGTGTCAGAGCTCGATCTCGTAGTGCACGAAGCCGGTGTCCTTGGCGACCCGGCCGTACAGCGAACGGGCCGTTCGGTTGTGCTCCTGTGTAAGCCAGTACACCTTCGCGCAGCCGTGCTCCCGCGCCCAGTCCCGGACATGCTCGATCAGCGCCGCGCCGGCCCCGGAACGCCGCACGGCCGGGTCGACATACAGGTCCTCCAGATAGCAGTACGGACCGGCCGACCAGGTCGCCGGATGCGTGAGCCAGTGGGTGATGCCGATTGCGTGGCCCCCGTCATCCCGAGCGATGGCGCCGTGGATCCCGGAGTCGGCGTCGAGGATGCGCTGGAACGTGAGCTCGGTCTGCTCCCGCGTCAGGACGCTCTCGTAGAAGTCGAGGTATCCCGACCAGAGCGACAGCCACTCGTCGTGGTCGGATGCCGTCAATCGCGCAATCGTCGTCACCCTGCCGAGGGTACTCCGACGCTTCGACAGGCTCAGCGACCGAACGCGGCTCACCGATCCGCCCGGTCCCCGAGCCTGTCGAGGGTCGCCCCTCAGCAATCCTCCCGGGTCCCCGAGCTGTCGAGGGGTCGCCCTAGCGGGTGAGGATGAGGGCCTCGCCCTGTCCCCCACCGCCGCAGAGGCCGACGGCCGCCGTGCCGCCTCCTCGACGGACGAGCTCGTGCACCGCGTGCACGACGAGGCGGTTGCCGGACGCACCGATGGGGTGGCCGATGGCGATGCCGCCGCCGTGGATGTTCACGACATCGTCCGACAGCGACAGCTCCGCCTGTGACGCCGCGACGACCGCGCCGAACGCCTCGTTGATCTCGACCAGGTCGAGGTCCGCGGGCTCGATGCCCTGCTTCTTGCACGCGTTGGCGATCGCCCGCGACGGCTGTGAGTGGAGGGAGTTGTCGGGGCCGGCGACCTGACCGGAGGATCCGATGACCGCGAGCACGGGCCACCCCTTCTCATCAGCGTGGGCCCGTGTGGTGAGCACGACGGCGGATGCGCCATCCGAGATCTGAGACGAGTTGCCGGCGGTGATCGAGCCGCCGGCGGCGAACGCGGCACGCAGACCGGCGAGGGTCTCCACCGTGGTGTCGGGCCGGATGCCTTCGTCCTTCGTGACGACCACCGGGTCGCCCTTGCGCTGCGGGATCTCGACCGGCACGATCTCGGCATCGAAGACGCCAGCAGCCTGGGCGGCCGCGGCGCGCTGGTGCGAGCGGGCGGCCACGGCATCCTGAGTCGTTCGATCGATTCCGTAGCGCTCGTTGTGCCGCTCGGTGGAGGCGCCCATGCTCTCGGAGTCGTAGGCGTCGGTCAGGCCGTCGTACGCCATGGAGTCGAGCACCTCGACGCTGCCGTAGTTCCAGCCGTCGCGAGAGCCCATCAGCAGGTGGGGCGAACGCGTCATGGATTCCATGCCGGCCGCGACGACGACATCCGCATCGCCGGTCTGGATCATGCGCTTCGCGTCGATGATGGCGGTGAGGCCGGACAGGCACACCTTGTTGACGGCGACGGAGTGCACGGACCACGGGATGCCGGCGCCGACGGCGGCCTGGCGGGCGGGGTTCTGGCCGGCCCCGGCTTGAAGGACCTGCCCGACGATCACCGCGTCGACGGCGTCGGCGGGGATGCCCCCGCGCTCGAGAGCGCCGCGGATCGCGATCGAGCCGAGCTGCGTCGCCGTCAGCGGGGCCAGCTGGCCCTTGAGCCGGCCCTGCGGCGTGCGGGCGGCGGCGACGAGCACGACGTCGCCGGTGTCGAGGGCGGTGCGGGAATTCATGAGGCCACCTTAAGCGCGTCGGAGACGAGAAGGGTCGGCTCGGTGGACTCTCGCACCTGGTCGACGGTGACGCCGGGGGCCGTCTCGACGAGCACGAGTCCGGCATCCGTCACGTCGATGACCGCGAGGTCCGTGATGATCCGGTCGACCACGCCCTTGCCGGTGAGCGGGAGAGAGCATTCGTCAACGATCTTGGCCGATCCGTCGCGGGCGACATGCTCCATCAGCACGATGACCTTGGCGGCGCCGTGCACGAGGTCCATCGCGCCGCCCGGTCCCTTGACCATCTTGCCGGGGATCATCCAGTTGGCGAGGTCACCGGTGGCGGAGACCTGCATCGCGCCGAGGATCGCCGCATCGATCTTTCCGCCGCGGATCATGCCGAAGCTCGTCGCCGAGTCGAAGAACGACGCACCGGGGAGCGTCGTCACCGTCTCCTTGCCGGCGTTGATGAGGTCGGGATCGACGGCTTCTTCGCTCGGGTACGGGCCTACGCCGAGGATGCCGTTCTCGGACTGCAGCACGAGCGTGACGCCTTCGGGCACGAAGTTCGGGACGAGGGTCGGCAGACCGATGCCGAGGTTCACGTACGAGCCGTCGGTGAGCTCGGCGGCCGCGCGGGCCGCCATCTCGTTGCGGGTGAGGGCCATGGCGGTCACGCTCCTTCCGGCATCGGGGCCGAGGTATCGGTCCGTGAGCCTGTCGAACGGTCGACGCTGACGGTGCGGCGCTCGATGCGCTTCTCGATGTCGGTGCCGACCTCGATGATGCGGTGCACGTAGATTCCCGGGAGGTGCACCTGGTCCGGATCGAGCTCGCCCGGCTCGACGAGCTGCTCGACCTGGGCGATGCACACCTTGCCCGCCATCGCGGCGAGTGGGTTGAAGTTGCGGGCGGCCTTGTTGAAGATCAGGTTGCCGTGCCGGTCGCCCTTCAGCGCGTGCACGAGGGCGAAGTCGGTGACGATCGCCTCCTCGAGCACGTACTCGCGAGGGGCGCCGCTGACATCGAAGGTGCGCACGTCCTTCACCGGCGATGCGACCGCGATGCCGCCGTTGCCGTCGTAGCGACGAGGAAGGCCGCCCTCGGCCACCTGCGTCCCCACGCCGGTCTGCGTGAAGAAGGCCGCAACGCCGGAGCCTCCGGCGCGGAGCTTCTCGGCGAGCGTGCCCTGGGGCGTCAGCTCGAGTTCGAGCTCGCCGGAGAGGAACTGCCGCTCGAACTCCTTGTTCTCGCCGACGTACGACGAGGTCATCTTGCGGATTCGCTTGGCGTTCAGCAGGATGCCGAGGCCCCAGTCATCCACCCCGCAGTTGTTGGAGACGATGCTGAGGTCGCTCGTTCCCTGCGCGAGCAGCGCTTCGATGAGGGCGATCGGGTTGCCGGAGAGCCCGAATCCGCCGACGGCGAGGCTTGCGCCGTCCGGGATATCGGCCACGGCTTCCGCCGCCGATGCGTACGTCTTGTCGATCACGTGTTGCCACTCCTTCGTCGAACACTGGTCGTCGTGGGCGCCGGTTTCGGTGCACCCTCGGTTTCGATGAGCACTGAGTTTCGGTGAGCACTGCCTTCGGTGAGCACTCTGGGTTTCAGCGAGCACTGCGGCGCAGAACCGCTGCCCGCGGCCCGGTGCGTGGCGTTCCGACAGGGTTGCCACATCCAATCTGCTCCCGTATGCACGCAGGTCTCAAGCGTTTGCTTGTGATGTGGGTTCCGTGGGACGTAGTGTCCACATTATGGAACGGACGACCTCGGTGCCCGGTGCCCAGGCGATCGCGCGGGCGGCGCGGCTGCTGCGGCTCGTGACGGCCGCCGGCGAGACGGGGGCAGGCGTCCAGGAGCTCGCGCGGCAGGCCGACCTCTCGCGTTCCACCGCCCACCGGCTGCTCACCGCTCTCCGCGTGGAGGGACTCGTCGACCAGGATGAGAACACCGCACGGTGGATGCCGGGGCCCGAGCTGTTCCTGATGGGCAGCGTCGCGGCCGCGCGGTACGACGTGACGGGTCTCGCGCGCGACATCGTGCGATCGCTCGCCGTGAAGACGGAGGAGAGCGCGTTCCTGTCCGTGCGGCGCGCCGATGAGACGGTCTGCCTGCTGCGCGAAGAGGGCAGCTTCCCGATCCGGTCGTTCGTGCTCAGCGAGGGCGTGCGGTTCCCGCTCGGCGTGGCGTCGGCGGGGCTCGCGATCCTCGCGTTCCTGCCGGAGGCGGATGTCGAGGCCTACCTCGAGCGGCATCCCGAGCTGCCGGAGCGCTTCGGGCGCCCGCACGCCCCCCGCCCGCTGCGTGCCCGCATCGCGGACACCCGCGATCGCGGGTACGCGGTCAACCCCGGGCTCATCGTCAAGGGCAGCTGGGGTCTGGGTGCGGCGGTCTTCAACCGCGCCGGCCAGCCGGAGTGGGCGCTGAGCCTGACGGGCGTGGAGTTCCGGTTCGGCCCCGATCGGCTTCCGTCCCTCGGCCGAACGCTGCTTGCACACGCCCACCAGCTCACGACCCGGATCGCGGCCTCGGGCCGCTGACCCGCCGGTGGTGCGCCGCGGCGGGGGGAGCGGACCGAGCACTCGGGAGCAGATCCGGGCGCGAAAGCGACGAATCCGCACCCCAGGGGCCTGCGGACCGCGGATCTGCTCCCCGGTGATCGGCGGCGTCCTGGGCCGACCGGCAGCTCGGCGCCCCCGGCGGGCCACACCCACCCGACCGGCGCGCGACGCACACGTCCGAACGGCCCCCGCCCCACGTACACAACGCAGGAGAACGGGGTCGAATCGGGCCACCAGGCGTCCCGAACTCGGCCCTGCACGGCGCTCAGTCCTGCGTTGTGTCCGCCGGGATCCTGGCGTGCTCGCGCACCACGGAGGCGACGGCGTCCGCGCCCCGGTCGGAGAGGGCGATCGTGTAGTGGTTCACGTCGGGCACCGGCACGTGCTCGAGTCCCGGATAGGCGGCGAGCAGTCCGGGCAGCCGATCCTCGCCGTAGAGGGGCGGAACCTGGTCGAGCAGTCCGCGCTCGGCGGTCAGGAGAACGGTCGGATGCCGCAGCCTCGCCAGCGCATCGACGATCGCCGTCCCGGAGTTCTGATCGATCGAGTCCTCCTCGAGCGTCGCGTAGCTCGTCGCGGGCCGCAGGTCGGGCTCCGCTCCCACGAGGTCGTACGCGAGGTACGCCTCGAGTGCCGGCGACCAGTCGCGCCGGAACGCGGGGTGCGCGCGCCAGAAGTCGAGGTACGCGTCGACCGAGGCGAACCGCATGGCCAGCCGTTCGGCCGTCGGGCCGAGCACGAGCTTGATGGTGCCCTCGGGCGACAGGCCGTCGGGCAGGTCCAGCGGCAGGCCTCCGTCCACCAGCACGATCCGCGACACGCGGTCGGGGTACAGGTCGCACAGCACGAGGGCCACGAACGCGCCCATCGAGTGTCCGACGACGATCGCGCGCTGCACGCCGAGCGCGTCGAGCACGGCGACCAGGTCCGCGGCGTGGGTGTCCAGCCCGGCGCGGCCTTCGAGGCCGTTGCTGCGCCCGCGGCCCCGGAGGTCGGGAGCGATCACCCGCGCGAAAGGCAGGCGCTCCGCAACCAGCGGCCAGGACAGGTGGGATGCCGTCACCCCGTGGATCAGGAGTACGGCGGGCGCGGCATCCGGATCCTCCGCTCCCTCGGGTTCCCAGACCCCGACCCGGAGGTCTCCCCCGGCCACGGGCACGTCCAGCGTTCGATAGGCGCCCGCGGTCATCGCGACGTCCACCCGCCGTCCATCGTGTACGAGGCGCCCGTGACCATTCCGGCCTTGTCCGAGACGAGCCAGCCGGCCAGCGACGCGACCTCGGTCGCCTCGACGAGCCGCTTGATCGCGCTCTCGGTCAGCATGACCTTCTCGACCACCTCGCTCTCGGGGATGCCGTGCAGGCGGGCCTGGTCGGCGATCTGCTTCTCGACGAGGGGTGTGCGGACGTAGCCGGGGTTGATGCAGTTGCTCGTCACTCCGTGCGGCCCCCCCTCGAGCGCGGTGACCTTCGACAGGCCCTCGAGGCCGTGCTTGGCCGCGACGTACGCCGACTTGAACGGGCTTGCGCGCAGGCCGTGCACGCTCGAGATGTTGACGATGCGCCCCCAGCCGCGCTCGTACATGGTGGGCAGCGCCGCGCGGATCAGCAGGAACGGCGACTCGACCATGAGCCGCTGGATCAGGCGGAACGCCTCTGGATCGAACTCCGGGATCGGGCTGACGCGCTGGATGCCCGCGTTGTTGACCAAGATGTCGACGTCGAGCGTCAGGTCGTCGAGGGCCGTCGTGGCCGCGAGGTCGACGGACCACGCCTCTCCGCCGAGTTCGGCGGCCACCGCGTCCGCCGCCGGTCCGTCCAGGTCGGCGATCACCACGTGTGCGCCGCGCCCGGCGAACTCCCGGGCGCAGGCCAGCCCGATGCCGCTCGCGCCGCCCGTGACGAGCGCGCGCTTGCCACTCAGATCCTGCTCGGTCATCGTGCATCCCCCTGCTCACGTGGTGCCAGTGCGTTGTGGATGAAGCGCATCATGTCGTCGAAGATGGCCGGCGGAAGCTCGGCCGGCGGCCGGCCATCGGCATCCCGCTCCCACAGCAGGAACCGCATCCCGATCAGCTCGCCCATCCCCATGAGCGCCCACGCGGTGATTCCCGGATCGAGAGCCGGGTCGACCTCGCCGACGGCCTGCGCCGCCCGCAGTCCCGATTCATAGCCTTCGACGATGCGCGTGTAATGCATGCGCAGCGTCTCGGGCGAGACGAACTCGGCCTCGCGCACGACCCGGTAGAGCGCCGGGTGCTCGGCGGTGAACCGGAAGAAGCCCGCGAATCCCGCGCGCTCGGCCTCGAGGCGCGTCGCCGCGCCCGCCATCGCCTCCGCCATCGAGTGGCGCACGCGGCGGTTCAGGTCGATGACCAGCGCCTCGAAGATCACCTGCTTGCCGTCGAAGTACAGGTAGAACGTGCCGAGCCCCACGCCCGCGCGCTCGGTGATCTTGACGATGGATGCCTCGTGGTAGCCGGACTCGGCGAACACGTGCTCCGCGGCCTCGAGCAGCCGGCGGCGAGTCGCCTCCCCCCGTTTGGTGAGCGGGCGACCGGTCGCCTGCGAGATGCCGGCGGCCTCGTCGTCGAGGGTCAGCGGGTCAGGAGCGCTCACGGCGCACCTCCTCCACGAGGGCCTGCGCGCGATCGCGGAGGCGGGAACGGGCGAGCTTGTCGATCGTCGAGCGAGGCAGCTCGTCGACGAAGGCGACACGAACGGGAAGTTTGAAGGCGGCGAGCACGGAACGAGCGTGCGCGAGCACCTCGGCCTCGTCGATCGTGCCGGATGCGACGACGAATGCGACGCCCCGCTCGCCCCAGACGCGATCGGGAACGCCGACGACCGCGGCCGCCTCGATCACTGGATGCAGCATGAGCGCCTGCTCGACCTCGGCGGGTGCCACGTTCTCGCCCCCCGAGATGAAGATGTCCTTGATGCGGTCGACGATCCGATAGACGCCGTCCGCATCGCGCGCTGCGAGGTCGCCGGTGCGCAGCCACTCCCCGGAACGCGCACGCTGGGTGGCATCCGGATCGCCGAGATATCCGACGAAGACGCTCGGTCCTCGTACCCACAGCTCGCCTGTGACCGGCCCCTCGAGCACTTCGCCGGTCTCGGGATCCGCGAGGCAGACATCGACGTGCGGGTAGGGGCGACCGACGGCGCCCGGATGCCGCGACGCGTCGGCGGGCGTGAGACAGAGCACGTTGGGGGCGGCTTCGGTAAGCCCGTATCCCTGAGTCAGTGTGACACCGCGATCGGTCCACGTGTCGAACAGGGCCGGCGGCATCGTCGCGCCGCCCACGAGCGCCGTGCGCAGGTGCGAGAGATCGGATGCCGCGAAGCGGGCGTCCTCCGCCAGCAGCTGGTACTGCGTGGGCACCCCCATCATCGTGGTGACCCGGCGCTCCTGCAGCAGCTGCAGCACGCGGGACGGCTGGAACGAGCGCTCGAGCACCACGGTCGCTCCCACCCACCACGCGAGCAGCGGCTGGCAGTTCCAGGCGGCGACATGGAACTGCGGAAGCATCGCCAGTACGACGTCATCGGCCGTGAGCTGCACGGCGCCGGCGAGTGCGAGGTTGTTCCAGAAGCAGTTGGCATGTGTCAGGACCACGCCTTTGGGCGCAGCCTCACTGCCCGAGGTGAAGATGATCAGCAGCGGGTCGTCGTCGAGCACCGCGCGGGTCTCGCGCGGGATGCCGAAGCGCGGGTCGCGCGGCGGCACGAGCGCCTCGACCCCGGTCGTGCCGAGCGTCGCGATGGGCGGCGCCTGGGCATCCGTCCCCATCCGCATCACAACCAGGGCATCGGCGGCCACGGCCTCGTATTCGTCCTCGACGAGCACGAGTTGCGCGTCGGCGCGCTGCGCGACCCCGGCCAGTTCGCGGGCGGTCAGGCGCCACGAGAGCGGGACGAACGCGACGCCCGCCTTGGCGCACGCGAAGAAGGCGACGACGTG
Source organism: Micromonospora sp. DT81.3 (assembly GCF_049847225.1). NCBI lineage: Bacteria > Bacillati > Actinomycetota > Actinomycetes > Micromonosporales > Micromonosporaceae > Micromonospora > Micromonospora sp. DT81.3. Next base: position 192,492 of record NZ_JBNCNY010000003.1, read on the forward strand.
ATCGATGGAGTTGCCCGACACCGTGGCGATCCGGTCGCCGGCACCGTACCCCGCGCGGCGGAGTGCGAGCGCCAGTTCGTGCGCCCGGGTCTCGAGGTCGCGGTAGCCGATCGTGACGCCGCGGTCATCGATCGCGATGCGGTCCGGCGAGGCGACGGCCCGGTCGGTCAGCCACCGTCCGATGGTGTGCGCTCCGTCCGACGACGAGCGCCCGGCGAACTCCCATTCCCAGGTCACGCCTTCACCTCTTCGGGTGCGGTCTCGGCCGAGGCATCCGCATCGTCGAGGCGGGCGAGCGAGGTGCGGGCGCGCTCCCCGCGGCGACGACGCACCCACGCGTCGGCGGTGCCGGCGATGCCGCCCGGCAGGAACATGACGACGAGGATGAACAGCACTCCGAGGATGAAGAGCGGTTCCGACAGCGGAACGCGCAGCACAGCGGGAAGGCCCGCGATGGCGTCCGATCCGGCCAGCACGGTGAGGCGCTGGTCGAGGAGCGTGTACACCACGCCCCCCACGATGGCACCCCACCGGAACCCGACACCACCGAGCACCACCATGACGAGCACGGTGATCGTCAGATCGGCCGAGACGGAGCGGGGCACCGTGCCCGACTGCAGCAGGAGGTAGGCCATGCCGGCGAGGCTCGCGAGCAGCGCCGCGATCACGAAGATGATGAGCTTCGCGGTGTAGGGGCGAAGGCCCAGCACGCGAACGCGCAGCTCGTTCTCGCGGGTCGCCTCGGCCAGGTGTCCCAGGCGCGACGTGTCCACCCACAGCACGACGAGGTAGACGATCACGAGCACGGCGAGCGTGAACCAGTACAGGTTGCGCGTGTCTGCGACGCCGACGAGCCAGTCCGGCACGTTGTCGGTGTTGAGCCCGAGGCCCTCCTCGCCGCCCGTGACCTGGGGATTGCGCCGCACGAGCACCGAGCCGGCCTGCGCGAAGGCGAGGGTGACCATCGCGAACGGGATGCCCGACACCCGCATGCTCACGGCACCGGTGACGAGGGCGATGACGAGTCCGCCGACGAGCGCGATCAGGATGCCGGGAAACAGCGGAACGCCCGCGTTCTCGAGCACGATGCCGAGCCCGTAGGCGCCGGCGCCGAAGTACAGCGCGTGCCCGAACGACAGCATCCCGGCCGTCCCGAGCAGCAGGTTGTACGACAGCGCGAGCGCGGCGAACACCATGCAGAGCGAGAGCAGCGCGAGGCTTCCCGGCATGTATGTGGGGGTGGGCAGGATGCCGGGGATCGAGATGTTCAGCAGAGGCAGGATCGCCATGAGGACGACCAGAACGACGCCGACGATCGCCGGGATCAGGGCACGGATGTCCAGGCGCCTGCTCGCGGCATCCGGTCGCGCAGCCTCCGGTCCCTGAGCCTGTCCATCCGGTCCCGGAACCTGTCCATCCGGTCCCTGAGCCTGTCCATCCGGTCCCTGAGCCTGTCCATCCGGTCCCTGAGCCTGTCGAAGGGTCATGCCTTCCTCCCCAGCAGCCCCGACGGCCGCAGGAGCAGCACGACGGCGAGCAGGATGACGACGATGAAGTCGCCGGTGCCCTGCAGATAGAAGTTCGCGAACTGCTGCAGCACAGCCACCAGCACCGACGCGATCGCGGCCCCTGTGAGGGAGCCGAGTCCGCCGATCACCGTGACGATGAACGCGAAGATCAGCAGCGTGCCGCCCAAGTGGGGCGAGACGAAGGTTGTGTAGTGCATGGCGAGCACCCCTCCGATGCCGGCCGCCGCGCCGCCGATGGCGAAGACGAGGGTGAACGAGCGCCGCACGTCGATGCCGAGGGCCGTGACCATCGAGCGGTTCTCCACGCCGGCGCGGATGATCATGCCGTAGCGGGTCTTCTGCAGGAACAGCACGAGGCCGGCGAGCACGAGCGCCGCAGCGATCATCAGCACCCAGTAGGTGTTCGGGATCTTCGCCCCGAGCACCTCGGTGGTCTGCTTGAGCCACGGAGGGCCGGAGATGTTGATGGCGTCGGTGCCCCAGATGCCCTCGAAGAGGGCGACGGCCGCGAACGAGAGGCCGACCGTGACGAGCACCTGCTCGATGTGCCGCTCGTAGAGCGGGCGGATGAGCACCAGTTCCGTCAGGGTCGCGAACACCGCCCCGACGACCGCGCCGACGAGCACGGAGGCGAGGAACGATCCCCACGACTCGGTGCCGAGGGCCTGCGAGACCTGCCACCCGATGAAGGCGCTGAGGGTCAGGAACGCGCCGTGCGCGAAATTGAGCACGTGCATGAGGCCGTAGATCAGGCTCAGCCCGGATGCGACCAGAAAGTAGAGTGCGCCCAGCCCGACGCCGGTGATGAGGGTGAGGACGAGGGTGCTCATCTCGTGCCCTGCCCGGTCTGGGAGGACGGCGTCTGAGAGGGAACCGTCTCCGCGTGCACGCCGAGGAGGCGCCTCGTGAGGCCCTCGTCGTCCAGGATCTCGGTCGCCCGGCCCGTGTGCACGACGCGGCCGCCGGCGATCACGATCGCCCCGTCGGCGAGGCGGCGCACGACCTCGAGGTTCTGCTCGACGAGCAGGATCGGCACGATCTTCGACGCCTCGAGGAGCGCATCGGCGACCTGTGTCACGATCATCGGCGCGAGGCCCTTCGTCGGCTCGTCGACGAGCAGCAGCTGGTTGTCGTTGATGAGTGCCCGCGCCACCGAGACCATCTGCTGCTGTCCGCCGGACAGCGTGCCGGCCATCTGGTCGCGGCGCTGCACGAGGTCGGGGAACAGCTCGGCGACGAACTCGCGGCGGGGGTTGCGCTGCCGCTCGGCGAGGGCGAGGTTCTCGGCGACCGAGAGCCGGGCGAAGACCTCGCGGTCCTCTGGCACGTAGCCGACGCCCCGCTGCACGATCCGGTGGGTGGGTATCCCGTCGATCCGTTCGCCCGCGAGGCGCACCTCGCCCTTGCGCTGAATGAGACCCAGGATGCCGCGCAGCGTGGAGGTCTTTCCGACTCCGTTGCGTCCGAGCACGGCCGTGATCCCGGTCGCCGGCACCTCGAATGTCACATCCTCGACGACCTGCTGCCCGGCGATCGAGGCGCGCAGCCCCCGCACCTCGAGAATCGGCGCGCTCATGCGGCAGTTCCCAGGTAGGCGCTCTGCACGAGCGGGTTCGCCATGACGTTCTGCGGGGTGTCGAAGGCGATGAGCGTGCCGAAGTACATGACCGCCACCCTGTCGACGAGGCCCATCAGCACGTCGATGTGGTGCTCCACCATCAGCACGGTGCATCCCTTCTCGGCATGCATGCGACGGATGTTGTCGACGAGCCCCGGCACATCGCCCGACGCGACGCCGGCCATGGGCTCATCGAGCAGCACGATGCGGGCATCCGTCGCCAGGAGAACCGCGATCTCGAGCTTCCGCTTGTCGCCGTGCGAGATGTCACCCGCGGCCGTGTCGAGCTTGTGGCTGAGCCCGACCTCATCGAGCTTCGCGCGGGCGATCTGCGTGGCGGCATCCGACCGACGCGGAAAGCTCAGCAGCGAGTAGTTGCCGCCCTGCGCCACCTGCGCCGCGAGCCGCACGTTCTCGAGAACGCTGAGCCTCGGGAAGAGGCTGGATGTCTGGAATGTGCGACCCAGTCCCGCTCGCGCCCTCTTGGGCACGGACGTGCCGGTGAGGTCGGCTCCGTTCATCAGGATGCGACCGGACGTGGGCTTCATCACGCCGGAGATCACGTTGAACAGCGTGGTCTTGCCGGCGCCGTTGGGCCCGATGACGCCGACGATGGAGCCGGCGGCGACATCGAGGTCGACATCCTTCAGGATGGTTGCGCCGCCGATCTGCAGGCCGAGGCCTTCGATCTTCAGCGCGGACGGGACAGGGGTGCTCATGGTGCCTTTCAGCGGTCGAGGTGGAGCGGCCGGTTCACGACTACTCCGCCTCGGGCGGGGCCACCTCGTCAGCGCTGGCCGTGTCGACGAGCTCGGGGACGAACGTGCCGCCGTCGGCGACCAGCTTGGCCTGGTACATCTCCTGGATCAGCGCATGGTCATCGGCGCGCACGGTCATCGCACCCTTGGGACCGTCGAATTCGAAGCCCTCGAGAGCGTCGATCATCGCACCGACGTCGCCCTTGCCCTCCTTGATCGCCTGGACGATCATGATGGCGGCGTTGAAGCCGTCGGGGCTGAACAGGTCGGGCGTGCCACCCGCCTCCTCGATGGCCTCGATCATCGCCGCGTTCACGTCGTTGTCGTTCGCTCCGGGAAAGTAGTGATTCAGGAAACTGATCTTCTCGGATGCCTCGCCGTAGGCGCCGAAGGTCGCCGAGTCGCCGAGGCCCGTGACGACCGGGATCTCATCGAGCACGCCCTGCTGGCTCATCGCCTGCCACATCGCCCCGGAGGTCGCGCCTGCCCACGCCACGAAGACGAGGTCGGGGTTGCCGGCCAGTACCTGCTGCGCGAACGGCGTGAACTCCGTCACGTCCTCCGCGACGAGCACCGAGTTCACCGTGGCGCCCTGTGCGCCGAGGATCGCCTTGACGGCCGCCTCGTTGCCCTGGCCGAAGGCGCTGTTCTGCGCGAACACCGTGATCGTCTTGCCGTCGAGGTCATCGAGGAAGGTGCCGGCGGTCGCGACATCCTGGGCGCTCTGGCGGCCCGAGCGGAAGGTGTAGTCGTTGATGCCCGTGATCGCGTCGGCGGCGGCGGGGCCGGAGACGAACAGCACCTCGTTCTGCTCGGCCTGCTCGGCGACGGCGAGGGCGACGCCCGAGGACGCGCTGCCGCCGATGATGTTGATGCCCGACCCGATGAGCTCCTTCACGGCGGTGACCGCCTTGTCCGGGTCGCCGGCGTCGTCGGCGTACTCCACGACGATCTTGGTCCCATCGACCTCGTCCGTGCCGTCGGTCGCGTAGTCGAGACCCGCCTTGAAGCCGTCGAGGTACTGCTTGCCGTATCCGGCCAGGGGGCCGGTCTCGCTCGTGACGATGCCGACCGTGACCTCCTGGGGGCCGGCCGAGGGGTCAGCGGCGCCGCCGGTTTCGGCGGCCTGCGGCGCGCACGCCGCCAGGACGAGAGCGGCCGTGGCGACCACGGAGCCCAAGAGCAACTTCTTCGTTACGCGCATGTGAGTGCCTTTCACCATTGGAAGGTTGGTGCGGGAGGTTCTAACCTGAGAACTGATTCAGGTAACCGCAAATTTAGAAAGTTCTAGAAGTTTCGTCAAGCCGCGGGCACCCCGGACGGCCGGTCGTTACGCATTCGCTACGTGGGCCACCGATCGGGACCCGGCCGCCTGTGGGAATGGAGAACATGCCGGTGTTGGCATTGACCTCGCCGGACGGGCATAATCGACTCACGCTCCGCCTTTGGCGGAGTCCCCGCGATGACGCGCCCCGGCTGCGTCCTCGAGAGAGCGTCCGGAGTCCAGCGCCATCGCCTCGCCATCGGAGGTGCGGTGCTCCACATCCTTGACGTCTCGTCGCCGTCCGATCGGGTCGCGAGCACCGGCGGCGCCAAAGCCGCCGGCCTGCAGGCGCTCCAGCGCTCCGGGGAGCGCGTTCCGCCGTGGTCCGTCCTGGGAACCGATATCTTCGCCGAATTCGTCGATCGTGCACACCTGGCAGAGCTGATTACTGGGCTCGATTCGGCGCCCGAAGCCGCCCTTGCGGAGATCCGAAGTCGCATCCTCGCCGCGCCGCTCGGGCCTGAGCTGTCCCGGCTCCTCGCCGCGGCGCACGAGCGAGCGGGTGGAGGTCGCGTGGCCGTGCGCTCGTCGGGGCTCGATGAGGATGGCGACGCCGACTCGTACGCGGGGCAGTTCTCGACGGTGCTGAACGTCACGACCGGTCTCGAGTCCGCGGTGCGGGTGTGCTGGGCATCCGCGTTCTCCGATCGACTCGCGAGCTATCGGCTTGCGCGAGGAAGGTCCGTCTCGACGGCGGGGATCGCAGTCGTTGTCCAGGCGATGGTGGCCGCCGACATCAGTGGAGTGGTCTTCTCGGCAGACCCCATCACCGGCGATCGGCGGCGGCTGCTGGTGAGCACTGTCTACGGGCTCGGCGAGGGGCTGGTGGAAGGTCTTGTCGACGCGGACCTCCTGGTCATCGACCGTGCACGACGCCTCGTTCTCGAGACCGTCGTCGGTGAGAAGGCGAATCGTCGGGATGCGGCGGACGGTGACGGGATCACGACGTCGACCGTCCCGGACGCGGACAGGGTCGTTGCGGCGCTGGATGGCACCACTGCCGACAGGATCGTCGAGACGGCCCTCCGGCAGGAGCGCCGGCTGGGGCGGCCCGTCGACATCGAGTTCGCCGTTGCCGACGGAAACCTGTGGGTGCTGCAATGCCGCCCGATCACCGCGCTCCCGCCCGCACCGCTTCTGGGTGCGAAGGAGCGGACCGAACCTGGGGCACGGCGTATCTGGGACAACTCGAACATCATCGAGAGCTTCAACGGCGTGACGTCTCCGCTCACGGCGACGACCGCAGCAGAGGTGTACGGCCGGGTCTACCTCGAGTACGCCCGCTCTCTGCGTGTGCCGCCTGCGCAGCTGCGGCAGATGAGCCGCTGGACCCCAGCGATGCTGGGGATCTTCCACGGCCGTGTGTACTACAACCTCCTGCACTGGTACCGAATGGTCGGCATCGCACCCGGATACCCACTCAACCGGCGAGTGCTCGAGGTGGCCCTCGGTGTCGGCGAACCATTGGCGGCCGCGGAGGCCCGGCGGCTGCATCCCTTCGTCTTCCGCTCCCCCGTGCACCGACTGGTCTCGCGGACGGTGACGACGGTCGTCTACGCCCGCCGCCTCGCCGGAATCGACCGGATGATGGAGCGGTTCACGCAGGACTTCGCCCGCGCCTACGACGACTTCGATCGGGACGACCTCGATTCGGTTGCGGGCGACGAACTGTACAGGCGCTACCGAGCCGCCGTCGATGATCTCGTCAAGCGGTGGGGGCCGATGATGGTTCTCGACGCGATCCTGCTCACGCTCTCGGGGGCGATGTACGCGCTGACGAAGGCGTGGCTCCCCCGCGCGCCCGAGTGGCTCATGTACGCGGTGGTCAATCCCGGGCTCAACGTTGAGTCGGCCGAACCGGCGCTGGCGATGCGGGAGCTCGCACGCAGCGTGCGAGATGATCCAGAGCTCGCCGACTTCCTGGCGGCCACGCCGCCCGCGGAGGCGTACGAAGCGCTCGCCCGATCACGGTGGACGGCCTTCGCGCGAGCCGTGGACCAATACATCGGGCGTTTCGGCTACCGGAGCGTCGACGAATTGAAGCTCGAGGTTCCCGACCTTCGCGAAGAGCCGGCGAGCCTGTTCCTCATGCTGCGCAGCGCGACCGCGGATGCTCCGCTGACGGCTGGTCCGGATGCCGACGTCTACCTCGACGAGCACCTCCGAGGCATCCGGCGAACGCTCTACGAGCGTCTGCGCCGCAAGACGAGCCGCGCGGTCGGTCATCGTGAGACCCTGCGGTTCCGCCGGACCAGGGCGTTCGGGATGGTGAAGCGGACCCTTCGCGCGCTCGGGCGCGACTTGGTCGCACGCGGCGTGATCGACGAGTTCGCCGACGTCTTCCTGCTCACCGTGGACGAGCTGCGGGACGCCTACGAGGGCGCGCCGAACGGGCCGTCCTACCGCCACCTGGTCGCCGCGAGGCGCGCAGCGCAGTCGCGCGATGCCCTGCTCGTCGCTCCCGCGCGCTTCGTGACCTCGGGCGACGACTTCGGGGCACCCGCGCTGGCCGAACAGGGCTGGGTGCCCGTGGCGGCGACGAAGGCGGCGACTCTCGGCGCCGTGCTGGTAGGCGTTCCATCGGCCGCCGGCATCGTGCGCGGCACCGCTGTCGTCGTCACCGAACCCGCCGACATCGCCGGGGGTATCCTCGTCGCCTACCGCACCGACCCCGGCTGGGTCGCCATCCTCCCCTCCGCCCGCGCCCTGGTGATCGAGAGGGGCAGCCCACTCACCCATCTCGCGATCGTCGCGCGCGAGCTCGGAGTGCCCACCGTGGTCCAGCTGCCGGACGCCTCGACGCTCATCCGCACCGGGATGCACATCGAGGTCGACGGTGCTGCGGGCACGGTCACGATCCTCGACGACGAGAGAGAGCAAGCATGATTCCCGCCACTGCGTTGCAGGGCGAGCGACCCGATCGCGCCCCCGAGCAGATCGCCGCCATCTTCTCGGCCGTGCGCAACCGTGTGCACCTTGCACCGGACGCGATCGTCGTACACGAGGGGTCCCTCGCCGAAGGCTTCGGGAATGCGGGCTCGGACGTCGACTTCCTGGTGCTCATCGCCGGCGACGAAGAGACGCCGACCATGCCGACCGTGCTCTTCGAGGCGGGGCGCCGCGTCGAGGTGCGCACGCGGTCGGAAGCCCAGCTGCGTCGTCAGCTCGAGCTCGCGGCGTCGGGCGAGGCGGACGAGGACGTACTGAACCGCGTGCAGCGGTTCCTTCGCGCGCAGGAGGTCGCGCGCGACGGCCGGGCTCCCGATCTGGATAGACTTCGCGCGCTGTTCCCCTATCCGGATTTCACCGCGCACATGCAGCGGTGGTGGCGCGAACGGGCCGAGCAGGCGCTGCTCTTCGCCGTGGCGCTCGCGGCCCTCGGGGATGACGAATCGGCCCTCGGATGGGCTCGCGACGGACTCGACCAGGCGGCGAAGTCATGGCTCGCGGGACAGGGCGAGGGCTACATCGAGACGAAATGGCTCCCGAAGCAGTTCGACCGATCCGCCGACCAAGAGACGCAGGTCCACTATCGGTCCGCTCGGACCGGCTCCTTCCTCGATGCACTGGCGAGCGCGGCCGCGTTCGGCGTCGACATTCCGGCCGATGGCGAGAGTCTTGTGCTGCGCCGCATCCCCGATGTCACCACATGGCCCATCGCCGGGCGCCTGCACGTCATCCGGGGTCGTGCGGACGTTTTCGTGCTGTCGGACGACGCCGCGCCCGCATGGCGCTCGGTGGTCTTCGGCCGTCCTCTCACACAACTCGACACGCGGCACCGACCGACCATCGCGAGGTTCATCCAGCTGGGCCTCGTCGGCCTGCGAACGGGCACCGAGCCGGTGCGGCCCGCCCTTGCGATGTGTCCCGTGTTCGAGGGATCCACGCCGTCGCCCACGTCGCATCGACCCGCCCTGGGGCTGCGCGGCGCGCATGCATCGAACAGCGAGCCGGTGAGTCTCATCGCCCTTCCGGCAACCCGGTTCGTGCGCAGCGCAATCGCGCTCGTCTGGGCGAACATCGTGCTCGAGAACGCCCGAGAAGACCTTGACGGCGCGATAGCGAGCGGTCAGTCCGCCGTGGCCGGCATCGCCGCAGACCGCCTCGTGGCCATGGGCGTGCGAGCGGTCGTCTCGGCCTTCGGCGTCGATCCGCTGCCCGCCGACGTCGCCGCCGGTGCTACGGTGCGCTGGATGCTGCCCGCGGAGGGATGGCGACGCGACGAATTCCTCGAGGCGCTTGCCACGGCACGGACGGATGCCGAGCACCTCGTGCGGTTCACGGAGGTCGTCCGCGACGTCGTCGGCGGCTCGGACTTTCCCTCCTCCTTCGCCTCGAGGGAGGAATGGCGGCGTACCCTCGATATCGGCTACGACTGGCTGCGGCTGGGCGGATACCTCGACACGAGCTTCCCGCTCGACGAGGCCCGCGATCTGCTCGAGTCCGGCGGCTCACAGCCGCTCGCGGCCGGCAGCGCATGAGCGTCCTCATCACCGGAGCGAGCGGCGAGCTGGGCCGCGCACTCGTCGGCCGAGTCGATGATCCGGTCGGACTCGTCCATTCTGCCTCGATCGGGGGCATCCGCACCGTCCGTGGGGACGTGCGCGAACCGGCGCTCGGCCTGACGAGCGGCATCCTTGCCTCGCTCGATGACGTCCAGTGCATCGTGCACTGCGCGGCGACCACCGACTTCGGTCTCGACGACACGGCCTACGAGACGCTGAACGTTCGGGGAACGGCACACGCCATCGGCGTCGCACGCGACCTCGACGTGCCGCTCGTCTACGTCAGTACGGCGTATGTCTGCGGAATGCGCGGGGGCACGGTCCGCGAGGACGAGCTCGATGTGGGTCAAGCGTTCGGCAACGGCTACGAGAGCAGCAAACTGCGTGCCGAGACCCTCGTGCACGCCGCGGCCGCGCACGGGCTGCGCGCCGCGATCGTCCGCCCGTCCATCGTCGTCGGCGACAGCCGAGACGGCTCGATCGGCACGTACAAGAACCTTTATCCCATCCTCAAGCTGGTGGTCGAGGGTCGGCTCCAGACCTTGCCCGGTCGCTACGACGCGAAGCTGTCGCTCGTCCCGATCGACTACGTCGCCGACGCGCTCGCATCCGTCGTGCGGCAGATAGATCAAGCCGTGGGACGGACCCACCACCTTGTCGGGGCGGACGACATCTCGCTGCGGCAGCTGTCGGACATCTTCGCCGAGTATCCCCCGTTCTTCATCGCCCGGTATGTTCCGCCGAGCGCGTTCGCGGTCGCCGACCTGCCTGCGGTCGAACGCGGCTACTACCGCAGGTTCGGCGAGATGTACGCCAGCTATTTCAATCGACGCGTGACCTTCGATGCGACGAATACGGATGCACTCGTGGAGCGGCCGCGCCCCGGCACGGGTCCGGACTACCTGCGACTCCTCATCGATCACTGCCTCGAGAGCGGCTATCTCGGCGGCCGTCCCGCAGGAGTGGAGCCAAGATGACCAGCTCGCGTGAAGAGCCGATCCGTTACCACCGCGACACCTATTACCTCGAGTCGGTCCAGCAGCTCGGGGCTGACGCCAGGCCCTTCGCCGAGCGTCATGGACTGCTCCTGCTGAAGCCCGACGCGATCGTCGCCCGTGGTGTGGAGCCGACCCTCGATTGGCTTGCCGCCAACGGATACCGAGTGGTGGCCGCCCGCGAGATGGCCGTCGACAGACTGCGGGCCCGGGCGCTCTGGTACCACAACTGGCACATCGCGTCTCCCGAAAGGCGCACGATCGCCGATCTCATGGTCGAGCTCTCCCCCTCGCTCCTGCTCGTCGTCACCGACGACCGATCCGGCCCGGTCGCACCGCGACTGACCGAGGGAAAAGGGCCGACGGCACCGAAGGACCGACGCCTCGGTGAACTGCGACATCTGCTGGGCGGCAGCACCTACCTCTTGAACTTCGTGCACACCTCAGACACCGCGGCCGAAGTACTGCGGGAGCTCGGTGTCTACTTCGGCGCACGCGATCGTCTGGCAGTGGTGCACGAGGCGCTTCAGGGGCTGGATCGCGAGGCCGACGCTCGCCGGATCGCGGCGAACCTGTACGAGTCAGCGCCCGAGCAGTCCTTCGATCTGGACGTCGCCAAGTCGGCACTCATCGAGCAGCTCAACGCCTCGAACCTGCGGCCCGATTCCCAGGGCACGGAGTGGGCGACCGCGCTGCGCGACGCCTGGCACCAGGGCACGCCACTCGATCCGTGGCCGACGATCGTCGTCGGCGCGAGTGTGCTCCCCATGCGCATCCCCCCGCCCCGACCGATCGACCACGACGTCGACCTCGACGAAGGAGCCCAGGATTCCTAAGCCGAGTTACAACCGCACGATCCATCGCGATCTCGTCCACCGCGCATCGGTCGCCGAGGTCTTCGTCACCGGACTCCGCGCGACCGACGACGGGCGCCACGAGGCCGCGATCCAGCTCCCGCGCTCGCACGCCTACTTCGGCGACCATACGGAGGCATGGCTGCGCAGCGGGGACCTGCTCCTGTTACAGGAGGCATTCCGCCAGAGCGGAATGGCCGTCATGCACAGATTCCACGGCCTGCCGACGTCGACGGCGTTCCTGCTTCGCACCCTCGAGATCGAGGATGTCGCCCAGACGCCGTGGCGCCGTGACCCTTCACCGGCGCGGCTGGTGTGCGATGTCTCGCTGGTCCGACCGTTCCTCGCCGGGGATCGGCTCGTGGGCGGGCTCGTGGCCATGGCGCTGAGCCGTGACGGCGCGCCGGGGGCGAAAGCACAGTACAGCTTCTCCGGTACCACGCGCGGCCAGTGGGAAGCTCTTCGCGCATCGGCGCGCGAGGGGCTCGGCCTTACCGGCGAACCACGAGCGCTCGCGCCGGGCGAACGGGCCTCGCCGGCCACCGTCGGACGCATCGACCGCCGAAACGTCGTCATCACCGAGCCTCGTGAATCCGAGGAGGGCCTCCGTGCCGACCTGGTGGTGGACACCGACCACGCCACTCTCTTCGACCATCCCCTCGACCACGTTCCGGGTGCCCTCGTCGTCGAGGCGGCACGGCAGCTGGCTGTGGCGTTCGTGGGCAAGAACACCGAAGAGCCGATGGAGCTGCGCAGGCTCACCGCTCGATTCACGAGCTTCATCGAGCTGGATCTCGTCGCCACGGCGACCGCGGTGGCGACGTCGGAGCGGGACGATCTGTCCGTCGTCTGCCAGGTGAGCCAGAAGGGAAGGGATGCGGCATCCATCACCCTTCAGTACCGGCCGGTGCGGGCATGGACGTAGACACGGCGCTGACGTCGACGCGGGCCTTCCGCCGGCGGCTCGATCTGTCACGTCCGGTCGATCGGGCCGTCATCTCGGAGTGCCTCGACCTCGCGGTGCGTGCCCCAAGCGGCTCGGATCGCCGCGCATGGCAGTTCATCGCGGTTGACGACCCAGGGCTGCGCGTACAGATAGGGGGTTCTACCGGCGCGGCTTCGAGGAGAACCTCGCGGGTCGCGGGCTCCCGGCATCCCCCGATCTGGACTCGGCCCGCTACCTCGCGATGAATCTGGGCAACGTGCCCGTGCTCGTTCTCACCTGCCAGAAAGGACGGCCCCCCGTCGGCTTCGAATCGAAACTCGCGAGCTTCTACGGGTCGATCATCCCGGCGATCTGGAGCTTCCAGCTCGCGCTGCGCTCGCGCGGGCTCGGCTCGACCTTCACCACGGCGCATCTACGGCACGAGCGCGAGGTCGCCGAGGTCGTCGGCATCCCCTTCGACGATGTCGCGCAGATCGCCCTGATCCCGGTCGCGCACCTGCGGGGAGATCCGGCAAGCTCTTCGCCGCGCAGTGCCGCGGAGGTCACGCACTGGAATCGGTGGGGGGCATGATCCGGCGTATCGCGCGATTCACCGCGACGCGGTTCAAAGCCCAGTACCTGCTCTACGGAGTGCTGTGGACGCTGACCGTCGAGGCATCCGCGGCCACGATCGCTCCTCCCCCGCCCGACACCGACTGGCGGCCGACGTGGCAGACCGCCGCACGAGTGGGAATCGTGCTGCTGGTCCTCCTGTATCTGAGGATCATCGACGACCAGAAGGATCTTACCTACGACCGCACGCACCACCTCGACCGGCCGCTCGTGACAGGTGCGGTGACGGCGCGCGACCTGCGGGCGGCGATGGCGGTGATCGCCGCTGTCAGCGTCGCCGGGGCGGTGGCACTCGCCCCGTGGACGGCCCTCCTGCTTCTCGCGACCCTCGCCTACGGCCTGGTTCTCTGGGCGATCGAGGTGCGATCGGAGCGGATACGGACGCGCGTCCTGGCGAACCTCGTCGTGACGTATCCCATCCAGATCGTGCTCACGGGGTGGCTGCTCACGTCGGCCGTCGCGACAGGTCAGGTCGCTCCGGATCCCGTGGTCGTCTGGACGCTCGTCATCTTCGCCGGGACCTTCCTCCAGTTCGAGTTCGCACGTAAGACCGCCCGCACCGGGACTCCGGGCGAACACCTCTATTCCGACGCCCTCGGGGTCACGGGCTCCACCTTCGTGGTGGGAGCACTCGCCACCACTGCGGTCGCGGCCTATGTCGCTCTGGTGCAGCCGTGGCTTCTCGCACCCCTCGCCTGGCTGCCCGCTGTTCCACTGGTCATCGTCATCGTCGCGATCGTGCGATTCCTGACGTCCAGCAAGGACAGGTTCCCCGCAGCGCTCTCGGCGCTTTTCGTCCTCACGTTCTACGTCGCGATCCTCGTCGTGGCGCTGGCGATGTAGGGAACGGCGCTGGAGACCCGCAGCATGGCGCCCACCGAGAGCACCCGGGCTACGCCTTGCGGCGCCTGGGCCGGTCCTCGCCCGCCTTGGGCGCGTCGACCGACACGTCGAGAAGCGCCTGCCCGCGATCCGTCGACCAGATCGCCTCGAGGCCCCGATCCCCGTGCTGGGAGGCGCGCACCGCGCGCTCGTCCGCCCAGCCGTTGAGCCGATGCCCCGCGTGCCCACGGACGTGCTCGAATGTCACATCGGGCAGCCCCGCGGCGCGACGGGCGTCGCGCGCCACGATGAGCGCCTCGAGGATGTCCGCGTTCTTCGTCGGCTCCTTGGTGCTGGTCTTCCACCCCCGGCGCTTGTGGGCGTCCATCCACGACGTGTAGGTGTTGATCGCGTACATCGAATCCGCCTGGATCAGCAGGTCTTCGACATGGCCGTGGTCGCGGATCGCGTGGAGCACCGCCAGCAGCTCGCCGATGTTGTTGGTCCCCGCGGCGAGCGACCCGGCAGCCCAGCGCCCGTCCTCCCCCACCCACGCCCACCCCGCGGGACCGGGATTGCGCATGCAGGCGCCATCCGTGGCGACGGTGTACCGATTCATGCGCGATCCCCCGGCATCCGAAGAGCGAACCAACAACTGAAACAGGCCACCTGAGCCGACAGCGAAGGCCCCGACTTCTGCGTTTCGCTGAAGCCGGAGCCCTGTCTGTGCACCCCCAGGGACTTGAACCCTGAACCCACTGATTAAGAGTCAGTTGCTCTGCCGATTGAGCTAGAGGTGCGTGCGCCCGCGCCGAGGCGAACGAGGGTCAACATTACCATCACGGTTACGTCCGCCGCCAATCGGGGTGCCTTCGCCCCGGTATCCTGGAAGACGTGCCCTCCCCTTCCCGCCCGCCCGCTTCCGGCGCGCCCGCGAATGGGGAGTTCGGAGCCGACCTGGCCCTCGCTCTCCGGCTCGCCGACGCGGCCGACGAGCAGTCGCTCCCCCGCTTCGCGGCATCCGACCTCCGCGTCTCGCTGAAGGCCGACGCCTCGCACGTCACGGATGCCGACCTCGCAGTGGAGCGCGTGATCCGCGACGCGCTGGCGACGGAACGACCGGATGACGGCATCTTCGGCGAGGAGTTCGGAGCCCAGGGCGACAGCGCGCGCCAGTGGATCATCGACCCGATCGACGGCACGGCAAACTTCCTTCGAGGGGTCCCGGTCTGGGGCACGATGATCGCGCTGGCCGTCGAGGGCGTCCCGCGCGTCGGGGTGGTCAGCGCCCCGGCCCTGGGACGCCGCTGGTGGGCCGCGGCCGGCTCCGGGGCCTGGACCGCGACCGAGACCGAGCCGCAGCGCCTGACCGTCTCATCCGTCGACACGCTCGAGAACGCGAGTGTCAGCTTCCAGAGCATCGCCCAGTGGGACGCCGCCGGCCGGCTGGATGCGCTCATCGCCCTTTCTCGCGGAGTCTGGCGAGATCGCGGCTACGGCGATGTGTGGGCGTACATGCTGCTCGCCGAGGGCCGCATCGACATGGTGGCCGAGTTCGACGTCAAGGAGTACGACATCGCGGCCGCCGTTCCGATCATCACGGAGGCCGGCGGCCGGCTGACCTCGTTCGATGGCGCCGAGACGATCTCGGCCCGGTCGACACTGGCGACCAACGGCGTGCTGCACGACGCCTTCCTCGACTTCTTCCACGCCTCCTGAGCCCGTCACCCGACGCGGTGAACCACGCCCGCCTCTCCTTCCGCCTTCCTCGCCTCACCTTCCCCTTCCCCGACGCACTGCCCCCGGAGTACCGACGATGACACCCCTTCACCGCCTCGGCGCCGCCTTCGCGATCGCCGCCGCGATGACCGTGGTTACGGCGTGCGGCACGCCCGCCCCCGCGCCCTCGGCCCTGCCGACGATCGCGCCGTCCGGCGCCAACACCCCTCCGCCCGCCTCGGAAGTGGACGAGACACCGGTCGCCGGTGCCGAGCCGACCTGCGAGACGATCATCCCCGCGGCCACCGTGGAGGACTTCGAGAGCCTCGCCTGGTCGGCCGAGCAGGAGGAGTTCCGCGTCGGTGCCACGGTCATCGAGGACGGCATCCAGTGCGTGTGGGCAGACTTCTCCGGCCCGGCGACCGACCACGTGCAGATCTTCGGATGGGCCCCGATCGAGGCCGATGCGGCCGCGGACGCCCAGGAGTCGCTGCTCACCGAAGGCTGGCTGCGCGAGGAGTCCGACGAGGGCGTCTACATCACCGAGAACCCCGAGACGACGATCACGACCGACGCCGACGGCTACGGCATGACGTACCTGTTCGGCGACGGCTGGGTGAAACTGGCCGACACCAAGCAGGGACTGCTGCTGATCACCTGGGCCGGCTGACCCGCACGCGGACGGCTCAGACGAAGGAGAGTTCGCCGCGCACGATGGAGTCCCCCGAGTGCTGGGGGTCGCCGTCGATCGGCTCCTGCGAGACGTCCACGAGCACGTAGTCGCGCAGGTCCACGCCCGACGGAATCGGGAACGTCCCCTCCGTGCCGTCGAGCACGCCGAGGCTGATGAGCGCGGTGGCGTCGCTGTTGATCAGCCAGACCTCCCGGTACGTGTCCGGCGTGGCCGCTGAATCGACGGTCACCCGCACGAGCAGCTCGCCGTCGCGTTCCTCCTCGACGACCGCCGCGCCGACGGCGTCGGGGTGGTCCGGGAACGGATTCAACTCGGCCTGGGCGATCTCCGTGGAGGCGTTGCGCTGCAACAGCGCCCAGCTGCCGACACCGACGCCCGCCACCACGACAAGGGCGGCAGCGAGTGCCCAGACGAGCCGCGAGCGACGTCGCGGCTTGGCGTGCCGCGCGGGAGCCGGAACGGCCGCCACGTCGGCGGTGGGGGCGGATGCCGTGGCCGGCGCGGGGGCGCGCTCGGGCTCGTGCTGCTCGTCTACGCGGTCGGCGACCAGGACGTGCGCGCCGAGACCGAGCTCCTCCGAGATCCGCGACCAGACGACATCGGGAGGCGTTTCGAGCTCGCCCGCGTCGATGGCCGACCGACCGACGATCGCGGTATGGCGGAACAGGGCCAATTCGTCGGCGCACACGGCGCACTCCGCGAGGTGATCGGCTTCCGCATCGGAAGCCACTGGTTCGCCCATGGCAAGCAGAGCGAGCTGCTCCGGCTCAAGGTGAGACATGTGTGACCCCCAATCGGGTGCGCATTCGGGTGAGACTTCGGCGGATGTGGCTCTTGACCGTACCCAGTGGCATGTCCAGTCGCCTGGCTATCTCCTGATGCGTGAGATCGTCGAAGAAGGCCAGACGCATGACCTGCTGGGCGTCCGGTTCGAGCCGTTCTATCTCCTGGGCGACGAGCAGGGTCTCGCCCAGGTCGACCCCGGGCGCCTGCACCAGGTCATCCGGCCGTGTGACCCGCTGCAGCTGCTGCTGCAGCGCGCGGATTCGGGCGCGGGCCTCGTGCGTGTCGGCGATGCGGCGCTTCGCGATCGCGACCAGCCAGGTGGAAAGGCGCGCCCGTGTCGGATCGAACGATGCCCGCGACGTCCAGGCCGACACGAAGGTCTTCTGCGTGACATCCTCCGCGTCGCCGCGGTCGCCCAGGGAACGCAGCGCCAGGGTGAAGACGACGGGTGACCACCTCCGGTAGACCTGCTCGAGGGCACGTTCGTCGCCCGCGATGAAGCGGGCATCCCATGCCGCTTCGTTCTCGGCGTCGTTCACTGCACTCCTCGGCTGTGTCATGGGGCGTCCATCAGGCCAGGGGCTGGGCCACCACGACGACATTGTCGGCGTAACGTCCGGTCGAGCTGTCGAACGCTCCCCCGCACGTGATCAGCACCAGTGCCCTCGTGCCGGACCGCGCGAAGATCTCCTCCACCGGAAGCTCCTGCTTGGGATAGTACGTCACGCTGGCCACCGAGTAGCGGGCTTCCGTCCCATCCGCTGCCGCGACGACCACTTCGTTGCCCTGTGTCAGATCCCGCAGGCGGGCGAACGGCCCGATCGGATACTGCGGGGCGTCGATGTGCGCGGAGATGACGGTGTTGCCGTCGGCGCTCCACGGATCGGGGCCGAACTCGTACCATCCCGCTGTGGCGGGATCCACGGGCAACTCCATGAAGCCACCGGGTTCGACCCCGACCGGGATCACCTGCATGTCGACCTCGATCTGCGCGATCCGCACCCGCACGGGAGGCACGGGCGCCCGAGCCGCCTGCGGCGTGGTGGCGACGATGGGGACATCGACAGTCGGCGTCGCCGCCGGCGCCGGAGACGCCGTCGGGGGCGGCGAAGAGGAGGCGGCACCCGCCCCGCTGGGGGACGGGGCGGGCGCGCAGGCGGCGAGAGCGAGCACCAGCACCATGGGTGCGATGAGGCGTGTCTTCACGAAGGGTGTCTCCACGTCTTGGTGGTTCTCTCTCACGGCCTTGGGGGCGGGTCAGTTGTCGGTCTTCACGGCACGCGAGCGGCGCACCATGAAGGCGACGACGGATGCCGCGGCTGCGGCGAAGGCGAAGCCGATGATGCCGAACGCCTCGTTCATCGCGTCGCGCTCGGCGGCGTAGCCGGCGGTGCCGGAGGGAACGCCACCGGGGGTGGAGTGTCCGACCGTCACCGACTGGACGGCCAGGGCGAGATTCGCGTCCTCGGCACTGCCCCACGCGTAGACGATCGTGAGCTTGCCGTCCTCGATGGGGACATCCGCCGGTCCGATGACCGGCTGGGTGGTGCCGGCAAGCGCGACGGCGGCCGAGACGGTGCCGACCGGAAGGTTCAGCGTCGCCTCATCCGGGTTGACCAGGCTCGACACGACGGGTGCTCCCCCTGCAAGGATGTCGACGGCCGGTGCGGCGGCGACGTGGCGGACCGTCAGCCGGCCTTCGCCCGCCTTCGTGGTCGCGGTGTCGTTCGTGAAGAGGTTCAGGGCGGGCTCGCCGGCCTCGGTGAGGTTCGCCGTGGCCGTGTAGCTCTTGTTCGCCTCGAGGGGAACGGTCGCCGTCAGCACCGGAGCGCTGTCATCCGCTGCGTCCGAGGCGGTCACGTTGATCACATACTCACCGGCCGGCAGGTCGAGCGGTCCGGCAAGGTCGCCGGGCTCGAAGTCGTCCAGCGTCAATGCGCCGTTGACGTACACGTCCACGGTCAGGCCGGGGATCGCGTGAAGAACGGAAAGGTCCGCGGTGGTTGCTGAGATCGCCTGTGCGGGGGCTGCGAAGCCCGCCGCCAGGACGAAACCGGCCACTGCGCCGGCTGCGATTGTCTTACGCACGTTGTCCTCCTTGGGGTGGGCGGGGGGTTCCGCCCTTCAAGGAGTTCTTCCGCGCACGCGACGGCTTTGGATGCACCGGCCAAAAAAAGACTGCGTGAACGTTGTGTTTCGCATCTTCTCCAGCCTCGGCGGCTCCGGGTATCGTCGTACGCAGAGGTCGCGCCCTGATGCGGGGAGCGACCTTTCTGCATGGAGAGGGGGACCGAAGTGAAGGAATGCACCACCTGCGGCCGCGAGTACCCCTCCACGCTGGAGGCGGCACTCTGCGGGGACGTGGACGGCATGGAGTTCGAGGACCGGAGCAACGGCAGCATCTATCGATCGATCGACTGACAACCGAACAGAGACGTCTTCTTCCGGCCCCGGGGGGTCGGGAGAAGACGTCTCTCCGGAGGATCAGCCGATCTCGAGCCCCTCGAACTGAAGGCTGCACCCACGAGCAGCTGCACTCCTGCGCGGAACCGCTGCAGCGCGCCCCCGACGGCCACTCCGGGGCACTCCGGCACTTCGACTGAGGAGTCGGCGCCGCGTCTTCACTACACCCTGCGTCCAGATTCGCAAGCGCTTGTGGGATTTTCCCGCGATGAACTACAACGGTCGCATCCATTACCACCAACCCTAAGGAGCATCACATGCTTGCAAGGTTCGGTCGCTGGGTGCTGGCACCACTGGCACTGGCGATGACAGCGACGGCCCTCGTGGCGACCCCAGCGGGGGCGATCACAGGCCCGAACATCACCGAGGACTTCGAACACGAGTACGTCGGACTCGTCGCCTTCTACGACGAGGACGGAGTCTTCCTGCACCGGTGCTCGGGGACGCTGCTGTCTCCGGAGGTGTTCCTCACCGCCGGGCACTGCGTTGCCGGCGACGATGAAGGCAACGTCGCCGCATCCGCACGAATCTGGTTCGAACAGGACGCCGGCGCCGACTACGACCCCGCAACGGGCACTCCGGCGACCTCCGGCTACCCGGTCAGCGGCGGAGTGACGTCCACCATGCTGTACAACTACGGATTCACCGACCTCTCGACGATCCCGGAGACCCAGGATGTCGGACTCATCGTGCTGGAGGACGGGGCCCTCGAGGCGGTCTATCCCGAGATCGACACCTTTGGGACGCTCGCACCGGTGGGCGCCGCCGACGAGCTCGGCACCGGCGTTGACGCTGTCGTCACGGTCTCCGGCTACGGCGTGACGCGCACCAACGGCAAGACCGGCCAGAACACCGTCTCGTATCGGGAGCGCCTGATGGGCGAGACGTTCATCATCAGCACGCGCAATCCCGACACCGCGGGTTACAACCTGCAGCTCGCGTCGAACTTCGGCAACGGGCGCGTCGGCACCTGCTTCGGCGACTCGGGTGGTCCGGTCTTCGCCGGAGACACCGACACGGTCCTCGGCGTCAACTCGTGGGTGAAGAACTGGAGCTGCGGGGGCCAGGGCTTCCCGTACCGCGTCGACACCGTAGAGGTGCAGACCTGGACGGAGTCCGTGCTCGCTCCCTTGGGGCTGTGGGACGACGTCGCACCCGAATAGGAACATGCGTCCACAGCGGAGGTCGTCGGTGACGGCATTCGGCACAGCGGATTGAGAAGAAGAACGGGTCGCCACGGGATGGCGGCCCGTTCTCCTCATCCGCCCGGTCAACCGGGAGCGGGATCCCCCTCGAGCCGACGGACCAGCTCGTGCAGGTCGTCGAACCCGTCGATCATCGCCAGCAGCGCGTCCCGCTGCCCGGCGACCGCACCACGGAGTCGCTCGCTGCCCCACGCCTCCAGAGCATCCGCGAGTCTCGTCACCAGGTCACGACGGCTGACGCCGTCGATCTCGAACGGGATCCGGTGCTCGGGGCTGCGGGCGTTCTCGGCGATGTGGGCGAGCCAGGCAGGACCTTTGCCTTTGTGCCAGGCGACGGTGACCGGTCGATGATAGTTGACCAGACCGACCGCCTCCTCGCGATGCCGCTCGAAAGCGGCATAGAGGGGCGCGCTCCCCGGGTTGCCCTGGGCACGCTGCCGAAGCTGCATGCTGGCATCCTGCTCGCCCGTTGAGGCCCCGGCGCGCGCCGAGCCGGCCTGTCCCGCAGGCTTCACCGGCGGGTTGGCCATGCTGACCGGCGTGATCTTGAGCCTGTCCATCACCGGGTGGATGTGCGACGCGAACCCCTTGTGGGCTTCCGATCCCTTGCCCCGCCCGAAGACCAGTCCGACGAGCCGGTTCTGGGCGTTGATCAACGCCGAGCCGGAGTCGCCCTCGGCGACGAACTGGTTCCGTCCGTCGCAGTCGGGGGCGGTGGGATCGATCTCGATGACGCGCTGCGCGGTCGAGAGCACCGCCGCGATGTCGACCACCTTGCCGACCGTCTTGCCCGTCTTGCGCCCGACCTTGAAGACCGCGTAGTCCCCCTCCGCATCCAGATTCGCCTGAGCGACGCGCGCGACATCCTCGATCCTGCTGCTGCCGCCGATGTCCAACTGTCTGATCTCGTTCTTGTACGACACCCCGCAGTTCGAGTTGCACCAGCTCGAGACCGAGATCTTCAACAGCGCAGTGGATGCGTCGACGTAGTAGTCCTGGGCCGTCTCCCCGGGGTAGGCGAATGAGTGGCTGCCCTCGATTCCCGCATCGTGGATGTCGGCGATCGCCCTTCTCGAGTCGGGACCGAGGTCGAGGACGACGGCGCCATCCTGCTTGATGTACTTCGGCTGATAGATCGCATTGCCGACCGCCGCGCCGTTGGCCATCAGGACGTGGCGGTTCGAGACGAGCACCACGTTCTTCGGACCCTCCACCCCGTTGAGCGTGGCGAAGAACCCGAGGGTGCCGGAGCCGTATCTGTCGTCAGCGCTGACATCGAAGTTCGTGATGCTGATGCCGCCGAGAAGCGGGTGATGCTGCGCCATGTCCTCGCAGTGCACGGGCTCGAATTCGCGGACCACCAGCACGTCGACGGGGATTCCCTCGAACTCGCGCGGCAGCACCTCGTCCGCCGGCACGTCGCCCAGCGGCTTCTTCTCGCGGACGTAGACCCGGAACGCCCGTTCCTCGGTGGTGAGCCCGCCCACCTCCTTCAATCCGAAACCGACGCCCATCACGCCGGGAATGCGGCCGAGTTTCGCCTCGGCGCGGGAATGCAGCTGTGCCAGCCGTTTCTGTTCCATGCTCATCGCTCCTCAGCCGGGATCAGGCGATCCACCAGGAGGCTCGGTTCGAGGGTAGACCCGGGGCGCGGCGTGGGCTACGGGTCGCGTGAACTCCTCGGGCCGGTCGCACAGGACTGCGGGCGCGCACCGCGGATGCCGCTGCCGTCAACCCCCTCGCTTCGCCGTCGTGCAAGAGCTTGGCTTCGGGCGATCGACAGGAGGCTCCCATGAGCAACGCATTTCTTGGTGACGGCACGAGCCGGCCGACCGTGCCCACGGATACCGCGCGCGGTTCCCTGGAGGTGGTGCACACCTTCGACGACGGCCCGATGCCCACGGGCGTCAGCGTCTCCCATACCGGCCGCATCTTCGTGAACTTTCCCAAGTGGGGCGACGAGGTGCCGGCGACGGTCGTCGAGCTCGTCGACGGTCGACCGGTGCCCTATCCGAGCGTTCAGTACAACCAGCCGGGGTCGGATGCCGACCCGGACGCGCTCGTTTCTGTGCAGAGCATCGTCGTGGATCCGCTCGATCGGCTGTGGATCCTGGACACGGGAAGCCCCATGTTCCAACCGACGCAGCGGGGTGGTCCGAAGCTCGTCTGCGTCGATCTCACGACGGACACCCTGACGCAGACGATCCTCTTCGAGCAGGACGTCGCGCTGCCCACGACGTATCTCAACGACGTCCGATTCGACCTGCGCCAGGGCGGCGGCGGAATCGCCTACATCACCGACTCCTCGGACAGCGGCCCCAACGGCATCATCGTCGTGGACCTTGCGACCGGTGAGGCCTGGCGGCGGCTGCACGATCACCCCAGCACAAAGGCGCTGCCATTTGCGGAGATGGCGCCGATGGCAGAGGGCCGGGTCTTCGCCGAGCGCTCCCCCGGCGAGCCGCCGCAGCCCGTGAAGATGGGATCCGACGGCATTGCGATATCGCACGACGGTGAGCGCCTCTGGTACTGCCCGCTGATCTCCCGGCGCTGGTACAGCGTGGCGACCTCGGCGCTGCGGGACCGGGAAATGTCGGATGAGGATGTCGCGGCCACCGTCGCCGACGAGGGCGACAAGGGCGGCGCGGCCGACGGCCTCGAGAGCGACGATCAGGGCCGCATCTACTCAACGAACTGGGAGCACAATGCGGTGCTGCGGCGCCTGCCGAGCGGCGAACTGCAGACGCTCGTGCACGACGAGCGTCTGCTCTGGCCCGACACGATGTCTGTTGCCACCGACGGGTACCTCTACGTCACCGCCAACCAGCTGCACCGTCAGGACAAGTATCAGGATGGCGAGGATCTGCGGGTGTACCCATACCACCTGTTCCGGTTCCCCATCGATGCCGGGCCCGTTCTGCTGCGTTGAGGCCGGCCCTTCACGCGGACCACCACCGCCGTCGTCGGGTGCGGGTCAGGCTTTGGCGACCTCCGCGTGACCGTTCGCGCCCGCTGCCTGCGCACCGTCCGCGATACCGCGACCGAGGGCCTGCCCCTGGATGACGGCACCGAGGTCGAGTCCCGTGGCGGCCTTCACGCTCTCGAAGGTCGCGGTGAGGCTCGCCGACTGCTCACGGGCGAGGTGGGTGCCCGCGCTGTCGCCGCCGATGAGGGTGATGTTGCCGACCTTGTCGTAGCCCTTGGCGAACTCCGCCATCAGCTGCGGCAGCTGGCCGATGACCTCCCTGGCCAGGATCGCGTCCTGGTTCTCGCGGAGCGCGGCCGCTTCAGCGGCGACGGCTTCGGCCGTGGCGTTACCGCGGAGGCGGATGGATTCGGCTTCGGCCTCCGCCTTCACACGGACCGCGGCAGCCTCGGCTTCCGCCTGCATCCGCACCGCCGCCGCCTCGGCCGAAGCGGAGGCCTCGCGGGCCTCGGCCTGTGCCTTCACCGCGTACGCCTCCGCGTCGGACTTCGTCTGGGCCACCTTGCGGTCGGCCTCGGCGTTCTTCTCGCGCTTGTAGGCCTCGGCATCCGCGGCGATCTGCTGCCGGTACGCCTCGGCATCGGCCGACGTCTGCTGCTTGTACTTGTCGGCGTCGGCGACCTTCTTCACCTCGGCATCCAGTCGTGCCTGCGTGTTGTTCGCCTCCTGCAGAAGCACACCCTGCTCGGCCTCGGCGCGGGCGAGGTTCTCGGCCTGCTCGGCCTGCGCGTTGGCTCGCCCGACCTCGGACTTCGCGGCCGCGCTGTTCTTGTCGAGCGCGGTCTGCTCGATCAGGTTCGCCTCGTCGGCGGCCAGCTGGCGCTTCTTCACCTCGCGCGTCGCGTCGATCTCCGCGACATCCGCCTCGCGCTTGACGCGCTGGACCTCCTTCGCGCCGAGCGCGGAGATGTAGTTGTTCTTATCGGTGATGCCCTGGATGGCGAACGAGTCCAGCACGAGGCCCTGTGACAGCAGGTCGCCGGAGATGCCCTCGGCGATCTCGTCACTGAGCTTCTGGCGGTCCTGCATGACCTGCTCGACAGTGAGCTTGGCGACGACGCCGCGCAGCGCGCCCTCGAGCTGCTCGGTCGTGAAGATGACGATGGCCTCGTCCTGAGACGCGAAGCGCTCGGCCGCACGGCGAACCTGGTCGGGCGTGGAGCCGATCTTCACCAGGGCGACCCCGGTCAGGTCGATCGTCACGCCGTTGATGGTCTGCGCGGTCGGCTCGAACTTGATCTGCCGCGACCGAAGCGACACCTTGTCGGAGCGCTGGGTCAGCTTGTTGACGAACGCGCCGCGACCGCTGATGACGGTCATCTTGTTGGCTTCGCCCTCGGTGCTGTCGCGGGCCTTCTTTCCGACGATGACGATGGCCTCGTCGGCCTTCGGCACCTGGTACCAGGCTCGGAACAGAAGGAATCCGAGCAGCGCGATGAAGAGGATGACTCCGACAGCGACTGCGATGCCGATGAGTCCGAACAGATCCATGTGCGAGGGTCTCCAGATCCGGCCCGCTGGGGGGGATGCGGGCCCTGCATCGAATCTAGGGGGTGGCGCGCGTGCCGTCTGACGTTATCCACACCCAGACACGGATCGGCGATCCCTGGGTAACCGGGCCCTGAATCTCCCCCGGGTGAACGATCGACCATAGAGGCAATCCCACCTGACCAGGAGCTGCCCCTCATGCCGAAGACCCTCGACATTCCCGTCCCCGACCTCACCGGAAGGCTCGCGCTCGTGACCGGCGCAAGCGACGGCGTCGGATTCGAGATCGCCGCCCGGCTCGCCCGTGCCGGCGCCGACATCCTCATGCCGGTCCGGAATCCCGAGAAGGGTGAGGCGGCGGCCGCCCGCATCCGGGAGCGGACGCCCGGCGCCGGCATCCGCATCCGCCCACTCGATCTGTCGTCGCTCGAGTCGGTCGCATCGCTCGCCGACCAGCTCCTCGCGGAGGGACGAGCAATCGACATCCAGATCAATAACGCCGGAGTCATGACCCCGCCGACGCGCAGGTCGACCGACGACGGGTTCGAGCTGCAGTTCGCGACCAATCACCTCGGTCACTTCGCGCTCGTCGCCCGCCTGCTGCCGCTGCTGACCGCGGGCAACGCACGCGTGACGAGCCAGGTCAGCCTCGCGGCCGACCAGGGTGCGATCAACTGGGACGACCTCAGCTGGGAACGCGGTTACGACCCTATGAAGGCGTACAGCTCCTCCAAGATCGCTTTCGGCCTGTTCGCGATGGAGCTGCAACGGCGGTCGGATGCCGCGGGCTGGGGCATCCGGAGTAATCTCTCGCACCCGGGCATCACCCCGACCAATCTGCTCGCCGCCCAGCCCGGGATGGGCCGCGCGCAGGACACGGGAGCCGTCAAGGTCATCCGCGCGATGTCACGGCTCGGCATCCTCGTCGGCACTCCGGCGTCGGCCGCGCTGTCGGCCGTGTATGCCGCGGCGAGCCCGGATGCCGCCGGTGGGCGCCTCTACGGTCCCAAGGGGTTCCAGCACCTGAGTGGCCTGCCGGCCGAGCAGCGCGTGTATTCGCGACTGCAGGATGACGCGGGCGCGCGCCGCATCTGGGATCTGTCGGAGCGCCTCGTCGGCGTGAAGGTCGCGGGTTGAGCGCGTCGCGGCGTGCACAGGTAGGAGCTTGCCGAAGGCGGCGCAGCCAGGGACCATCGATCCCTTGTTCCCGACTCATCGATCTCGGAGACTCACCTCATGGACAAAGCACAGCTGGCAGACTTCCTGCGTCGTCGCCGCGAGGCGCTGCAGCCGGAGGATGTCGGCCTGCGGCGCGGCTCCCGCCGACGCACTTCCGGCCTTCGCCGCGAGGAGGTCGCCGCGCTCTGCGACATGTCGGTCGACTACTACAGCCGGCTGGAGCAGAGCCGCGGTCCGCAGCCGTCGGAGCAGATGCTCGCCGCCATGGCCCGCGGACTGCGGCTCACGCTGGATGAGCGGGACCACCTGTTCCGGCTCGCTGGGCACACCGCGCCGGTGCGGGCGTTGCGCAGCGACCACATCTCCCCCGGGATCATGCGCGTGCTCGATCGCCTCGCGGACACGCCCGCGCAGGTGATGACGGAGCTCGGTGAGACCCTCGCTCAGACACCAGCCGCGCGAGCACTCTTCGGGGACGAGACGCGCTACGAGGGGCTCATGCGCAGCGTCGGCTTCCGGTGGTTCATGGACCTGTCGGTGCGCGACGTATACCCCGCAGAGGACCACCCGATGCACTCGCGGGCGTTCACCGCCGACATCCGTACGGTCTATGCGAAGCACGGTGAGCACTCGCGCGCCAGCGCGATGGTTCGGGCGCTGCTCGCGGAGAGTCCCGAGTTCGCGGCGCTGTGGGAAACCCACGACGTGCGCAGCAACCACCCGCGAGAGAAGCGCGTGCAGCATCCAGAGGTCGGGGTGATGGAGCTGCAGTGCCAGTTCCTGGTCGACCCGGAGCAGGGCCAGACCCTGCTCGTTCTCACAGCGACGCCGGGAACGGAGAGCTACGACCTGCTACGCCTCCTCTCGGTGCTCGGCACACAGGAGCTCGCCGCGCGCCGTTGAAGCGGCATGACGACGCGATTCTCGTCGTCAGGACGAGAATCGCAGCAGGATCTTCCCCGCCCGCCCCGGCACGGCGCTCGCGGCAGCGGCGGCCCGAGCCTCCTCGAAGGGGTACACCGCCTCCACCGGCAGAGCGATCTCGCCGGACCCGACGCGCTGAAGCAGCTCAGAGAACAGGACTTCCCGCGTGGCGGCATCCATCGTCCTGCCGATGGTGCTGGCCCAGAACCCCTTCACGGTGAGTTGCCTGAAGATGAGGTCGCCCGCGGACAGCTGCAGCGTCTCCGATCCCATCGCGCCGAACGACACCAGCGTGCCGCCCTCGCCGAGGAGGGACAGCAGGTCTCCGGCCGCCGTGCCGCCGATGGAGTCCACCGCCGCGCGCGGTTGCGCTCCGTCGAGGATCTCCGCGACGCGATCGCGCCAGTCGGCGCTCTCGGTGGAGACGACGTCGCCGATGCCGAGAGCCGCCAGCTCGTCGACGGCGGCGTCCCGCCGCACCAGGCCGAGCACACGGATCCCGCGGGATCGAGCGAACTGCGCGACCAGCTTGCCGACGAGCCCATTCGCTGTGTTCTGCGCGATCCACTCGCCGGGCTTCATGTCGAGGGTGTGGAGCAGGGCGAGCGCGCTGTACGGCATCGAGAGCAGCTGTGCGGCGGTCTCGTCGGCCATCGAGTCCGGCACGGGCACGAGCCCTGCCGCGTGTGCCACGTAGTACTCGGCCCAGGCACCGAAGGTGCCGCCGGCGACCCGCTGGCCCACCCGCAGCTGCTCGACGCCCTCGCCCAACGCGTCGACGATGCCGACCGCATCGCTGCCCGATGCCGCCGGCAGCTCGGGCGTGAAGCCGTAGCTGCCGCGAATAGTCCAGAGGTCGTGGTTGTGGATGGGCGAGAGCAGCGTGCGCACCCGCACCTGGCCCGCACCGGGTTCGGGCAGTGGGCGATCGGCGACCTCGAGCACTTCAGTCGGGTCGCCGAATGTGAAGTGGATGAGTGCGCGCATGTGATGCTCCTTCTCGATAGAACCGCGGCCGACGACTCGAGCCTCGAAAAGGTTAGACCGCTTCGGCATCCAATCGCGTTCGAGGCCCGAGATTCAGAGTCCTGCCGTCGCAGGCGGGCGGACCACACCGGTCGCTGAGCGCCCTTCGTTTCGTCGCGGAGCCGGTCGCTGAGCGAGCGAGGCGAGACGAAGCGTCTTTGCTCAGGGACCGCTGCGCGAGACGAAGCGTCCTCGCTCAAGAACCGCTGCGCGAGACGAAACGCGGTGCACTCGCCGGGCGTCGGCTCGCAGAGTCGCGCTCCGGTCGCTAGCGTTCAGAGCACACGGTGCACCGTGTGCCAGAGCGGAAGGCTGGTCGATGGATCACTTCAACACGATCGTGGTCGGCGCGGGCGTGGCGGGCCTCACCGCCGCCCGCCTGCTCGCCAAGGCCGGCCGCCGCGTCGTCGTGCTCGAGGCGCGCGACCGCGCGGGCGGCCGCGTCTACACCGAGCGCACGGACGGGCTCGTGACCGACCTCGGCGCGTCCTGGATCCATGGCATCACCGACTCCCCCGTCGCCTCGGCCGCCGAGGCGTTCGGCATGCGCATGGTCGAGTTCACGGTCGGCGGCTACCAGCCCGACAGTCGCCCGATCGCCTACTACGGCCCGGACGGCAAGCGACTCTCGGATTCTGCCGCCCGGCGCTTCGCGGACGACATCCACACCCTCGACGCCACGCTCCTCGACGTCGTCGCCGAGTCGGCTCCGGATGCTTCCTACCGCGATGTCACAGAGGCGGCGCTCGCCGCCCAGGGCTGGGACGAGGAGCGCACCCAGCGCGTCCGCGAGTACTTGGAGCACCGGTCGGAGGAGCAGTACGGGGCCTGGATCGAGGACCTCGCAGCGCATGGCCTCGACGACGACTCCATCGAAGGTGACGAGGTCGTGTTCCCGGATGGCTACGACGTGCTTACCGCACAGCTCGCGGCTGGACTCGAGGTCCGCGTGCAGCACGTCGTGTCCCGCGTGCGCCGGGCCGCAGACGGTGTGACCGTGACAACGGATCGCGGCATCTTCACGGCGGACACCGCGGTGGTGACGGTGCCCGTCGGGGTGCTGCAGTCGGAGGACTTCGTGATCGAGCCGCCGCTTCCCGAGCCCAACGCCGGTGCCTTGAGTCGCCTGAGAATGAACGCCTTCGAGAAGGTCGTCCTACGATTCCCGACGAAGTTCTGGGATGACGGCGTCTATGCGATCCGCCAGCAGGGCTCCGAAGGCCGCTGGTGGCACTCCTGGTACGACCTCACTCCTCTGCACGGAACACCGACCCTGCTGACCTTCGCCGCGGGACCGGCCGCCGTGGAGACGCGGGACTGGAGCGAGGAGCGGCTGGTCGACTCCGTGCTCTCGCAGCTCCGGCGTCTCTTCGGCAGCGCCGTCGCAGAACCCACCCGCGTGCACGTCACCGACTGGCAGGGCGATCCCTTCGCGCGCGGCTCCTACGCGTACATGACGGTGGGCTCGACGACGATGGACCACGAGGCCCTGGCGGCGCCCGTCGGCGGCGTGCTTCACATCGCCGGCGAAGCGACGTGGACGGACGACCCCGCGACCGTCGCCGCCGCCATCGGTTCCGGCCATCGCGCGGCGTCGAGCATCCTCGGCCGGCCGATCACGATGGATGACCTGTGGGCGGATGGAACGCTCCCGGTGTGAGGGCATCGCTCACGGCATCCGGCAATTCAGTTCATGATCGCGCGACCCGTGGCATCCGTCCACAGTTCGAGCAGCTGAGACTCCGCATCACCCGGTACCGAGTTGCCGGACTGGAATTGGAACGCCCACGCAACCTGCGGCACGACCGCCTGTAGGAGATCAGCGGGAATGACGTCGGATTCATCGAGCAGCGTGTCGAATTCGACGAGTACGTAGCGGCGGGTCTTCCCCGGATCCGTGAAATGAGGGCCCTCGACCGGCTCGGTCAGCACGCGTCCGTGACCGATGAGCCCTCGGATCCGTCCCTGTCTGAGCAGCCACGCGTCCGTGCCGACAGTCACGGTGCGGCGGGCGCCGACAGACCAACGGCACACATACCGGAAGGCGGGATCTCGCATCGCCTCGGCAATGGCATCGTACGGTGTGTCCCATCCATCCCACTTGTCGCGGTTCCAGCAGATGATCAGAGCACTCATCCCGACAGCCTGACATCTGGCGCTGCCGGGGTGGATCGGAGGCACGACAAAGGCCCGACCCCAATGAGGGGCCGGGCCTTGTTCGCCGTGACGGCGGAGTGGTGGAGATGGGGGGAATCGAACCCCCGTCCAACGCTGTGTCTCTGCGCCTTCTACGGGCGTAGCCTGTGCTGACGTTCTGCTCGGCCCCGACCTTTGCCACAGGCATCCAGGTCGACAGGCCCAGTCTGGAAAAAGTCCCGAGAAGCGTCCAGACGCCGTTTCTCAGCAAGTCCCCTAGATGACGCCAGGGTCCGTAGCGGGAACACCTACGGTCTGACGGAGTTCAGGCTCGCCTAGGCGGCGAGGGCGAACTCAGTGCGCTTGGAATTGGCACTTATTGGTTTGCAGAGATCGTTTACGAGATAACCCTGCATCCTCGGCCCGCTTCTCGCAGGAGCTCAGGCGCTGTCGAAACCGATCATCCCCATGAGTTCCTCTGCTTGCAGAGGCCGCTGTCACGCGCTGTTGAATTGTCAGCTCGCACCTTTCGGTGTCAAGCATCACAGTCTACAACGGATGCCGCAGCCAGACCATTCCGCATCGCCGCGCGTAGAGTCCCTTCCATGAGTGAAGTAACCATCGCCGTTCGCGGCGAGCACGAGAACCGCATCCCCGCCGAGGTCGGCGTCGCACGCGTCTCCGTCCGCCTGGACGGCCCGAAGCGCGAGCAGGTCATGACCGACGCGTCCACCCTCTCGCTGCAGCTGCGTGAAGAGCTGCAGGCACTCGAAGCAAGCGGCGCGCTGATCCGATGGTCGAGCGATCGGGTCTCGATCTGGTCCGACCGCCCCTGGAGCCAGGACGGCAAGCGCCTCGCCCTCGTGCACCACGCAAGCGTCGGCGCGCGCGCCGAGTTCAGCGACTTCGCGGCCCTGTCCGAGTGGGTCACCAAGGTGTCGGAGCGCGAGGGCATCACCGTCGACGGCGTCACGTGGGAGCTCACGCCCGAGACCTCCAAGGCCACCGAACGGGATGTCGCGAGCCAGGCCGTGCAGGTCGCCGTCGACCGCGCCACCGCCTACGCCGCCGCCATCGGCCTCGGCAGCGTCACCGCCCTCGAGATCGCGGATGTGGGCCTGCTGAGCAAGGCGGGCCAGGAGTCGGCACCGGGCTCGCCCAAGATGATGCGGGCCATGATGGCATCCGACATGTCCGGAACGCCGGCGCTCGAGTTCGAGCCGCAGCCGATCGTCGTGAGCGCCGCCGTCGAGGCGCGTTTCACGGCCAGCTGACGCGGATGCCGGCGACCGCGCCATCATCGGAGGCACACACGGCACGCCCGGGCATCGGTGAACGCCTGTCGCGCATGATTCGGCTGCCGACCGTGAGTGCCGAGCTCGACGCCCGTGGACCGGAGCTCTTCGAGGACTTCGCTCGCCTGCTCGCCGAGCTCTACCCGCTCGTGCACGAGCGCCTCACGCTCGAGCGCATCACGGACTTCGGCCTGCTCTTCCGATGGGCCGGGCACGAGGCATCCGCCCAGCCGGTCGTGCTGATGGCGCACTACGACGTGGTGCCCGTCGACGAGTCGGACGACTGGACCTTCCCGCCGTTCGAGGGCCGGATCGAGGACGGCTGGGTCTTCGGGCGCGGAGCGCTCGATGACAAGGGTCCCCTCGCGGTGGTGATGGATGCGGTGGAGAACCTGCTCGCGGAGGACTTCACCCCCGCGCGCGACGTCTATCTGTCGTTCGGCGGGAACGAGGAGATCTACGGCGCGGCGGCGCAGCGGATCGCGGCCACACTCGAGGACCGCGGGATCGTGCCGTGGCTCGTGCTCGACGAGGGCGGCGCCGTCGTCGACGCACCGCTGCCCTTCGCGCTCGGCGACGCCGCGATGGTGGGCGTCGGCGAGAAGGGCGTGCTGACCCTGCGCCTGACGGCTCGGGGCGAAGGCGGACATGCGTCGGCGCCGCCTCCCGTGACGGCCGTCGGGCGCATCGCCCGGGCCGTCGACCGGCTCGGGCCCAGCACCTTCCCGGCGCGGACGCCCCCGGCGATCACACGGATGCTGAGCCTGTTCGCGAACCGCGCCAGAGGCCCGGAGCAGACGCTGCTGCGCACGCTGGCGACGTTCCCCTGGCTGACCGCGAGGGCGTTTTCCCGGATGGGCGGCGAGGCGGCGGCGCTCGTGCGCACGACCGTGGCGGCGACCATGCAGCACGGCGGCACCGCCGCGAATGTGCTTCCTTCACAGGCATCCGCTGTTCTGAATCTTCGGATCGCGATCGGCGAGACGGTCGAGGGCACGCTGCGGCGAGTGAAGCGCCGGATCGCGGATCCCCTCGTCGAGGTGACGGTGGTCGAGGCGAGCGAGCCGTCGCCCGAATCGCCCACCGACAACGCTCAGTTCGCGCTGATCGTCGACGCCGTGAAGACGTCGTATCCGGAAGCCGCAACGGTGCCCTACGTGATGATGGCGGCGACCGACTCGCGCCACTTCCACCGCTTCTCCCCGGCGGTGTACCGGTTCGCGCCGCTGGAGATGTCCAAGGCGCAGCGGGCTTCCATTCACGGCGTCGACGAACGGGTCGAGATCGCCTCCCTGGAACGGGGGGAACGGTTCCAGCGAGCACTGCTCCGGCGCTTGCCCTGATCCGATCCACAGGATGACGCCTGTACGCCACTCGGGCGGTCGGGCAGCGGCTACAGTGATCGCACCCGAAACATCCGTTCAGAAGGAGCCGCGATGAAGCGCGCCGTTCTTGGCACTCTCGCGACCGTCGTCGGCTTCCTCGCCTTCGTCGAGTTCACGAGCGGCGTTCTGCAGGGCTACTACACGCCCATGCTCACCGACATCGCCCGGCACCTCGGCATCCACGACGCCGACGTCAACTGGCTCGAGGGCGCGCAGCTGATGCTCTCGGCGCTCGTCGTGCCGGCGTTCGCGAAGCTGGGCGACATGGTCGGCCACAAGCGGATGCTGCTGATCTCCACGGCACTGACCGGAGCCGCGGCGCTGGTGCTGCCGTTCACGGATTCCTTCGCGGTGTTCCTCGTCGCGTGGGCGCTGATGGGGTTCTACGTCGTGTGGCTCCCGCTGGAGATCGCCCTGATCTGGTCGCGATCGCGCCGGATGGAAGGGCGCTCGGTGATCACGGCGCGCGCGGCCGGACTGCTGGTGGCGGCCCTGGAGGTCGGGGCGATCGTCGGAGCGCTCGCGGGCGGCGCGCTCATCGACTCCCTGCCGCTGACGGTCGTGCTGCTCGTGCCCGCGGTGCTGATCGTGGTCTGCTTCTTCGTGATCCTGTTCGGAGTGAAGGAGTCGCCGGAGCCCACCGGCGGCGTGTTCGACACCGTGGGGCTGGTGCTCATCTCGCTGGCGCTCATCTGCTTCACCGGCGGGCTCAGTCTGCTGCGCCTCGACGGCGGGCTCGGCAACCCGTGGTCGTGGGCGACCGTCGGACTCGGGCTTGCGCTGGTGGCGCCGTTCGCTCTGTGGGAGCTGCGCCACCAGGATCCGCTCATCGACGTGAGGATGTTCCGGTCACCGGCGCTGGGGCCGGTGTTCCTCACAGCGGGGCTGTTCGGCGTTTCGGTCCTGGGAGCCCAAGCGCCGCTGTCGACCTTCGCGCGGACCGACCCGGCGGTGTACGGGTATGGGCTCGGAACGTCGGGGTTCGCCACCTCGCTCATCATCGGCATCTACCTGATCGCGATGATCGTGGGTGCGCTGCTGTTCCCGGTGATCGCGCGGCTCACCGCGCCTCGGCTGACGCTGATCGGGGCGTCGATCCTGGTCGGTGTCGGATTCCTGATGTTCCTTCCGTTCCATGAGACCTACGGGCAGGTCATCACGAACATGGTCGTCGTGGGCCTGGGGTCGGGCGCACTGGTCGCCGCCCTGCCGGCGGCCGCGGCATCCGCTGCTCCGGCATCGCAGACCGGCGTCGCCACGGGGCTGACGAACTCGGTCAAGACCGTCGGCGGCGCGATCGCCTCGTGCGTCTTCGGCATCGCGCTGCTGCAGGGTGTCTCGGGCGCCGCGGGTGATGGGACGGCGGGCTCGCTGAGCGGCTACTTCACCGTGTGGATGGTGTGCGGCGTCACGGCCCTCGTCGCCGCTGCGGCTCTGGCCTTCGTTCCTCGCACCGCCTTCACCGATGCCGCCGTAGCGGAGACGGCGATCGAGCCGGTCGTCCGCTAGGCCGACCCCGGTCACTGAGCGAGCGAGAGGGCTCCGGTCTTCACGCCCCCCGGTCACTGAGCGAGCGAAGCGAGACGAAGTGCGTCGCGCCACGCGTCCGCGAGCCTCACCGGCGCACCGACTTCGGAGAATGTCACCTACTTCGGACGGCTTGGCCGTTCCGCGCCGATGGAGGCGCGATAGTCCGAAGTTGATGCGCGCCGGATGCCGCGGCATCCGGTCGCTCGCCGAGAAGCGCTACTCGCCCATTCGGTTGCGGGAGCGCATGGCACGCTCGGCCTCGCGCTTGTCCTGACGCTCGCGGAGCGTCTGGCGCTTGTCCCACTCGTGCTTGCCCTTGGCGATCGCGATCTCGACCTTCGCCCGGCCGTCCGAGAAGTACAGCTTCAGCGGCACGAGCGTGTAGCCGCCGGCCGACACCGCGTGGCTGAGCTTGATGATCTCGTCCTTGTGCAGCAGCAGCTTGCGGGTGCGCTTGGTGGCGTGGTTCGTCCAATGCCCCTGGGAGTACTCGGGGATGTGCACCGCATCCAGCCACGCCTCTCCCCCGTCGATGTACGCGTAGCCGTCGGACAGGTTGGCTCGCCCCTGGCGAAGCGACTTCACCTCCGTGCCCGTGAGCACGAGACCCGCCTCATACGTCTTCTCGATGTTGTATTCGTGGCGCGCCCGACGGTTCGTCGCGACGACGTTCTCTCCGCGTTCCCGGGGCATGACGACTCCTGATGGCTTGCTGCGAGGACGGATCCTCTCCGTGCGGGCGCACGACAGCCGTTCAGTCTACCCTTCGACAGGCTCAGGGACCGACGCGAGCCGGCTCAGGGACCGACGCGAGCCGGCTCAGGGACCGACGCGAGCCGGCTCAGGGACCGACGCGAGCCCGGCTCACGGACCGACGCGAGCCGGCAGCTGGCCCACCGCGGTGGGGGATGCAGGCCCGGACGCGCGGATGAAGGCCGGGACGCGGGCGTGGATGCCGACACGGATGCCAGGACTACGCGCGCAGCCAGCGCCGGATCGCGAAGCCCGCGGACAGCGCGGCGAGGATGACGCCGATGCCGATCAGAACGGGGATGACGAGCACCGCGTCGGTGAGATCGATCCAGGTGGTGACGAAATCGACCCGTTGCCGCAGATAGTCGTTGACACCGAACTGCACGCCGGCGACGATCGCCGCGCTGGCCAGCACGGACCCGATCAGGGCGGCGAAGACGCCCTCGAGTACGAACGGGGTCTGGATGAAGCGATTGGATGCGCCCACCAGGCGCATGATGCCGATCTCTTTGCGGCGGGCATATGCGGAGAGCCGAATGGTCGTCGAGATCAGCAGTACCGCGGCGATCAGCATGAGCGCGGCGATGCCCACCGCGATGTAGGTGGCGACGGTGAGCGCCGAGAAGAGCGGCTCCAGGTATTGGAGCTGGTCAGCGACCTCCTCGACGCCGGCGGTTCCGCTGAACGCCTCGATGAGCACATCGGACTGCGTCTGGTCGCGCAGGTTCACCCAGAATGTCTCGTTCACCTGCTCGGGCGTGATGACGTCGGCGTAGTCGTCGCCGAGCAGCTCGATCAGGTTCGCGTACGCCTCCTCGTGGGTCTCGAAGCGCACGTTCTGGATCAGTGGCGCGAGCGTCGGGCTTTGCAGCGCAGCCTCCACCTCGGCGACCTGCTGATCGGTCGCCTCTCCGCCGACGCACGTGTCCTCGGTCGAGACCGACGTGCACATGTAGACCGCGACCTGGGCACGATCCACCCAGAAGTCGCGCATCGTGCCGATCTGCGCCTGCATCAGGATCGCCGCGCCGACGAACGTCAGCGACACGAAGGTGACGAGGATCACAGAGATGACCATCGACGCGTTGCGGCGAAGACCCGTGAAGACCTCCGACGCGATCAGACCGAACCTCATGTGGTCGGCCCCACTTCTTCCTCGTCGTCGTGCCCGGACAGGCCGAGCCGATCGGCGACGCCGAGATCCGCGAGTTCGATGTCGGCGATCTGCGGCAGGGCCACCGGGCCGGTGTGCATCGGGGGGGATGCCTCGGCCTCTCGGATCGCCTCCGCCTCGGTCTCCGGCTCGGGATCGGGTTCCATCAGATCCGGCTGGTGGTGCAGCGCCTCGACCTCGGGCTCGCGAATGGTGGATGCCGCGGCCAGCTGCACGGAGTCGGTGGCGAGCACCTCGCGCTGCACCTCGAGCACCGCGGTGAGAGCCGCGACGCTGGCGGCTCCGCGCTCGACGAGCGGGGTGAGGCTCGGGATCGCGGACGTGTCGCCGTATCCGCCGTGGCGCTCGTCGCGCACCATCTGGCCATCGCTCAGCTCGATCACGCGGCGCTGCATCTGATTGACGAAGCCGGCCTCGTGCGTCGCCATGAGGATGGTGGTGCCACCGGCGCTGATCCGGGCCAGCAGCTGCATGATGTCGACGGACGTGCCCGGGTCGAGGTTGCCGGTCGGCTCGTCGGCGAGCAGCACCTGCGGCCGGTTCACCAGGGCTCGCGCAAGCGCCACGCGCTGCTGCTCGCCGCCGCTGAGCTCGTGGGGGAACCGCTTCTCCTTGCCCTCGAGGCCGACAAGGCGGAGCGCTTCGGGTACGGCCTGCTGCACGAAGCCGCGGGAGGACCCGATCACCTGCAGGGTGAACGCCACGTTCTGGAACACGGTCTTCGACGGGAGAAGCCGGAAATCCTGGAACACCGCACCGATGTGCCGACGGAAGTACGGGACGCGGCGGTTCGAGAGGGTGCGCAGGTCACGGCCGAGCACGACGACGCGGCCGGAGCTGGGGGTGTCCTCGCGCAGGATCAGGCGCAGGCACGTGGACTTTCCCGATCCGGAGGGCCCGACGAGGAAGACGAATTCGCCCCGTTGCACCTCGAAGTCGACGTCGTCGAGCGCCGGCCGTACGGTGCCGCGATACCTCTTGGTGACGTTTTCGAAGCGGATCATGGCTGAACGAGCCTATTCTCGCCACGCGACTCGTGGCCCAGCGACACCCAACGCGGCGGCATCCGGCACTCACTCCCGGTCTCACCGAGCCTGTCGAGGCGTCCCTGCCCGCGCGACCCTTCGACAGGCTCAGGGAGCGGGACCCGGTCTGGAACGGAACGTCGCTCAGTCGTCGGTGGGGCGCTTGCGCCAGCGGATGCCCGCGGAGATGAAGCCGTCGAGGTCGCCGTCGAAGACGGCGGACGGGTTGTTGACTTCGTGATCCGTGCGCAGGTCCTTGACCATCTGGTACGGCGCGAGCACGTACGAGCGCATCTGATCGCCCCAGCTCGCGGTGATGACGCCCGCGAGGTCCTTCTTGATCGCGGCTTCCTGCTCCTTCTGGAGGATCAGCAGGCGCGACTGCAGCACGCGCATCGCGGCGGCACGGTTCTGGATCTGCGACTTCTCGTTCTGCATGGACACGACGGTGCCGGTGGGAAGGTGCGTCAGGCGCACGGCGGAGTCGGTCGTGTTGACCGACTGCCCGCCTGGACCTGACGAGCGGAACACGTCCACGCGCAGGTCCGACTCGGGGATCTCCACCTCGACGGCTTCGTCGAGCAGCGGAATCACCTCGACCGCGGCGAACGACGTCTGCCGTTTGCCGGCCGAGTTGAACGGGCTCATCCGCACGAGGCGGTGCGTGCCTGCTTCGACGCTCAGGGTGCCGAAGGCGTAGGGGGCGTCGACCTCGAACGTGGCGGACTTGATGCCCGCCTCCTCCGCGTAGGACGAGTCCATGATCGTGACCGGGTACTTGTGCTGCTCGGCCCAGCGCAGATACATCCGCAGCAGCATCTCGGCGAAGTCGGAGGCATCCACCCCGCCCGCACCCGCCCGAATGGTGACGACAGCGGGACGATCGTCGTACTCGCCGTCGAGCAGCGTCTGCACCTCGAGCTGGCCGATGATGTCCTCGAGCTCTGCCAGCTCCTTGCGAGCCTCGTCGGCGGAGTCCTCGTCGCCCATCTCGTTCGCGAGCTCGACGAGCACATCGAGATCATCGAGGCGCGACTCGATGCTCTCGATCTTCGCGAGCTCCGACTGGCGGTGGCTCAGCGCGCTCGTGACCTTCTGAGCCTTATCGGTGTCGTCCCAGAGGTCCGGCGCACCGGCTTCCTCACTGAGACGGGCGATCTCACCCTGGAGGCGCTCGACATCGACCACCTCGCGGATGTCGCGGAACGTGGTGCGAAGCGCCTGGATGTCGGCGGAGAGATCGAGTTCGAGCATGACACTCCAGACTAACGTGGATGCTCGTGACCGACAGCGCGACGACCGTCCTCCGCCGGTTCGCGCCGATGATCTACGGTCCCACCCTGCTGTTCGCGGTCGGCGAGGGCGCGGTGATCCCGCTGCTGCCGGTGCTCGCCGCGCAGCTTGGCGCCGACATCGCCACCGCGGCGCTCGTCGCCTCGGCCCTCGTCGTCGGCCAGCTCTGCGGCAATCTTCCGGCGGGGTGGGCGGTCGCCCGCATCGGCGAACGCCTGACCATGGCGATCGCGGGGGTCGTCTGCCTCGCCGGCGTGGCGGGCATGATCTTCGCGGCGCACATCGGCGTGCTCGCAGCATCCGTGTTCGTCATCGGCTTCTGCGCCGCCGCCTTCGGCCTGGCACGGCACTCCTTCATGACGACGCGGGTGCCCTTCGGCTTCCGCGCCCGTGCCCTGTCGCTGCTCGGCGGCACCTTCCGGCTCGGCATGTTCATCGGTCCGTTCGTCGCTGCCGGGCTGCTGGCGCTCTTCGGCGACGAGCACGCCGCCATCTGGTTCTTCGGGGTGTGCCTGATCGCCACCGTGGCGCTCGTACTTCTCGGGCCCGACCCGGAGAAGGTCGTGAACGGGGCGGATGCCGGGGCTCGAGCCTCCGTCGAAGACACGGGCGAGCCGGTCACAGGCTCCATCCCGACGTCCGGCCTGGGTCGCGCCCTGAAACCCGGAGCCGGGGTCTTCCGCACGATGTGGGAGTACCGCCGCCTCCTCTCTCGACTCGGCCTCGCGGCCGCCTCGCTGTCGGCCGTGCGATCTGCGCGCCAGCTCGTGCTCCCGCTCTGGGGCGTGTCGATCGGCCTGGACGCGTCGACGATCGCGCTCATCGTCGGGCTCTCGGGCGCCATCGACTTCGCCCTCTTCTACGCGAGCGGCCAGGTGATGGACCGATTCGGCCGCCTCTGGGCGGCGCTGCCGGCGATGGTGCTGATGGGACTGGGGTTCCTCGCCCTCGCGTTCACGCACGACCTGCCGACCGCCGACCTGTGGTTCGGGGTGTTCGCGATGATCCTCGGCGTCGGAAACGGCCTGTCCTCCGGCATCCTGCTGACCCTCGGCGCTGACGTCGCGCCGCGGGAGGACCCTGCCCCCTTCCTCGGATCGTGGCGCACGCTGACCGATGCCGGTGGGGCGGTCACCCCGCTTGTGGTCGCGGGCCTGACGGCCGCGTTCTCGCTCGCCCTCGCCACCGGGCTGGTCGGAGTGGTCGGCCTGCTGGGCGCCGGCGCCTTCGTCCGATGGGTTCCCATGTTCGTGCCTCGCACCGGTGCCGACGCCGGTCCGCCGGATGATGAAAGAGTGGAACCATGACGACCGCTGTGGGAACGAACTGGGCCGGAAATCTCGCCTACTCGGCGACCGAGATCGCACGACCGACGAGCGTGGAGGCGCTCGCCGATGTGCTGCGGGGCGCCTCGCGAGTACGCGCGCTCGGCACTCGGCACTCCTTCAACCGCATCGCCGACACGCACAGCACGCTGGTCTCCGTGTCCGCACTGCCGTCGGTCGCCGACATCTTCGCCGACCAGAGGCTCGTGCGGGTGTCGGCCGGCACGCGCTACGGCGACCTCGCCGCCGAACTCCAGGCGGCGGGCTGGGCCCTGCCGAACCTCGCTTCCCTCCCCCACATCTCCGTCGCCGGCGCCGTGGCAACGGGAACACACGGCTCGGGCGACCGCGTTCCCTCGCTC
The DNA here is from genome assembly GCF_049847225.1 of Micromonospora sp. DT81.3. Lineage (NCBI taxonomy): Bacteria > Bacillati > Actinomycetota > Actinomycetes > Micromonosporales > Micromonosporaceae > Micromonospora > Micromonospora sp. DT81.3. Next base: position 233,203 of record NZ_JBNCNY010000003.1, read on the forward strand.
GCGGCATCCGTCGCCCGCGTCGAGTTCGTCACACCGGACGGCGACCTGCACTCCCTCAAACGAGGCGACGCGGACTTCGAAGGGGCGGTCGTCTCGCTGGGCGCCCTCGGCGTGATGGTCGCGATCGACCTCGACATCGTGCCGTCGTTCGAGATCGCGCAGACCGTGTTCGAAGGACTGCCGTGGGACGGCGTGCTCGCGGACCTCGATGCCGTCACCGCGCTCGGCTACAGCACGAGCATGTTCACGACCTGGCGGGACGCCGACGTCGTCGACCAGCTCTGGATGAAGGCGCGGGTGGACGCCGGCGGCACGGTGCCCGACGAGGTGCTCGGTGCGCGGCCGGCGCCGGAGGACCGGCATCCACTGCCCGGTGTCTCTGCCGTGAACTGCACGCCGCAGCAGGGCTCCGCCGGGCCTTGGCTCGACCGGCTGCCGCACTTCCGCATGGGTTTCCAGCCCTCCAACGGCGAGGAGCTGCAGTCCGAATACCTCGTGCCGCGGCGCTTCGCGGTCGAGGCTCTCGGCACCCTCCGGTCGCTCGCGGGGCGCATATCGCCGCTGCTGCAGGTGTGCGAGGTGCGCACGGTGGCGTCGGATGGCCTGTGGCTGAGCTCGTCGTACGAGACGGATGCCGTCGGCCTGCACTTCACATGGCTGCCCGACCAGCCGGGGGTCGAGGCGTTCCTTCCCGACCTCGAGGCGGCGCTCGCGCCGTTCGACGCGCGCCCGCACTGGGGCAAGCTCTTCGTCGGGCGCGACGTCGGCCGGCTGTATCCGCGGTGGTCGGACTTCGCCGCGCTGCGGGAGCGGTTCGACCCCCGAGGAGTGCTGCGCAACGACTGGATGGCGGAGCTCGGGCTGTAACGGGTTTCTCCACAGTCTTGTCAATCCCGTCCGCACGGGAAATGCGATCAGGGAGGATGGACCGTCGCCCTCCCCCGGGCGGGAAGGAGCCTTCACGTGCCGCACTCGCCCATCACTCGGACAGCGCAGGAAGTCTTCGGGTGGCCGAGCCTGCGGGGTGGACAGGAAGAGTCGATCTCCGCCCTGCTCGAGGACCGCGACGTGCTCACGGTGCTGCCTACCGGAGGCGGCAAGTCCGCGATCTACCAGCTCGCCGGCATCCTGCGGGACGGCATCACGATCGTCGTCTCGCCGCTCATCGCCCTCCAGGCCGACCAGCTCAATCAGCTCAGCGAGCATCCGAACGCCCCGCGGGCCGTCGCGATCAACTCGACCCTCGGCGAGCGCGCGACCGAGGAGGCCTGGGAGTCGCTGGAGAGCGGAGCGACGGAGTTCGTCTTCCTCGCCCCCGAGCAGCTGGCGAAGGATGACGTCCTCCGTCGCTTGGCGACGCTGCGGATCACCCTCTTCGTGGTCGACGAGGCGCACTGCGTCGCCAGCTGGGGCCACGACTTCCGTCCCGACTACCTGCGCCTCGGCGAAGTCCGCGACGCGCTCGGCAACCCCACCACCGTGGCGCTGACCGCGACCGGGGCGGAACCGGTGCGGGTGGAGATCATCGAGCGGCTGGCCCTGAAGGATCCGCTGGTCGTCGTCCACGGCGTGGACCGTCCCAACATCGACCTCGACGTGCGGCGAGCCACCTCGGAGAGCGAGAAGCGGGATGCCGTCCTCGAGCTGGTGCCGAGCCTGCCACGCCCCGGTCTGCTGTACGCGGCGACCCGACGCGAGGCCGAGGAGTACGGCACGGAGCTTTCGGCCCGCGGCATGCGCGCCGACGTCTACCACGCGGGGCTCTCGGCCCGTGAGCGAGCTCGCGTGCACGAGGCGTTCCTCGACGGGGCATCCGACGTTGTCGTCGCCACCAACGCGTTCGGGATGGGGATCGACAAACCGGACGTGCGGTTCGTGGTGCACGCGTCCGTCCCCGAGTCGCTCGACGCCTACTACCAGGAGATCGGTCGATCCGGCCGCGATGGCGAGGCGGCGTCGGCAGTGCTGTTCTACCGCTCGGAAGACCTCGGTCTGCGGAAGTACTTCGCTGCGAGGGGGACGGATGCCGTCCGGCTGCGCGGGGCCTACACCGTCTTGGCCGCGGCACGAGGGCCGCTGCGCGGCAAGGATCTCGCCGCACAGCTCGGCGTATCGACGCGGAGCGTCACCGCGCTGGTCAATCAGCTCGTCGAGGGCGGGTCGGTGCGTCTGACGCGCGATGGCGCGGAGACGATGGGCCCGCTCGATGCGGACGATGCCGTGGTCGCCGCGGAGGAGGCGGCCGAGCGCCGGCAGCGCATCGAGGAGTCGCGCGTCGAGGTGATGCGCCGCTACGCCGAGACGCGCGACTGCCGTCGGCGGGTACTGCTGGGCTACTTCGGCGAGAACCTGCCGGAGCCCTGCGGGCACTGCGACACGTGCCGCGCCGGAACGGCGGACGAGATCGTCGTGAACGAGTTCTCCGTTCCATTCCCCGCCGGCGCTGCCGTGGAGCACATCGAGTGGGGCCGCGGGAGCGTGGTGGATGTCGAGGACGACCGACTCACCGTCTTCTTCGGCGAGCAGGGCTACAAGGTGCTGGCGCTGGACCTCGTGCAGGAGCACGGGCTGCTGACGCTCGCGGGCTGACGGGGGCTCGACCCTCGCGCGTGGTTCGGTCGAGCAGGATGGTCAGCGGCGTCTAGCCCAGGAGATCGTCAGGCTCCACACTCGATCGGTCAGTAGCCGACCGAGTCCAGTCCGAATTCGACCTGTGACGGAGTGAAGCCGTCGCGGACCAGTGCGGCGCGCAGCGCATCACGGGTGTAGTTCGAGGATTGCATGTACCAAGCGGCGCCCTCCGCCGCCTCCGCGTTCCAGTCGGCGCCGGCGTGGTCCACGCCGTACGTGGCGTCAGCGGTGCTGAAGCTCTCGAACTCCAGCTGCTCGATCAGCCCCGAGCGCGAGAAGCTCCACTCGTCGAGGTAGAGAGAGGCACCCTCGACGGCCTCGGATCTCCAGTCGGCCCCAGCGTGGTCGACGCCGACCGTGGCGTCAGCCGTGCTGAACCCCTCGTACCCCAGCTGTTCGATGAGCCCGAGGCGCGAGAAGCTCAGGTACTTCAGATACTCCTTGGCGAGAGCGACCGCGTTCTGCTGGGTCTGCGTGAGGACCGACGGCTCGACCGGATTGCCGGGCAAGGGCACACGGAACCGCTCGCCCTCGAAGCTCCACACGTTCGGCCACCTAGAGATCACCGTGTCGCGCTCTGTCGCGTCCGCCGTGTAGAAGTGGTGCTGAACCCCCGGACCCCAGAATCGGCTCACCGCAACCGTGTTCGGCGCACCGGAGCCGGCCGGGTAGACGTAGTAGGCGACGCCCTCATACGACCAGGTTGCCGCCCACGTTCGCATGACGTGGTCGCGTTCCCCCTGGTCGGCCGTGTAGAAGTGTCCGCGCAGCTGGTCGCTCCAGAACCGGTACAGCGGCACCGTGCCGGCGACCTGCGTCGTGAACGCGCTGTAGCGCTCACCCTCGTAGGTCCAGTCGCTTGACCACTGCCTGATGATCGTGTCCCGCTCGACGGGGTCCGCGGTGTAGAAGTGTCCCTGAAAGGTGGGGCTGTAGAACCGATAAACGGGCGTCGAGGCGCTGGAAGCGGCCATCCCTGTGGACACGCCGGCGACCGCCCCGGTGGGCGCGATCCCCGAAGACACCTCGAGTGCGGTGCTCGAACTCGACAAGTCAGTCGCTCGCTCATTCGCGGTCGCCATCACTGACGACGCACCGAACAAGCCGGACACAACGATGGATGCCCCTGCGAGGAGGACGAGGCGCGCGCGAGCAAGCATGTGGGGACTCGGTTTTCGAACAATGAAAACGACGTAGGCCCGATGGTAGCGCGGACGCCTAGGGCACCACCAGTGGTTCAGCGCAGAGCGGTGCGGCTCGTCGCTGTCGAAGCGAGCCGCACACCCTCCGGCACGAACAGCGAGACGATCGGGGCCTGCCACACGGTCGCGACCGAGACGCGGGCGGAGAGCCCGTCGGGTGTGCCGGCCGAGACGAGGATCGCGCCGTCGCCGACGGCATCGACGATCTCGCTCGCCTGCGTGAACACCGCGTCGTCCCGCAGTTCGGCATGCGGCTCCCCGCCCGACATGCCGATGCTGAACCCGTCGGCGCCGGCCAGCGCCGCGGCATCCGCCAGCGAGTCGAGCCGCTTCTGCGCGAGGTACAGGCTCGTCGCGTTCACGCACACCAGGATCGCGACGATGGCGAGCATCGCATAGCCGAGCGTGAGGAGCAGGATGCTGCCCTCCTCATCCGGGTCCGACACGCGCGGGCGCAGCATCACTCGGAACCCCAGAACCGCGACACCTTGTGGGCGGCGGATGCCTCCACCGGAACGCTCGCGAGCGATTCGAGCCCGAGCACCGAAGGGATCAGCGGCAGCGCGACGCGGGTCGAGACCGTGACCACGACCGTCGAGCCCGCCTCCGGGCATACCGATCCCGCGGGCCGGCAGGAAAGCGACAGCCTCACCTCATCGGGATCGATGCCATACTCGCCGACGACGGAGCGCAGCACGGCATCCGTCCGGGCCGTCGCCGCCGCGGCATCCGGTGCCGAGGCGATCGCCCGCGCGACGTGTCGCGCGCCGGCCTCCGCGCCGAGCGCCTGACCCTGGATCTGGCCGAGCGCGACCACCAGGTAGACCAGTGGGACGAGCATGAGCACCCCTACGGTGATGAACTCGAGCGCCGCGGACCCTACCTCGCCAGATGCGGCGTTCCGCAGCCGGCTACTCCAGCGATTCCACCGGCGCATGAGCCGTCACCTCCAGAGAGCGGGGAGCCCCGAGCAGACCGACGAGGGGCAGGGTCGTGACGACGGTGACCTCGACGCTCTCGTGTTCCAACGAGTGGCTCTGCCGCACCGAGACGTCTCCCGCGTACTCCAAGCCGACGGTCCTCGCCACGATCTCCCGCGTGCGCGCGCTGCCTTCGGCGAGCGAGGTGTCCGCGAGGGCGGCGTGGTGCGCTCCCTCGACCGCCGCGTCGTGAACGACGTTGCGCACGTAGATCGCGAGGCCCAGCTGCAGCACGGCGAGCGTCAGCACGGTCAGGAGAGTCCCCACGAGCACGAACTCGACGGGACTCGAACCGCGCTCGTCGTGGGTCTCCCTCGCGAGCGCCTCCCACAGGCGCCGCACGCCTAGAAGCCCGACACGCGCGCGATCGCCTGCTCGAAGACGCCGGCCAGGGCGGGACCCGCGAGCGCCCAGATCACGACGACCAGACCCGCGGTCATAAGCGTGATGAGCACCCACCCGGGGACGTCGCCCCGCTCATCGTCGTAGACGTCTCCCCAGAAGGTGCGCGTGCGCGCGATGGTGCGCCGAAGCATGGTGTTGTCCTTTCCCGACCGCGAGCGGTCACCTGCATGTTGATGTGGAACCGTCATCCGACACCCAGCCGAAGCATGAAGACGCCGGGGAACACCGCGAACAGCACGCTCAGAGGAAGGATGAGGAAGACGAGCGGGATGAGCATGTAGATCTCTTTCCGCCCGGCGCGCTCGATGAGGCCGCGCTTGGCCTCCTCGCGTGCATCGGTGGCCTGGGCCTGCAGCACGAGCGCCAGCGGCGCGCCGCGGTCGATCGCGGCGACGAGGTGATCGATCGCCCGCGTCAGCGCGGGTACCTGCAGCCGGTGTGCGAGGGCACCCATCGAGTCGGACAGCGATGACCCCGTGCTGACTGCGAGCACCGCGGTCCGCATCTCGAGGGTCAGCTCTCCCGCCCCGACGGAGCCGATGCGGCGCAGGCTGTCGAGCAGGCTCTCGCCGGCCGCGAGGCAGAGCGCCAGGAACTCGAGCACGGTCGGCAGCTCGTCCTCGATGCGGGCGACACGGGCACGGGATGCGTGGGTGAGGCGCGCATCGCAGAGCACGAAGCCCCCGACGGCGAAGACCGGCGGAACGAGAACGCCGGTCGCCGTGAGCGTGCCGGCGAGCGCCAGGCCGACGAGCAGGAGTCCGCCCAGCGCGATGCCGACCAGCGCCCATGCGAGCTGACGTCCGCGGAAGGCCGGGACGTCGATCGTCCATCCTGCCTGGGTGAGTCGTCGGGCGATGGTCTCGGACCCGCCGAGCGCCGATCCGAATCGGTCGCGGGCACTCCCCCACACCGCGGAGGCTCCGCCGACGAGGATGCCGGCCGGATCGCTGCTCGATCCCCACGGCGTCGCGCCGCGGGGATCGGTTACGTCGCGCACGTACGGAGCGATCCGGCGCGCCAGCGAGGGAGCACCCCAGCGTGGCGCGAGCGCCAGCAGACTCCAGACACCGACGCCGAACGCCGCGCCCAGCACGAGCGCCAGCGCGGCATCCGTCCCCCAGCCCGCCGGAGTCATCCGAACCACCGCCGAGGCTCGGGCAGCCGCCCGATCCGGATCATGATGCGGAAGGCGACGAACGAGACCGCCGCACCCGCCAGGATGAGCACGACGCCCTCGGGGCTGCCATAGGCCTTCGCTCCCTCAGGCCGCAGCGCCAGCATCGCGAGGATGACCCACGGTGCGATGACCCCGAGCACGGCGGCTCCGCGGATCCATGACTGCCGCGCCTCCACCTCGGCACGAAGCGCCGCATCGGCTCGAACGGACGCGGCGAGCGCCCTCAGCACCGGAGTGAGCTCGGTGCCGCCGACCTGCCGGGCCATCCGCAGGGTCTCGAGGATGCGGTCAGCCGTCGGGTCGGCGAGCTGGGTCTTCAGGCGCTCGGCGCTCGAGTCGAAGTGACCGGAAGCCGCGAGATCGGCCTCGAACGACACGAACGCCGGCCGCAAGGATGCGGGCGCGGATGACGACAGGCTCGCGACTGCGTCCGGCAGCGACATCCCGGCCCGGACGGAGGCGATCAGCAGATCGCAGATGTCGGGCCAGAGGCCGCGGCGGACCTTGCGGAGCTTCAGCACCCGCGCCCGCAGCCACGCGATGGGGGCCGCGCACCCGGCGACCGCCGCCACTCCGGCGAGTGCCGGTACGCCGGTGACGAGCCAGGCGATCGAGGTCGCCAGCGCACCGGCGAAAGCCGCCCCGACCAGGACTATGCGAGAGGGAACGTGCGCGAGGCCGGCGGCCTCGAGAAGCGCGGTCAGCGGACCATCGAGCGTCGTAGGCTCGGCATCCGGCCGTGCCGGCCACAGCCACGGCGAGAGCGCCAGCAGCAGACCCGCGGCCAGCACCGCACCCCACACGATCGTCACCTCTGCACCTCGTAGAGCGTGCGCGCCTGGATGGCATCGTCGACGATTCGTCCCGTCGGTGCGACCAGCTCGATGACTCTGCGTCGTCCGCGCCCGTCCATCGCGCAGTGCGCGACGAGATGGACCGATGTCGCGACCGCCGGCAGCACGAAGCCCTTGTCGATGTTGCGCCCGGCCAGCAGCGGCAGGGCCGCGAGCTTGGCGAGTGCCTCGCGGCCGGAGTTCGCGTGGATCGTCGCCGCGCCGGGGACGCCGGTGTTGAGCGCGAGCAGCAGGTCGAGGGCCTCGGCATCGCGCACCTCGCCGACGACGAGCCGGTCGGGGCGCATGCGCAGGGCCTCCTTGACCAACCGACGGAGCGTGACCTCGCCCGTTCCCTCGAGGCTAGGCTGCCGGCCCTGCAGCGACACGATGTCGGGGGCGTCGACCGCGAGCTCGAACGTCTCCTCGACCGTGACGATCCGCTGGTGCGGCGGGCAGGCGGCGATCAGAGCGCCGAGCAGGGTGGTCTTGCCGGCGTGCGTCGCCCCCGATACGAGGATGCTGCGCCCCGCGACCACCGCCTGATGGAGGATCGTCGCCGCTTCCGGGGCGAGGGACCCGGCATCCACCAGCTTCTCGAGCGAGCGGTAGCCGGGCAGGAACTTGCGGATGTTGACGGACCAATGCGCCCGGGTGATGTCGGGGATGACGACGTGCAGGCGGCTCCCGTCGGGCATGGAGGCGTCGACGAAGGGCTGACTCAGGTCGACCCGGCGACCGGAGGCGTGCAGCATCCGCTCGACCAGATCGCGGATCGCGCCATCCGTCAACGAGAGGGGCGTGCGCTCGGGCACCCCGCCGCGTGCGACGAAGATGCGGTCAGGGGCGTTGATCCAGAGTTCCTCGACGCTCGGATCGTCGAGGTACGCCTGCAGTGGACCGTACCCCGAGACCGCCGCGAGCACCTCGCGCACGCAACGAGCCTCGTCATCCACCGGCGCCAGCCCACGGGCGAGGGCGTAGTCGTTGTGACGCTGCACCTCGGCGCGAGCGATCTGCGCCGCCAGTTCGGGGCGCCGTCCCGGATCCGCCTGTTCTGCCCGCAGTCGGTCGCGCACGCGTTCGGCGACGGATGCGGCGGCGGGACTCACGTCGACGATCCTCACAAATCCGCGGGCCAGCGGCCGAAAGTTATCCACAGGCGCCCGGCGGATCCGCCCGAGCGCGGCGGGTCAGGGGTGCAAGCCCCGGTTCAGGTTCGGGGGCTGCCCCCCGCAGGTGACGCACAGCCCCATCGGTAGACTGGGGGCACCCGCGGGAGTGGTGGAATTGGCAGACACGCAGGATTTAGGTTCCTGTGCCTTCGGGCGTGTGGGTTCAAGTCCCACCTTCCGCACGGCTCGATGGCGCGCCATCCGCTGAACTGCCGACCGCCGCACAAGACCGACGGGAACGACAACGTGCACAATATCGCCCTCATCCCCTGGCTCGACCCGGAGACAATCATCGCTGCGGCCGGCCCCTGGGCTCTGCTCGTGGTCTGCTTCATCGTCTTCGCCGAGACGGGGCTGCTGGTCGGCTTCCTGCTTCCCGGCGACACCCTGCTCGTCATCTCCGGCCTGCTGACCAACACGAGCAACATCTTCGGCGTCAACATCTGGGTCGTCGCGCTGCTCATCGCACTGTCCGCCTTCATCGGCGGTGAGGTCGGCTACTACATCGGCCACAAGGGCGGACCCGCGGTCTTCGAACGCAAGGAATCCGGCGTCTTCAGCGTCAAGAACGTCGAGCGCACGAACGCGTTCTTCGAGCGCTTCGGCGGGCTGACGATCATCCTCGCCCGATTCGTCCCGATCGTGCGCACCTTCGCTCCCGTCGCGGCCGGGGTGGGTCACATGCCCTGGCGGCGGTACACGCTCTACAACCTCATCGGCGCGCTGCTGTGGGGGTTCGGCCTCGTGATGCTCGGCTACGTCATCGGCTTCGTGCCCTGGATCGCCGACATCGTCACCGAGTACATCGACATCATCCTGCTGGTGGCCGTCGGCGGCACCGCGGTGATCACGCTGTGGCACTACTTCAGCGAGCGTCGCAAGGCCAAGAAGGCGGCCGCGGCGGGCGAGGACGTGGTGACGGATGCCGTCGAGGCGCAGGAGCTCGTGCTCGACCCCGAGGTCTTCGATCGTGGCCCCGAGGTGGGGCACCACGGCGACGCCGCGGGCGACGGTCGCGCCGGCGACACACGCCCGCCGCTCTAGGACGCCTTCGCCGTCTTCTTCTTGGCGGCGGGCTTCGCCGCGTCGTCCTTCTTGGCGGCCGCCGGCTTCTTCGCGGCCGGCTTCTTCGCCGCGGCCTTCGGCGCACTCTTGGCGGCCGGCTTGTCGGCGTCGTCATCCTTCTTCTCGGATGAAGAACCGCGCGCCGCGCGCGAACGCTCGACGCTCGCGCGCAGGGCCTCCATCAGGTCGATGACCTCACCACCGGTGTCCTCCTCCTCACGGTCGCCGAAGGTCGCCTCGGTGTCGAGCGCGTCGCCCTGCTCGATCTTCGCCTCGATCAGGGTGCGCAGCTCTGCCTGGTACTCGTCGACGAATTCATCGGGGGTGAACTCGCTCGAGAAGCTGTCGACGAGGGATGACGAGAGCTCCAGCTCCTTCGACGAGATGCGCACCGATTCCTCGAGGGACGGGAACGCGGCCTCGCGCACCTCGTCCGCCCAGAGCAGCGTCTGCAGCATGAGCACGTCACCGCGCACCCGCAGAGCGGCGAGCCGGGTCTTCTGGCGAAGCGAGAACCGCACGATCGCGGTGCGGTCGGTCTGCTCGAGCGTCTTGCGCAGCAGGACGTATGCCTTCGGTGACGCGGAGTCGGGTTCGAGGTAGTAGGCCTTGTCGAACATGATCGGATCGACCTGCTCGCTGGGCACGAACTCGACGACATCGATCTCCCGGCTGCGCTCCGAGGGCAGCGAATCGAGGTCCTCTTTGGTCAGCACGACCGTGCGCTGGCCGTCGTCGTAGGCCTTGTCGATATCGGAATACGGCACCACTTCGCCGTCGATCTCGCAGACGCGCTGATACCGGATGCGGCCGCCGTCCTTGTTGTGCACCTGATGCAGCGAGACATCGTGATCTTCGGTCGCCGAATATACCTTGACGGGCACGTTGACGAGTCCGAAGGTCAGGGCGCCCTTCCAGATCGATCTCATCCCTCAAGTAGACACCCGCCGCACGCCACAGGGCTAGTCACCATATCCGGTCGTCCGATGTCTGTAGAGTCTGCGCGTGCACTCCCAGCCCGCCCTCCTCCGACGCCTCGGGCTGGCGGATGCGGTCTTTCTCGGGCTGGGATCGATGATCGGCGCGGGCGTGTTCGCGGCGTTCGCCCCTGCGGCCGCCGCGGCGGGCACCGCGCTGCTGATCGGGTTGGCTCTGGCGGCGATCGTGGCGTTCTGCAACGCAACGGCGTCCGCGCAGCTCGCGGCGGCGCACCCCACGTCGGGCGGAACGTATGCCTACGGCCGGGCCGAGCTCGGCCCGTGGTGGGGATTCGTCGCCGGCTGGTGCTTCGTGATCGGAAAGCTGGCGAGCTGCGCCGCGATGGCCCTGACCTTCGCGGCATACGCCGCGCCGCCCGGGTGGGAGCGGCCGGTGGCGGTCGTGGCCGTGGCCGCACTCGCGGCCGTGAACTACTTCGGCATCACCCGGACCGCGCTGCTGACGCGGATCATCGTGGTCTTCGTGCTGATGACGCTCGCCGTGGTCGTGGCCGCAGGGATCGACGCGGAGGGCATACCGGACGTTTGGAGGGGCGTGCAGGTGCTTCGCACGGATGCCGTCGACGCGGGCGCGTACGGCATCCTGCAGTCGGCCGGCCTCCTGTTCTTCGCCTTCGCGGGCTACGCCCGCATCGCGACCCTCGGCGAGGAGGTGCGCGATCCCCGGCGCACCATCCCGAGGGCGATCGTGCTGTCGCTCGGCATCGCCGTGGGGGTCTACGGGGTCATCGCGCTGACGGTGCTCGCGACGCTCGGACCAGCCGGTACCGCGGTCTCGCTCGCGCCGCTCGCCGACACGGCGGCCTCCCCGGGGTGGCCCTGGGCCGAGCCGCTGGTGCGGGTCGGGGCCGCGGCCGCGTCGCTCGGAGCGCTGCTCGCGCTCATCGCCGGCATCGGCCGCACGAGCCTGGCGATGGCCCGGGAGGACGATCTGCCCCGCTACTTCGCGGCCGTGCACCCGCGCTGGAGGGTGCCGCACCGGGCGGAGGTCGCCGTGGCGCTTCTCGTGATCGCCGCGGTGCTGCTGGTCGATCTGCGCGGAGCGATCGCGTTCTCCTCCTTCGGCGTGCTGATCTACTACTTCATCGCGAACGTTGCGGCATGGCGTCAGGCGGCACGCGCGCGGCTCTACCCACGGGCGCTGCAGGCACTGGGCGCCGCCGGCTGCGTCGCACTGGTGGTGACGCTTCCCACCCTCGGGGTGATCGTCGGCGCCCTTGTCGTGCTGGTCGGCATCGGATACCGCGCGATCCGGCTCTGGGTCCAGGCCCGTCGCTGACCGCAGGCCCTACGCGCGGACCTCGATCTGCACGGCGAACTCGTTCTCCCCGCGGGTCGACGCCGCGATCCCCCACCGGTCCGGGGAACGGGGCAGGATGGGGGCATGTCGCCTCCCGACGCCCGATCCGGATCCGGCCCGGTGGCCGCGTACGGTGCCGGCGAGCAGCTCGTCAGCATCGCCGGCCGGCGGCTGCGCCTCACGAACCTGGACAAGGTGCTCTACCCGGAGACGGGCACGACCAAAGGCGAGGTGCTCGACTACTACACCCGCATCGCTCCCCTGCTGATCCCGCACGCCAGCGGCCGACCGGTGACGCGAAAGCGCTGGGTCGAAGGGGTGGGCACGGCGGAGCATCCCGAGCCGGCATTCTTCGCGAAGCATCTGGAACCGGGAGCGCCTTCGTGGATCCCCCGCCGGCCGATCGAGCACTCCAGCGGCGCAAAGGACTATCCCCTCGTCGAGCACGTGCCGACGCTCGTCTATCTGGCGCAGGTCGCAAGCCTCGAACTGCACGTGCCGCAGTGGCGGTTCACCCCCGAAGGCGGACGCGGCAACCCGGACCGCATCGTGCTGGACCTCGACCCTGGGCCGGGTGTGGGACTGCTCGAGTGTGCCGAAGTCGCGCGCTGGGCACGGGAGATTCTCACCGGGATGGGCCTCGACCCGTACCCGCTGACCAGCGGGAGCAAGGGCATCCACCTGTACGCGGCCCTCCCCGGCGAGCAGACGAGCGACCAGATCACCATGTTCGCCAAAGGGCTGGCGCGGGCCATCGAGGCCGACCACGCCGATCTCGTCGTGAGCAACATGGCCAAGGTCGAGCGCCCGGGGCGCGTGTTCATCGACTGGAGCCAGAACAACAAGAACAAGACGACCATCGCGCCGTATTCGCTGCGCGGGCGGCCGCATCCCATGGTCGCCGCTCCGCGGACATGGGACGAGCTGGATGATCCCCAACTGCAGCACCTCGACTTCCTGCAGGTGCTCGAGAGGGCAGAGACCCTCGGCGATCCGATGGCGGCGCTCGGCTTCCACGCCGGTGGCCGCGAATCGGATGACGGTCCGCTGCGCACCTACATCGCAAAGCGCACCGCGGGCCGCACTCCGGAGCCGGTGCCGAGCAACGCGATGGGTGCGACGGCCGATCCCGGCGAGCGGCCAAGGTTCGTCATCCAGGAGCACCACGCGTCCCGCCTGCACTGGGACTTCCGCCTCGAGCACGACGGCGTGTTCGTGAGCTGGGCCGTTCCGAAGGGCGTGCCCTCCAGCACCGCGCGTAACAACCTCGCGGTGATGACCGAGGACCATCCCCTCGAGTACGGGACCTTCGAGGGCACGATCCCGAAGGGCGAGTACGGCGGCGGGACGGTCACGATCTGGGACGACGGCCGCTACGAGCTCGAGAAGTGGCGGGACGACGAGGTGATCCTCACCGTGGAAGGCAGACCCGGAGGGCCGCTCGGGCGCGTGCGCCTGGCGCTCATCCGCACGGACGGGAAGGGCGAGAAGTCCACCTGGCTGATGCACCGGATGAAGACGGATGCCGAGGGTCGGCCACAGGCGGACGGGGAGCCTGTCGTGCCCTCCGAGCAGGCGGATGAGGTACCGGGAGCGGGCGGTGGTGCGCGGGCTGCGGGCGGTGCCGACGCAGTCGCACCGGCCCGACCCGACGCCGCGTCCACGCGGGTGGCCCGCGAAAGCGGCCACGAGCTCCAGGACGGGGTTGCCCCACACGAACGCCACGATGCTGCCACCGCCGCGCCGCCTCACACTGAAGCCGATACGCGCCGGCCGCGCGCCACTTTCGCCGCCACGCCCGAACGCCGCCCTGCGCCCGGCGCCGGGACGTCGGACCGGCTCGCTCCGATGCTCGCAACGCACGCATCGCCGACTCTGGCCGCCGGTGCCGGGCGACGGTGGAGTTCGCACGACGCGGGTGCGTGGGTCGAGTTCAAATGGGACGGCATCCGCTCGCTCGGCGACTGGGCGGACGGGCGCCTGCGTCTCTTCGCCCGACGCGGCAGCGACATCACCGCGCGGTATCCGGAGCTGACGCCGCCCGGCGCAGTGCGCTTCGCCGCGACATCCGCGGTCGTCGACGGAGAATTGGTCGCGCTCGACGAGCGGGGGCGCCCGAGCTTCTCGATGCTGCAGCTGCGCATGAACCTGACCAAGGCGCGCGAAATCGAGCGCGAGTCGGCGCGCACGCCGGTGCGGTACTACCTGTTCGACATCCTCGAGCTCGACGGAGAGGACGTCACCGCGCTGCCGCTCGCCGAGCGCCGCGAGCTGCTCGAACGGATCGCCGCGGAGGCGGGCCCGAGCATCGCGACCCCGCCGGTGTTCGACGACGTCGAGGCGACGCTCGCCGCCAGCCGCGAATTCGGGCTGGAGGGCATCGTGGTGAAGAACCCCAGGTCGTCGTACCGGCGGGCGACGCGCTCCGAAGACTGGGTGAAGGTCAAGCTGACCCAGACTCAGGAAGTGGTGATCGGCGGCATCCGGCCGGGCAAGGGCAACCGTGCCGGCACGATCGGCTCCCTGCTGATCGGTGTGCCGGGCGAGGACGGACTGCAGTATGCGGGGAGGGTCGGCTCCGGTTTCAGCGACGCCGTGCTGAAGCAGCTCGAAACCGCGCTCGGACCTCTCGGGTCCAAGAAGAACCCCTTCGTCGGCGTGCCCGCGGCGGATACCCGGGACGCCCTGTGGGTCCGGCCGGAGGTGGTCGGCGAGGTGGAGTTCGCGGAGTGGACGCCGGGCGGCATCCTGCGGCAGGCGCGCTGGCGGGGGCTTCGACCCGACAAGAGCGCCGACGAGGTGGTCCGGGAGTCCTGAAACGGCGCTCCGGACAGAAGCGGGCGGTAGGACACAGCCCTCGGGCGCGGACGCTACGCGTGCAGCGCCTCGTCACGGTCGGAATGTCCGGCCGGCTCCAGCTGGATGGTCGAGTGCTCGACGTCGAAGTGGTCGGCGAGGCATCCCTGCAGCTCGACGAGAAGGCGGCCGGCCCGGTCGCCGATCAGAACGGCCTCGTCGACCACGACGTGTGCCGAGAACACCGGCGCGCCGCGGGTGAGCTGCCACACGTGCACGTCGTGCACGTCCCGCACCCCGGCTGCGCCCAGGAGATGGTCGCGGATGTCGGCGACCTGCATGCCCTTGGGCGCGGCCTCCGAGAGCACCGAGGCCACTTCGCGCAGCAGTCCGATCGCGCGGGGCACGATCATCGCCGCGATGAACAGGGAGGCGAGGGCATCGGCCGGCATCCACCCGGTCGTCAGAATGAGGATCGCCGCGACGATCACCGCCGCCGAGCCGATCAGGTCGCCGAGCACCTCCAGGTAGGCGCCGCGCACGTTGATGCTCGTGCGCTGCGCCCTGCCGAGCAGCCACATGGCGACGCCGTTCGCCACGAGGCCGACGGTCGCCACGACGAGCATGAGCCCGCCGGCCACCTCGGTCTCCCCCGGCTCGATCAGGCGCCGCACGGCCTCCCACGCGACGCCGATCGACAGGACGATCAGGATGACGCCGTTGGCCAGGGCGCCGAACACCTCCGCCCGGCGGTAGCCGAAGGTGCTCCGCTCGTTGGCGGGCCGGGCGGCGACCGCGCTGGCGATCAGGGCGATGATGAGCGCGGCGACGTCCGTCAGCATGTGCGCGGCATCCGCCAAGAGGGCGAGCGAGCCGCTGAGGATCGCGCCCACCACCTGCACGACCATGACGAGGCTCGTGATCGCGAGCGAGATCGCCAGCAGGCGCCGGTTGCTCGCGCCGCGGATCCCTTCGCCGCCGGGGGCGTGATCGTGCATGCGCCCAGGCTACGACCGCGGGGCGCCCAGCGAAGCCCGAACCGCCTAGTCGGGAATGAGTCCGGTTCTCACTCTCACCTCGGTCGGGTCAGAGGGACTCGAGCAGCGGGATGAGGGCCTCGAAGGCGCGGGCGCGGTGGGATGCCGCGTTCTTCTCCGCCGCCGACCACTCCCCCACGGTGCGCTCGGCTGCGGCGGGCTGGTCGTCGGGGATGAAGATCGGGTCGTAGCCGAAGCCCCCGCTCCCTGAAGGCCGCGTCGCCAGGCGGCCGGGCCAGCGCCCCTCGACCACGTGCTCGGCGCCGGCGTGCCCCTCGATCTCCGGCACCACGAGCGCGATCGTCGAGACGAACGACGCGTCGCGGTGCGGGTCGGCGACGTCCGCGAGCTGGTCGAGCAGCAGCGCGACGTTGGCCGCGGCATCCTTCGCGTGCCCGGCCCAGTAGGCCGAGAATACCCCAGGCGACCCGCCGAGCACGTCGACCGCGATGCCGGAGTCGTCCGCCAGCGCGGGCAGCCCCGTGTATGCGGCGGCCGCCCGCGCCTTGATCAGGGCGTTCCCGGCGAACGTCACACCGTCTTCGACCGGCTCCGGACCGTCGTAGCCGATCACTTCGAGGTCGGGTCGCGCCCGGGCGACGATCGCCTGGAATTCCACGACCTTGTGCGCGTTGTGCGTCGCGAGGACGATCCGGCCCATCAGTCCGCCGCGAGGGCCGCAGCCTGCAGGTCGCGGAGGTCGGCGCATCCGGCGATGCCGAGTTCGAGCAGCGCGTCGAGCTCGCGCTTGTCGAAGGGGGCGCCCTCGGCCGTGCCCTGCACCTCGACGAAGAGTCCGCGGCCGGTGACGACGATGTTCATGTCGGTCTCGGCCCGCACGTCCTCGACATATGCGAGGTCGAGCATCGGCTCGCCGTCGATGATGCCGACCGAGACGGCCGCGACCGAGTCGAGCAGGGGGGTCGCCTTCTGGCCGATGAACTTCTTGGCGCGACCCCACTCGATCGCATCGGCGAGGGCCACATAGGCGCCCGTGATGGCGGCCGTGCGGGTCCCGCCGTCGGCCTGCAGAACGTCGCAGTCGATCACGATGGTGTTCTCGCCTAGCGCCTTGGTGTCGACCACGGCCCGCAGCGCGCGGCCGATCAGGCGCGAGATCTCGTGCGTGCGGCCGCCGATCTTGCCCTTGACGCTCTCGCGGTCGTTGCGGCTGTTCGTCGCGCGGGGCAGCATCGCGTATTCGGCGGTGACCCACCCCTTGCCCTTGCCGACCAGCCACCGCGGCACGCCGTTGGTGAAGGATGCGGTGCAGAGCACCTTCGTGCCGCCGAAGCTGATCAGTGCCGAGCCCTCCGCGTGCGCACTCCACCCGCGCTCGATCGTGATGGGGCGCAGATTCTCGGTGGCGCGCCCATCGGCGCGGACGATGTCGGTCATTCTGCTGTGTGCTCCTGTTCAGGATGCCGCGAGCGGCAGGTCGATGGCGCCCGTGCGCACGAGCTGCACGTCGTGCACCTCGCGGCCCATCAGACGGTTGGCGAGGGCGACGAAGTCGTCGGCGGAGTCGCCGGTGGCTTCGTAGATGTGCGTGGATGCGGCGTTCGCGCCGGCGAGGAGGTCCCGGCTTACGAGCTGCCGGTACACGTCGTTCGCGGTCTCCGTATCGCTCGAGACGAGGGAGACATCCGGTCCCATGACGTAGCTGATGGCACCCTTCAGGAACGGGTAGTGCGTGCACCCCAGGACGAGCGTGTCGATCCCCGCGTGGCGGAGCGGCGCGAGATACCCCTCGGCGACGGCGAGCACCTCGGGGGTGTTGGTCTGGCCCGCCTCCACGAACTCGACGAAGCGAGGGCACGCGCGCGCGAACACGCGCAGCCGCTCGTTCACCTCGAGCATGTCCTGGTAGGCGCCGGACCCGATCGTGCCCTCCGTGCCGATGACGCCGATGCGGCCGTTGCGGCTGGTCGACATGGCGGTGCGAACCGCCGGCCCGATCACCTCGACCACCGGAACGTCATAGCGCTCGCGCGCATCCCGCAGCATCGCGGACGACGCGGTGTTGCATGCGATGACGAGCATCTTCACGCCCTGGTCGACGAGCGCATCGAGAACTTCGAGCGAATAGCGCCGCACATCGGCAATCGGCTTGGGGCCGTACGGCGAGTGCGCGGTGTCACCGACGTAGATGATCGACTCCCGCGGGAGCTGATCGGTGACCGCCCTCGCCACGGTGAGACCGCCGACCCCGGAGTCGAAGATGCCGATCGGCGCGTCGTTCATGGTTCCCCAGCCTACGCCGCCGTTCATCTCCGGTCGTTCGGGGCCCTTCGTCTCGGGGGCGGCGGGCCTCAGTAGGCTGTGGCCATGACGGCGTCGACGGCCCTGCACACCGACCGCTACGAGTTCACGATGCTGGATGCCGCCCTCCGCGACGGCACCGCGCACCGGCGCTGCGTCTTCGAGCTCTTCTCCCGGCGGCTCTCGGCCGGTCGCCGCTTCGGCGTGGTCGCCGGCAGCGGGCGACTGCTGAGCCTCATCCGCGACTTCCGCTTCGGCGACGACGAGCTGCGCTTCCTTCGAGACGAGAGGGTGGTGGATGCCGAGACGCTGACGTGGCTGGAGAACTACCGCTTCACCGGCTCGATCACCGGCTATCGCGAGGGCGAGCTGTACTTTCCCGGCTCGCCGATCCTGACGATCGAGGGCACGTTCGCCGAGGCGGTCGTGCTCGAGACCCTGGCCCTCAGCGTCCTCAACCATGACTCCGCCGTGGCCACGGCCGCCGCACGTATGAGCATCGCCGCGGGCGACCGGCCCCTCGCCGAGATGGGCTCGCGCCGTGCCGGCGAGCAGTCGGCGGTGGCGGCGGCCCGCGCCGCCTTCATCGTGGGTTTCGGCGCAACGAGCAACCTCGAGGCGGGCCGCCGCTGGGGGATCCCGACCATGGGGACCGCCGCCCACGCCTGGACGCTGCTGCACGACACCGAGGAGGATGCCTTCCGCTCCCAGGTCGAGTCGCACGGCGCCGAGACCACGCTGCTCGTGGACACCTATGACATCCGCGAGGGCGTCGCCACCGCGGTCCGCGTCGCCGGCACGGGGCTCGGCGGCGTGCGGATCGACTCCGGCGATCTGCCCATCGTGGCCGCCGAGGTGCGCGCGCAGCTCGACGAGCTCGGTGCCACCGCGACCAAGGTCACCGTCACCAGCGACCTCGACGAGTTCGCGATCGCCGCGCTCGCGGCATCCCCCGTCGACTCATACGGCGTCGGCACCTCGGTCGTCACGGGCTCGGGCACGCCGACGGCGGGCATGGTCTACAAGCTGGTCGCCCGGCAGGCGGCGGATGAATCGTGGGTCGCCGTCGCGAAGGCGTCGACCGACAAGGGCTCGAAGGGCGGGCGCAAGGCGGCGTTCCGCACGCTGGACAACGGCACGGCCACCAGCGAACTCATCGCCGTGTCGGACGGGTTCGAGGCCGTCGACACGCAGGACGAGCATCCGGATGCCCGGCTGCTGCAGGTGCCGCTCGCGGTCGCCGGCGACATCGACGCGTCCTTCGAGGGTCCGGCCGGCGTGCTGAGCGCCCGCGAGCATCACGGACGCGCGCGGGAAGAGCTGCCGGTGCGCGGCCTCGCCCTCAGCCGCTCCGACCCGGCGCTTCCGACGGTGTTCGTCGACGCATCCTGACCCAGCACGAACCGGACGTCCCGAATCGGACACGTCCGGAATCGGACGCGTCCCGAATCAGACCTGTCGGGAGCGGACGCGGCGCTGCGTCACTTGTTCAGCGACTCGTAGATCTCTTTGCAGGTCGGGCAGACCGGGAACTTCTCGGGATCCCGTCCGGGCGTCCACTTCTTGCCGCACAGCGCCCGCACCGGCTTGCCGGTGATCGCGGACTCGAGGATCTTGTCCTTCTTGACGTAATGCGAGAAGCGCTCGTGGTCGCCCGGCTCGATGTTCTCCTCGCGGATGAGCTCTTCGAGCTCGCGGTCGAGGGTCGCAAGTCCGCCCTGGTCTGGGCTCTCGAGGGGGGTGCTCATGGTCAGCCAGTCTAGCCTCGCACGGGCTATGCGGCCTCGGCGAACTCCATGAGGCGCGCACCGCGCCGGCGGAACAGCAGCGACCCGATCGCGATGCCGCAGACGAGCACCGCCAGACCCGTGCCGATCCCGGCCCACAGAACCGGCATGGCGTACGAGATGTCGCGCGTCAGCGCGAGCCACGCCCACCAGAGGGTGGGGACGCTCACCACGATCGCGCCGAGCAGAACCACCGCTTGGGAGATCGCTCCCCCGGCGCTCGATCGCTGGGGCTGCTGGAAGGGGCTGTCTCCCGGCCGGGAGACGGCGTACGGCGCGACCACCGAGGCGATGCTCGAGAGTCCGAGTCCCGAGAGGAACAGGGCCGCGCACACGCCGATCATCGCGGGCAGCAGCGCCCATCGGTCGTAGATCGTGATGGCGAACGGAATCGAGAGAGCCAGGAGCGGGATGCCGATCAGCAGGATCGGGATGAGCCGGCCGACGCGGTCCGCGGCCCCGTGGATGCCGCTCGCGATGTGCATCCAGATGGCGGTGTTGTCGTAGGCAACGTCGTTGTGCGGCATCCAGCCGAAGAACAGCGCCATGATCGGCACGGGCACCAGCGCCACGATGGGCAACGGCACTCCCGCGATCAGCAGCGGCACCATGACCAGGCCGGCCGCCACCGGGACGACCAGCACGTTCACGAGGTAGCGCGCGTCGCGCAGCCAGTACAGGAGGCTCCGCGCCGCCACCGCACCCGTCGGCGTGCCCGGCGCCACGGCGAACCAGCCGAGCCCGCCGCGCTCCCGGACGGAGACCGGCCCCTCCGTCGTGGTGAGCAGGCGCGCGACCAGCCAGTACCAGACGGCCGCCAGCACCAGCACCGTGGCGAGCGCGATGAGCACGGGCGTCCAGACGACGCCTCCCTGTGCCATCACGCCGGGAATCGCCCACGCCGCGCCGAACGGCGTGACGGCCAGCAAGGAGGCCGCTGACTCCAGCTGTGTCGGCACCTGTCCGTTCCATTCCAGGGAGGCGAGGAACACGACGGTGGGCACCAGCACGACGATGATGGCGAGTGCGAACAGTCCCGACAGTTCACGAGAGCGGCGCTCGCGCAGCGCAAGGGCCGTGATCGCCATGCACACCCGGGCCAGCAGCACGCAGGAGAGCACCCCGAGGAGCGCCGACAGCGCCCCGAACACGACCGGCACGCCGTGCGCCTCCCAGACGATCACCGTGCACACCGCGAGCGCGACCACTGCGACGATCGGCACGCTGACGAAGCCGGCGAGCAGCAGGATGCCGGCGAGAGAGCGTTCGCGCAGCCCGAAGACAGCGAAGCGCCGAGGATCGAGAGGATCGCTCGCGCCCGCGATCAGCGGGGCCAGCGCGAACCCGAGCGTCAGCGCGGAGCCGCCGAACAGGATCACCGTCTGCGCCACATCGGTCGGCGCATCCGTCAGCGTGAGGAGCGCCCAGCATCCGGCGGCCGTGGCTCCGGCAAGGAGGAGCAGCCCCAGGACCACCCGAGCGACGTGCGTGCGGTCGCCCCGCAGGGCGCCCAGCAGCATCACCGCCCTCAGTCCGAGAACGTGTGCAGCCACTCGAGGCCCTCCACGTCGCTGAGTCCGCCGGCGAGCTCGATGAAGCGCTGCTCGAGCGTGAGCTCTCCCCGCACATCGGCGAGGGTCCCCTCCGCGAGTGCCTGTCCTGCAACGATCACCGCGACGCGCGAGCAGACGCGCTCGACGAGCTCCATGCCGTGGCTGGAGAGGATGACGGTGCCGCCATGCGCGACGTAGGTGCCGAGGATGTCGAGGATGATCGCCGAAGACACCGGATCGACCGACTCGAACGGCTCATCGAGCACGAGCAGGCGCGGCGAGTGGATCATCGCACCCGCGAGCATGACCTTCTTCGTCATGCCGGCCGAGTAGTCGGAGACGACCCGGCCGAGGGCATCGGTGAGGTCGAAGGCGCGGGCAAGGTCCGCCGTGCGCGACTCGACGACGGCGGGGCGAAGCCCGCGCAGGATGCCGTAGTAGTACAGCAGCTGGCGCCCGGTCAGCCGGTCGAACGTGCGGAATCGATCGGGCAGCACGCCCATCAGCCGCTTGGCGGCCACGGGGTCCTTCGCGGCATCGAGGCCGCACACCTCGATGTGGCCGCGGTCGGGGCGCAGCAGACCGGCGACCATCGACAGCGTGGTGGTCTTGCCGGCGCCGTTGGGACCGACCACCCCGTAGAACGTGCCCGCCGGCACCGTGAGGTCGATCCCGTCCACGGCGACCGTGTCGCCGAAGCGCTTGGTGAGGCCGCGCACAGACAGAGCCGGGGCCTCCCCGCTGGGCTGCGGCGCATCGCCCTGTGCCGTGAGTGCGACGGCCAGTGCCTCGGCCGCCTCGTGGTCGACGGGCTCGACGTGTTCGAGGGGCTCGACGACGGAGAGGTCCTCGTGCCCCGACTGCGTGATCGTCGCGGGAACGGCGTCGACCTCGAGCTCCGGTTCGACGCGAACTCCGAACTCGGCGACTGATTCGGGTTCGGTCACGACTTCGGGTTCGGTCACGACTTCGGGTTCGGCCATGACTTCCGGCTCCGCCACGACTTCCGGCTTCGCCACGAGTTCCGGCTCCGCCACGAGTTCGGGCTCCGCCACGAGTTCCGGCTCCGCCACGAGTTCGGGCTCCGCCACGAGTTCGGGCTCCGCCACGACTTCGGGTTCGACGGGGCTTTCGGGTCCGGCCACGACAAGGGCCGGCACTTCGGCCGGAATCTTCAGTGCCGGGGCCACCGGCACGGGAAGGGGCGGCCTCGGCGGCACCACGATCGCCGGTCGCCCAGGCGTCACGATGATCTCCGCCGGGACCGGCGGCGGTCCGGAGGACTGATCCGCGGCGGCAGGCGTAGGCCGCGGTTCCGCCGATTCCCCGGCGACGCGGAGCGGACGCGGCTTCTTGGCGGGGCGGGTATTCGCCGTCTTGCGCGGGACGGGTGTCGAGAGGGCATCCGCGAGCCCGCCCTCGCCGCCGGAGACGACCCGGGCGTCCGGGTCGTCCTCGAATGGCTCTGATCGTGCCGGCATGGGTGCAGTCACCGACCCAACGTATCAACCAACCCTCTGTGAAACCGGTGCGTTCCCGAACTCGTAGCCGATGCGAAGTGTCACGAAACGACAACGGCGGTCGCGTATTGTGCCACTTCCCAGGCCTCTTCGCTACCATGGGGCAGGCACAAGGGAGTGTCGCATCGATGAATCGATAATGAAATACACGCGCACTCCGGGAGCTCATCTTGACACTTCAGACAGTCATCCTCGCTGCGGGCATGGGCTCGCGCTTGGGCCGTGCTCTGCCGAAGCCGCTGACCGAGCTGAGTGACGGACGCAGCATCATGCGTCAGCAGCACGACAACATCCGCGCCGCGTTCGGAGACGACGCCAGGATCACCACCGTCGTCGGCTATCGCGCCGAGACCATCGTCGAGGCCTTCCCCCGAGCCGACTACGTCTACAACGACCGCTACGACCAGACGAACACGTCCAAGAGCCTGCTGCGCGCCCTGCAGGCGACGGGCCGCAGCGGCGTTCTGTGGATGAACGGCGACGTCGTCTTCGACCCGCGCGTGCTCGGCCGTGCCATCTCGCTCATCGAGCGCGACCAGTCCTTCGTGTCGGTCAACACCGCCAAGGTCAGCGACGAAGAGGTCAAGTACACCGTCACGGCCGACGGGCACATCGACCAGCTGTCGAAGACCGTCAAGGGCGGGATCGGCGAGGCCGTCGGCATCAACTACATCTCTCGCGCAGACAAGAAGGCGTTCATCCGCCAGCTGTCGCGAGTGGATGACCAGGACTACTTCGAGCGCGGACTGGAGCTCGCCATCGCCGAGGACGGCCTGCGCATCCAGCCGCTCGACATCTCGGACCTCTATGCCGTCGAGGTCGACTTCGCCGAGGACCTGGAGCGCGCCAACCTCTTCGTCTGAGGCTGCGCCATCACCGGATGGCACAGCGCACAGCTGTTCTCTGTCAAGCCCCAGCGGGGCCTCGGCGTCGACGCCTAGGATCGGCGTGATGGCAGAGAAGGTGCACAAGATCCACTCGCTCCCCGACGATTCCGCGTGGGTGGGCGGGCTTCCTCCCGTGGGCTCCGTCGAGCATCCGCCCATGATCCGCGGGATCGACCGGGTGCTCGCCATCCAGCGTCCCGTCGTGCTCGCGCACATCCGCAGCATAAGCCGTCGTCATCCGGATGCCTCGCCGTCCGATATCGTGCGGATGCTCGAGCGCCGCTACCTCGCCGCGGTGACGACAGGCGGCGCCGCCGTCGGCGCGACGGCCGTGGTCCCCGGCATCGTCACCGGTGTCACCCTCGCCCTCTCCGGCGTGGAGACGATCGGCTTCCTCGAGTCGACCGCCCTCTTCGCTCAATCGGTCGCCGAGGTGCACGGGGTCGCGATCGAGGACCCCGACCGCGCCCGTGCCCTCGTGCTCACGCTCATGCTGGGCAAGGAGGGCACCGACCTCGTCCGCCAGCTGGCCGGACAGGCGCGCGGCAAGTCCGAGGGCCGCGACAAGTACTGGGGCGAGGTGGTGACGAAGTCCCTCCCCCGCGCCGCCGTGGGTCCGCTGCTCGATCGGCTCAAGAAGTCTTTCATCCACCAGTTCGGCGTCAGGGGAGGCGCCTCGTGGATCGGCAAGGCCCTGCCCTTCGGCATCGGCGCAGCCATCGGCGGAGCCGGCAACCACATCCTCGGCCGTCGCGTGCTGATCACATCGCATCGGGCATTCGGCACGCCTCCCATGGAGCTGCCGGGCGAGCTCGAGCCGCGTGCGGGCTCCGTACGCATCGGAGGTGCCGCCACCCGCACCGCCCGCCGCGTCGGCGGAGCGATCACGAGCGCGGTCGGCACCGTCGGCAAGGCGGCGGGCGGCGCCGTTGCAGGGGCCACCGGAAAGACGCGCCGCAAGGCCGCCGGCGACGAGCCCCACGCTCTGAGCGACCAGGCAGAAGCACCGAGCGCCGATCAGGCAGAAGCCACAGACTCCGACCAGCCGGCGTTCACTCCCAGCTCCTGACCACCCGACCCCGTGGCACGCGCCGCCGCCTGGCGGTACTCTCACCGCGGGGAGAGAAACGCGGGGGCCATGGCCGATTCGGACGAGCAGGCGGCGCCGTTCCCGCGCGAGTTCCCGGGGCGTCCGCCCGAGACCTCGGACACGACGCCGCCCGCCGAGCCGGCGCCGCAGCGTCCCCGGCGGAACGTGCCGCCCACCCCGCCTCCGGGCGACGCCGAAGAAGCGCCGCCCCCTCCAGCGGGCGACTTCTCCCTTCCGGGCATGCCGGAGTCGGTGTCGCTCGTCCCGGACTCCGTCATCACGCGTCCGCTGGCGCAGCGGATGGCGCAGTCTCCTGCGGGGCGGCGGATCGGAGTGCTGATCGAGGTGCGCTCCGAACTGGCGATCAGCACGGACGAGGTCATGGTGCTGGTGCTGACGATGATCGGGAACGTCGCGAAGGACGCGCCCAAGAGGCGCACGCGCTCCTACATCTTCGCGGCGCTCACGGCGGAGGAGATCCGCGCCCTCGTCGAACTCGACAGCGGAGCGGCGTCGGCCGCCACGTCGCCGAAAGGACAGATGACGAAGTCGGCGCCTCGCCGCTACGTGCACCGCATCTGGCCGAACTTCGAGGTGCAGGCGACGATCCACCGAAGCTCATTGACGACCAAGGCGGACGCGGCCGTCCGCTCGTTCGAAGCGACTGGTGAGGGCATCGTGTGGGCGGTGCTCGACTCGGGCGTGAACAGGAAGCACGAGCACTTCGCCGAGCACGGCAACCTCAAGGGTCTGGAGAACTGGCACCGCAATTTCCTCCCGGGAGGAGATGACGGGGACGCGCTCGCCGACGCGAACGGACACGGCACCCACGTCGCCGGGATCATCGCGGGCGGTCGCGTCGGCAGCGCCAAGAATCCGATCATCGCTGCCACGTGGTATCGGACTGAGGACGGCCAGACCGGGGTCTCGGACGTGCGCCTCACGCGCATCCAGGGCATGGCGCCGAAGACGAGGATCGTCTCGTGCAAGGTGCTCGATGACGACCGCATCGGCGACACCGAGTCGCTGATCACCGCCCTCGAGTACATCCAGGACCTGAACCGCGGCGGCCGCGAGATGAACGTGCACGGGGTCAACCTGTCCCTCGGCTACACCTTCGACCCTGAGTGGTTCGCCACCGGACTGAGCCCCGTGTGCCGCGAGGTCGATCGTCTGGTCAGCCAGGGCGTCATCGTGGTCGTCTCGGCCGGCAACACCGGCTACGGCTTCGCATCGGGCACCAATGGCAATGACATCCCGATGGCATTCGGCATGACGATCAATGATCCGGGGAACGCCGCGCGTGCCATCACGGTCGGCTCGACATCCATCAAGCCGCATGCGACCGGCGTGTCGTACTTCTCGTCGAAAGGCCCGACCGGCGACGGGCGAGTGAAGCCGGACCTGGTCGCCCCGGGCGAACGGGTGGTCAGCGCGGGCACCGGCAAGCTTCTCGAACGGGCCCGTGGGATGGACACGAAGGCCAGCTACGTCGAGGACTCGGGCACCTCGATGTCAGCGCCGCATGTATCAGGCGTCGCCGCCGGCTTTCTCTCCATACATCGGGAGTACATCGGGCGACCCGACGACGTGAAGCGCATCTTGATGGATGCTGCGACCGACCTCGGCCGCGACAAGCATTTCCAGGGTCGCGGGCTGGTCGATGCCATGCGCGCGATCCAGAGCGTGTGATCGGCGCCGACGCCGAGATGACGCCCAACGTGTGAAGGAGGAGGACATGAAGCTTCCCTATGCCGAGGTGTCGATCGACAAGAAGGGCGCCTTCGCCGATCCAGCTCAGCTCGAGGCGCTCGCGCGGCTGCTGGGCGAGAAGAACCCCACCGACGTCATCGTGCTCAGCCACGGCTGGAACAGCTCCCCCGCGCAGGCACGTGACCTGTACGAGAAGCTCGTCGAGTCGCTCGTCGCGGTCCGGGGTGCGGTCCGCGGCGCCCGAGCGCGGCGCTTCGTCATCGTGGGCGTTGTCTGGCCATCGATTCAGTGGGCGCCCGATGAGAGCGCCGGCGCCGGTGCGGGAGCGCTCGGCGCCGCGGACGCCCTGGCCGAACTCGTCGAACAGCGCATCGAGAGTCGCACCATCCGTAAGCGGCTGCTGGCGCTGATCCCCGAACTCGAGAACGACCCAGCGGCGCGCGCCGAATTCCTCGCGCAGCTCCGCAAGAGCGTGCCGGCGCGCGTGTTCAAGGACACCACCGAGGATGGCGACGCCCCGCCTTCGCGGTTTGCGACGGGAGACCCTGACGACGTCTTCACCGTTGTGAAGGGCAATCCAGGCCGGAGGCGGCGCGGCTCCAGAACCGTCTCCGGCGGCGCGGCATCCGTCGGCGGAACAGGGGGCATCGCCGCGACCGGCGGCGGCGCGGGCTTCTCGCTCGGCGGGTTCTTCGACGCCGCACGCAACCTCGTCAACATCACCACGTTCTACACGATGAAGGATCGCGCGGGCGTGGTCGGCCGGAAGGGCATTGCAAAGCTGCTCGAGCGTGTGCACACGGAGGCTCCCGACGCGAGGCTGCACCTCGTCGGTCACTCGTTCGGAGGGCGCGCCGTCACCGCCGCGGCACTGACGACGAAGGCGCCCATTTCATCGGTCACGCTGCTGCAGGCCGCGTACAGCCATTACGGGCTTGCCCGCAACTTCGACCGCGAGGACTGGGACAAGCCAGGAGTGCTGCCCGGCCGCAGCGGAGCCTTCGCAGACATGCCGGCCAAGATCGGAGGGCCGGTGCTCGTATCGCACACCCGAAACGACAAGGCGGTCGGGATGGCGTACGCGATCGCCGCTCGGCTGGCGGGGCACGTCGGCGTCGACCTCGGCGACGCGAATGACACCTTCGGAGGCATGGGCAGCAACGGCGCCCAGCGCACGCCCGGCGCCGTCGCGGGCGAGCTGCTGCCGGTCGGGGGGACGTACGCGTTCTCCCGCGGAGTCGTCTACAACGTGAAATCGGATGCCTTCATCGCCGACCACGGCGCGATCACGGGCCGCGAAGTGGGCTACGCCGTGCTCTCCGCCGTGATGTCCTGACGCCGAGGTGTCAGCCGCACGATCTCGGGCGTCAGCCCGGTCTCATCACGCGCGATGCCCTCGACCCGCCGGCGTCCGGACTCGGTGAGGCCGCGGTCGACGAACAGGACGACGCGGTACGGGTCGCGCGTGATCCGCGCGGTGAAGCCGGGCGGAAGTCGCGCTTCCAGGACGCTCTCCAGCGTTCCGTCCCGCTCCGGCTGCTCCCGGACGACCGACGACAGGAGCGCACGGTCGAGGAAGGCGAGCACCTCGTGCACCGCGAACTCGCGACGGTGGAGGGTGAGCACGGAGTGCCCAGCCCCCTCGAACTCGACCGCGAGGAAGCGGTCCCCGAGCTCCCGCCGGAGCGTGTCGAATCTCGTGCCGGTCGCCGCATCGGTGCGGTAGCGAAGTCCGAGCACGTCGCAGCCGCTCGCCCTGACGGCATCGAGATCTTGGGAATCGAGGCCGAGGTCCGCCCCCCGCAGGGCAGCACCGCGCGGCAGGCCGACGGCGGCGGGCAGCGACGGCTCGGCGACCACCGGTGCGATCACGGGGGCATCGGCCATCATGGCCAGAGCGAAGCCTCCCGTGAAGCACATGCCGATGACGCCGATGCCCTTCCCGCCCGTGTCCGCATGCAGGTCGCGCGCAAGCGCTCGAAGCCAACCCGCGATCGGGCTGGTTCTTCCCCGCGCGAAGACCGAGAACTCACGGCGCACGCAGAACTGCCGCGCGGTCGAGGCGATGCCGGCCGGGGAGAACCCGCCGCCGAGTTCGAACAGCCGGGGCAGCAGCACCGTGTAACCCCGGGCGACGATCTGCTCGGCGAAGGCGACCAGGTCGGGCTCGATCCCCGGGATCTCGTGGAGCACGATGACCCCGGGGCCGCGTCCCTTGCGGAACACCTGCCGTGTCTCTCCTCCGTGTGTCACATCGAGGGGGGCCCAGCTCTCAAGCTCGTCCATGCGGCCATCGTCGCAGACGGTCGGCCTCCGCGGCGGGCATATCGAGAATCCCCGACGTACGATGGGCAGGCTCGCAACGGGGGAAGGATGTCGTCATGGGATTGTTCACGCAGCGACCTGAAGAGCCGACGGAGTGGGCAGGCCTCCCCTCGGAGCCACTCGAGCAGCGCTCCCCCGCGGATCGACTGTCCACCGATGAGTCGGTGGACCTGCTCGGCCTCGTCACGGGCGCCGGGGTCGCTTCGATCTCGGTCGACATCGAAGCGGTTGAGTCGGTCAAGGCGCCGGCCGAGCCCGAGGGCGACTCCGCGGGCTCCTAGGAGCGTGCGGTCAGCGCGACGGATCGAGCACGAGCTTGCCGACCGTGCGTCGTGCTCGCAGGTCTTCGTGCGCCCGCCGCGCGTCCGCCAGCGGGTATTCGCCGCCGGCGATGATGCGCAGCGAACCGGACGACACGAGCTCGAAGAGCTCGGCCAGTACCCGGGGCATGAGGTCCGGGACCCGGACGGCGTGCGGCAGCCACATTCCCGAGATAGACGTCGAGTGGGCGAGCAGGCTCGCCGGCGACACAGGCGTCGGGGCCGTGCGGCTGGCCATGCCGTAGAAAGCCAGCCGGCCGAACGGCGCGAGGGCCCCCAGGCTCTGGTCGGTGGTGGCACCGCCGGTCATGTCGAGGACGGCATCCACCGGCTTGCCGCCGTTGGCCGAACGCAGTGCGCCGGTCAGGTCCTCGACATCCGCATCGATGGCGATGTCGGCGCCGAGCGACAGCGCCAGCTGCCGCTTCTCGGGGGTGCTCGCGGTCGCGATGACCCGACCCGCCCCCGCAGTGCGCGCGAGCTGAACGGCGAGGCTGCCGACCCCACCTGCGGCCGCATGCACCACCACGCTCTCGCCCGGCTGCAGGCGGGCGGTGTGGTGCAGGAGCAGCCACGCCGTTGCTCCCTGGACGATCAGGGCAAGGGCCGACGGGTCGTCCACCCCGTCGGGCACGTCGAAGGCGCTCCGCCGGTCGACCACCGCGCGCTCGGCGTAGCCACCCGCATCCATCAGCGCGACGACGCGGCG
Organism: Micromonospora sp. DT81.3; assembly: GCF_049847225.1. Lineage (NCBI taxonomy): Bacteria > Bacillati > Actinomycetota > Actinomycetes > Micromonosporales > Micromonosporaceae > Micromonospora > Micromonospora sp. DT81.3. The sequence continues at coordinate 262,971 of NZ_JBNCNY010000003.1, forward strand.
TCCGTCCGCCGTCCGGCCGACCACCTCACCACCCGGGATGAGAGGCAGCTTCGTGCGCGAAAGGTACGTGTCCTCCACCTGGTGCGTGTCGGCGTAGTTGATCCCGGCCCGGTCGACGGTCACGAGCAGCTGCCCCTCGCCCGCCACGGGATCGGCGCCTCAGTCGTGCTGGGGAAAACCCAGGTTGAGTCCGCCGTGCGAAGGGTCGAGCCACCGGGAGGTGACCGCCTTCTCCTGCGTGAAGAAGTCGAACCCGTGCGGCCCGTACGCTTTCGCGTCGCCGAACAGCGACGCCTTCCACCCGCCGAAGGAGTGGTACGCGACCGGCACCGGGATGGGCACGTTGATGCCGATCATGCCGACGTGCACCTCGCGCTGGAAGCGTCGCGCGGCGCCGCCGTCGTTCGTGAAGATCGCCGTGCCGTTTCCGTACTGGCTGCCGTTGATGATGCCCAGCCCCTCTTCGTAGCCGTCGACGCGCACCACCGAGAGCACCGGACCGAAGATCTCGTCGCCGTACACGGTCGATGACGTCGGCACGTTGTCGATCAGGGTGGGCCCGAGCCAGAATCCGTCCGGGTCGCCGTCGACCTCGACGTCGCGCCCGTCGACGACGACGGTTGCGCCGTCCGACGATGCCACGTCGATGTACGACGCGACCTTGTCGCGGTGCACCTCGGTGATGAGCGGCCCCATGTCGCACCCGCGAGTGCCGTCGCCGGTGCGAAGCGTCCCCATGCGCTGGCTCACCTTCTGAACGAACTCGTCGGCGATCGTGTCGACGGCCAGCACGACGGAGATGGCCATGCAGCGCTCACCCGCCGATCCGAAGCCGGCGTTGACAGCGGCATCTGCGGCGAGGTCGAGGTCGGCATCCGGAAGCACCAGCATGTGGTTCTTCGCTCCCCCGAGCGCCTGCACCCGCTTGCCGTGGCCGGTGGCCGTCTCGTAGACGTAACGAGCGATCGGCGTGGAGCCGACGAATGAGATCGCGCGTACATCGGGGTGCTCGAGCAGCGCGTCGACCGCCTCCTTGTCGCCGTGCACGACGTTGAGCACGCCGTCGGGGAGCCCCGCTTCTTTGAGGAGCGCCGCCATCCAGTTCGCCGCGGACGGGTCCTTCTCGCTCGGCTTCAGGACGACGGCGTTACCGGCCGCCAGCGCGATCGAGAAGAACCAGAGCGGAACCATCGCGGGGAAGTTGAACGGGCTGATGATTCCCACGACGCCGAGGGGCTGACGCAGCGTGTAGACGTCGATGCCGGTGGAGACGTTCTCGGAGTAAGCGCCCTTGGTGAGGTGCCCGAGGCCGCACGCGAACTCGACGACCTCCATGCCGCGGGCGATCTCGCCGAGCGCGTCCGAGAGCACCTTGCCGTGCTCGGAGGTGAGGATCTCGGCGAGCTCCTGCTTGCGCGCGTTCAGCAGCTCTCGGAAGGCGAACAGCACCGTCTGGCGTTTGGCGATCGAGGCGTCCCGCCACTCGACGAGGGCGGCCGAAGCGATCTCGACGGCGGCCGACACGTCATCGGTCGATGCCAGCCGCACCTCCTTCTGCACGATGCCCTTCGCCGGGTCGTACACCGGGCCCGTGCGTGTGGACGTCCCCGCCCACGCGGCGCCGCCGACCCAGTGATCGAGCACCGTGGGCTCGGTCGTCTTCGCTTCACGCTCGATCGTCGTCGTATCGGTCATGATGTTCCCTTCTATGGACCCGGAGGCCTAGTTCTGCGGGACGAGGCTCAGGACCTCGTCGTAGATCGACAGCGCCTGCGCCACCTCGTCGTCGGTGACGACGCAAGGCGGAACGACGTGTATGCGGTTGTCCTGCACGAAGGGAAGAAGGCCGCGTGCGAGCAGGTTCTTCTTGACCTCAGCCATGGCATCCGCCGCGAGGGGCTCACGCGAGTCGCGGTCGGCCACCAGCTCCAAGGCCCAGAATACGCCTTCGCCTCGTACCTCTCCGAGAACGGAATGCTCGTCGGCGAGAGCGTTCAATCCCGGCCCGATGGCTTCGGCGCCGACCCGCCGGGCGTTCTCGACGATGCCCTCCGACTCCATCGCGTCCAGCGCCCCGACGATGGACGCCATCGCCAGCGGATGTCCGCTGTAGGTCAGTCCGCCCGGGAAGACCCGCTCGTCGAACGTCGCCGCGATCACGTCCGAGATGATCACGCCGCCGACCGGGACGTAGCCGGAATTGACCCCCTTCGCGAACGTGATCAGGTCGGGCACCACGTCGTAGCCCTCGAACGCGAACCAGCGTCCTGTGCGTCCGAAGCCCGCCATCACCTCATCGAGGATCAGCATGATGCCGTACCGGTCGGCGAGTGCGCGCACTCCCGCGAGGTAGCCCGGTGGTGGGATGAGGATGCCGGCGGTGCCCGGCACCGACTCCAGCAGGATCGCAGCGACGCCGTCGGGTCCTTCCGACTGGATGACCCGCTCGAGATGCCGCAGGGCGCGTTCGCTCTCCTGCTGGGGCGATGTCGCCCAGAACTCGCTGCGGTAGAGGTACGGGCCGAAGAAGTGCACGTGGCCACGGGCGAACTCGTTCGGGATGCGGCGCCAGTCACCCGTCGACACGATGGCCGCGCCGGTGTTGCCGTGGTACGACCGGTACGTGGAGAGCACCTTGTCGCGCCCGGTGTGCAGGCGCGCCATCCGGATCGCGTTCTCGTTGGCGTCGGCGCCGCCGTTGGTGAAGAAGACCTTCGAGAACCCATCCGGCGCCCGCGAGACGATGCGGTGGGCGGCCTCCCCCCGTGCCAGGTTCGCGGTCGACGGTGCGACGGTGGCAAGGAGGTCGGCCTGCTCGTGGATCGCGCGCACGACCGCCGGATGCTGGTGGCCGATGTTGAGGTTGACCAGCTGGCTCGAGAAGTCGAGGTAGCGGTTGCCCGCATGGTCCCAGACGGTGGTGCCGGATCCTCCGGCGAGCACGAGGGGCTTCAGTGCCCCCTGCGCCGACCACGAATGGAAGACGTGCGCGCGGTCGAGTTCGTAGGTGCGGGCGTCGAGGTCCGCGGTTTCCACGGGCTCGGTCTGCAGTTCCGCGGTCATGATGGTGGTGCCTTTCTTCGGGGTCGAGCGGGCCGCGCTGTGCGGCCCGCTCGACGGTGGCGCTAGTTGCCGCCCTCTTCGAGGGTGACGTCGATCGGGGTGAAGCCGTCTCCGGTGAGGTCGATGTCCTCGTCCGCCAGTTCGTCGTGGGCCTTCTCGATCCACTCGTTCGTCCACGCGGACGAGGGCGGCTCCTCGCTGATGAGCCTCGCGCCCGTCTCGTTGACGGCGGCCAGCGCGCCCTCGACGGTCTTGTTCCACGCGGCCTCGTCGATGTATCCGATGCCGTCCGGTGAGGGCCAGATGAGCTTGTTGGTCTCATTCACCATCCACAGTTCGTGGCTCGGACCCCATGCGGAGCCGGCGGCGAGCGTGATCTCCGACGCCTCTTCGGGGTTCTCCGCGGCGTACACCCAGCCTTTGATGGCGGCCTTCAGGAACTTCACGGTCGTGTCCTGATACTCCTCGTCGCTCTCCAGACGCTCGGTGTCGGCCCAGATGGCGTCCTGCAGCATCGCGCCCGCGGTCTCCTCGTAGCTGATGACGGAGAAATCGTCTGGTGTGTACTGCTCACCGGTCTCAGGATCGACCGCCTCCAGCAACTGCGCATACTCGTTGTACGTCATGGCCTGGGCCGCGTCGATGTCGCCCTGCAGGAACGCATTCATGTTGAAGTCCTGCGTGATGATCTCGACCGTGGAGGAGTCCAAGCCCTCCTCGGCCATCGCGGCGAAGATCTCCCACTCGTTGCCGAAGCCCCACGAGCCGATCTTCTTACCCTCGAAGTCGGCGACCGAGTCGATGCCGGAATCCGCCCACGAGACCTGGAGCGTGCCGGAGCGCTGGAAGATCTGCGCGATCTCAGTGACATTCGCGCCGGCCTCGATCGACCCGAGCACCTTCGGAACCCACGCGATGGCGTAGTCGACGTCGCCGTTGTTGAGCGCATCCTGCGGCACGATGTCGCCACCGGACGGGATGATCTCGACCTCCAGGCCCTCTTCCTCGAAGAAGCCCTGCTCCTGGGCCGCGAAGTACCCGGCGAACTGGCCCTGCGGCAGCCACTGCAGCTGCAGCTTGACGGGGGTCAGGTCGCCGGAGCCGGCATCGCCCGAGGCGTCGCCGTCCCCCGACCCGCCTGAGCCACCGGAACAGGCGGCCAGGACGAGGGCTCCGGTGACGACGAGCGCCCCTGCCGCGACGAGGCGGCGTGTGCTGTGTGTCATGTCAGTCCTTTCATTACTCTCGGGTGCAGTTCGGCCTCGGCGCCCGGTGGCGGGAGGACGGGTGGGTAAGACGCCGTCGCAGTGCTCATGTGCCGGAGGGGCGGCGCACGACGAGACGCTCGAGCAGGAGCGTGGCGACGAAGAACAGCAGTCCCAGCAGGATCGCCGCGAACACGAACGCCCATGCCAGGGCGTAGGCGCTCGTCGCCGCCGACGTCGAGATGAGGCCGCCCAGCCCGCCGCGAGGACCGCCGAAGTACTCGGCCACCAGCGCCGAGATGACGGCGAGCGACGAGGCGATGCGGATGCCGGTGAAGATGAACGGCACCGCGGTGGGCAGAGTCACCGTACGGAGGATCTGGGTGCCGCCGGCCGCGTACGCGGCCATCAGGTCGCGATGCACGGGGATCACCTGGCGGAAGCCTCGGAGGGTGTTCAGGAAGACGGGAACGAACGAGGCCAGCGCGGCGATCGCCTGGCGGCCGAACTGGCTGTCGGCGCCGAACATCGAGTTGAGCACCGGGGCGAGGGCGACGATCGGGATGACGGCGAGGCTCGCGACGACGGGCGCGCTCATCATGTCGAGGGCGCTCCAGCGCGAGGCGAGGGCGGCCAGCAGGATGCCGAGGACCGAGCCGACGACCAGCCCGATGAACGCGTTCGTGCCGGTGATGAGGGTCGCCGAGAGGATGGCGGGGGCGAAGGCGACGAACTGCTCGAGGATCGACGCAGGGCTCGGCAGCAGGTACTCGCTCACCCCCACGACGCTGACGAGGAACTGCCACCCGCCCAGCACGACCACCCCGACGACGACCGGTGCGGCGATCCGAAGCCAGCCGTCGCTCCCGCCGGTGCGCACGCGCACCCTGCCCGTGGCGGTGGTGGATGCCGTCGCCATCAGCGGTTCTCCACTCCCCTGGCCGCGCCCGCGTCGAGCGACCCGGTGCCCTGGTGCAGGGCTTCGCGCACGGCGGTGACCATCTCGAAGAACGACGTGTCCTCGCGCAGATCGTCGGTGCGCGCGCCGGTGCGCTCCAGTCGCATGGGCACGATCTCCTGGATCCGGCCGGGTCGCGGCGACATCACGACGACACGGTCGGAGAGGAAAACCGCCTCGGGGATCGAATGGGTGACGAACACGACGGCGGCACCCGTCTCTCCGCAGATCCGCACGAGCTCGGTCTGCATCCGCTCCCGGGTCATCTCATCCAGAGCGCCGAAGGGCTCGTCCATGAGCAGCAGGCTCGGCCGCTCGGCGAGAGCGCGCGCGATCGCGACGCGCTGCTGCATCCCGCCCGAGAGCTGGTCGGGATACCGGTCGGCGAAATCGGTGAGGCCCACCATCTCGAGCAGCTCTGACACCCGGGCGCGCCGGCCCGAGGCATCCGTCCCGTGCAATTCGAGCGGCAGGGCGACGTTGGCCGACACCGTGCGCCACGGGAGCAGCCCGGCTTGCTGGAAGGCGATGCCGTAGTCCTGGTCCTTGCGCGCCCGCTCGGCGGTCTTGCCGAACACCCGGATGGCCCCGGCGGTCGGCGAGTCGAGGTCGGCGATGAGGCGCATCAGCGTGGACTTGCCGCATCCCGACGGCCCGATGAGCGATACGAACTCGCCGGCCGCCACCGTGAGGTCGACGCCGACCAGGGCCGGCACCTCGCCCGAGCGCGTCTGGAACGTCTTGTCGACGCCCGTGGCCTCGACCGCGGCGAGTCCCGCGATCGCGCCCGGATCCTCCGGTCCCTGAGCCGAATCCTCCGGTCCCTGAGCCGAATCCTCCGGGCCCTGACCCGAATCCTCCGGTCCCTGAGCCGAATCCTCCGGTCCCTGAGCCTGTCGAAGGGTCATGCGCCCACCTCCACTCGACGGTAATTCCTGAACAGCACACCGAGGAGGGCGACCGATCCGGCGGCGACGAGGCCCAGCAGGATCGCGCCGAAGATCGGCCCCCACGCCTTCGCCGGGTCGCCGGACGCCTGCCCCGCATACTGGATGAGGATGCGCCCGATGCCGCCCTGAAGTCCCGTCGAGACCTCAGCCACGACCGCTCCTACGACGGCGTTCGCCGCGCCGAGGCGCAGAGCCGGGATCAGGTACGGCACGGATGCCGGGAACCGGAGCTTCAGGAGCGTCGCCCAATAGCCGGCCGCATAGGTGCGCATCAGTTCCGTGTGAATGCGATCGGGGGATTGCAGGCCGCGGAGCGCGCCGATCGCGATGGGGAAGAAGGCGAGGTAGCTGGCGATCAGCGCGACGCTCATCCAGTCCTGCCACTCGAGGGCACCGATCTCGATGCGAGAGCCCCAGCTGCGGACGATCGGCGCGAAGGCGATGAGCGGCACCGTCTGGCTGAGCACGATCCACGGCAGCAGGCCCCATTCGGCGAGCCGCCAGCGCTGCATGATCAGGGCGAACCCGATGCCCACCACCACCCCGATGAGCCACCCGACAGCGGCGATGCCGAGCGTCACGACGGCGGCCAGCGCCACCTCGAGCCACAGCGGGTTCGCCGAGGGCGAGCGGGTCACCGGCTCGAGCAGCCGGGCGCCCATGTCCCAGACGTGCGGCATCGCGAGATCCGTCGTGCGGGGAAGCACCCGCATGTCGCCGACCAGCACGCCCTCCGCGGGACCGAGCGCCTTGTAGAGCTCCCAGAGCACGGCCACCAGCACGATGCCCACGATCCCCCAGAGCCAGCGCGCCGCCTCACGCCCGCCGCGTCGGCGGCGGATGGACGGCGCAGGCGCCGCCTCCTCGAGCAGGGTGGATGTCGTCATGCCTTGGCCGTGAGGTGGTCGGAGAGCGCCGGGATCACGGTCTCGCCGTAGACGCGCAGCGTCTCCTCCTTGTTGTCGTGCTGGAGGTACCCGGCGAACTGGTCCACCCCGAGCGCTTTGAGCTCCTGGAGCTTCTCGATGTGCTGCGCCGACGTGCCGAGCACGCAGAACCGGTCGATGATCTCGTCCGGGACGAAGTCGGTGTGCGTGTTGCCGGCGCGACCATGCTCGTTGTAGTCGTAGCCGTGCCGGCCCTCGATGTAGTCGGTGAGCGCCTGGGGCACCGCCCCGGACGCCCCGTACTTCGCGACGATGTCGGCGACGTGATTGCCGACCATGCCGCCGAACCAGCGGCACTGGTCGCGCATGTGCTGCCGGTCGTCGCCGATGTAGAACGGCGCAGCGACGCAGATCTTCACGCTCATCGGGTCGCGGCCGGCGGCCTCCGCGGCATCCCGCACGTGCTGGATCATCCACTTGGCGATGTCGACGTCGGCCAGCTGCAGGATGAAGCCGTCGCCCACCTCGCCCGCCAGCTTGAGCGCGAGAGGTCCGTACGCCGCGACCCAGACATCCAGCCGACTGCCGACCGACCACGGGAACCGCAGGGTCGCCCCGTTGTACTCGACCTCGCGCGAGTTGGCGAGTTCGCGGATGACGTGAATCGACTCGCGGAGCTCCTTGAGGGTCGTCGGCTTGCCGTTGGTCACGCGCACGGCCGAATCGCCCCGGCCGATGCCGCAGATGGTGCGGTTGCCGTACATCTCGTTGAGGGTGGCGAAGACGGATGCCGTGACCGTCCAGTCGCGCGTGGCCGGATTCGTCACGAACGGACCCACGGTGACCCGACGCGTCTCGGCCAGGATCTGGCTGTAGATGACGTACGGCTCCTGCCAGAGCAGGTGCGAGTCGAACGTCCAGACGTGCGAGAAGCCGTGCTGCTCGGCGAGCTTGGCGAGAGCGATGGTGCGCGACGCCGGCGGATTCGTCTGGAGAACTGCTCCGAACTGCATGGCTAGACCCCCCGGTCGTTGAGCGAGCGAAGCGAGACGAAACGCGGCGACAGCACGTTCACACCAGATACTGCGACAGGCCGCGGCGGAGGTACTGCCCGTGCCCGGCCGCACCGTGGTACTGGCCGCTGTCGACGATCACGCGCCCCCGCGAGATCACCGTGTCGACGTGCCCGTCGATCTCGTAGCCCTCCCACGCCGAGTAGTCCATGTTCATGTGGTGGGTCTTCCCATATCCGATCGAGGTGTGCCCGTTCGGGTCGTAGATCACGATGTCGGCATCCGCGCCGGGGGCGATGACGCCCTTCTTGCCGTACAGGCCGAACATGCGGGCCGGGGTCGTGCTGGTCAGCTCGACCCAGCGCTCCAGTGTCAGCTCGCCCGTGACGACGCCCTGATACATGAGGTCCATGCGGTGCTCGACCGAGCCGATGCCGTTCGGGATCTTGCGGAAGTCGCCGAGGCCGAGCTCCTTCTGATCCTTCATGCAGAACGGGCAGTGGTCGGTGGAGACCATCTGCAGGTCATTGGTGCGCAGCGCCTGCCACATCGAGTGCTGATGCCCCTCGGCGCGGGAGCGCAGCGGGGTGGAGCACACCCACTTCGCACCCTCGAACCGACCGAACTGCTCGCTCGATGCCCCGAGCTGATCCTCGAGGGAGAGGTACAGGTACTGCGGGCATGTCTCGCCGAAGACGTTCTGACCGCGGTCGCGGGCCGTGGCGATCTGCTCGACGGCCTGCTTCGCGCTGACGTGCACGACGTACAGCGGCGCGCCGGTGAGATTCGCGAGCATGATCGAGCGGTGCGTCGCCTCCTCCTCCATCTGCCACGCACGGGCGATGCCGTGGAAGTAGGGGTCGGTCTTGCCCTCGGCGACGAGCTGCTCCGCCAGCACGTCGATGACGGGCCCGTTCTCGGCGTGCATCATCGTGAGGAGCCCGGTGTCGCGGCTGACCTGCATGGCCTTCAGCACCTGGGCGTCGTCGGAGTAGAAGACGCCTGGGTAGGCCATGAACAGCTTGAAACTCGTGATGCCCTCGTCGATCAGGCCGGGCATCGCCGCCAGCGCGTCGTCATCGACCCCGCCGATGATCTGGTGGAAGCCGTAGTCGATCGCGCAATTGCCGGCGGCCTTCGCATGCCACGCGGCGAGACCGTCCTCGATCCGCTCGCCGTAGCGCTGCACCGCGAAGTCGATGATCGACGTCGTCCCGCCCCACGCGGCCGCCCGGGTGCCGGTCTCGAAGGTGTCGGACGCGGCGGTGCCTCCGAAGGGAAGCTCCATGTGGGTATGCGCGTCGATCCCCCCGGGGATGACGTACTTTCCCGTGGCGTCCAGAACGGCGTCGACGGATGCGGTCAGGTCGGTCCCGAGCAGCTGCGATCCGGGTGCGAGCACGGCGACGATGCGCTCGCCGTCGATGAGCACATCGGCCTGCACCCGCCCGGTCGCGCTGACGACCGTCCCGCCGGTGAGAAGTGTCGTTGTCATGCCATCCCCCGTGCCTACGGCTTCGCGATCGAGTTGTACGAGTCGGGTCTGCGGTCGCGATAGAACTGCCAGTCGTCGCGCATCTCCCGCACCATGTCCATGTCCAGGTCTCGGATGAGCACTTCCTCTTCGGAGCCCGACCCGCGCTCCCCGACGAAATTGCCACGGGGGTCGATGACCTGGCTGGTGCCGTAGAAGTCGACGGCCAGCTCGCCGTATTCGTTGTCTTCGCGCCCCACGCGGTTGGGCTGAAGCACGAAGTAGCCGTTGGCGACGGCGGCGGCAGGGCCCTCGACCTCCCACAGCCGGTTGGACAGGCCAGGCTTGGTGGCGTTGGGGTTGAAGACGACGTGCGCGCCGTTCAGGCCGAGCTCTCGCCATCCTTCAGGGAAGTGCCGGTCGTAGCAGATGTACATGCCGACCTTGCCCACGGAGGTGTCGAACACGGGGTATCCGAGGTTGCCGGGCCGGAAGTAGAACTTCTCGTAGAAGCGGTCGAGGTGCGGCAGGTGGTGCTTGCGGTATTTGCCGAGGATCGTGCCGTCTGCCTCGACGATCACGGCGGTGTTGTAGTAGACGCCGGTGATGTCCTCCTCGTAGATCGGGAGGATCATGACCATCTCGAGCTCCTTTGCGAGGGCCGCGAAACGCTGCACGATCGGGCCGTCGGCCGGCTCAGCGTAGCGGTAGTACTTCTTGTCTTCGGTGATGCCGAAGTAGGGCCCGTAGAAGAGCTCCTGGAAGCAGATGATCTGGGCACCCTGCTCCTTCGCCTGGCGCGCGAAGCCCTCGTGCTTCGCGATCATGGACTCCTTGTCGCCGGTCCATGTCGTCTGGGTGATGGCGGCTCGTACCGTGGCCATTCCCCGCTCCCGTCTGTCGTCGTTCCGGTTTTGTTATCGTGATGCGTGAACATTTCGTTTGTGTTTCCCCGCTTTTGCGATTGTTCATCACCTTCGGGTCCCAGCGAAAGGTCTGGCGTCGATGGATTTTCCTCTCGAGTTCCCGGATCGATCGCCGGGGGGCATCGCCGCGACCATCGCCCGGGGCGTATCGGCCGGTGATCTCGCACCCGGCGACCGCCTGCCGACCGTCCGCACGCTCGCGGCCGCCATCGGGGTGAGCCCGGCGACGATCAGCGCCGCGTGGCAGGCGCTGGGCCGCGCCGGCCTCATCGAATCGCGCGGGCGCGCCGGGTCGTTCGTGCGAGAACGCCGGAGGGACTGGCTCACCCCGCGGATGCGAGGACTGGCGGGCTACGGCGAACCCCTCAAGCTGGACCTCTCCCGGGGCACCCCTGATCCGGCGCTGCTGCCGCCGCTCGGGCCCGCGCTCGGGCGCGTGTCGATGCGGGCCGAGACCGGAAGCTATCAGGAGCTGCCGGTCATGCCGGAGCTCGCACGCGTGCTCGCCGAGAGCTGGCCGACCACGGCGCAGTCGATCACCGTGGTCGACGGAGCCCTGGACGGCATCAGCCGCACCCTCGAAGAACTCCTGAGCTTCGGCGACCGGGTCGCCATCGAGAGCCCCGGCTTCCCGCCCTTCTACGACCTGCTCGACGCACTCGGAGCGGATGCGGTGCCCATGGCCGTCGACGAGTGCGGCGTGACTCCCGCCGCACTGTCGAGCGCGCTCGGTCGCCGCGTGCGTGCGGTTCTCCTCCAGCCGCGAGCCCACAATCCGACCGGCGCGTCGATGACCGAGGAGCGCGCCCGGGAGCTGGCGCAGATCCTCGAGACGCACCGAGACGCCGCGGACGTCGTGGTGGTCGAGGACGATCACTCCGGCTTGATCTCGCTGGCTCCGGACGTCTCGATCGGCCGCTGGCTGCCCTACCGCGTCGTCCACGTCCGGAGCTTCTCGAAGTCACACGGTCCCGATCTGCGGATCGCGGCACTGGGCGGTCCATCGGCGGTGATCGACCGGATCGTGGCCCGGCGGATGCTCGGCCCTGGGTGGACCTCGCGCATGCTGCAGCGCATCCTCTACGACCTGCTGACGGATGCCGCGGCCACCGCTCAGGTCGAACTGGCGCGCGCAACGTACGCCGCACGCCAGAGGGCACTGGTCATGGCGCTCGCCGAAGAGGGAATCGCGCTCGCCCTTCCCGATGGCATCAACCTGTGGCTGCCGGTGGTCAGCGAGCGGGCCGCCATCGTGCAGCTCGCGGCAGCCGAGATCCGGGTCGCCTCGGGATCGCCCTTCATGGTCGGCGGCGGCCCCGAGGGCGCACCCGAGTTCGTGCGCGTCACGGTCGGCGGGCTGAACGGCGACGTCCCCCCTGCCGCCCGGGCCCTGGCATCGGCCGCCGCGCACACCGCTGTGCCGGTGTTCGCTCTAGGAGGCCGCTGACCGTGCGCAAGCGCTTACTGCCCGAATCGACACGTGCGCCGCGCGGGCAATAGTCTCACAGGATGGACAGCACACTGGCGTGTCTTGCGGCCTGGATGCCAAGGCAGCGCTGGTATGCCGCCAAGGGCCGAACACCCACCCTCCGTTTCGTCGCATCCTGGGATCTTCCCCTCGACCCTGGTGCCGATGACGACAGCGACGCCCACGTCCGCACGTACCTCGTCACAGACGAGGGCTCCCTCCCGCCCGTGACGTATCAGGTGCCCGTCGTGGCGCGGGCCACATCATCCGTCGATGCCGCCGCCGCCCACGTGATCGGCAACCCCGAACCCGGCACGACCCTCATCGACGGTCCGTTCGACCCCGCCTACGCAGGAGCGCTGCTGCGGATGGCCGCGCACGGCGGCGAGGGGCGCGGGTCCCGCACGCTCGCCCGCGGCGTTCCCTCGCCGGCGGCTCCGCCGACCGCGCGGCACGCCGAATCGGCCGTGGTCACCGGCGAGCAGTCCAACACGAGCATCGTCTACCGACTCGAGAACGCCGCCCACGTGCCGGTGATCTGCAAGGTCTTCCGCCAGGTGCACCCCGGCCTCAACCCCGACATCGAGCTGCAGACCGCGCTCGCCGCTGCCGGTTCCTCTCGGGTGCCCCGTGCCATCGGCTCGATCGAGGGCCAGTGGCCCGATCCCAGCGACCCCCGCAACACGACGAGCGGATCGCTCGCGTTCGCCCAGGAGTTCCTGCCGGGGGTCGAGGACGCGTGGCGCGTGGCACTGCGCGCCGCGGCATCCGGGGAGGACTTCTCCGACCGCGCGTACGCGCTCGGCGTCGCAACCGCCGAAGTCCACGTGTCGCTCTCCGCCCTCTTCCCGTCGAACGAGACGACGCCCGCCGACCGAGACGCCACCCGCCGTACGTGGCGGCGGAGGCTGTCGACGGCCATCGCCGAAGTGCCCCAGCTGGCGGCGAGCGAAGACGCGATCGAGGCCGTCTACGGGCGTGCCGCCGAGGAGCGGTGGCCGGCGCTGCAGCGCATCCACGGCGACTACCACCTGGGTCAGGTCATCCTCGTCCCCGGCCGGGGGTGGGTGCTGCTCGACTTCGAGGGCGAGCCCATGCGACCGATGGCCGAGCGCGTGCGACCCGACCTGGCACTCCGTGATGTCGCCGGCATGCTGCGCTCGTTCGACTACGTCGCCGGCTCCATCCGGCTCGACCAGCCGGACCGCTCCAGGGAGTCTGTCCGCGAGTGGGCGCTCACGGCGCGGCGTGCCTTCCTGCGGGGTTATGCGGCGGCGTCGGGCGCGGAACTCGACGCGACGCGGCACCTGCTCGACGCTCTCGAGCTCGACAAGGCGGTGTACGAGGCGATCTACGAGTCGCGCAATCGCCCGACGTGGGTCCCCATCCCGCTGCTCGCGATCTCGCGGCTCATCGCCCGGGACTGAGCCCGGGTTCGGAGTCGTCGAACTCGGCCTCCTCCGGTTCCGGATCGTTCTCCTGCTCGTCGTCGTCGAGCGCGCGGTCGTGCCACACGTCCCACTCCCCCATGAGCCGCTCGATCGCGGCGTGGAACTTCGCCGTCGCGGCACCGGGTGACGTGTCGCCGAAATAGTGCGTCACCCAGTGGGTGAGCCGCGCGGTGGCCGCTTCATCGCCCAGCACGCGGGTTACCTCGCCCACGACCGCGGGGGCGGATGCGGCATCCAGCCACTCGCACGCCTGCAGATAACCGTAGGTGTCGACGGCCGCCTCGGGGTCGATGGGGCGCGTCACGAGCAGTGGCTTGCCGGCAGCCAGCCGGTCGTAGACCATCGCGGAGATGTCGACCACCGCGACATCCGCCGCGGCGAGCTGCCACCCCAGTTCCGGGCCGTCGTCGAACACGTGATGCGCCGCCTGATCGGCGGAATTGGAGGTCGTGAGCGCGGCGATGATGCGCTGGTTGGCGGCGCCGTACTCGCGGTTCACCACTCCGCTGCGCGGATGCGGGCGGTAGATGACGCGGTGCGTGCCGGTGGCGAGCAGCGCCCGCACGAGGGCCTCCCCGTGGCTGAGGATCGACCCGTAGTGCGCCGACGGCCTGTCGCCCTCCCATGTCGGGGCGTATAGCACCACCGTTCGTTCGTCGGGCGTGTAGGGCAGGGCCCCGGAGTAGTGGTCCGCCTGCGGGCGGCCGATCTCGATCGTGCGGCGGTCGATGTCGTACTCCCACAGCACCCGGCCGAGGCGCTCTCTCGCCGCCTGACCGGCGACGAAGGCGTAGTCATACGCCTTGTACTGGTTCGTCGTCATGTACATCTTGTCGGACTCGCCGTGGTTGATGAACACGTGCCAGCGGCGACCGTATCGGAACATCTGGAAGTTTCGCGTGTTCTGGTTGACGTAGAGCACGACCCGGATGTCCTGGTCGGCGATGAACGCCTCGACATCCCGCACCGTCGGCACGAAGGCGACGGGCGGTGCATCCTCGGCCAGCAGCGCCCGTGCTCCGGTCGCGACGCGGGAGAGCACTACCACGGGCCAGGTCTTCGACAGTTCGGCGAGCGGCTTGTACCACTGCCTCATCTGGTACATGTTCACCGCGCCGTCGGCGAAGTACACGGCGACGCGATAGTGGTGGAGCGGATGCGGCGGCAGCACGTCGAGGGTGTGCCGCACGCTCTGCACCGCGCGGCGGGACGCCATGGCCCTGCGCACCAGCGCGATCGCCTTCTGCGCGTCCGAGACCCATCCCACGCGCTTCAGCTTAGGTGCGTGACATGATCGACGAGTGAATGTCGACGACCCGAGGCGCAAAGACGCGCCTCCGGTCGCCGATGGTGCGGGTGTGTCGTTCGTGATGCCCGTGCTCAATGAGCGGCGCTATCTGGAGCGCGCCGTGGAGACCACGCTCGCCCAGCAGGTGGACGGTCCTACTGAACTGGTGCTGGCGCTCGGACCGTCGACCGACGGCACCACCGAGCTGGCGGAGCGACTTCGCGCGGCGGATCCGCGCATCACCCTCGTCGACAACCCCGAGGCGGACATCCCGATCGGTCTGAACATCGCCATCCGCGCGAGCACGCTGCCCACGGTGGTGCGGGTCGACGCGCACTCCGAACTGGCAGCGGACTACACACAGCGCGCCCTCGACACGCTGTCCCGTACGCGAGCCGCCAACGTCGGAGGCGTGATGAGGGCAGACGGGCTGACGCCGTTCCAGCGCGCGGTCGCCCGGGCATACAACTCCCCCATCGGGCTCGGCGGCGGCGCATATCACGGTGGCACACACGAGGGCGAGGCCGAGTCGGCCTACCTGGGCGTGATGCGCCGCTCCGTGCTGAACGAGGTGGGGCTTTTCGACGAGACGATCCGCCGAGGCGAGGACTGGGAGCTCAACCTCCGCATCCGTGCCGCCGGATACCGGGTCTGGTTCGACCCGACGCTGGCCGTGACGTACTGGCCCCGCGAGAGCTGGGTGCGCCTCGCCCGTCAGTTCCACGCGACGGGAACCTGGCGCGGTGAGCTGGTGCGCCGATACGGCCGGCGCAACTCCGTCCGCTTCTTCGCGCCGCCGGCGCTCGTGCTGGATCTCGTTCTGAGCCTCGTCGTGGGGGTCCTGCAGCTGACGGGGGTGCTGACCGGGTGGTGGGCGTTGGCGGCATCCGTCGTCTACCTGCCCGTGCTCGCGTACGCGCTGCTCATCGTTGCCGTCTCGCTGGGTCGCGGCGGGGGCCGCGGCTGGCGCGACAAGCTGTGGACGCTCGCCGTGCTGCCGACGATCCACCTGACGTGGGGCGTCGGCTTCCTGGGAGGCCTGCTGCGCGGCGCGCACGACACCGTCGACACCAGCCGCCTCGGCGACCGCAACACGCCGCTGCCGTAGAACCCGACAACGTGAGCATGCTCAGAGCCAGCGGCGCACGCGGGCCCGGTACGCACGGTACTCGGCGCGGAACTTCCCCTCCAGATAGCGCTCCTCGGGGAGGATCGCTCCCCACAACAAGGCGAACACCCCCACCGGCAACAGCACCGCCGCCCAGAAGGACGGCCAGAACAGGGCCAGAGCCAGATCCAGCGCGATCAAGCCGAGATAGAGCGGATTGCGGCACCTCTTGCCCTCCTCCGGCACGGGCCCGATACTCATCGCATGGCAGCGGAGCTCGAGGACTGGGCGCGGACCTTCGACGAGGTGTTCTCGACACCCGCGTCGACCGTCGCCGACGAGGTCTGGGCGGACGTGTATGGCGACGAGTACCCCGCCGGCCTGGAGATCTACTCATTCACGTCACGATCAGAACTGCGTCTGATCGCCGAGTGGCTCGCAATCCCCCGGGTGGGAGGCGCGCTCGTGGACATCGGATGCGGACGTGGCGGTCCCGGCCTCTGGGTGGCGGGCGCGACCGGGGCCCGCCTCACCGCAATCGACATCGCGGCTTCGGCGCTGGAATCCGCGCGCGCCCAGGCAGTCCGGCTTGGGCTCGCCGATCGTGCGGGATTCCAGCTCGGATCGTTCGAGGCCACCGGCCTCCCCGACGGCTTCGCCGACGCGATCATGAGCGTAGACGCCCTTCTCTTCACCCCCCACAAGGAGGCCGCCCTGCGTGAACTCGCCCGTATCGCACGCCCGGGCGCGCGGCTGGTCGTCACGACCTGGGATTTCGACGGTCAGCCCTCGAATCGCCCGCCGCAGGTGTCAGACCACCGCGACATCGCCCACGATGCCGGCTTCGACGTGATCGCGTACAACGACACCCCTCATTGGCGCGAGTATCAGCGCGCGATCACCGCGCGGCTGCTGCAGCGAACCTCGGACCTCGCTGCCGAGTCCGGCGAGTCACCCGAGCAGGTGCGCGAGGGCATCCTCGAGATGGAGGCGACTATGGCGTTGCAGCGGCGACGTGTGCTCATGGTGGCGCAGCGGGCTGACGGTCAGGTAGGGACGCAGCATCTTCACCATTGACAGTGAATGCAGCGCCCCGGCTAGCCTTGCGACGCGTTCGGGTCAGCGCCGTCCTGATACACGTAGACGTTGATGTGGTCGCCCCTGAGCACCAAGCGGGTGAGACTGCCGCTCCCCATGATGTCCGCAATGGTGTCGGCGCCTTTGAGGGAGCACCCTTCGGCGGCGCGCCCCCCGTCGCTGATCGGCTGGCCGAAGGCGGCCATGAGCACGCAGGTCATGCCGAAGCGAGACTCCCCGCTCCAGACGCTGAGGCTCCCGACGGGGCTCTCGAAGTCCTCATAGCGCTTCAGCCCATCGGGACTGATTCCCAGAACATCGAGTTTGCCGCCCGGATCCTTCGGCTGATCGGCAGCGACACCGTCCGACCGCAGTGCGAGCACGCGATCTGGTGCGGGCACGTACGACCCACGTCCCTGCCCAGCGGGGACGCGCGGCGTCTCTGCGGTCGCCGTCTCGGCCGGAATAGGAGCGGACTGATCAGCAAGCAGCTGCCAGATCCCCGCGGTGAGGGTCACGTTGAGGACGAGGGCCGCGATGGCGGCGCCGACGATCAACGAGCGGCTGCGCCGCCACCACGACACCGCGGGGACTCGGTTGATCCCGTCGGAATCGGCGGTCGACCCCTTTGCGTCGTCTTGCGCGATGAACGACGTTGCAGCACGCTCCTGCTCGGCGAACGCCCCGCCGACAGCCTGATGGACCGACGTCGAAGCAGAACGCCACCCTTCAACAGTCTCAACGACCGGCACGCGTTCCGGGATCGGAGCCTGCACCCCTGTGCCGGCATCGCCGACACGAGTCGGCTGTCGGCGTTGAGCGGCCTCCAGCTCGGACAGGCGAGCCTGAGCCGCGGCATCGCCGGCGATGTCGGCCTCCGGTCCGTAGGCGCGTCGTCGCAGGCGCTCCAACTCGTCCGCTTGTTCGGACACGACCGACCCCCGCGGGGCATCCATGTTCTCATTGTCCTCCCGCCCGCTGAACGGGGCCAGGGGTGCGCCGCCGACGGGTGGCACGGATGCCCGGCTGCCGCGGCGATGTGCACCTCAGCGTGTGAGGAACGCGAGCTCTGTCTCCCAGCGGGTCTTGCGGGGCTCGGTGCGAGGGTCCGTCACGTAGATCTCGAATCGCCCGGCCCAGCGGGCACCGGCATCCGCTTCCTCTACGTCGAACCGGATGAGCTCCGCTCCGGCCCACTCGAAGAGGAGTCGGTGGGCTCGCAGCGAGTGATTGATGTAACGCAGCAGCGCGTAGGTGCCGCTCGGCGCCGCGCCACGCTGCACCCTCTCGTCGCCGTGCGCGGTGGCGAAGGCGCCCACCTCGATGTCCATATCGCCAGCCATGTCGACGGTGTGCAGCCGCATGTAGAACGAGCCCACGCGTGCTCCCTTCGACAGCAGCCGCCTCGACGGTACATCACGCACTGCACGCACCGTCCGCCCTCGGGCGTCCTTCGAAGCGCAGTGAACCCGCAGTGTCGGTCTGCGTGCGCCTCAGCATCATGTGTCCCGGGGAGAAGGAGTGGCGCCGAGGAATCCTCCACTCCCGATAACGTCGGGCTATGAGCGACGTACTCCCACTGAGCCCCGACGAGCTGTTGACGACTACCCGCTCGGTGCGGCGACGGCTCGACCTCGAACGACCCGTCCCGGTCGACGTCATCCGAGAAGCGCTCGAGGTCGCACTCCAGGCGCCGACAGGCAGCAACGCCCAGACGTGGCACTGGATCGTCGTCACCGACGCAGAGAAGCGCCAGGCTATCGCCGAACTGTACGCGCGATCATTCGCCCGTTATCGCGCATCCGGTGCCCGCACGTACGCCGACCCGACCCGTCAGGCGGTGCAGCAGCGGGTTTCATCGAGCGCCGACTACCTCGCCGAGCACATGGGGGATGTCCCGGTCCTGGTGATCGGCGCCATCTTCACCGGCGCCGAGGACTTCGAGGCCGGAAGCCAGGCCGGTCTGTGGGGGTCACTTCTCCCGGCCGCCTGGAGTCTGCAGCTCGCGTTGCGGGCACGGGGCCTCGGCAGCGCCTGGACGACCCTGCATCTCGCGTACGAGCGCGAGATCGCAGAGCTCCTCGGCATCCCCCCGACGGTGCACCAAGGCGTGCTGCTGCCCGTCGCGTACACCGTGGGAACGGACTTCCGACCCGCACATCGTGCGCCGCTCGAGGAGGTTCTGCACATCGACGTCTGGTGAGGGTCAGCGCGGGATCGCCGCTCGCCTGGATGTCGGGCGGGTGAAGAGCTCGCGGTGTCCCGCACAGGGAAGGTGGATGGGCTAACCCATGCGGCGGCGAATCCGGATCGGACCGCGGGCAGTCGCCAGGTCGACGACTGCACCTCGCTGAGTGATATCGACCTTCTCAGCTGCCACCAGACGACCGGCTGCTGCCCGCGCATCGTCCATTTGCTCGCGCCACTTCTCTCCACCGACAACGCGCGCGGCGTCGGACGGACAGATGGTCGACGTGAGGGCGCGTTGAGCCAGCAGTTCCATGATCGCTTCTTCGAAACGCGCGCCGGTGGGGGAACGCTCGCCACCACCGTCGCCGCTCACATACCAACTATGCACCCACGTGACTCGACCGGCGCGGGCGTCGGGATGACCACGCCGCGACCACGCGGCAGGCGAGACGCCTTCCGCCCCGACTCGATGACATCAGCGGGACTTTCGTGCGCGGATCGCGCCGTACGCGCGCATCAACTGGGGGACGACGAGGTACACCGCAAGGGGTACGACGATGAGGGTGAGCACGAACGCCCGGGCGACCGGGTGCCAGTCGACGGAGACCGGTCCGATGAGCAGCATGCCGATCGCGACGAGCGGGAAGATCGCCAGCCACGTGATGACCGCGCGGACATGCACTGACGGCGGGTTCGGCGCCGACGGCGCGACGACCGGAGCGGCAGTGGCGTCTGGCAGGCCGGTGGTCGCGGATGTAGCCATCGGGGCTCCCTCTGGGTCGGCTGGTAGACAACTGCAACGGGGCAGCCGAGGCCGGCATTCCCGTTGGTCGTTGGTCGGTCAGCGAGATGGTGCTCCGCACCGCGCCTGACTCAGCCCTCGATGAAGTGCTGGTCGAGCAGCCTCGACACGACGCGCTCGGCCGCATGGCCGTCATCGCGGGCGTTGAACTTGCGGCGCCACGCGGCGTACGCCTCGGCGTACGGTGCCGCGTCGTCGGCACGGATGGCCGTCACCAGCTCGACCTGCGTGCGGATGACGGGGCCCGGTGCGTGCGCCGCGAGATCGAAGTAGAACCCCCGCAGCTCGCCGCGATAGTGCTCCATGTCGGGCACCAGGAAGTACATCGGCTTCCCCGTCACGGAGAAATCGAACATCACCGACGAGTAGTCGGTGATCAGCGCATCGGCGACCAGCAGCAGCTGCGAGGTGTCGGGGTAGCCCGTGACGTCGATCACGCGCGGTCCGGCCGTGTCGCGGCCCGGCTGCAGGGTGCGGGAGTGCCCCCGCACGAGCACGACCGCGTCCGTCTCGGCGGCGAGGGCAGCGGGGTCGACGAAGTCGACGATCTCGGAGCGGTCATCGCGCCAGGTCGGGGCGTACAGCAGCACCCTCTCGTCCTCGCCGATACCCAGTGCGGCCCTGGTCGCGGTGGCATCACCGGCGCTGAGCACGTCGTTGCGCGGGTAGCCCTCCACCCAGATCGGTCGGGTGAGGAACGCATACGCCTTGCGCAGGATGCCGGCCGCATAGGGGTTCTGCGCGAGCAGCACGTCCCACCGCCGCGACTCCTTGACGACCGCCGCGGCACGGCGCGGGTCGAAGCCCGGACGATGCAGGGCCAGCCGCTTGAGCGGTGTCCCGTGCCAGGTCTGCAGCACCCGCTGCCCCGGGCGGCGCGAGTAGCGCCGGCGCAGCCAGTCGTTCACCACGATCAAACGGGAGGCACCGCGGGCACGCCACCATTCCGGGCTGCCCTCGACGACGGCGAGAGCGCCGTCCGGCACCTGCACGGAGTAGTCCACGACGCTCCAGTAACGCGTCAGCGACGGCGATCGAACGGCGAGCTCGCGATCGATCGCCAGGGGGTTGCAGCTCGCGTTGCGCCCGTAGAAGCTCTCGAAGAAGACCGCGTTCTCCAGGGTGCCGCCGGCACGCGCGGCGTAGCGCCGCTCGAGGGCGTCCTGGCCCTCGCCCGAATCGTAGGCGGGGTCGATCGGCGGACCGATCCGCACGGTGTGCCCCTCGAGGCTCGCCCGGAGGGTGCCCAGCATGGCGAGCGGAACAGGATGCGAGGGCTCCGCCCGGTCGATGCGCAGCTCGTAGTCCCCGGTCGGCAGGGGAAGCATCGGGCCGCCCCAGCGCGCCGCCTCGAGAGGGATCGTGGCGGTCCAACCCGCGTCATCGCCCTCCACCACGCCGGTCGAGCGCGCGCGTCCGCCCACCAGCTCGGCGCTGCTCGGCGCTGGTCCGTTCCCCTCGACGATCAAGGCGGGCGTGCCGTCCATCGTGAAGCGGGCGGAGGTCATGGGGCTCCCTTCGGAGCGCCGGCGGCTGCGCCGGCGCGAGAAATGATGGCACGGTACACCCGCGCCGTGTTGCGGCCGTCGCGATGCGCGTGCACGCGCCCGCTGAGGGCTCGCGACCGTTCGACCCGTTCTGCGTGAACTGTCTCGTCGCCGAGGATCGCCTCCAGCTGCGCGGCCGCGGCCCTCCAGGTCGTGGCGTAGTCGTCGCCGGCGACGTCCGAATACCTTCCGTAGAAGCCGCGGCGCTGCGCGTAGGCCTCCACGTCGGGCGCCAGGTAAACGGCCGGCACGGGCACGAGCGCGCAGTCGAATGCGAGGGACGAGTAATCGGTGACCAGCACCGCGAACGCGGGCAGGGCGGGCGTGATGTCGGCGAGGATGCCGCTTCCCAGGGTTCGGACCCGATCGGTGTCGAACGGCGGCCGGTACTCCCCCGCGCCGAGCGGATGGGAGCGCACCACGAGCACGGCGTTCCGGTGCTCCAGCACATCGACGAGCGCCCGCCACTCCTCGGCATCCGGGATCGCCGGATCCGGATCGCCGTCGCGCCACGTCGGCGCGTAGAGCACCATCCGGCTGTCCGCCGGAAGCTCGCCGAGCAGCCCGGACACGAGCTCCGTCGCCGCGGCGCGGCGCCCTTGCTCGGTGCCGACCGAGAGCACGTCGACCCGTGGCTCGCCGGTCACCGGCACGCGATCCTCCGGCAGCGAGAACGCCGACTCGAACCGGCCTCGGGCGAGGTGCGAGGCCGCGGGCAGCACGCCGATGCGCCGGGTCGCGCCACGGTACATGGCGCCAAGCGCCGCCCGCACCAGCACCGACGACGGCAGGATGCCGCTGCGGAGCGTCTCCGGCGAGTCCAGCCCGATGCGCTTCAGGGGGATGCCGTGCCAGAGCTGCACCAGGAATGCGCCGGACACGGCGTAGCGGTTGACGTCGCCGAAGCCGTGCGTCACCACCACGATGCCCGCACGGGCGGTGAGCCAGAAGCCACGCACGGAGTGCTTCGGTGCGGTCGGTATGCCCCGTGCCGCGGCATCCGCCGTCTCTCGGGGAGATCCCGTCAGCCAGATCGCGTCGTGTCGCTCGCGGCGTACGACATCCCATAGAGCGAGCGCTCCGTCTCCGATGCCGGCCCCGCACCCGATCACCCAGGCGCCGTCGCGGCGCGGGATCAGCAGGGTGGCGATGCGGCCGAGCAGGTACAGCGGGATGCGGACGAGCTTCTGCGCGTTGCCCGCGCCGAACGAGAAGGACGCCACCCCGCGAGCCTATCGCGGGGTGGCGTCCTTGATTCTGGACTGCTGCGCCTGGGCTACTCTCCGAGCGTCCCGAGCGTCACATCGACGGTGACCGACTCGCCGTCGCGCACGTAGGTGAGCGACGCGTCACTGCCGGCGGCCGCTGCGCGCACCTGCGCCGTGAGGTCGACCTGGTCGGTGATCGGCACACCGTTGAACTCGGTGACGACGTCGCCCTCGCGCAACCCGGCGCTCGCGGCGGCACCGCCCTCGCTGACGGCGGCGATGTAGGCACCCGCGATCGTCGAGCCCTCGATCGAGCTGGCGGCGCTCACGTTGGCGCCGAGGAGGCCGTGGGTCGCGACGCCGTTCTCGATGATCTCGTCGGTCACGCGCTGCACGACGTTCGAGGGGATCGAGAAGCCGACGCCGATCGAGCCGGACTGGCCGGACGAGGAGCCGGCGCTGGCGATCGCCACGTTGATGCCGATGAGCCTGCCCTCGCCGTCGACGAGCGCGCCACCCGAGTTGCCCGGGTTGATGGCCGCGTCCGTCTGGATCACGGAGATCGAGATCGTCTCCGACGGGGTCTGCGACTGCTGCTGCCCGGGAATGTCGAAGGTGAACGGTCCACCCTCCCCGGGCGCCGGGGCCTCTTCGCTCTGGTCGGACTCGTCACCGGTGTCGGGCACCGCGGCGGAGGCGATCTCGATGCTGCGGTTCAGCGCGCTGACGATTCCGGTGGTGACGGTGTTCGCAAGGCCCAGGGGCGCGCCGACCGCCACCGTGCTCGAACCGACGTTGAGGTCGGAGGAGTCGGCGAACTCGATGGGCGTGAGGCCCTCGGCATCCGCGAGCTTGATGACGGCCAGGTCGTAGACCGGGTCCAGTCCGACCACCTCTGCGTCGTAGAGGTGTCCGTCTGACGTGGTGACCCGGATGGCGGGGTCCGCGGTGGCGCCGTCCAGCGTCACGACGTGCGTGTTGGTGACGACATAGCCGTCCGAGGTGAGGATGACACCCGAGCCGCTGCCACCGGCGGAACCGGAGGAGACCTCGATCGTCACGACGCTCGGCAGCGTCTTCGTCGCGATCGCGGTGGTCGCGTTGACGTCGTCGGGGTTGTTGACGGTCACGGCCGAGGGCGCCGCCGCGGGGCTCTGCGTCTGACCCGGGAACAGCGAGTTGCCGGCGGCCGCTCCGCCGAGTCCTGCCGCACCGCCGACGAGGGCCGCAGCGACGATGAGCCCGACGACCTTGCCGGCACCCTTGTTCTTCTTGGTGTCCGTCGCGGCGCCGGCGGGAGCGCTCGGCGCCCACGCGTAGGACTGCTGGGGAGCGGTGACGCCGAAGGACTGCCCGGTGGGCGGGCCGGCGTATGCGCGGTCGTCACCGGTGCCGGCGGACGACCCGAGGGGCTGAGTGGGTGCCGTCTGCTGCGGCGCGGTCCACGGCTGGGCGGAGGGCAACGGCGGCGCGGGGCGGTAGGTGGGAGCGGCAGGGGCGCCCGATGCAGCGGGAGCCGGCGCGGGCGCAGACGGCTGCGACGGCGACTCGACGCCCTGGCGGGCCTGGGGGGTCTCGGCGGGGATGTCGCCGTTGTTCTCGGTCATGAGTGCTCCTTCTGACAAGCTCCCTCCAGAGTGCCCGGGGTATCTGTGCGTTTCATATGCCGCGGATGGGATTCGCCTATGCGAGTACCCTGGGCGGGATGCGAAACATTCCGGGCCCCTGGAAGCGCACGGCCGCCGGTGCCGGGCTGCTGTCCGCGGAAGGGGTCGTCGCACCGACGATCTTCGCAGAGATGAGCGCCCTGGCGGCCCGCACGGGTGCGATCAACCTGGGCCAGGGCTTCCCCGATGAGGATGGGCCCGCGCAGGTGCTCGAGGCCGCCCGCGATGCGATCGCACACGGAGTGAACCAGTATCCACCCGGGCGCGGGATCCAGGATCTCCGGCAGGCGATCGCCGAGCATCAGCAGCGGTTCTACAGCCTCCACCTCGATCCGGATCGAGACGTCATCGTCACCGCGGGAGCGACCGAGGCGATCGCCGCGACCCTGCTCGCGCTGCTCGACGGTCCCGAGGACGAGGTCGTGGTCTTCGAGCCGTATTACGACGAGTACGCGGCGTGCGTCGCGCTGGCGGGCGCGACCATGCGCACGGTGCCGCTGCGCTGGCCGGACTTCCAGCCCGACCTCGAACGGCTGGCGGATGCCGTCACCGACCGCACCCGCATCATCCTGGTCAACGACCCTCATAATCCGACGGGCGCGGTCTTCTCGCGGGAGGTCCTCGACGAGGTGGTGCGCCTCGCGCACCTGCACGACGCGATCATCGTGACCGACGAGGTCTACGAGCACCTCACGTTCGGCGTTCCCCACGTTCCGATCTCCACGTTGCCCGGCGCGGGGGAGCGCACGCTGACGATCTCATCGGGCGGCAAGACGTTCTCGACAACCGGGTGGAAGATCGGCTGGGTCTCCGGGCCTGCCGAACTGGTCGACGCCGTGCTGACCGTCAAGCAGTTCCTCACGTACGTCAACGGGGCTCCGTTCCAGCCGGCCATCGCGACGGGACTGCGCCTCGGTCGCGACTTCTTCGACGGGATCGCCGAGACGCTCCGACACAAGCGCGACGTGCTGGTCGAGGGTCTCCGTGCCGCCGGTTTCGGCGTGTCCGTGCCGGATGGCTCCTACTTCGTCGTGGCGGATGCCGCGGGCATCGGCGCCACGGATGCCGCGGAGTTCTGCCGCGCGCTTCCGGACCGCGCGGGGGTGGTCGCCATCCCGCTCACGGCCTTCGCCACTCCGGAACGGCGCGCCGATTACGCGACCCTCGTCAGGTTCGCCGCCTGCAAGCGCGTCGAGGTGCTCGAAGAGGCGGCATCCCGGCTCGCGGCGCTCGGCTGAGGGCACCCGGCGCCCGCGGCTTCGTCCCGGGTCTCAGAGCGGTGTGACGCCGAAGCGGCGCAGCCGCAGCGCGGGGTTCACGCGTCGGACATTCGAGATCGCGTCGCGCTCGATATGGGCCACGGCCACATCGGTGGTCGTACCGACGGCGGCGATCTCGACTCCTTGGGGATCGACGATCATCGAGTGCCCGACGCCGAGGGGCGGCGGATGATCGGCGGCCGCCACGTACATCGTGTTCTCGATCGCCCTCGCGTGCAGCAGGGTGCGCCAGTGGTGCTCCTTCAGCGGACCACGCACCCATTCCGCCGGCACGAGGGCCACATCCACTCCGGCGTCCGCAAGCAGGCGAGACACCTCCGGGAACCTCAGGTCGTAGCAGGTCATCAGTCCGAATCGCAGGCCGTCGATCTCGAAGGTCTGCGGCGGCTCGATCTCGCCCGCCTCGATCCAGTCCGACTCGCGCTGTCCGAAGGCGTCGTACAGGTGCAGCTTCCGGTAGCGTGCCAGCATCCGCTCGCCATCCACTGCCACCACGGTGTTGCGCACGCGACGGTCATCGGATCCTCGCTCGAGCAGCCCCGCGACGATGTGCACGCCGTGCTGGGCGGCGAGCGTCCTCAGACCCTGGACGAACGGGCCGTCGATGTCCTCGGCGTTGTCGGCGACCGACTCGTCGAAGGGGTCGACGAAATAGCTCGAGTACTCGGGGAACAGCACGAGCCCCGCGCCACGGCCGCGCGCCCTCGCGACGAGCTCGCCGATCAGCTCGAGGTTCGCGCCCGCGCCGGCGGTCGGGGCGAACTGCGCCACGGCGATCGCGAGGGCGTTCACGTGTCGGACCGCCTGTGTGATGCCAGCCGCACCCGCATGCGCAGCGGGGCGATCACCCAGAGCACGAGGATGAGGATGCCCAGAACGATCGCGGCGACCCATGCCGCGGCGTCTCCGATCACCACTTCGAAGACGAAAGCCACGACACCGACGAGGAGCAGCGAGACCGTGGCGAGGGAGGCGATGAGGGCGGCGTGCCCGTACGCGACGACGTTCGCCTTCGCCCGCCGCTGGAACAGCGCGCGGTGCAGCGATACCGGCGCCAGCGCCATGATCGAACTGAGTGCCGAGAGCACCACGAGGATCAGGTAGAACGTGCGCTCCCCTTCGTCGAGGTCCGCGAAAGCCGGCTGGAACGCCAGGGCCAGGAGAAACCCGGTGAGGATCTGCGTGCCCGTCTGCAGCACCCGAAGCTCCTGCAGCACCTCGATCCAGTTGCGGTCGTAACGCTCGCTCGGCGTTTCGTCGCGGCCGTCGTCGAGGTCGTCTCCTGGGCGGGTGTCCCTCGTGGCGGCCATCTGATCATCCTTGCCATTGCCGCTCACCGCGGCAACCGAGGTGCCTCTTTTCCGCCGTGGTTCGACCGACTCCGCAGGCCGTGCTAGAGTTAATTCTTGTGCCGCGGGGTGGAGCAGCTCGGTAGCTCGCTGGGCTCATAACCCAGAGGTCGCAGGTTCAAATCCTGTCCCCGCAACAAGAAAGTCCCGGAAACCGCACGGTTTCCGGGACTTTTTCCTTGCCTGCGCGAGCGGCATCACTGGGGGTCGACGACCTCGCAGATCTCCCCGATGAATCGGGTGATGACGGCCAGCTCTTCGTCGGTGTACCGGTCGGCAACGGCCCTCATCGCCTCGAGGCGCGCGCCGAAGTGCGTGTAGAACGCCTGGCGTGATTCGTCGGTGAGGACGACGATGCGCGCACGCCGATCCCGGGGGTGCGGGCGGCGCTCCACATGACCCGAAGCAGATAGCCGATCCAGGAGCTTGCTGGTCGAGGCGGTGGATATCCTGAGATGACGCGCGAGATCGTGCGGGCTGACATCCGTCGACCGCTGTTCTCGCACCACGAGCATCCGGAGGGCGGCGAGGTCCGTGGTATTCATCTCCATGTCGCCCTTGATCTCTCCGTACATGCGGTCCATGGCGTCGCTGAAGGCGCGCACGGCATGAAGAACACCGAGCACGGCGTCCTCGTGCGGGGTACGCGGCGCGGCCCATCCAGCCATGTGGACACCCCTTCCTCTGCCGTTGTATCATCAACGAACACAGATCGCTAGATAAACTAGCAAATGGAGGACTCATGACCGACACCGATCACGTCGTCCTTCTGGATGACGAGGGCCGCGAGATCGGCACCGCCCCGAAGAGCAGCGTGCACGGCACGGACACGGCTCTTCACCTCGCGTTCTCGTGCCACGTCATGGACGAGGAGGGCCGCGTCCTGGTGACCCGCCGCGCGCTGGGCAAGACCACCTGGCCCGGCGTGTGGAGCAACTCGTTCTGCGGCCACCCTCGCCCGGCCGAGCCGGTGCTGCAGGCCGTGCACCGCCGTGCCGAGTACGAGCTGGGCATCACCCTCACCGACATCCAGCTCGCGCTCCCCCTCTTCCGCTATCGCGCAGTGGATGCCAGCGGCATCGTGGAGCACGAGGTCTGCCCCGTCTACACCGCGCGCACGTATGACGAGCTGCGCCTCAACCCGCTCGAGGTCGCCGAAGCGCGGTGGGTCCACCCCGCCGACCTGGCGTCGTCGCTGTCGGGAACGCCGTGGGCCTTCAGCCCCTGGCTCGTGCTCCAGGCCGAACAGCTGCACCTCTTCAACATCGCGGATCCGCTCGTTCAACGACGCGCCTCATGACACCCCTGGCCGCGGACGCGGAAGAGCAGCTGAACCGCGAACTCGAGCGCGCGCTCTCGGACATCGATCGGCGGATGGCGGGCCGCGGCGCGGCTTTCGACGCTCTCGCCAAGGCCATGCGCCGCGCCATCCGCGGGGGCAAGCGCTGGCGACCGGCGCTGGTGGTCTCCACCTTCAGGGCGCTGGGCGGCGACCCGGCGACGACGCCCGCCCTCTATCCCGTCGCGGCCTCGTACGAACTGCTCCACACCGCCCTCGTGGCCCACGACGACGTCATCGACCGCGACACCGTACGCCGCGGCATCCCGAACATCTCGGGCGAGTTCCGTGCCCGCGCCGTCGAGCACGGAGCGGATGCCGCCGGTTCCGAGCTGCTCGGCGACACCGCCGGCATCCTCGCCGGCGACCTGCTGCTGCACGCCGCCCAGCGGATGATCGCGCTGGCCGAGGCAGACGAGCACACGCGACGACGCCTGCTCGATCAGCTGGATGATGCGGTCGTGGTCTCGGCGGCGGGCGAGCTCGCCGACGTCGAGCATGCGATCCTCGACGGCGCGCCCGATGCGATCCTCGCCGCCACCCACGACAAGACAGCCGTGTACTCCTTCTGCGCTCCCCTGCGCGCGGGCGCGACGCTCGCCGGCGCGGACGATGAGACGGATGCCGTGCTGCGGCGCTTCGGCGCCCGCCTCGGTCTCGCGTATCAGCTCGTGGACGACCTCATCGGCGCATTCGGAACCGACGCACAGGCCGGCAAGCCCGAGGGCGCCGACCTGCGCGAGGCGAAGAAGACCCCTCTCATCGCCTTCGCCAGGGACACGGGGTCGTGGACGGATGTGCAGGGCGCGCTGGCGCTCGCCCACACCGGGCCGATCGCGCTGCGGCGCGCGCAGGACGCGCTGGAGGGAACAGGGGCGCGGCGACGCCTGCAGGACATGGTGCGTCAGACGATCGACGAGGCGCAGGCCATCGTCGATGCCGCCCGGCTTCCCGACGAGGCGCGGCGCATGCTGCGCGAGCTCGCCCACGCCGTCGAGGGGCGCATCCCGTGAAGCCGGACTCGACCGGGCTCGCGCTGTACGACCGCACCGCTGACGCGGCGGCGGGCGAGGTCATCCGCCGCTACTCGACGTCGTTCGGCATGGCCGCGATGCTGCTCGGCCCGCGCGTGCGCCCGCATGTCCGCAACATCTACGCCCTTGTCCGCATCGCCGACGAGATCGTGGACGGGCCGGGCGAGGAGTCCGGGATGTCGAATGCGCAGGCGCATGCCGTGCTGGATGAGCTCGAGACGGAGACCCTGGCCGCGATCGACCGCGGTTTCAGCGCCAACCTGATCGTGCACGCCTTCGCGCGAACCGCGCGCGCGTCGGGAATCGAGGCGGACCTGATCGCCCCGTTCTTCGCGTCGATGCGCACCGACCTCACCGTGACATCGCACGACAGCGCCTCGCACGACGACTACGTGTACGGCTCGGCCGAGGTCGTGGGGCTGATGTGCCTTCGCTCCTTCGTCGGCGTGGGACAGAAACCGCCACCGGCGCCGGCTCCGCACCTGGTCGAGGGCGCACGACGGCTGGGCGCCGCATTCCAGGACGTGAACTTCCTGCGCGACCGGCAGCACGATGCCGGCGCACTCGGCCGCGACTACCTCGCCATCGACGGCACGACCATCACCCGCGCGGATGTGCTCGATCGCATCGACGCCGACCTCGCGGCGGCGGCCGCCGTCATTCCCGACCTGCCGAAGGATTGCCGTCGGGCGGTCACCGCGGCGCACGACCTCTTCGCCGAACTCTCGTCCCGCCTCCGACGCAACGACACAGAAGGACGTGTACGCGTGCCCGATCCCGTCAAGCTCGCACTCGCCGCCAGGGCCGTCGCCGGCCGGGCTCCACGGGCCTCCCGAGCGAGCCGGGGGTTTGCGGCGGAGCCCCATCACGCGCCGGCGTCAGCAAGCCGGGGCCACCAGGAGGAGCGCGCATGAGCACCGCGATCGTGATCGGCGGCGGGATCGCCGGGCTCGCCACGGCGGCGCTGCTCGCGGACGAAGGGCACGAGGTCACCGTGCTCGAGGCGCGCGATGAGCTCGGCGGTCGGGCAGGTTCTTGGGAGAGCGGTGGCTTCCGGTGGGACACCGGCCCCAGCTGGTACCTGATGCCCGAGGTGTTCGACCACTTCTTCCGCATGCTGGGCACGACCGCCGAGGAGCAGCTCGACCTCGTTCCGCTCGTTCCCGCTTACCGTGTGTACACGCAGAATCACCCCGAGCCGCTCGAGATCGTGTCGGGCCGCGCCCAGGCGCGAGCGCTCTTCGAGGGCGTCGAGGAAGGCGCCGGCGCGAAGCTCGATGCCTACCTGGACTCGGCCGCCGACGCGTACGACCTCTCCGTGACCCGCTTCCTCTACGACTCCTACGAGAGCACCGCGGCGCTGCGCAGCCCCGAGATGCTGAAGCGGATGCCGCAGCTCGCGCCCCTGTTGACGCGGAGCCTCGCCGGCTACATCGACAAGCGCTTCGCCGACCCGCGTCTGCGCCAGGTGCTCGGCTATCCCGCGGTGTTCCTCGGCGGTTCGCCGTACGGCGTGCCGAGCCTTTACCACCTGATGAGTCACCTCGACCTCGACGAGGGCGTGCTCTACCCCCGCGGCGGATTCACCAGCATCATTCAGGCCATCGCCCGCCTGGCCACGGAACGGGGCGTGCGCATCCAGACCCGGGCGGAGGTCGCGCAGATCACGACCGAGGCGGGTTCCTCGGATGCCGGCGCGTCCAAGCCCGCATCGAAGGCGAAGGCGACGGGCGTGCGGCTGACCGACGGGCGCGTGCTGTCGGCGGACATCGTCGTCTCGGCGGCCGAGCTCCACCACACCGAGACGTCGCTGCTCCCCCGAGCGTTGCAGTCCTACCCCGAGGAGTGGTGGGCCAAGCGCGAGCCGAGTCCCGGCGCTCTGCTGCTGCTGCTCGGTGTCGAGGGCGAGCTTCCCCAGCTCACCCATCACACCCTGCTCTTCGCCGAGGACTGGCGGTCGAACTTCGACGACATCTTCGGCGCGAGCCCCCGCGTGCCCGATCCGGCGTCCGTCTACATCTGCCGCCCGAGCGCGACCGACACCGGCGTCGCGCCGGCCGGGCACGAGAACCTCTTCGTGCTGGTGCCCGTTCCCGCCGACACCTCGCTCGGCCATGGCGGCGTCGACGGCGACGGCGACGCGGCGGTCGAGGCGGCGGCCGACCGCGTCCTCGCGCAGATCTCCGACTGGTGCCGCATCCCGGACCTCGCCGACCGCATCGTCGAGCGCCGCACCATCGCACCGGCCGACTTCCACTCGGACCTCCACGCATGGCGGGGCAACGCCCTGGGTCTCTCGCACACGCTGCGCCAGAGCGCCGTCTTCCGGCCACGGAACGTATCGAAAAAGGTGGACGGGCTGTATTACGCCGGCTCATCGGCACTGCCGGGAATCGGCCTGCCGATGTGCCTCATCAGCGCGGAACTCGTGATCAAACGGCTCCGAGGCGACCGGAGCGCGGGCCCGCTGCCCGAGCCCGTAGCCTTGGGCGTGTGATGCCCGGACTGTATCTGCTCGCGATCCTCGTGTCCGCGGCGGGGATCGCCACGCTCGACTGGCGCTTCCGCCTGGCGGCCTTCGCCGTACCGGGCCGCACGGCCGCGGCGGTCGGCATCGGCACGGCCTTCTTCCTCGTGTGGGATGCCGTGGGCATCGCCACGGGCGTGTTCGTGAAGGGAGACAGCCCGATCTTCATCGGCATCCTGCTCGCCCCCGAGCTTCCGCTCGAGGAGCCCCTGTTCCTGGCGTTCCTCTCCTATCTGGCGGTCGTGCTGTGGAGCGCGTCGATCCGGATGCTCGCCAGGCGCAGGTCCCGCACCGCGGCGGAGACGGCATGACCTACACCGTCATCACGCTCCCGTTCCTCGCCGTCACGGCGTTCGTCGCGCTCAGCACGCTCCGCCACCCGGGTTTCGGCCGTCGAATGGCGGCGTCCGGAATCGCGTCGGTGGCGCTGATCGCACTGACGGCGATCTTCGACAACGTCATGATCGCGGCGGGCCTGTTCACCTACCCGGAGCAGCATCTCAGCGGACTGCGCATCGGACTGGCACCGATCGAGGACTTCACGTATGCGCTGTGCGCGGCGTTCCTCGTTCCCGCGGTCTTCACGCTCCTCGCGCCGCGCACCCCCGCGACCGCCGACGGAGCGACGGCGTGAGCGCCGCGGAACGCCTGGGAGCGGCATCCGTCCTGCGGACGCTCTTCGTGTCGTCGCGACCCGTCAGCTGGATCAACACCGCGTACCCCTTCGCCGCCGCCTACCTTCTGACGACGCGGCAGATCGATGCTCCGCTGATCATCGGCACGCTGTTCTTCCTGATCCCCTACAACCTCGCGATGTACGGGATCAACGACGTGTTCGACTACGAATCCGACCTGCGCAATCCCCGCAAGGGCGGCGCGCACGGCGCCGTGCTCGATCGCCGGATGCACCCGATCACCCTCACCGCCGCCGCCGTTCTGTGCATCCCCTTCCTCATCTACCTGGCGGTGATCGGCAGCTGGCAGTCGTGGATCGTGCTGGCCGCCAGCATGTTCTTCGTCGTCTTCTACTCCGCGCCGCCGCTGCGCCTGAAGGAGGTGCCGTTCGCCGATTCGGTCACGAGCAGCATCCACTTCTTCTCCCCCGCGGTCTATGGACTGGTGCTGGCGGGGGCTGTCTGGACGCCGCAGCTGCTGGCGATCATCGTCGCCTTCGCCCTGTGGGGGGTGGCCTCGCACGCCTTCGGTGCGGTGCAGGATGTCGCTGCGGATCGGGAAGCGGGGATCGCTTCGATCGCCACCGCTCGCGGACCGGCATGGACGGTCCGGTTCGCGCTGGTCTGCTACGCACTCGCGGGGGTCGCGATGCTGGCGACCGCCTGGCCCGGTCCGCTCGCGGCGCTGCTCGTCGTGCCGTACCTGCTGGCGGTGTGGCCGTTCCGGCACGTGACGGACGAAACGGCGGCCGAGGCCACGCGCGGCTGGAAGAGGTTCCTCTGGATCAATCAGCTCGCCGGCTTCGGCGTCACGCTGCTCCTGATCTGGTTCTGGATCCTGACGAGCTGAGGGCGGGAGACGGTCAGGGGGCCGCCATCAACCGGCGACCGCCCAGGCCTTGATCGCACGGCGCTCCGTCATCGCGGCGTAGCCGTCGGCGAATCGCTCGAAGGGCAGCCGCAGATCGAAGACGAGTCCCGGCTCGACGGCTCCCTCCAGCACCTCGGGCAGCAGTTCATCGAGGTAGGTGCGCACCGGAGCCACGCCACCGCGAAGTCCGATGTTGCGCGAGAAGTTGTAGCCGACCGGCACCTGCACCCCGTGCGGAACGCCGACGTAGCCGACATCCGCCCCCGCCCGAGCGATGCGGAAGGCGGTCTGCATGGCCTCGTCGAGTCCGACGCACTCCAGCACGGCGTCCGCGCCGACACCGTCGGTGAGCTCGCGCACGGCGGCGGTGGCCTCACGTCCGCGCTCCGCGACGATGTCCGTCGCGCCGAAGCGCCGGGCGAGCGCCTGGCGGTCGGGGTGGCGGCTGAGGGCGATGATGCGGTCGGCGCCGAGACGCGCGGCGGCGAGGACGCCGAGAAGGCCGACCGCCCCGTCGCCGACCACGGCCACGGTGGATCCCGGGCGGACCCCGGCCGCGACGGCGGCGTGGTGGCCTGTCGGAAAGACGTCCGACAGCGTCAGGAGCGATGCCAGCACACCGTCGTCTGCAGGGCGCCCGCCGGGCACGACCTTGAGCGAGCCGTCGGCCCACGGCACGCGCACCGCCTCGCCCTGGCCGCCGTCGCCGTTTGCGCCGCCGATGGCTCCCCCGTTGCGGCAGGCGCTCGTGACGCCGGCACGGCACTCCGGGCAGAACCCGCACGAGTAGCAGAACGGCACGATCACGAAGTCGCCGGGGCGGATGTCGCGCACCTCCGCGCCGACCTCCGTCACGGTGCCGATCAGCTCATGGCCGCACCGCGAGCCCGCCGCCTTAGTGGAGGCGTCGCGGTACCACCACAGGTCGCTGCCGCACACGCACGCGGCGACGGTCTGCACGACGGCATCCGTCGGCTCCACCAGACGCGCGTCGGGCACGTCCTCCATGCGCACGTCACCGACGGCATGGAAGACGAGCCCGCGCACGCTTACTGGCCTTCGAGCTCGAGAAGCGTCTCGATGGCCGCCGTGAGCCGTTCGTCCGCCGCGCCGTAGGCGGCCCAGTCGCCGGCCTGCAGAGCGGCCTCGCGGGCGACGAGCGCCTCCTGGGCCTCCTGCAGAGCGGCCTCGCGCGGGTCACCGGACGGGACCTCCGGTGCGTCAGGGTCCGCCGGTTCGGTCGGCTCGGGAGCCGGAGCCTCCGGATCGGGGATGAGGTCGGGCGTCGTCGGCACGTCCGCATCACCGGTGTCCGCGCCGGAGTCGCCTCCGAACAGGGCGTCGAGGGCCTCGTTCAGCGTGTCCTCGAAGGCCACCTCGTTGCCGAATGCGACCAGCACCTTCTGCAGCTGCGGGAGCTGCGTGCCGCTGGATGCCTGCACGAACACCGGCTGCACGTAGAGCAGACCGCCGCCGACGGGAAGGGTGAGCAGATTGCCGTTCAGCACCTCGGACTGCCCCTGCTTCAGCAGGTTGATCTGCGAGGAGATGATCGGGTCGGCGTTGAACGTGTTCTGCACCTGCCCGGGACCGGGGATCGTCGTGTCGGCGTCGACCACCAGCATCCGCAGCTTCCCGTAGTCCGGACTTCGAACGCCCGCTTCGCTTCCGGCGTTCGAGTCGACGGCGAGATAGCCCATCAGCACGTTCCTCGACGCCGTCCCCTCGGACGACGGGATGAAGCTCGTGAACATCGAGTAGGTCGGCGCATCCTGACCGGGCATCTGCATGGTCAGGTAGTACGGCGGCTGCAGCTGCGTCTCGAGCTGCGGGTCGTTGGGCGTCTGCCACGCGTTGTCCCGCTGGTAGAAGGACTGCGCGTCGTCGACGTGGTACACACCGAGCGCGTACCGCTGCACCTTGAACAGATCGGTCGGGTAGCGCACGTGGCTCATCAGGTCGCCGGACATCTCGCTGATCGGCTTGACCGTCGTCGGGTAGACGTTCTGCCACGCCTGCAGCATCGGGTCCTCGGCATCCCACGCGTACAGCGTCACCGAGCCGTCGTAGGCGTCGACGGTGGCCTTCACCGAGTTGCGGATGTAGTTGATGTTGTCGAGGGCGAAGCGCTGGGCCGTCGTGTTCGAGTCGGAGATGGCCTGCTGCAGGCTCACCGTCGTCGAGTACGGGTAGTTGGCGCTCAGGGTGTAGCCGTCGATGATCCAGACGACGCGGCCGTCGACGACGCTCGGATACGGGTCGCTGTCGATCTCGAGGTAGGGCGCCGCCTTCTGCACACGCACGCTGGGGTCGCGGTCGTAGAGGATCTGCGAGTCCTCGTTCACGTAGTCCGAGAACAGGATCTGCTCCGACTGGAAGCGCAGGGCGTAGATGAGGCGGTTGAAGACGCTGCCGATGCTGGGGCCGCCGTCGCCCTCGAACGTCGTCTTGGTCTCGCTCGCGCCGTCCTCGCCTGAGGGGTAGTCCAGCTCGACGGGGGCCGTGCCCTCGGGGGCGCCGACGATCGAGTACTCCGGCGAGTACTCGCCGAAGTACACACGCGGCTCGAAGTCCTCCTGGTCGGAGAGGAACCCCGCGGCGGGGATGCCGCGCTCGAGGAAGACGGGATCGCCGTCCGTGGTGCGGTCATTGCCCTTCGCCGCGACGACGCCGTAGCCGTGCGTGTACACGAGCGTCGTGTTCTGCCAGGAGGCAGCGGCGCCCAGCTGATCCATGTTGAGCTCGCGCACCGACGTGACGGTGTCCTGCGACACTCCGTCGATGTTGTAGCGGTCGACATCCAGCGGGTCCTGGAACTGGTAGTACGAGCGGTACTGCTCGAGCTGCCGCACCGTCGGGCTGATCACGGTCGGGTCCATGATGCGGATCTGCGCCGTGGTCGCGGCATCCGCCCGCAACTGGTTCGGGCCCACGTCGGTCACCGCCTGGAAGTCGCTCTTCTCGAGACCGTCGATGCCGTAGGCCTGCTGCGTCATGTCGATGCCGCGCTGGTAGTAGTCCTTCTCGAGCGCGAACTGGTTCGGCTGCACCTGGAAGGTGTTCACGATCCACGGGTAGCCGACGCCGACGACGATGGCCGACACGATGAGCAGCGCGGTCGCGATCAGGGGGTACCGCCACCGGCCGATGATGGCGGTCACGAAGAACAGGATGGCGACCAGAACGGCGACGATCGAGAGGATCGTGAGACCCGGGATGACGGCGTTGACGCCGGTGTAGCCGGGGCCGGTGATGCGCTCGCCCGGGTCGACGAGGGTCTTGTACCTGTCCAGCCAGAGGCTCGCGCCCTGAACGAGCAGGTAGAGACCCGCGATGACGGCGACCTGGATGCGGGCGCCCTTGGAGATGCGCAGCTCGCGCTGGCCGATGCGGACCGACCCGTAGAGGTAGGAGACGACGGCCGTCACCAGCAGGCAGAGCAGCAGCACGGCGGATGCGAATCCGAGAACGGCCGAGTAGAAGGGCATCGCGAACAGGTAGAAGCCGGTGTCGAGCTGGAACTGCGGGTCGCGCACGTCGGTGGCGACGCCGTTGAACCAGAGCCAGGTGGTCTCCCACTGGGACGACGAGGCGAAGCCGGCGAAAAGGCCGAAGAAGATCGGGATCCCCCACATCGCGAGCCGGCGGAGCGGTTCCACCACCTCCTGGTAGCGGTCCAGCTGGGAGCTGAGGCGCGCGTACACCGGGCGCAGCCGGTAGGCGAGCTGAATGGACAGCCAGACGGGGAGGGCCATTCCGATGAAGCCGACGAGGAACATCGTCACGCGCGCCACCCACTGGGTGACGAGGACCGATTCGAAGCCGAGCTGCTCGAACCACAGCCAGTCGGCGAACAGGCTTGCGAACACGAAGAACCCGATCACCAGGGCTGCGATCACCACGAGGGAGATCGAGATGATTCGTCTGGAGCGGTTGGGGGTGGCGGGGCGAGGAGCCGACGTCGTGGTCACCTGACCATCCTAGGCGGGCGGATCTGAGGGTAAGCCGAGCGGCAGCCGTCAGCTTGCCGCGCCCGTGCAGGTGGGAAGATCCGCCACATCTCCGCCATCCGCGATGGCGTCCAGGGCCGTCATGGACTCTTCGAGAGTGCCCGTCGCGAACACCCTCAGACCGTTCGGGATGTGCCCCACGACCTCGTCGCAGTTGCTCTCCGGCGCCAGGAAGAAGTCGGCGCCCGCGGCGCGAGCCCCGTAGAGCTTCTGGCGGATGCCGCCGATCGGGCCGACCGTGCCTTCGGCGTCGATCGTGCCGGTGCCGGCGACGTTCTCGCCCCCGGTGAGCTCCTCAGGAGTCAGCGTGTCGACGATGCCGAGGGCGAACATCATGCCGGCGCTCGGACCGCCGACGTTGTCGAGCTGGATCGTGACGTCGATGGGGAACTCGTAGTCGTGGATGAGTGTGACGCCGATGATCCACGTGTCCTCGCCGTCGATCTCGCGGCTCTCCGGGGTGATCGTCACCGTTTCGTCGGAGCCGCCGCGACGGATGTTCAGCTCCACCGGCTGGCCTTCGCCGGCGCGGATGATCTCGCGAAGGGTCTCGGCGTCGGCCACGGGCGTCCCGTTGGCAGAGACGATGACATCGTCCGGCTCGAGCACCCCCTCGGCCGGGGATCCTTCGACGAGCTCCACGACCCGCACGGACGATTCCACGTCGTAGCCGAGTTCGGTGAGCGCGGCGGCCGTGGCCTCCTGCTGCGAATCCACCATCAGCGTCGCGTTCTGCTCGTTGCGCTCATCGCTGGACTGGCCTTCGGGAAACACCGATGCCAGGGGCACGACCGCCTTGGAGGGGTCGAACCAGGCGCTGGCCAGTTCGAACCACGACGGAGTCCGCTCGCGGTTGCCGACCACCTGGACGGTCGTCAGATCCAGGCTGCCGGAGGTCTCGAACGTCTCGGCACCCTCGACCGAGATGAGCGGCACCTGGGTCCCGTCGGCGGCGGTCGCCGTGCCCAGCGTGTTGTATACGGGTCCGGGGCGCTGGATCACGTAGGACGTGGGCAGGAACGTGATGATGAGCAGCACGACGAGCGCCACCGTGAGCGCCCAGAGACCGACGATCGTGCCGCGGGGCAGCCGCTTCTTGGGCGCCGGCACGACGGCCACGGTCTCATCGATCAGCACCACGCGATACCTTCCCGGCTGGTCGTTCGCGACCGGCGTAAGGCGAGGGGTTCGCCGCCGGCGAGTGCGACGACTCGTGCGACTAGCGTAGAGGCCGACGGTGATACGCGGCTGAAAGGCGGCTGAAGTGGCAGACGATGACCGGACTCCCGAAGAGGAGTTCCAGGAGCTGATGCGTCAGCTGTTCGGCGCGGCGGGAGGGAACCTCGACGCGGAGCAGCTGTCCAAGCTGTCCGGCATGGACATCGACCCCGCGATGATGGCGACGGTCATGCAGCACCTGCAGAGCGCCTTCGCTGGCAGCGGCACCGGTGGGATCTCGTGGGACCTCACCAAGCGGCAGGCGCTCCACATCGCGAACCAGGACGGCCTGAGCGTCACGTCCGGCCAGCGCACCGACCTCGACCAGGCGTTCGTGCTCGCCGGGCTCTGGCTGAGCGAGGCGACGGAGATCGCCGAGCTCGCGTCTCCACCCCGCGCCATGACACGCGGCCAGTGGGTGGAGGAGACTCTTCCCGTGTGGCAGGAGCTCGCCGAGCCCGTCGCCAACAGCATCGCCGACGCGCTCACGGCGGCCCTGGAGCAGCAGGCGCCGGAAGAGCTCAAGGGCGTCGTCGAGGGCGCCGGCCGCCTGATGCGCAACGTCGGCGGGTCGCTGTTCGCCACGCAGCTCGGTCACGTGGTCGGCCGGCTCTCCACCGAGGTGGTCAGCGGCGGCGACGTGGGCATCCCCGTCATGCCCTCGGGCGAGGCGGCCATACTCCCCCAGAACTTCGCCGAGATCGGGCGCGGACTCGACATCCCGGACGACCAGCTCGCGCTCTTCATCGCGGCCCGCGAGCTCGCGCACGCGCGCCTCTTCCGGCACGCGAAGTGGCTGCGGCTGCATGTCATCTCGCAGGTCACGGAGTATGCCCGCGGCATTCACGTCGACACGGATGCCCTCGAAGAGCTGGCTTCGAGGTTCGACCCCAGCGAACCCGACGAGCTGCGCCAGGCGCTCGAGAGCGGCGTGCTGCTCCCCCGCCAGTCCGACGCGCAGAAGGTGGCCCTCGATCGCCTTGAGAACCTCCTGGCGACGATCGAGGGATGGGTCGACGTCGTCACGACCGACGCCACGTCGCGGCTGCCGGACGCCGACCGCATCGGCGAGACCGCCCGGCGTCGTCGCGCGGTCGGCGGTCCCGCGGAGCAGGCGCTCGGCGCGCTCGTGGGCCTTCAGCTGCGTCCGCGCAGGCTTCGCGAAGCGGCGGCCATGTGGCGGGCGGTCACGGATGCCGTCGGCATCGGCGCCCGGGACGCACTGTGGGACTACCCGGACCTCATGCCGATGGCGACGGACATCGACGATCCGTCGGGCCTCATCGCGCGCCTGCAGGCGCGAGCGCGCGGCGAGGAGCCCGTGCAGGACGAGATGGACGACGCCCTTGCCCGGCTGCTGGCCGGCGAGGACGACGCGCCCGGTGATTCCGGTGGTGCCGGGGGCGGTGGCGCCGAGGACGGTGGCGCCGAGGACGGTGGCGATGCGCCGGCGGCGGATGCCGGGCCGGACCACGGCGATGCGCCACAGTCGGATGCCGGGCCGGAGGATCCCCGGCCGGTGTAGGCCACGCTCGTTGTCGGCCCTGGCATCGGACCCCGGGCTTCGCCGGTGCCACCAACTTCGGAAGATGTGACCAAGTTCGGCTCATCTCGCCCAGGACGCCCGAAATCGGCGACATGCTCCGAGGACGGTGTTCTCGTCGTCGGGCCCCGCCATGGGACCCCGGGCTTCGCCGGTGCCACCAACTTCGGAAGATGTAATCAACTTCGGCTCATCTGGGCCTGGATGCCCGAAGTCCGCGACATTCTCCGAAGATGGTGTTCGCATCGTCTCCTCCCCAGGTGACGTAGGCCGCGGCAAAGCGGTCTGGACGCTGTGGAGAACCGCCGGGGCCATCGGAGGCGCGCCAGACTCGGCCCCATGACCACGGTGCTGCGCCTCGATCCCGCCTACCCCACCCTCTGGCGCGGGCCGGCATCCCTGCAGTTCGGCATCCAGCCCGTCGCCGTGGTCGATGACCCGACGCCGTGGCAGCAGCGCCTCCTCACCGAACTGGATCGGGGCATCCCCGACACGGCACTTCTCGACCTGGCCGACGCCTTCGGGGTTCCCGATCGAGAGGTGCGCGACTTCGTCGCCACCCTCGACCGCGTGCTGCTGGCCCGCGACGCGGTCGGCGCACCTCCCCTTGCCGTGGCCGTACGTGCCGATCGCGACGTCGACCGGGACGTGCGCGAGGCGATCCGGCAGTCGTTGCAGAGCGCGGGGATCACGCCGCACGATGTCGCGGCGGACGAACAGCCCCGGCCGGGGCTGCCCGTGCTGCTGATCGCCCAGCACATCGTCGAGCCGCGCTCGGCGGCCGCCCTCACGCGGGACGACATCCACCACCTGCCGTTGGTGTTCTCCGGCGGCCAGGCGACCATCGGCCCGTACGTTCAGCCCGGCGTCACGGCATGCCTCGCATGCGCGCACGCACATCGTCGCGATGCCGACCCGGACTGGCCGATGCTCGCGGCTCAGCTGATCGGTCGCCGTGTCGCCACGGTTCCCATGTCGCTCGCCGCGGAAGCCGGAGGCCTCGCGGCTCGCCTCATGCGCGCGGGCGCGACCGCTCCGGACCAGCCGCAGCGGTCGGTGACTCTGAGCGCTGCTTCCGCACGACGGGTATGGACGACGCACCGGCCGCACGCAGAGTGCGGGTGCCGATCTCTGCAAGGAAGCGAGAGGGATTTCGCGCCGACCGCCCTTGGCCCCGCGACCACGACAGCGAGAGGGTTCGCGCGGCACGCGTGATGCCGACGTAGGCGAGCCGACGCTCCTCGTCGACCGCCTCGAAGGTGGAGGCGTACGAGATCGGCAGCAGCCCCTCGGCGAACCCGACGATGTGCACGTGCCGCCACTCGAGGCCTTTCGCCGCGTGCAGCGTCGAGAGCGTCACGGTCCGCAGCTCCGGTTCGTGCTGGTCGCGGGCTCGCGCCATCAGCATGTCGGTGAAGGTTCGCAGGTCGGTATCCGGAGGCGCCGCCTCGGCCAGACGGAGCAGGGCCATCCGCGCCTCCCAGGCATCGCGCAGCGCGCCGCCGGCCGGTGGCGGGTCCTCGGCGAGGCCGAGCGAACGCAGCACGTCCCGCACCGCAGCCAGGAACGAGGTCTCGACGGGGGCGACGGATGCCCCGCGCAGCGCCATGACGGCTTGCCGTATCTCGGGCATGTCGAAGAAGCGCTTGCCGCCGAGCACCGTTGCCGCGACCCCCCGTGCGGCCAGCGCCTGCTGCAGCACGGCGGACTGCCCATGCGAGCGGTACAGCACCGCGATGTGCTCGCCGGGGATCCCCGTGGCGAGCTGGGTCTGAATCGCCTGAGCCACCCCATCGGCCTCGTCGCGGTCATCGTCGAATGCGGTGACCGTCGGCGTGGGCGATGACGCTTCGCCCTTCGCCGCATGCAGTTCCAGAGCCCCCGGCCGGCCCCGCATCAGCTCGTTCGCCACCGCGAGCACCGCGGCATCCGACCGGTAGTTCGTCTCGAGCCGCACGATCCGCGCATCCTCGTGCCGGCTCGCGAACTCCAGCAGGAAGCGGGCGTCCGCGCCCGCGAACGAATAGATCGTCTGGCTGGCGTCGCCGACGACGCAGACGTCCCGACGGTCGCCCACCCACAGCTCCAGCAGCCGGTGCTGCAAAGGCGAGACGTCCTGGAACTCATCGACCGTGAAGTGCCGGTACTGCTCGTGCACGGCGTGGGCGACGCGCGGTTCGGCTTCGAGCATCCCGGCGCACGCGAGCAGCACATCTTCGAAGTCGAGCTGGCGGCGTTCGTCCTTGAGCTTCTCGTACGCGGTCTGCAGGCTGACCACCACCGCAGGGCCGATGCGGCCGACGCCACGTTCGAGCGCGGCGTACTGCTCGATGCTGCGCATGGTGACCTTGCGCCACTCGATCTCCGACGCGACGTCGCGCAGGGTCGGCGTGTCGAGGTTGAGGCCGATGCCATCGGCCGCGTGTGCGAGCAGACGCACCTTGTTGTCGACGATCTTCGGCGCCGTGTCGCCCGCCAGCGTCGGCCAGAAGTAGTTGAGCTGCGCGAGCGCCGCGGAGTGGAAGGTACGAGCCGCGACGCCCTCCACCCCGAGGTTGCGAAGGCGTCCCCGCATCTCACCGGCGGCCTTCGAGGTGAAGGTGACGGCCATCACGCGGCCAGGCGAGTAGGCCCCCGTGTCCACGCCATGCGCGATGCGGTGCGTGATGACGCGGGTCTTCCCGGTGCCCGCACCGGCCAGCACGCAGACGGGTCCGCGCAGCGCCGTCACCGCCTCGAGCTGCCGTTCATCGAGGCCCTGCAGCGCAAGATCGATCACGCCGCCCCCGCGTGCCACGACGCGATGAGGCTGCGAGCGATGGATGCCGGTCCCGGCAGAGCGATCTCGCTCCTGCCCTCGAGCGCGTCGCCGATCTCCGCCCGCGTGAACCAGCGCACCTGCAGGATCTCAGCTCCATCGGCTTCCGCCTCGGCGTCATCCACCGCCGTCGCATGGAAGCCGACCATCAGCGAACGAGGATACGGCCACGCCTGGGAACCGTGATAGCGGATTGCGCGCACGCGCACTCCCGCCTCTTCGTGGATCTCGCGCGAGACGGTGGCCTCGAGAGACTCGCCGGCTTCGACGAAGCCCGCGAAGCAGGAGAAGCGGTTCCCGCCCCAGAGGGCGTTCGATCCCAGGAGCAGTCGATCCCCGTCCTCGCTGCCGATC
Organism: Micromonospora sp. DT81.3; assembly: GCF_049847225.1. Classification (NCBI taxonomy): domain Bacteria; kingdom Bacillati; phylum Actinomycetota; class Actinomycetes; order Micromonosporales; family Micromonosporaceae; genus Micromonospora; species Micromonospora sp. DT81.3. The sequence continues at coordinate 306,270 of NZ_JBNCNY010000003.1, forward strand.
GCGACGATCACCGCGGGGTCCGTGCGGGGGAAGTGCTCGCGCCCGCAGGCGGGACACCGGCGGCTCCAGCCGGCCTTGATGGTCTCGGTGCGCGTGCCGCAGGCGGGACAGAACGGGGCGTCGAGAAGCCATCGCCCGAGGCTCAGCCCCTCGACGAAGACGCCCGCGTCGAAGTCCGGCAGCCCGCCGCCGACCGCGCGCAGCGCGCCCCAGCCGTGCGGGGCTTCCACCGGCTCATCGGCATCGCGGGGAAAGGCGGCCAGCAGCATAGCGGCGCCGTCGGCGTCGCGTCCGAGGAACGCCCACTCGCCGCCCGGTGCCACGGCGTCCGGGGACGAGTACCGCATAGCCGATCCGTCCGCATCCGCGAGCGGCGCGGCATCCCCTCGCAGGACCAGGACGCGGCTGCCGGCATCCGCCTGCGCCGATGACAGAAGGCCCTCGGTCTCCCGCTCGTCGCCTCGGCGATCGAGATCCGCGCGTGCCAGCGGAGGAGAGACCGGATCGGGGGGCACTGTCATCGACTCCCTCTCTCACGGGCGTGGCGCGGAGGCTCTTCCCCGCGACCGACCTACCCTGAAGGCATGGCACGCTCACTCCTCACTTTAGCCGCGTCGGTCACGTCGGCAGTGCCCGGAGCATCGGTCTCCGGTGTGGGCTCGCTGACGTCCGGTGGAGCCGGGCGCTGTGATTCGGCCGTGGTCTCGCTCGCCGACGGGACGAGCGTCATCGTGCGTGCCCCGGTCGATGCGACGGCAGCCCGCGAGCTCGCCGCCGAGGCCCTCGCACTGCGCGCCCTGACACCCGGCGTGCGGGAGCTGCTTGGCTTCCGCGCCCCTCGACTTCTCGGGGAGGCGGGCCTGGGCGACGCACGTGCGCTCGTCTGCGACATGCTGCCCGGGTTCCACATCGACGCCGCCCACATTCCTCCGGGTGAGGGGGCAGCGACATCCATCGGCTACGCCCTTGCATCCCTGCACGCGCTCCCCCACTCCGTCGTCCGCGCCGAGGGGCTCCCTCAGCGAACTCCCGAAGAGGCTCGGGATGACGTCCGCACGGTGATCGACCGGGCGGGCGCGACGGGCCGGCTGCCGGTGCGCCTCACCGTCCGCTGGCGCGACGCCGTCGAGGCCGACGCACTGTGGCGCTTCGAGTCCACGGTCACCCTCGGCGGCGCGGCCGCCTCCTCGTTCCTCTACCAGGACACCGACATGGGACCCGCCGTCACCGGCGTGCTGGACTGGCATGGCCTCTCCGTCGGCGACCCCGCGGTGGATCTGCGCTGGCTGGCCTCGGCTCCAGAGGCTTCGGACGACATCTACGCCGCCTACTCCGCCGCAGCGCACCGCTCCCCCGATGCCTTCGTGCAGACCCGGGCGCGCCTGTACGCCGAGCTCGAGTTCGCGCAGTGGCTGGTGCACGGCTCAGACGCACACCGGCCCGACGTCGTGGATGACGCCACCGCGCTGCTGGACGCCCTGGCCGACGGCGTGGGTGCCGACTCGCTCCTCGACCCCGGAGCGGCGACGTCCGGCGGCGTCGACGACGCGATCGCCCTGCTCGCCAGCGTTCCGGAGCCCGCCGCTGCGAGCGATGTCGACACGTCGATGCAGACCGACGCCTACGACCCCGAGATGATCTCCCTCTTCAGCGCGAGCGAGCGGGAGCATTCCGCGGGCGCTCGGTCCGGGGTCACCGGTCGACCCGCCCCCGATGAGGACGTGTCAACGGCGCCGATCGACATCTCGGCGTGGATCGATGCCAAGACTCACTCCTCCGACGCCGATGGCAACGGCGACGACGAAGAGGTCGAAGCCGAGCGGGCGGCCCGGGCCGCGATCCACCGCTGGGCGAGTTCGGGCTCCGAGTAGATCCGATCGCCGCGTACGACGAGGTCATCGCCCACGTAGTACAGCGCTACGTCGATGTCTTCCAGCGGCACCCCGCGCGCTCGGTGATAGGCCAGCCGGTACAGGGCGAGCTGCAGCATCCGCTCCTCCCTCTCGGCCGCCGTCCGCGGCGGCCGGCCGGTCTTCCAATCCACGATCTCGATGCGCCCGCCGCGGTCCTCCCGCCGGTAGACCGCGTCGAGTTTGCAGATCACGACACGGGCACCGTCCGATCCGGCGTTCAGCACGAAGTCGATCTCGGTCTCGACCTCGAGGGGAGCAAGCGGCGCCCATTCGGATCGCTCGAAGATCTCTCGCAGTCGCGCGAGTTCGGCGGCATCCTCAGCCGAGGCATCCGTGGCCGCCGCGTCGTCGACGAACTCGTCGTCGTCGAGCTCCCACAGTGGATCATCCGGCGCGGCGGCTGTTCCCACGACTCCTGAACGATGCTCCACCCAGGCGTGGAACAGGGTGCCGAGGCGCGTCTGGCGGTAGGGACGCTCGGGCATCGGCCGGGCGATCGACGCCGTCGTGCCGGCGAAGTCGGTCACGTAGTCCTTGAATCGCGACGCCGGAATGCGGGTCGGGGCGTCGGGTGCGACCGGATGCCGGAGGGCCTCCCGCTCGGCGAGAAGAAGCGCCACGTCGGCCGAAGGCTCTCCCCGGGGCGCCGCGATCGCGCTCTGCACCGCAGAGGCCGCCGCCTCCACGGCGCGCCGACGGCTGCCGAGCGCGTCGAAGGGCCACTCCAGCAGCCGACGCCGCCCGACGTAGGGGTTCTCGCCCGCCGTGATCTTGAAGCCCTCCCGGCCGATGGCCCGGGTGATCTCATCGAAGTACGGCGCCGGGTCCCGCGACTCCTTGTTGCCGGCCCAGCTGGAGCCGGAGATCAGCAGGTGATCCTTGGCGCGCGTCACCGCCACATACGCCAGACGGCGCTCCTCCTCGCGCTGCCGCGCCCGGTTGGCATCCACGAACGCCGTCAGGTTCTGCTTCAGATCCTGCTGAGTCGGCGCATCCTCCCGACTCCAGGCGAATTCGGGCAGCCATGGCGCGTCCCCCCGGAAGGAGTTGGGAAGCACGCCGAATCCGAGCCACCCCTTGGTGTCCCGCGGCGCCGACGGCAGTTCGCCCTCGACCACGCGCACGACGGCGACGGCGTCCCATTCGAGGCCCTTCGAGCCGTGGATGGTGAGCAGCTGCACGACATCGTCCTCGGGCGGTTCGGTGCGGGGCGCGAACTCGTCGAGCTGCTCGGCGTGGTCGAGCCATGCGAGCAGGCTTGCGATGGATCCGGACTCGTCGGTGGCGAGGAAGGCGTGCACCTCGTCGACGAAGGCGCGAAGCTGAGCGGATGCGACACGTGCGGAGCCGGTCATCTCATTGGCCGCCAGTTCGATGTCCAGACGCAGCTCGAGCTCGATGAGGCGCACCAGCTCCGGGATGGGAAGCCCGACCGACGCCCGCAGGCCGGCGATCACTGCGCCGGCCTCACGCAGGCGTTCACGCGCCTCGGGCGTGAATCCGGTGAGCCATCCATGGTCGTCGGGGTGCCGACGAACGAAATCCAGCGCCTCGATGAGGGATCCCTGCTCATCGCCCGCCGATGACCGCATGCGCGCCGCCACCTCCGGCGCGAGGGGCTGCAAGGCGAAGTCATGGCGGGCGATGCGCTCGGCCAGTGCCGAAAGTGTGCGCAGGTCGGCGAGTCCGATCGCCCATCGCGGCCCCGACAGCAGGCGGATCAGCGCCGAGCCCGCGGCCGGATCCTGCAGGACGCGCAGCGCGCTGACGACATCCACCACCTCCGGCGTCGTGAGCAGGCCGCCGAGGCCGAGGATCCGGCTCGGGATCTCGGCCGCCGACAGCGCCTCCCTCAACCGCACCATGTGCCTTTTGCTGCGGAACAGCACGGCGCCGGTGGTCGAACGCCCGGCGGCGGCCCGATCCCGGCGCACCGAGGCGAACCACGCGGCGACACGGTCTGCCTCAGCGTCGAGGTCGGCCTCGAAGATGATCTCGAGGGCTCCCTCCGGAGCACCGGGACGCGGCCGCAGTTCGCGCACCGGCACGGGGCTGGTGGCCGCCAGGGGCTGCAGCACGGCGTTGGCGGCGTCGAGCACCACGCGGCTGTTGCGCCAGCTCGTCATCAGCGCGAACTCGCGGGAGCCGCCCGCGGGCGCGAACGCTGCGGCGAAGCCCCCGAGGTTGCCGGCGCTCGCCCCGCGCCACCCATAGATGGACTGGTGCGGGTCGCCGACGGCCATCACGGCGGTGTCGTGGAAGAGCGCCGCCAGAAGATCGGTCTGCGCGACCGAGGTGTCCTGGTACTCATCGAGGAGCACGACCCGGTAGCGACTGCGCAGCTCCTCGCCGACCGCCGGGTGGGATCGAACGACTCCCAGGGCGCCCGCCACCTGGTCGGAGTAGTCCAGCACGCCGAGCCTGCGCTTCTCGCTGTTGTAGGCACGCGCGAGATCCGCGAGCACGGACAGTCCTTCGACCTTCGATGCGGCCGTGGCGATGTCCGCGTAGACACTCACGCGCGCCGACGTCGACGGGCGATCAAGCACGTCCGCGAACGACTCCGGAAAGGCGGCGATGTCGTCGAGCTCCGCCAGGTTGTCGACCGCGTCGCGAGCGATGCGGAGCGCGCCGTCGATCAGCGTGCTGAGCGCCTCGGTGCGGGATTCCAGGCGCGGATCATCGGACGCGAGCACCACCTTGCGCATCTTCAGCCATGCCGCTGATTCGGACAGGATCGCGGCCTCCGCATCCCGCCCGAGGAGCACCGCGTTCTCCCGCACGATCTGATCGGCGAAGCTGTTGTACGTCGCGACCGTGGGGCGCAGCAGCAGGTCGTCGGCACCCGACGGCGCGGCGGACGGCGCGCCGGCCCGCGCCGCGAGGTCGTCCAGTCTCGACCGACGGCGCTCGGCGAAGCGCAGCTCCACCGCGCGGATGTCGCGCCCGGCCCGCGCCGCGGCATCCTTCTCCTCTTCCTCCTGCCGCTGCAGATCGAAGAACGGCGCCAGCTCGCCGCTCGCGTGCAATGAGGGAAGAGCCGGCAGCAGCCCCCGCGCCTCGAATTCCGCGAGACGAGCCAGGCGGTGCTGGATGCGCTCGGCGAGCTCTCCCGCCGCCTTGCGAGTGAAGGTGAGACCCAGCACCTCGTCTCGGCGCACGATGCCGTTCGCCACGAGCCACACCACGCGACCGGCCATCGTCTCGGTCTTGCCGCTGCCGGCACCCGCCACCACGAGGGCGGGCGCCGATTCGGACTCGATGACCGCCGCCTGTTCGGGCGTCGGCGGGAACTGTCCGAGGGCAGCGCTGATCACCCCGGCACTGAGAGCGCGGGTCACGACGCGCTCACCGCGCGCACGGTGTGGATGCGGCACAGGCCGTAGGAGTGGTCCTTGCGGCAGTGGTCCTCGTAGGGTGCGGTGAACGAAACGCCCGCCATCGTCGACGCTGCGGCTCGGACGCGTGCGAGGAAGGCGGCGCGACGCTCGTCGTCGAACGGCTGCTGGGTGGGCGTCACGAAATCCGCCTTGCTGGATGACGGCACCAGGACGAGCAGTTTCGCGCCCCCGGTCGGACGACCGTCGGTCCCCGTGATCAGCCCGGATTCGAAGGCGAGCTGGTACGCGGCGAGCTGCGGGTTGTCGGCGACCTTGGCATCGGTCTGCGGCTCGCTCTTGCCCGTCTTGAGATCGACGATCACGACATGGCCGGCGCCGCTCAGCTCGACCCGGTCGATGTACCCGCTGACGATAATGCCCGGCCCGCCGTCCTCCCCGGCAGCGGGGTCGAACGGCAGCGGGATCTCGAAGTGCGGCTCGGCGCCGATCAGCGAGCCGCCCGCCGCCTCGAACTCGCGAAGATACACGTGCAGGCGGCGCACCAGATCGCGCGCCTTCGTGAGCGACTGGCGCTCGCGCCATGCCGCGTCGAACTCGAGCTCGCCCCACCGCGCCTCGACGACCTTCCAGAGACTCTCCTGGTCGATGCCATCGGCGGTCTCCATCGCACTGTGCAGCAGAACGCCCAGACCCGCGACGGGACCTCCTCGCGTGTCACCGCCCAGGTCGGCGATCACCCAGTTGAGCTCGCACTCCTCGAGGGCGTGCAGTCGCGACGGCGACACGCGGACCCCCTCCTGCACGATGTCGCGGAGCGGAGCCGTGGTGGTGGCGGGAGCGACTCCGTACCACTCCACCGGATCGGCCCCTGCGGTGCCGGCATCCGCCAGCAGAGCCAGCTGCGAAGGAGCCGCACGTCTCGCGCCCGCCGACGCCCCCGGATCGGTGAGGGCCCGCCGGTGCTGGGCGACGAGACCGCGCAACGAGAGCGGATGCTCCTTCCCCTTCGCGCCCCGCTCCGGCTCGGGGAGGAATTCGAACAGCACGCTCGGCCCCGTGTCATCGTCATCGACCGCCGTCACCACGACGCGGTTGCGTGCACGCGAGACGGCACGCACGAACAGCCGCAGCTCGTCGTGCATCACCGTGCGTCGCCGGTCGAGCACGTCGGGCGCCGTCGAGTCGGGGGACGCCAGTGCGTCGCCCAGCCGCCATGTCTCGAGCAGTCCGCCACGCAGGCGCACGTTGGGCCAGACGCCCTCCTGCACGCCGGCAACCACAACGGTGTCGAACTCGGCGCCGAGCGCCGCGGCGGGTGTCAGCACGCGCACCGTGGACCGCGGCGGCGGTGCGGTCAGCGAGTCGTCGGCGACATCGGAGTCGAGCAGTCGGCGCACGAACACCATCGCCTCTTCGCCGGGCTCGCGCTCGACGAAGCGCTTCGCTGCCTGGAACAGAGCGACGAGCGCGTCGAGATCACGATTGGCCTGCTCTGCCAGTGGACCCGTGCCGCGGGCCGCGGCTCCCCACGCCCGCTCCAGTCCACTCGATTCCCACGCCGTCCACAGCAGGTCGTGGACAGTGGCCCCGCGTCCCAGCTGTTCCCGGACGCGGGCGAGCCCGTCGCCCACCCGCCCTCCTCGCCGAGCCTCCCGCGTGTCGATCAGGGCGAACTCCAGCGGATTCGCCAGCGCCGACCGCAGCAGCTCCCGCGCGGACCTCTCGCCGCCCTGCGCGACCTCCGCATGACGGAGGGTGGTGCGCAGCCGTCGAAGGCTCACCGGATCGAGGCCGCCGAAGGCGCCCGTGAGGGCGTCATCGACGTCGGCGGCCGTCCACGATGCGGGTTCACTGGTCGCCAGGGTGATGAGGTGCAGGATGTCGCGCACCGGCGCGCGCGTACCGAGAGCACGCCCCGGTCCGCTGGCCCTGGCCGGCACCTCGCGTGCCGCGAGCTCGGCCTCGAGGGCTGCGACCTGTCGCGTGTCATGCGCGATCACGGCGCAGGAATCCCACGCGACTCCGTCGTGCACATGCCGTTCGCGGAGCAGCCGGGCGATGAGGTCGAACTCCTCCGAGGCGGATCTCGCGATGACCGCCCGCACCGACGGGTCATCGGTAAGGCGCTGCCCCTGTGGGGCTCCGCCCCACACCCCCGGCTCGCTGGCGCGCTGCCCCTGTGGGGCTCCGCCCCACACCCCCGGCTCGCTGGCGCGGTGCCCCTCCGGCGGCGTGCGATGCGCGACGATCCCAGCCGCGCCGATGCGCTGGGTCACGCGGCGCACGAGATCGGCCTGGGCCGGCGTGCCGCGATGGGGCGCCGCCACGACGTGCGTCTCGCCGAGCACCGCGGCGAGCCGGGCGAAGTGCTCGGGCGCCGCCCCGCGGAACGCTCCAGAGCCGACATCCGGGTCGCCGAACGCCATCACGGCGATTCCGCGCCCACGACACGCCTCGAGCAGCTGGACACCACCGAGCGTCAGTTCCTGCGCGTCATCGACGAGCACGGCTCGCAGTCGGGACAGCTGCCCGAGCGATGCGGCCCCAGGCTCGGCCGTGCGGAGGATCGCCGCGGCCTCGCGAACCAGCCCCGCGGGGTCGCGGTGGGCGCCGCGCATGGCGGTGCGCACCCGCTGATACTCCGCCATGAAGGAAGCCATCGACACCCACACCGCTCGGTCCTGAGCCGACCCCAGCGCAGCAAGGGTCGGCGGCTCGATGCCGAGCGCGGCGCACTCCGCCATGAACGCCCGCACCTCGCTGCGGAACGCCTTGGACGAGCGGATGCCGGTGCCCACCCACTCTGGCCACCGGCTGTGCCCGGCCGCGGCATCCAGGTCGTCGCCCTCGAGCAGGTCCTGCACGATCTGGTCCTCGTCGGCGCCGGTCAGCAGCTGCGGCGGCTCGGCGCCCGCATGGACCTCCGACGCGCGCACCACGTGGAAGGCGAAGGACGCCACGGAGCGCGCGAGAGAACCGGGCGTCGCCGTGCCCGCCGCCAGTGCCAGCACGTCGCGGAGGTCGGTGGCGCTCTGCCGCGACGGCGTCAGCACCAGCACCTCCTCCGGTTCGAGCTGCTCGTCCAGCAGTCGCTCCACCCGTGCCACGAGCGTCGTGGTCTTGCCCGTTCCCGGAGCACCGACCACAACGGCGGACGCATCGGCCGGCAGCTCCACAACCGCCCGCTGTGCGGCATCCAGGGTGCTCTGCCGAGCCACGCGAGCGCCCTGGGAAGTCATGCCTTCAACGCTACCTGCGCGCTCCGACACCGCTCCTCGGACAGGCCGGAGAGCGTTCGCCCTCAGCGTTGCCGACACGGCCGAGGCCTCACCGGCGGTGTCGTAGAGTTGCCGTGTCGCCCCGGGTGGGGCGCGCGCTACGAAAGGCAGTCATCCCGTGGAGATCCGCATCGGCATCACCAACACCGGTCGCGAGCTGAGCTTCGACACTTCCGAATCGGCGGACAGCTTGAAGAAGTCCGTCGCCAGCGCGCTGGATTCCGGATCGACGCATCTGACCTTCACCGACGTCAAGGGCAACCAGTACGTCGTCCCCACGGCGGGCCTTGCCTACATCGAGATCGGCAGCGAGGAGTCGCGCCGCGTGGGGTTCGTGGCCTGACGTGCTGATCCTGCTCGCGCTGATCGCCGGCGCCGTCGCCGGGATGGTGCTGCACTTCGTGCTGCCTCACCGCTCCACTCGCGGTGTGGTGCTGGCCCCCGCGATCGGCGCAGCCACCGCCGGGGTGCTCTACACCGTCCTGCAGTGGGCGGGTCTCGCCGAGGACAACCCGTGGCTGTGGGCGGCGTCCATCCTGGCGCCGATCGTGGTGACCTACGTCGCCGTGAGCATTCTCAGCCGCTCGCGCATCGCCCACGACACCCGCGAGCGCACGCGCCTCGGCATCGCCTGATCACGCCGCGTCTGACCGCGGCTACGCCGCTGCGCCCGCTCGCGCTACGCCGCTGCGCCCGACCGCGGCTACGCCGCTGCGCCCGACCGCGGCTACGCCGCGAGGCCCATGGCGTCCATGCGGCGGGCGTGCGCGGCCATCAGCTCGGTGAACACCGGCTCGACGCGCTTCTCGTCGGCCGCGCCGAGGGTCGTCGGCCGCAGCGCGGCTCGTGCCACGAGGAGCGTGTCGCCGACGAGGCGACGCCCCCACAGCGACAGCAGCGAGCGCCACTCCTCATCGCTCTCGATCGTGGCCTGGATGATCTCCACGATCGACTGGCGGTCATCGTCGGCCTTCAGGATGCGCGCGACGCGGCGCCCCGTGTCCGCATAGCTCGACGCGAGCGCGAGGTAGAAGTCATCCAGCATGCCGGCGGTGACATGCACCGAGAGCATCGTCTCCCGCGGCCGCTTGCCGATGGTCTTGCGGCGGAAGGCGTCGAGCTGCTCCCGGAAGGGCAGCATCACCTCGGTCGGCTCCCCGCCGCGTTCCCGGATCAGCTCGACCAGTTCCCGATGCTTGGTCAGCGCCGCTCCCGCCGCACGGGAGAGCGCCTCCTTCTCGGCCAGCTCCGGCGTCGCCCGGATCAGTCGCGTGAGCGTCTCGAAGTAGCCGAGCTGGAGATACGCCGCCTGACCGAGGAACGTGTCGACTTCCGGCGCGAGTTCCTCGAAGTCCACGCGTCGCGCGTCTCCGGCATCTCCCCGTGAACGCAGGGACAGCGTTCGCCCCTCCGGGCGGCGCTGCCAGAACCACTTCACCACCCCCTCAGCCTAACGGCGCGTCGTTCCGGCGCACGGCCGCGCGTCGCGGCAGCGGCTGGGGATGGCGTCCAGACGCCTCCGGTAGGCTGGTGGCGTCCCGGCATCGGACCTGGACCCCGCGCCTGTGGCTGAGTGAAGGGCGTGGATCACCCCCTCCGGCGGATCTCACCGCCAGACAGGCATTCTCACTGTGACTACATTCGCCGACCTCGGCGTCGATCAGGACATCGTCGACGTCCTCGCCTCCAAGGGCATCGTCGACGCGTTCCCCATCCAGGAGCAGACCATCCCCCTCGGTCTCCCCGGCCAGGACATCATCGGACAGGCCAAGACCGGCACCGGAAAGACCTTCGGCTTCGGCATCCCCGTCGTCCAGCGCCTGGGCCCCGACCCCGCTCCCGGCGTCAAGGCGCTCATCGTCGTCCCGACCCGCGAGCTCTGCGTGCAGGTCTACGAAGACATCGACATGCTCACCCAGGGCCGCTCCACCAGCGTCGTCGCCATCTACGGCGGCAAGGCGTACGAGGGACAGATCGACCAGCTGAAGGCCGGCGCTCAGATCGTGGTGGGCACGCCCGGCCGCCTCATCGACCTCAACAACCAGCGTCTGCTCGACCTCTCGCACGCCACCGAGGTCGTGCTCGACGAGGCCGACAAGATGCTCGACCTGGGTTTCCTGCCCGACATCGAGAAGATCTTCCAGAAGGTCCCCGCGATCCGGCACACGCAGCTCTTCTCGGCGACGATGCCCGGTCCGATCGTGGCCATGGCCCGCCGCTTCATGTCCAACCCCGTGCACATCCGGGCGACCGACCCCGACGAGGGTCTCATGCAGGCGAACATCGAGCACCTCGTCTACCGCGCGCACTCCCTGGACAAAGAAGAGGTGATCGCGCGAATCCTGCAGGCCGACGGCCGCGGCAAGACCGTCGTCTTCACCCGCACGAAGCGTGCCGCGCAGAAGCTCGTCGACGAGCTCAACGATCGCGGATTCAACGCCGCGGCCGTGCACGGCGACATGGGTCAGGAGCAGCGCGAGCGCTCGATGGCGGCATTCAAGGCCGGCAAGAAGGACATCCTCATCGCCACGGATGTCGCCGCCCGCGGCATCGACGTGGACGACGTGACCCACGTCATCAACCACACCATCCCCGATGACGACAAGACCTACCTGCACCGCGCGGGGCGGACGGGCCGCGCCGGCAAGACCGGTATCGCCGTCACGTTCGTCGACTGGGACGACCTCCACAAGTGGGCGCTCATCAACCGCGCGCTCGAGTTCGGCAAGCCCGAGCCCGTCGAGACGTACTCGTCGAGCCCGCACCTCTACGAGGACCTGAACATCCCGGCCGGCACCAAGGGTCGCCTGGTCACCGCACCGCGCACCCAGACGATCAAGACGCAGGATGCACCGGCATCCCGCAACGGCTCCCCGCGGGGCACCCGCAGCCGCACCCGCGCCGCAGGTCGAGGACCCGCTCAGGCCGAAGGCGATCTCGTCCCGGCCGAGCATGGCCATCCCACCAACACGGATGGTCCCGTCGAAGGCGGCGGCACCCACGACGGCGGCGGAACCGAGCACCACGACGGCAAGGCGCCCTCGCAGCGCCGGCGTCGGCGCCGTCGCGGAGCCAGCGCGGCACCGCAGGCCTGACCCGCGCCGACGCTGAGCGGGGACACGCGAGGACGCACATCGGGCACGACCGACCACGGCGCTGGGGTGATTCCAGGCGCGATGTGCGCCCCAAGACCTCGTCGAAAGAAGGCATGTCCGTGCGGTTCATCGAAGCTCAAACCATTCAATACCAGGGATTCTGGGGATCCATCGGTGACCTCATCTGGTGGTTCCTCTGGGCCTTCATCTTCATCACCTATCTGTTCGCGCTGTTCGCCGTCATCGGCGACCTCTTCCGTGACCACAAGCTCAACGGCTGGGCGAAGGCGATCTGGATCATCGCGCTGATCTTCTTCCCGTTCCTGACTCTGTTCGTCTACCTCATCGCCCGTGGCGGTGGCATGGCGGAGCGCGGCGCCGCACAGGCCGCGCAGATGCGCGATGCCCAGGCGAAGTACATCAAGTCCGTCGCCACGTCGTCGAGCCCGTCCGAGGAGATCGCGAAGGCCAAGACCCTGCTGGACTCCGGCGCCATCACGCAGGCGGAGTTCGATGCGATCAAGTCGAAGGCGCTCGCCGGCTGACCTCGTTCTCGTGATGCGCCCCTCCTCTTGCTGAAGAGGAGGGGCGCTTCGCGTTTCGGCGCGTGAGACGACCCACGCGTCAGGACCTCAAGAGACGACGCTTCGCGTCAGGGGTAAACGGGCGAGGTTCCCGTGCCGAGGTCGATGATCCGCTGCACCATCTCGTCCGCGGTCGTGTTCTCGCCGGGAAGGTTGGGCTTGCCGAGGCCGTGGTAGTCGCTCGACCCGGTGACGATCAGGTCGCGTTCCTGCACCAGCGCCCGCAGGATCTTCTTGCCTCCCTCGGTGTTCTCCCGGTGGTCGAGCTCGAAGCCGGCGAGACCGGCGTCGATCAGCCGGTGCAGGACGTCGGGCGGCATCATACGGTCCCGTCCCGATGGTGTCGGGTGCGCGATGATCGGGACGCCGCCCGCGCCGACGATCAGCCGCACGGCGGTGAGCGGGTCCGGCGCGTAATGCGGCACGTAGTAGCCCTGGCGGGGGTTCAGGATGCCGGCGAACGCTGCGGCCCGGTCGCGCGCGAGCCCCCGTGCCACGAGCGCGTCCGCGATGTGCGGGCGTCCGACTGTGGCGTCGCCGTGCGTCTGCTCCACCACGTCATCCCAGGTCAGGTCGTAGTCGCGGGCGATCTTGTTGACGATGCGCTCGGCGCGTCCCATGCGATCGCCCCTGATCCGGTCCATCTCTGCGCGCAGGGCCGCATCATCCGGATCGAAGAGAAACGCGAGCATGTGGACGCTCCGCCACTCCTGCTTCGCCGAGAGCTCCATGCCCGGGAGGAAGGTCATCCCGAGCGAGGTCGCCGCGTCGGCCGCCTCGGCCCACCCGGACGTCGTGTCGTGGTCGGTCAGGGCGGCGGTGCGCAGCGCGTAGCGGTGGGCCGCCTGCATCACCGCGGCCGGCGGTTCGGTGCCATCGGATCGGAGGGAATGCAGGTGCAGGTCGCTCGGACCCTCCCACCGCCGCTCCCCCGTCATCCTTCGAGCGTAGCGCCGCCCCCGCCACGCCCGCGCGGCCCCGCGTTCGCCGGTTTCCCAGCCTGCTCACCTAGAGTCTCCCCGTGCTGCGCCTGTTCGGAATCCTCGCGACGGTGCTCTTCGCCATCGCCGCAGCGGTGCTGACATGGCCCCCCTTCTTCCGGCTCGAGCGCACCTATCCGATCGCGCAGATCATCTCGTTCCGCGGACTCGTCGTGGTGGGCTTCGCCGCCGCCGTGCTCGTCGCGCTGCTGCTCGCGACGTGGCGCCCGGTGCGCGGATTCGCGCTCTCGATCGCGCTCGTCGCCGGGCTCGCCGTGATCGCGAACGGGAGCGTCCTGGTCTCCCGCGGCCTCGGCGCCGACACGCTTCCCTCGGCGACCGCGACGAGCGTGCGCGTGATGACGTGGAACACGGCCGGTGAAGCCACCCCGGCGGCGGCGGTGGCTCAGACCGCGGTGACCATGGATGCCGACATCATCGCGCTCCCCGAGACCGCGGCGTCGGTCGGCGAGAACGTCGCAGTGGCGATGCGCGACCTGGGGCGCCCCATGTGGGTGCACCACGTGCAGTACAACACCGAGATCCAGAACGGCCCTCAGGCATGGGAGACGACGATCCTCATCTCCCCCGACCTCGGGGACTACTCCGTCATCGAGTCCTCGCGCGACGGGTCCAGCAACACGAACGTCGTTCCGAGCGCGGTCGCCATGCCGGTGGACGGGGACGGTCCCATCGTCGTCGCGGTGCACGCCGTCGCCCCGCGGCCGGCCTACATGGGCAGCTGGCGCGATGATCTCCGGTGGCTCGCCGATCAGTGCGCCGACAGCAACGTGATCATGGCCGGCGACTTCAACGCCACGGTCGATCACATGGGAGGACTCGGCGTCGACGGCGCAACGCTCGGCCGGTGCGATGATGCGGCCGTCGCGACCGGGAACGGGGCTGTCGGCACCTGGTCGAGCGCCCTCCCGGCGCTCGCCGGCGCGCCGATCGACCACGTGCTCTACTCGAGCCACTGGGAGCCGACGGGGTCGGTCGTCCTGCGCTCGATGGACGGCTCCGGCAGCGACCACCGCCCGCTGATCGTGCAGCTCGAGCCGACCGGCTGAGGCACGAGCCGGCGAAGCGCCCGTCGCACCTGCGTGCGACACTGGATGCATGAGCACCGAAGGCGAAACCGACACGATCGACGCCGTTCCCGCCGAGCCCGCATCCGCTGAACCGGCCAAGTCCCCGAGCTCGACGACGAACCGGCGCCAGCCCTTCCCGAAGGGCTTTCTCGACACGATCTCCACCGGCTGGGCCGAGCGCCCCCACACGATGCCGCCGGCGCGCGAGCAGGCGTCGTTCGCCGCCGCACGCCGGGCGGTCGTGTCCGCCGCGTTCCCCGGCAAGCGCCTGGTCGTCGCGGCCGGCTCGCTGGCGACACGCAGCAACGACACGGACTATCCGTTCCGACCCCACTCCGCCTTCGCGCACCTCACCGGCTGGGCGAGCGATGCCGAGCCCGAGTCGGTGCTCGTGTTCGAACCGACCCGGAACGGTCACGACGTGACCCTCTACTTCCGCGAACGCGCCGACCGCACGACGAGCGAGTTCTACTCCGACGCGACGATCGGCGAGTTCTGGATCGGACCTCGGCCATCGCTCGCCGCGGTAGCCGCGGACCTGGGCGTGGCAACGGCGCACATCGACGCCTTCGAGGCATCCGCCGACGACCTGCTGGTCGGAACCGACGAGGACCTGACGCGTTTCGTCAGCGAGATGCGCCTCGTCAAGGACGAGTACGAGATCGCGCAGATGCGGCTCGCTGTCGATGTCACCGAGAGGGGCTTCGATGACATCATCCGGGAGCTGCCGCGCGCCCTCGAGCACCCCCGCGGGGAGCGCATCGTCGAGGGGGTGTTCCACCAGCGTGCGCGCAGCGACGGCAACTCGGAGGGCTACGACACGATCGCGGCATCCGGCCCCCACGCCTGCTACCTGCACTGGACGCGCAACGACGGGGCCGTCGTGCCTGGCGACCTCATCCTGATCGACGCCGGCGTCGAGATGGACAGCCTCTACACCGCCGACATCACCCGCACGCTCCCCGTGAGCGGCACCTTCACCGACGTGCAGCGTCGCGTCTACGAGACGGTGCGCGAGGCCGCGGATGCCGCGTTCGCCGCGGCGCGGCCCGGTGTGAAGTTCCGCGCCGTGCACGAGGCGGCGATGCAGGTCATCGCCCGGCGTACCGCGGAATGGGGCCTGCTGCCGGTGACCGCAGACGAGGCGCTCGACGCCGAGAACGGAGGGCAGCACCGCCGCTACATGGTGCACGGCACGAGCCACCACCTGGGCATCGACGTGCACGACTGCGCGCAGGCGCGCCGGGAGATGTACTACGACGGCCTGCTCGAGCCGGGCATGGTGTTCACGATCGAACCCGGACTGTACTTCCAGATCGACGACCTCACGGTGCCGGAGGAGTACCGTGGCATCGGCGTTCGCATCGAGGACGACATCCTGATGACCCAGGACGGGCCCGTGAACCTGTCGGCCGCCATCCCGCGCACCGCGGACGAGGTCGAGGCCTGGATGCTTCGTCTCGGGGTGCGCTGATGCGCACGCCTCGCTCCGCACAAGTGCTTCGTCTCGGGTCAACCGAGAGCCGCGGTCGCTGAGCGCCCTTCGCCTCGTCGCCACGCTCCTCGCTCAGGAACCGCGCAGCAGACCCCTGCGCTGACAGCACCCGTCGTCAGGATCACCATGACCTTCACTCCTGCGCCCGCATTCATCACGCGGCCCACGCTCACGGGCACGTTCGGCATGAGCGCGTCCACGCACTGGCTCGCCACCGCCAGCGCCCAGGCGGTGCTGGAGCGCGGGGGCAACGCCTTCGACGCCGCGGTGGCGGGTGCATTCGTACTCCATGTGGTGGAGCCGCACCTGAACGGGCCGGGCGGCGACATGACGGGTCTCTTCGTCACCGCGGAGGACCCGGGCACCCCGGTCGTGCTGATGGGGCAGGGGCCCGCCCCGGCCGGCGCGACGATCGCTCACATGCGCAGCGAGGGACTCGACCTCGTGCCGGGAGCCGGGGGCCTGGCGGCGGCCGTCCCCGGCGCGGTGGACGCCTGGCTGCTGCTGCTGCGCGACCACGGCACCCTCGAGCTGGCCGACGTGCTGGGTTACGCGATGGGCTACGCGCGCGACGGTCATCCTCTCCTGCCCTCGGCCGCCGCCACGATCGCGCGGGTCGCGGACCTGTTCCGTGATCACTGGCCCTCGTCCGCCGCGCTGTGGATGCCGGACGGGACGGTTCCCGTCGCCGGCACCGTGGTGCGCAACCCGGCGTACGCCGCGGTCCTCGAGCGGCTGATCACCGCGGGCGGCGGCGCGGAGGACCGGGTCGCACGCATCGACGCGGCCCGCCGGGAATGGCGCGCCGGGGTCGTGGCTCGAGCGGCGTCCCAGTTCCTCGCAACACCCCATCGGCACTCCACGGGCACCGATCATGCGGCCGTTCTGACTCCCGATGACTTCGCGGCCTTCGAGGCGTCGTACGAAGAGGCCGCCACGGCATCCTTCCGCGGGCACACCATCGCCAAGACCCCCGCCTGGGGTCAGGGCCCGGTGCTGCTGCAGGCGCTGCGGCTGCTGGACGGGCTCGAAGACGATCGCCTCGACCCGTCGACCGAGCTGGGCGCCCACACCGTGCTCGAGGCGCTGAAGCTCGCGCTGGCCGACCGCGATGCGTACTACGGCGACGCCGATGTGCCGCTCGACGTGCTGCTCTCCGACGCCTACACAGACACGCGCCGCGCGCTTCTCGGCGCCGAGGCGTCGCGGGAGTGGCGGCCGGGCAGAATTCCGGGTCGCGCGCCGTTCGCCCCGCCCCTGCGCTCGAGCCTCGATTCGGCGAGTGGTCCCGGCACTGGCGAGCCGACGGTGGCGAAGAGCGGCGAGACGCGCGGGGACACGTGCCACATCGACGTGGTGGACCGCTGGGGCAACATGATCTCGGCGACTCCGTCCGGCGGGTGGCTGCAGTCCTCCCCCACCATCCCGGAGCTCGGGTTCTGCCTCGGAACCCGCCTGCAGATGACCTGGCTCGATGAGGCTTCTCCCTCGGCGCTCCGCCCCGGGTCGAGGCCGCGCACGACCCTGAGCCCCACGCTCGTCCTCCGCGACGGACGAGCCGTCATCGCCCTCGGCACGCCCGGCGGCGATCAGCAGGACCAGTGGCAGCTGCCGGCGCTTCTGCGCATGCTCGTGGGCGGCTACTCTCCCCAGCAGGCGATCGATGCGCCTATGCTGCACACCACCGCGCTGGTCGACTCCTTCTGGCCGCGCACCTACGAGGTGGCGGGTGCCGTGGTCGAGGACCGCCTGGGTGAAGCCGTGATCGCCGGATTGCGGGCTCGGGGGCATTCGGTGACGCGCACCGGCGACTGGTCGCTCGGGCGGCTCTCCGCCGTCGGCATCGACCGCGACAGCGGGCTGCTGTGGGCAGCGGCCAACCCGCGCGGAGGACAGGGATACGCCGCGGGGCGCTAAGCCGCCGTCGGGTCGGGTCGGCGTGACCGCATGAACGCGGCGACGAGTGGCGCGAGCTGGGAGCCGATCTCGTCGGCAGTGCGCTTGTGGCCCTTCACCTCGAACGAGTGCCCGCCGCCATCGATCCACTCGATGGTGGCGTCCCGACACGAGGCGACCGCCTCGTCCAGCTGCGAATGCGGATCGACGAAGGGGTCGTGGGTGCCCTCGACGAAGAGCTGCGGTGCGCCGATGACCGGGAGGTGCGCGGCCCGCACCTTCGTGTCGTCGCCCGGTGGATGCAGCGGATAGCCCAGGTACACGAGCCCGCTGACAGCGTCGGCGAGCTCGGCGGCGTCGGCCACCGCCATCGACGCCATCCGGCCGCCGTAGGACTTGCCGCACGCCCAGACCGGGGCGCCATCGGCCCGGGACACCGCGAAAGCGATGGCCGCGCGCCAGGCGGCGATCGCGTGCGTCGCCGGGCCCGGCATCCGGCGTCCGGCCTCCAGGTAGGGGAAGTTGAACGTCAGCGTCGCCACGCCCTCCGCACGCATGCCGCGCGCGAAGCCGACGAGGAACGGATGCCGGTATCCCGCACCCGCGCCGTGCGCGATGACGATCGTGGCCCAGGCGTCGTCGGGCCGCTGGTGATCGGCCGAGACCTCGACTGTGCCGGCCGGAAGGTCGACAGACAGCCGGGGCGCGACCTCGTCGGTCATCGATTCCGGCTCGGTGCACCGTCACCGGCGTCGTCCGCGCCGGCATTCCCGGGCGCTGATGCTTCGCCCCCCGCGGGATCGGGGGCCGGAGCCACCCTCTCCCCATAGCGGGGCGGCTCGGTCTCGCCATCGCGGGGCGAAGCAGAGCGCTCTGGCTGCGCGACCGGCTGCTGCCGCACCGGCGGCATGGGGTCGACGGCGGCCACGGTGGACGAGTCGACGACTGTCGTGCGCCCGAGGATCTCGCGAGCCCGGTGGATGCTGCGCGAGGCGACGGTGACCTCGTAGTGATCGGCGGTCACCTGTACGACGCTGGCGTAGTCGCGGCGGCGACGCACGAAGGAGTAGGTGACGAGACTCAGCAGCATGCCGACGGCGATGCCGACGAACAGCACGCCGACGAATGCCTGGATCGGCACTGCAGGGCTGCCCAGAACGAGGATGGCGGCGAAGAACAGCCCGATCAGCACGCCGTTGATGGCACCCGATCGGGCCGCCGTCGCGTAGCCGAGCTTGCCCGTCACCCGCTCGATGGATCGAAGACCGGAGCCGACGATGGCGATGTCGCGCGCCGCGATCTCGGCGGCGATGAGCTTGGAGACGGCCTTCTGCGCCGCCTCGTACTCGGGGAACGACGCGACCATCTCGCCGACCTCTGTGTTGCCGGAGACCTGTGGACCACCCAACATGCTCATGCCCCCATTCTCCCATGCTCCGTACTTGCACCCACGGCCGCGCATGATCGGGGCGGTGCGGGATCCCGGGGCTACGCTGGAAGCGTGAGTACGCAGAGGGTGTTCGTCGCGCGCCTCCAGGGGTGCGCCGTCTTCGACCCCGCCGGCGACCGGCTCGGCAAGGTCCGCGATGTCGTCGTCGTGTACCGAAAATCCGACCCTCCGCGCGTTGTGGGGCTCGTCTGCGAGATCCCGGGGCGCCGCCATGTGTTCCTCTCGATCGGGCGCGTGACATCGGTCGCCCTCGGCCAGGTCATCACGACCGGTCTCATCAACGTGCGCCGTTTCGAACCACGAGGGGGCGAGGTGCGCGTGATGGCCGAGATGATCGGCCGCCGCATCCAGCTCGTCGACGGGTCGGGCACCGCCGTCATCGAGGATGTCGCCATCGAGCGCAACCGCCTCGGCGAGTGGGCCGTCGGTCAGCTCTTCCTTCGCAAGCCCAAGACCAGCGCGTCGCCGTTCGCCAAGGGCCCGACGACGTTCGCGTCGTGGTCGGAGGTCCGGGAGGACCAGGCACCGGGGCAGGCGCAGTCCGCGGAGCAGCTCGTGGCGAGCTACTCGGAGTTGAAGCCCGCCGACCTCGCCAACACGCTGCTCGACCTGCCGGACGAGCGCATGATCGAGGTGGCCGAGGAGCTGTCGGATGAGCGCCTCGCGGACGCCCTCGAAGAGATGCCAGAAGACGAGCAGGTGCACATCCTCGAACAGCTCGGCGACGAGCGCGCCGCAGACATCCTCGACGCCATGGAGCCGGATGACGCCGCAGACCTACTTGCACAGCTTCCCGAGGGACGGCTGGAGCAGCTGCTGGATCTGATGGAGCCGGAGGAGGCGGACGACGTCCGGATGCTGCTCGCCTACGGCCCCGACACCGCCGGCGGTCTGATGACGCCGGAGCCGATCGTGCTTTCGGCGGAGGCGACGGTCGCCGAAGCCCTGGCGCTCATCCGCCGGCACGAGCTGCATCCGGCCCTCGCGGCATCCGTCTTCATCACGCTGCCGCCGTACGAGACGCCCACCGGGCGCCTGCTCGGCGTCGTGCACTTCCAGCGGATGCTGCGCTACCCGCCGCACGAGCGCCTCGGCGCCATCATCGACGACTCGCTCGACGCCGTCACCGCCACGGCCTCCGCGGCCGAAGTGGCCCGCATGCTCGCCAGCTACAACCTCGTCTCGCTGCCCGTCGTCGATCAGGCTCATCGCCTCGTCGGCGCCGTGAGCGTCGACGACGTGCTGGACTACCTGCTGCCCGATGACTGGCGCTCGCACGACGGCGACGTGGTGGCCCCAGCACCCTCGGCCGGTGCGATCCTGACAGCGCGCTCTGCGGCGACGGGGACCCCCCGAGGCGCCGTGAGGAGGCGCTGATGGCACGCGCGTCCCGCCAGCCGTCGCTCGACGCCCCCCGCGGCCGTTCCGGCATGCTGAGCCGCAATCCGCAGCCGTCGCGCGACCGGTTCGGCCGATTCTCCGAAGCGTTCGCGCGAGGGATGGGGACCTCAGGGTTCCTGATCGGCATGACCGTCTTCGTCGCGGTGTGGCTGATGTGGAACACGTTCGCGCCGGTGGAGCTGCAGTTCGACCCGCGGGCCACGAACTTCACGCTGCTGACGCTGATCCTGTCCCTCCAGGCGTCCTACGCGGCGCCTCTGATCCTGTTGGCGCAGAACCGTCAGGACGACCGCGACCGCGTGCAGATCGAGCAGGACCGCCAGCGCGCCGAGCGCAACCTCGCGGACACCGAGTACCTCGCCCGTGAAATCGTCGCGCTGCGGATGGCCGTCGCGGACTTCCACGCGGACGTCGTCACGAAGGATGTGCTTCGCACGGAGCTGAGGGCGACGCTCGAGAAGATCGAGGACCACGCCGACGGCGACGGCCGATGAGGAACGGGACCACGGCCGAGTCGGTCCGGCGGGCAGTCGGGGCGGTGATCGACCCCGAGCTGCGGCGGCCACTGGCCGAACTCGACATGGTGCGCGAGATCTCCGTGGATTCAGGCGCTGCGCGCGTCGGTATCGCGCTGACGATCGTCGGGTGCCCCGCGGCCATGCGCATCGAATCCGATGTGCGGTCGGCCGCCGCGTCCGTTCCCGGCGTCACCTCCGTCGACGTCGAGGTGGGCGTCATGACACCGGACGAGCGGCGGACGCTCACGGACCGGCTGCGGGGCGGCAGGGCGGCACGCACCATGCCCTTCGGCCCTGATTCGCTGACGCGCGTGATCGCCGTCACGAGCGGGAAGGGCGGGGTCGGCAAGTCGAGCGTCACCGCCAACCTGGCCATCGCCCTCGCGCGGCGAGGCCTCGCCGTCGGGCTCGTCGACGCCGATGTGCACGGCTTCTCGATCCCCGCGCTGATGGGGCTCGCCCGGGACGGCGCGATCCCATCCCCGACCCGCATCGACGACATGATGCTGCCTCCGATCGCCCACGACGTGAAGGTGATCTCGATCGGCATGTTCCTCCGCCGGGAGGGCGAGTCGCCGACGGGGGCCGTCGCCTGGCGCGGGCCGATGCTGCACCGCACCATTCAGCAGTTCCTGACGGACGTCTACTTCGGCGACCTCGACGTGCTCCTGCTCGATATGCCGCCCGGAACCGGCGACATCGCGATCACCGTGGGGCAGCTGCTGCCGAATGCCGAGGTGCTGGTCGTGACGACCCCGCAGAGCGCCGCCTCCGATGTCGCGGTGCGCAGCGGACTCGTGGCCCGCCAGACCGGCCAGCGAGTGGTCGGGGTCGTGGAGAACATGGCCGCCATGACCCTCCCCGACGGAACGAGGCTCGAGCTCTTCGGCTCGGGTGGTGGCGCTCAGGTGGCAGAGGCGCTCTCCACCGCCGACGAGCGCGTCGAGGTGCTCGCCTCCATCCCGTTGAGCACGACGCTGCGCGCCGGCGGCGACACGGGGGAACCGGTGGTCATCGCGCATCCCGAGGACGCGGCGGCGGTGGCCATCGAGTCGCTGGCCGCCTCTCTCGCCGCGACGCGCCGCGGGCTGGCGGGGCGGTCGCTGCCGCTCACGCCGCGCTGACTGCGCACGATCGCCGCGCACACCGAGTGCCGCTGGTCACTGCAGACCAGGATGCCCGGGCGTCAGGTGGCTTCGGAGTCGAATGGCGGGGGCTCGGCCGCGGTGAACACCGGCCGCTCGATCGGCTTGCCGGCCGTCGCCATCGCCGCCGCGCCGAGCGAGACCGCCTTCACCGGGGCGACAGGGGTGTCATCGAGCAGGGCCTCGCGGATGATGCGCCGCGGGTCGTACTGCCGGGGGTCGAGTTTGCGCCAGTCGACGTCGTCGAACTCGGGCCCCATCTCCTCGCGCACCCTCGTCTTGGCCCCGCGCATGTATTCGCGGGCCCGGCCGACGAAGCGTGCGAGGCCCTCCGCGTAGCGAGGCAGGCGCTCGGGACCCACGAGCATCGCAGCGATCACGCCGATCAGCATGAGCTTCTCGATCGTAAGCCCGAAGAACATGGCTCCAGGTTACCGGTCGCGCCTGTGCCCGGCGCGCGGATCCCCCGCGTAACCTGGCCGGAGGAGGACCCATGAGCGAGCACGACGCGAACGCCAGATATGCGCGGGACGCCATCATCGAACCCGAGCACATCGCCCGGGCCCGCACGCACGCCCTCGAGATCGGCGCGGCGCCGATCAGCCCGGGCGTCGGCGCGCAGGCCGCGGTGATCGCGGCGGCATCCCGAGCCCTCAACATCGTCGAGATCGGGACGGGAGCGGGCGTCTCAGGACTGTGGCTGCTGCACGGCTCGCCGCGCGCGACGCTCACCACCATCGACAGCGAACCCGAGCATCTCGGCGTTGCGCGTCAGTCCTTCGCCGAGGCGAAGATCCCCGCCGCCCGCGCCCGCTTCATCACCGGGCGGGCCAGTGACGTGCTGCCCCGGATGAACGAGGCGTCGTACGACGTGGTGCTGGTGGACGCCGACCCGGAGAAGGTCATCGAGTACGTCGAGCACGGGCTGAGGCTGGTGCGCCTCGGCGGCACGGTACTGATCCCGCGAGTGCTCAACGGGGGAAAGGTCGCCGATCCGGTGCAGCGCGACGAGGCCACGAAGGCCTACCGGTCGCTCATTCAGGAGACCCAGGCCTCGCCCGCCGTGATCGGAGCACTCTCCACCATCGGCGAAGGTCTTCTCCAACTCACCACGATCGCCGGCCCCGCCTGAGCAGGCACGCCGGCACCGACGCGAAAGGCCGGATCATCCGACCCGGCCTTTCGTGTGACGTGCGGTGCTACGCGGCGTTGACTACCCCACCGAGCACGCCATAGAGTTCCTTGGCCTCCGCGTCGTTGACGGAGACGACGAGACGCCCCCCACCTTCGAGCGGCACGCGCACGATGATGAGTCGACCCTCCTTCACGGCCTCCATTGGCCCGTCTCCGGTTCTCGGCTTCATGGCTGCCATCGTGGCTCCCTTTCGTCGCTGGTCTGCACCTCAAGTTTATCCCCCTCCACGGCCTCTCCGATTCACCGGTGGATGCATCGAGTCACGGGATCTGCCAGTACGTATTGCCCAGTGCGTACATGTTGTGGATCCACCACCACTGTCCGATCAGGCAGAGTGCCAGCACCGAGACGCGGTAGACCGTCGAGCGGGGTGCGGCGACCGCTCCCCACAGCGGCGAGAGCGGCAGCAGCAGCCGGAACAAGCTGGACTGCGGAAAGAACACGGCGAGCAGATACAGCAGGTAGCTCGCCGCCCAGAGCCGAACCTCCACCCCGAGGGACTTGACGTGCGGCTCGAACAGCAGCAACCCCGCGAGCCCGATGCCGAGCAGCGCCAGCACGACGTAGCCGGTTCCGGCGCCCAGCCCCCACACCCCGAACCAGAACGCGGCGCCCTGGATCCAGCCGTCGAACGGAACGAAGACGCCGGTCGAGTCGCG
Organism: Micromonospora sp. DT81.3; assembly: GCF_049847225.1. Lineage (NCBI taxonomy): Bacteria > Bacillati > Actinomycetota > Actinomycetes > Micromonosporales > Micromonosporaceae > Micromonospora > Micromonospora sp. DT81.3. The sequence continues at coordinate 330,311 of NZ_JBNCNY010000003.1, forward strand.
GATCCAGCTTCGTCGCCAGGCGAGCTCCGTCGCGAGGTAGGCGCCGGAGTCCCCGGTCACCCATCCGGCGAGCACCTGCCAGGAGAAGCCGACCAGCACTGCGAGTGCGCCGAGTGCGAGGATGTGCAGAACCTCGCCCGCACCCAGTGGTTCCCGGCGCCGCGAGAACCATCGCCACACGCCGTAGATCCCGAGGAACAGGGCGAACGCGAGCACGCCCGGCCGGGTGTATCCCATGAGGGGGATCAGAAGGTACAGCCATCCGTAGCGGCGACGCTGCACGCACCACAGCGAGAACATCAGCCAGAGCAGGAACAGCGACTCGGCGTACCCGACCTGGAACAGCACGGAAAGGGGGCCGGCGGCGAAGAACAGGGCAGCCCAGGTGGCCGTCGCCGCATCCTGACGGTCGCGGAGCACCCGGTACAGCACGAGGCAGGCAAGGTAGCCCGCGACCAGCGAGATCGTCAAGGCACCGATTCCCCATGGGCCCAACGACCCGCCGATGCCGGCGGCCCGCAGCGGGCCGCCCAGCAGCTGCGCGAGATATGCGAACACGGGCATGAAGGCCCACTGGTTTTCGGCCACCTGTCCTGTGTCGGTGAGGGGCAGTTGGCTCGGATAGCCTTCAAGCGCCACGAGCCAGTACCACTGCGCATCCCAGCCGAGGATGAAATGCGAAAGGGTCGCATCCTCGCCGAAGCGTGAGCCCGGTCCGGCCAGGTGGGCGGCGAGGAGCAGGAATCCGGTGGTGACGAACCGGGCTGCGACGTAGAGGATGCCGATCCGCAGCGCGGCCGGCAGCCCGGCCCAGCGTCGATCAGCCGGTGCCTTCAGCGTCAGCCGCCGTTCAGCCACGCCCGCAGGCCCTGCTCCACGGCGTCGATCTGTGCCACGGGCACACGCTCCTCGTCGTGGTGCGCGAGATGCGGGTCACCGGGGCCGTAATTGACGGCCGGCACGCCCATGGCGGAGAAGCGCGCCACGTCGGTCCACCCATACTTGGGCTGCGGTTCGCCGCCGACCGCCGCCAAGAACTCCTGCGCGATGGGGGCGTCGAGACCGGGTCGCGCTCCGGGCGCCAGGTCGACCACGTCGACATCGAAGCCCTCGAAGACGTTGCGAACGTGATCCGCCGCCTCCTCCGCGGTGCGGCTGGGGGCGAAGCGGTAGTTGACCTCGATCTCGCAGAGGTCAGGGATCACGTTGCCCGCTACTCCCCCGCTGATCCGGACGGCGTTCATCCCCTCGCGGTAGACCAGACCGTCGACGGCGATATCGCGCGGCCGGTAGGCGGCCAGGCGCCCGAGCGCCGGTGCAGCGGCATGGATGGCGTTCTCGCCGATCCACGCCCGTGCACTGTGGGCGCGAACGCCGTGCGTGCGCACGATCGCCCGCAGGTTGCCATTGCACCCTCCCTCGACGGTGCCGTTGGAGGGCTCACCGAGAATGGCGAAGTCCCCTGCGAACAGGTCGGGGCGCGTCCGTGCGAGCCTCGTCAGCCCATTGAGGTCCGCGTCGACCTCTTCGTGGTCGTACCACATCCACGTGATGTCGACCCGGGGTTCGGCCAGCTCGGCCGCGAGCTTGAGCTGCACCGCGACACCGGCCTTCATGTCGACCGTCCCGCGGCCCCAGAGGTAGGCCTCGCCGTCGTTGTGGATGTCGCGGGTGGGCAGGTTCTGGTTGATGGGCACCGTGTCGATGTGACCGGCGATCACCACACGCTGCGCCCGCCCGAGGCCCGTCCGGGCGACGATCGTATCGCCGTCGCGGTACACCTCGAGGTGGCCGAGCGAGCCGATGGCGGCGTCGATGGCGTCGGCCAGTCCGGCCTCGTCGCCCGACACGCTCGGGATGTCGCAGATCGTTCGGGTGAGATCGAGGGATGACGCGGTCAGATCGAGCTCGGGCATCCACCGAGTCTATCCAGCGGATGTCCACCCCCTCATCCGCCCGGATGCCAGCCGCTAGCGTTGAGGGATGAGCGAATCCCGGCAGGTGTGGGGCGACGGCCTCGCCACGATCTCCGCAGACGGCACCATCCTCGACACGTGGTTCCCCGCACCGCGCACCGGCCGCATCCCGCAGGGCCGCGATCCTCAGATCGTCGGCGAGGGCGTCGATCGGCTCGCGGTCGCCGACCCGCGTCGGGCGGTCACGGTCGATGACGTGACCATCGAGATCGATCTGGATGCCGCTTCGGCGTCCACGCCGGATGCCTATCTGCGCCTGCACGCCCTGTCGCACCTGCTCGTGCGCCCGAACGAGGTGAATCTCGATGGCATCTTCACGCACCTGCCGATCGTGGCGTGGACGAACGCCGGGCCGATGCATCCGGACGACTTCACCCGCCTCCGCCCCCTGCTGCTGCGCGACGGCATCCAGGTGCAGGGCCTGGACAAGTTCCCGCGCCTGCTCGACTACGTCACCCCGGTCGGCGTCCGGATCGCGGACGCCTCGCGCGTGCGCCTCGGCGCGTACCTCTCGCCTGGCACGACGGTGATGCACGAGGGCTTCGTGAACTTCAACGCCGGCACCCTGGGTGTCAGCATGGTGGAGGGACGCATCTCCCAGGGGGTCGTCGTCGGGGACGGCAGCGACATCGGCGGCGGAGCCTCCATCATGGGAACCCTGTCCGGCGGCGGCGAGCATCGTGTCTCGATCGGCGCCCGTGCTCTGCTCGGCGCGAACGCCGGGGTCGGCATCTCCATCGGCGATGACTCGGTCGTCGAGGCCGGCCTCTACGTGACCGCGGGGACGAAGGTCGTGCTGCCGGATCGTTCGCGCCGAGCGGACGGCACGTTGCAGAGCGTCAAGGCCGCGGAGCTGTCCGGCGTCCCCGGCATCCTGTTCCGCCGCAACTCGCTCACCGGCGCCGTCGAAGCGGTCCCGCGCACCGGCGCGGGGGTCACCCTCAACGAAGTGCTGCACGCGTAGAGTCGCACAGACGGCGAAGGAGCCCCATGGCCAACCGAATGTCCAAGAAGCTGTACGAGTCCGAACTGATGGTGCTGCAGGCCAAGCTGGTCGACATGCAGGCCTGGGTGCAGGCGAGCGGCGCCCGCATCGTGGTGATCTTCGAGGGACGGGATGCCGCGGGCAAGGGCTCCACCATCAAACGCGTCACCGAGTACCTCAACCCTCGGGTCAGCAAGATCGTCGCCCTGCCTGCCCCCGGCGACCGTGACAAGACCCGGTGGTACTTCCAGCGGTACGTGCCACACCTTCCCGCAGCCGGCGAGATCGTGCTGATGGACCGATCCTGGTACAACCGCGCCGGCGTCGAGCAGGTGATGGGCTACTGCACGAGCGACGAGTACCACCGCTTCCTTCACCAGACCCCGATCTTCGAGCGCCTGCTCGTCGAGGACGGCATCATCCTGCTGAAGTACTGGTTCAGCGTCTCTGACGAGGTGCAGGAGGAGCGCTTCCATTCGCGGCTGGCCGATCCTATGAGGCGATGGAAGCTGAGCCAGAACGACGTGCTCTCCATCACGAAGTGGGAGGACTACTCCCGCGCGAAGGACACGATGTTCGTGCACACGAACATCCCGGAGGCGCCGTGGTGGGAGGTCGACTCCGACGACAAGCGCCGCAGTCGCATCAACGCGATCGCGCACCTGCTGTCGCAGATCCCCTACGAGCTCGTCGAGCGCGAGGAGATCGTCATCCCGCCCCGCCCGCCATCGGGTGGGTACGAGCGCCCGCCGCAGGATGAGAACTCGCAGGTTCCCGACTACTCCGCCGAGCTGGAGCGCCGCAGCGAGGAGGAGCGCGTCAAGGGCAAGAAGAGCAAGCGCGACAAGGAGAAGGACGCGGCTCAGATCGCCAAGAAGGAGCGCAAGAAGGCCGGGTGAGTCGCCGCGCGGGGCACCGGGGCGTGTCGCGCCTCAGCGGACCCGCACCGACAGGCACGTGACGCAGCCCTCGAGCTTCTCGAACTCCGTCACCGGCGCGGTCTGCACCTGGAGGCCGCGGGCGGCGAACACCTCGGCCGTTGCCGGAGCGTCGGCCGACATCAGCACGGTGCGCTCATCGAGTACGACGACCGCGGTGCCGTGCTCCTCCGGGACGGGCAGGAAGGCATCGAAGAGCGACGGGTCATCGACCAGGGGTTCATAGCCGATGATCGTGCGGTCCGGCAGGGCCGTGACCGCTGATTTGAGGTGCAGCACCTTGGTCACAGGCACCTCTCGCACGGTCCACCCCCGGGGCTCCACGAGCGCCCGCAGCTGCAGTATCCCGTCGGCGTTCGTCCGGGAGCTCGCGCCGACGTAGGCGACGCGGCCGACCTTCAGAACGTCGCCGCCCTCGAGCGTTCCCGGTTCCTCGATGGACGCGATCTCGAGACCGAGTTGCTCGACCACCGGGCGCACCGATTGCACCTCTCCGCGTCTCGACGCGGCGCCGGGCCTCGTGAGCACGGCGAGTTGGTCGAAGATCACAACTGCGTCTTCGACGAAGACGCCGTCCGCGTGCTCGTCGGCGCCCGGCGCCTCGACGATCGTCCAGCCGCGTCGGCGATAGGCATCCACGTACGTCTGCCACTGCCGGGTCGCGAGCTCCGCATCCACGGGCGAGCGATCCAGGTGCGTCAGCTCTCCGTCGGCGAGAAGGGGCGACGGCGGCCGAACCAGGAGCCGGGGCATGGCCTCAGCGGGCGCCCGGGTACTGGCGCTCGGGCGCACCGACGTACAGCTGCTGCGGGCGACCGATCTTCGTCTGCGGGTCGACCTGCATCTCGCGCCAGTGCGCCAGCCAGCCAGGGAGACGGCCGATGGCGAAGAGCACGGTGAACATGCGCGTGGGGAATCCCATCGCCTTGTAGATCACACCCGTGTAGAAGTCGACGTTCGGATACAGGCGGCGCTCCTTGAAGTAGTCGTCCTCGAGCGCGATCTCCTCGAGCTCCTTCGCGAGATCCAGCAGCGGGTCGTGCACCCCCAGTTCGCGCAGCACTTCGTCGGCGGATTCCTTCACGAGCTTGGCGCGCGGGTCGTAGTTCTTGTAGACGCGGTGCCCGAAGCCCATGAGCTTGACACCGTCTTCTTTGTTCTTGACCCGCTCAACGAAGCGGCGGACTCCCTCACCGGATGCCTGGATGCGACCCAGCATGTCGAGCACGGCCTCGTTGGCCCCGCCGTGCAGGGGTCCGTACAGCGCGTTGATCCCCGCAGAGATCGAGGAGAACTGGTTGGCGCCGGTCGAGCCGACGAGCCGAACGGTCGAGGTCGACGCGTTCTGCTCGTGGTCCTCATGCAGGATCAGCAGGCGCTCGAGCGCCCGCGACATGACGGGGTTGACGTCGTACAGTTCGGCGAGCACCCCGAAGTTGAGCTTCAGGAAGTTGTCGACGAAGCTCAGCGAGTTGTCGGGGTAGAGGAAGGCCTGACCGATGCTCTTCTTGTGGGCGTAGGCCGCGATCACCGGGAGCTTCGCGAGCATGCGGATGGTGTTCAGCTCGATGTGCTCGGGGTTGGCCGGGTCGGACTCGCGCTCGTAGTAGGTCGAGAGCGCGGAGACCGCGGACGAGAGCACCGACATCGGGTGCGCGGTGTGCGGCAGGGCGGAGAAGAAGCGCTTGAGGTCCTCGTGCAGCAGAGTGTGGTGACGGATGCGGTCATCGAATGCCGCCAGCTCGTCTGCCGTCGGAAGCTCGCCGTAGATCAGCAGCCACGCGACCTCGAGGTAGGTGCTGTTCTGGGCCAGCTGCTCGATCGGGTAGCCGCGGTAGCGCAGGATTCCCCTGTCGCCGTCGATGTAGGTGATCGAGGACTTGGTGGCCGCCGTGTTCACGAATCCGTAGTCCAGGGTGGTGAGGCCCGTCTGCCGCGTGAACGAAGCGATGTCGATGCTCGCCGCACCGTTCGTGCCGCGGTGAACGGGGAACTCGGCCGTTCTGCCGTCCACATGCAGAGTAGCCGTCTGGTCCGAAATGGGCGTTCCCGCGTCGCTCACGGCGCCTCCTCGCGATTTCTGGTCGTGATGGGTCTCGCTCGGCTCGTGGGCCGCCGTTACAGCCTAGTAGCCCCCCGAAGCCTCAGTTGACACCGCCAAACAACGGGCCGTTCGGGTGGAGGAATCCGCTACCAGGCCGGCTGCGCCGCGGTGAGCCGGGCGGCCGCTGCGGAGATGCGCTCGTCGGTCGCGGTGAGCGAGAGTCGCACGTGATGCGGGTGGAAGGGTCCGTAGAAGTGGCCCGGTCCGGCGAGGATGCCGAGGGCCGCCAGGCGCTCCATGCTCTCCCACGCGTCGCGGTCCTCCGTCGCCCACAGGTAGAGACCGGCCTCGCTGCGGTCGATGCGGAAGCCCGCCGCCTCGACCGCGGGTCGCAGCATGTCGCGCCGTGCCCTGTACCGCTGCTTCTGCGCCTCGACGTGCACGTCGTCCGAGAGCGCGACCGTCATGGCTGCCTGGACCGGCGCCGGGAGCATCAGGCCCATGTGCTTGCGGGCCGTCAGCAGCCGGTTCACCAGCACCGGGTCGCCGGCGAGGAACGCCGCTCGGTAGCCCGCCAGGTTGGACTGCTTGCTCAGCGAGTACACCGAGAGCACCCCCGTGACGTCGCCGCTCGTGACGCCGGGGTCGAGCACGGACGGGATCGGCTGCGTATCCCACGGCGCGTCCCAGCCCAGTTCGGCGTAGCACTCGTCGCCAGCGAGCACGGCCCCCCTCGCGCGCGCTCCGGCCAGCGCGTCTCGCAGGGCTTGGGCATCCCATACCCGCCCGTCGGGATTGCCCGGCGAGTTCAGCCACACCAGCTTCGTCTCGGCCGGCCACTCCCGCGGATCGTCGCTCGCGAACGGGGTGGCACCGGCGATGCGCGCGCCTACCTCGTAGGTCGGGTACGCGGCGCGCGGGTGGACCACGACGTCGCCGGGACCGAGGTCGAGCAGCGTCGGCAGCAGCGCGACCAGCTCCTTGGAGCCGATGGTCGGCAGCACGTGCTCGGGGCCGAGCCCCGGGACGCCCCTCCGACGGCCGAACCAGTCGGCGATCGCGGCCCTCAGCGCCGGCGTCCCCGTCGTCTGAGGGTAGGAATGCGCGTCGGTCGCATCGCGGAGTGCGTCGCGGATGATGCCCGGTGTGGGATCGACGGGCGATCCGATCGACAGGTCGATGATGCCATCCGGATGCGCGCGAGCGCGGGCGGCGTACGGTGCGACCGCGTCCCAGGGGTAGTCGGCCAGACCGCTGACGCCCACGGCGCTACGGCGCCTGCGGGGGGAGGGCGTGGATGACCGGGTGGTCCTTGTGGATGACGCCGACCTTGGCGGCACCGCCCGGGGACCCGATGTCGTCGAAGAACTCGACGTTGGCCTTGTAGTAGTCCGACCACTCCTCAGGGAGATCGTCCTCGTAGTAGATCGCCTCGACGGGGCACACCGGTTCGCAGGCGCCGCAGTCCACACACTCGTCCGGGTGGATGTACAGCGATCGATCGCCCTCGTAGATGCAGTCCACCGGGCACTCGTCGATGCACGCCCGGTCCTTCACATCGACGCAGGGCAGGGCGATCACATAGGTCACCGAACCAGTCTACGTCGCGCCGTGAGAAGCAGAGTCTGACCCGAGGGGGGTCGGCGGCGGTGCCGACGGCGCGCGGCCGGGGATGCGCGACATGTCGGGCCACGCCACCACGATCGTCACACAGAGGGCGAGAGCGATCGTCCAGATCGTTCCTGGACCCTCCTGAGGCACGACCACGGAGCCGCCAGGACCGCGTCCCGAGATGACCACCAGCGTCGTCATCATGCCGAGGCCGGTGGCCAGGGTCGCCCAGCGATCGGATGTGAGCGCGCGCACGGCGATCAGCAGCGCTGCGCTGCCGAGAACGGCGAGCACGAGGCCCAGAGGGAACCAGCCGAGCATGTAGGCGTGCGCGATCGTCCCCGCCAGCGAGTAGACGCAGCCGACCAGGAAGGCCAGCAGCCACGTAACCGCTCGCGAGAGCCACCTGGAGCGCATCCGGCGAGTCTACCCGCGCCGGTCAGGCGGCCCAGCCGAGCAGGCGCAGCAGGGCCGCGACCAGCGCTGCCGAGAGGACCACCACGAGAAAGGAGGCGCGCAACCAGAGCAGCACCCCGGCCACGAGAACGGCGGGAACCCGGGCATCCACGACGATCGCCATGCCGTCGCCCAGTGTCTGCACCGCGACGAGGGCTCCGAGCAGGGCGACGGTCAGCAGATCGCTGATGCGCGCGGGTCGTGGAGCGTCGAGCCAATGCGGGGGCGTCAGGTACCCCAGCATCTTCAGCAGCACGCAGGCGATGGCGGCGAGCAGCACCGCGTTCCACATCGTCATGGCGTTCCCCGCGCGCGCTGGGCGCCGTTCTCGGGGGCGGGACGGCCCAGCCAGTTGAACCAGCCGACTGCCACGGCCACCAGGGCGGCGATCAGCACGGGCAGGCCGGGCATGAGCCACGGCGTGAGGCAGGCGGCCACGACGGCGGCCGCCGCACCGACGGCGATCGCCTGGCGTGAGCGGAGCCGCGGCCACAGCAGTGCCAGGAAGGCGGCTGCGGCCGCGGCATCCAGTCCATACGCCCGCGGATCCCCCAGTACATCGCCGAGGAGCGCGCCGGCCAGGGTCGTCGCGTTCCAGCCGATGTAGATCGCGACCCCCGTGACCCAGAACCCCAGGGTGCGGGCGCGCGGGGAGGTCTGGGCGAGGGAGACGGCCGTCGACTCGTCGATCGTGAAGTGCGCGGCGGCCAGCCGCTTGGGCCAGCCGGGGCCGATGACCGGCGACATCCGCATGCCGTACGCCACGTTGCGCACGCCGAGAAGCGCCGCAGACGCGATCGCCGCCGGCGCCGCGGAGAGCCCGCCCGATGCCATCACGCCGATGAAGGCGAACTGCGACCCGCCGGTGAACATCACGAGGCTGAGGACGCACGTCTGCCAGACGTCGAGTCCGGATGCCACGGCCAGCGCGCCGAACGATATGCCGTACGCGCTCGTCGCGAGCGCCACCGCGACGCCCTGCCGCCGGGCGCGGCGCGCCTCGACATCGGGCTCGTGCGTCACCCGACGAAGCCTACCCAGGGCCGGGGACGCGGCCGGCGGGCCGCCTGGGGACCTCTGGACCGCTCGCGCGGGGCTTCAGGCGTTCGCGTCCTGACGCTTGAGGCGGGCTGTCGCGCGCGCGCGCTCGGTGGCATCCAGGTTCACCTTGCGGATGCGGACGATCTCGGGCGTGACCTCGACGCACTCGTCCTCGCGGGCGAACTCGAGGCTCTCCTCGAGCGAGAGCTGACGAGGAGGGGTCATCGACTCGAAGGTGTCCGACGTCGACTGACGCATGTTCGTCAGCTTCTTCTCCTTGGTGATGTTCACGTCCATGTCGTCGTTGCGCGAGTTCTCACCGATGACCATGCCCTCGTACACCTCCTGCGTCGGCTGCACGAAGAACGACATCCGCTCCTGAAGCGCGATGATCGCGAACGGCGTCACGACGCCGCTGCGGTCGGCGACGATGGAGCCGTTCTGGCGGGTGACGATGCTGCCGGCCCAGGGCTCGTAGCCGTGCGAGATGGCGTTTGCGATGCCGGTGCCGCGCGTGGTGGTGAGGAACTCGGTGCGGAAGCCGATGAGCCCGCGCGAAGGGACGACGAACTCCATGCGCACCCAGCCGGTGCCGTGGTTCGTCATGCCCTCCATGCGGCCGCGACGGGTCGCGAGAAGCTGGGTGATGGCCCCGAGATACTCCTCGGGGGCGTCGATCGTGAGGTGCTCGAACGGCTCCTGCAGCTCGCCGTCGACACGACGCGTGACCACCTGCGGCTTGCCGACGGTCAGTTCGAAGCCCTCGCGGCGCATGTTCTCCACGAGGATGGCGAGGGCCAGCTCACCGCGGCCCTGCACCTCCCACGCGTCGGGACGGCCGATGTCGACGACCTTGAGCGAGACGTTTCCGACGAGCTCGCGGTCGAGGCGGTCCTTCACCATGCGCGCGGTCAGCTTGTGGCCCTTGACCTTGCCGGCCAGCGGCGAAGTGTTGGTGCCGATCGTCATCGAGATCGCGGGGTCATCGACGTGGATCTGCGGCAGCGGCCGCACGTCCTCGGGATCGGCGATCGTCTCGCCGATCGTGATGTCGGGGAAGCCGGCGATCGCGACGATGTCGCCCGGGCCGGCGCTCTCGGCGGGGTAGCGGTCGAGTGCGCGAGTCTTCAGCAATTCGGTGATCCGTGCGCTGCTGGTGGTGCCGTCGTGGCGGACCCAGGCGACCGTCTGGCCCTTCTTCAGGGTGCCGTTGAAGACGCGCAGCAGCGCGAGGCGGCCGAGGAACGGGCTCGAGTCGAGGTTCGTGACCCATGCCTGCAGGGGTGCGTCGTCGTCGTAGGCCGGGGCGGGCACGTGCTCGAGGATCGCCTCGAACAGCGGCTCGAGGTTCTCACCCTCGGGCAGGGTGCCGTTCTCGGGCCGGGTGCGCGACGCGATGCCGGCGCGGCCGCTCGCGTACACGACAGGCACATCCAGCAGCGCGTCGACATCGAGGTCGGGCACGTCGTCGACGAGGTCGCTGGCGAGGCCGAGCAGCAGGTCGTGGCTCTCCTCTTCGACCTCGGCGATCCGGGCATCCGGTCGATCGGTCTTGTTCACCAGCAGGATGACCGGGAGCTTCGCCTCCAGCGCCTTGCGCAGCACGAAGCGGGTCTGGGGCAGCGGGCCTTCGCTCGCGTCGACGAGCAGGACGACGCCGTCGACCATGGAGAGACCGCGTTCGACCTCTCCGCCGAAGTCCGCGTGACCCGGGGTGTCGATGACGTTGATCGTGACGGGGCTGTCGCCCGCGTGCGCGCCCTCGTAGGTGATCGCCGTGTTCTTGGCGAGGATCGTGATGCCCTTTTCGCGCTCGAGGTCGTTGGAGTCCATGGCGCGCTCCTCCATGTGCTCGTGCGAGCCGAAGGAGTTGGTCTGGCGGAGCATGGCGTCGACGAGCGTCGTCTTGCCGTGGTCGACGTGCGCGACGATCGCGACGTTTCGGAGGTCCGGACGGAGGGCGCGCGCCATGAAGAAAGTCCTTGCAGAAAGTGGAGGGCCCGGAGTCGGGCACATCCATTCTACCGCGCCGGTGCTACTCCCCCGTTTCGGCGCCCAGCAGCAGCGCCCGCGCCTCGCGGCGCACGCGCTGTTCGCCGGGATCGGGCACGGGCACCGCGGCGATGAGCCGCTGGGTGTAGGCCTCTTTCGGCGCCCGCAGGATCTGCCCGGTCGCACCCTGCTCGACGATCTTGCCGTGATGCATCACGATGATCCGGTCGGCGAGCGAATCGACGACGGCCAGGTCGTGGCTGATGAACAGGCACGCGAACCCCATGTCGGCCTGAAGGCGACGCATCAGCTCGAGCACCGTCGCCTGCACAGACACATCGAGAGCGGATGTCGGCTCGTCGGCGATCAGCAGCTTCGGCTCCAGCGAGAGCGCGCGGGCGATGCCGACCCGCTGCTTCTGGCCGCCCGAGAGTTCGTGCGGGTAGCGGTTGCGGTACGACCGCGGCAGTTCGACGGCGTCGAGCAGATCCTGCACGCGCTTGTCGAGGTCGCGGCCCTTGGCCTCCCCGGCGAGCAGCATCGGCTCGCCGATGGACGCGCCGATGGGCAGGCGGGGGTTGAGGGATGACGACGGATCCTGGAAGACGATGCCGACGTCCTTGTGCACCCTGTGGAGCATCCGGCGGTCGGCCTTCGAAATGTCGCTGCCGACGACCGTGGCTCGCCCGTCGGCGATGGGCAGCAGGCCGATCGCGGCACGTCCGACCGTGGTCTTGCCCGACCCCGACTCTCCGACGAGGCCCGTGACCTCGCCGGGGAAGATCGAGAAGGTCGCGTGCTCGACCGCACGGAACGCGGGAACGCGCCCTCGCTTCGGGTAGTCGATGGCGACGTCCTCGAACGAGAGGACCGGGTCGGTCAGCGTTTCCCGGCGAGCGAAGTCTTGGCGCGCCGCCACTTCTGCGAGCCGGAGCTCGGTCGTGTCGCCGGCCAGCGCGGCCGTCGTGTCGATCGCCTCGTCGCCGACCTGCCCGATCCGCGGCACTGCGGCCAGCAGCTGGCGAGTATAGGGATGCTGCGGATTCGCGAATACTCCCTCGACGGTGCCGCGCTCGACGATCCGGCCCTTGCGCATCACAACGATGTCGTCAGCGAGGTCCGCGACGACGCCCATGTCGTGCGTGATCAGCAGGATTGCCGAATCAAGCCGGTGCCGAAGGTCGCGCATCAGGTCGAGGATCTCGGCCTGCACCGTGACATCCAGAGCCGTTGTCGGCTCGTCGGCGATCAACAGCCACGGGTCGCACGAGATCGACTGCGCGATCATGGCGCGCTGACGCTGTCCGCCCGAGAGCTGGTGGGGGTAGGAGTTGAATGCCTTGAGCGGGTCGGGCAGCTCGACGAGATCGAGCAGCTCCAATGCACGCGCTCTGGCCGCGCTCGGAGTGATGCCGAAGTGGATGCGCAGAGTCTCGATGATCTGTGACCCGACGGTGTACACGGGGTTGAGGGCGGTCATCGGCTCCTGGAAGATGACGGCGATCTCGCCGCCTCGCACCCGGCGGAGCTGATCCTTCTTGAGCCCGATGATCTCCCGGCCGGCGAGCTTGACGCTTCCACCGATACGAGCGTTCGCGGGCAGCAGGCCGAGCATCGCCATCGAACTGGCGCTCTTGCCGGACCCCGACTCGCCGACGATCGCGAGCGCCTTGCCCCCGTCGACGAAGTAGTTGAGATCCTTCGCGGCCGGCACCCAGTAGTTGTCGACGGCGAAGTCGACGGAGAGTCCACTGACCTCGAGGAGGTGACCGTCGAACGATTCGCGGGTCCGTAGCTGGCTCATCGGCTGTTCCTGATCTGAAGGGGGGTGAGAATGGGTGCGTGGATCCCGCGAACAGACTGCTGCATTCCCGCTTCAACCGGATCATGGCGATCCTGGTCTGGGCGGTGGCGGCGATCGTCGCGGCCCTCGCGGCGTGGGGCGGCGAGCCCAGCCTGACATGGGTGTACCCGGCGGCGGCGCTGGCCGCTTTCCTGTCGTGGGCCGCGCTGTGGCGACCGGGAGTCGGTGTCGATGCGGCGGGCGTGCACGTGCGCAACGTCACGCACACCGTGGACATCCCGTGGGAGGCACTCATCCACATCGACACCAAACACGCCCTGACGCTTCTGACGCCCGGTCAGCGCTTCTCGGCGTGGTCGGCGCCGGCCCCCGGCATCATGACGTCCCGGATCATCAGCCGACGTCCCCTCAACCGCGAAGGCAGGGCAGTGGGCAGCATGCCCCGCACGGGCGACCTGATGGGCAGTGACTCGGGCGACGCAGCGATGCTCGTGAGGGAGGAGTGGCGACGCCGGATCGATGCGGGCCTCATCACCGTCGGTCTCGCCGACGAGTTCAACGTCCGCCGTCGGTGGGACATCCCGGTCCTCATCGCGACCGCGGTGCTGCTCGCGGTGACCGTCTGGGCGCTGGCCGCATCCGGCTGAGTCGGGCTGCGAAAGCCCAGCGCCCGTCATCGTCGCAACTCCCCGCGGGAGGTGGGGCCCTCCGGCTCGTCGCTGGAGACCCCGTCGTTCAGCGCCTCCCCGCGCGTGGTCACCACAAGCCCCTCGGGCACGTCGGCCGTCGTCCCGGTCTCCACGACCGCATCCTCGGGAAGGTCCTTCACCTTGTTGAAGCGGACCCGCTTCTGACGCGGGTCGAACGCGTCGCGGAGACCGTCTCCCACGAAGTTGACGAGCAGCGACAGAATCACGATGAACACGGCAGGCCACCAGAAGAGCCACGGACGGGTCTGGAACGCCCCTTCGTTCTGGCTGATGAGCAGGCCGAGGGATACCTCCGGGCTGCGGACGCCGTAGCCGAGGAAGGAGAGCGACGTCTCCAGGATGATCGCGGCGGCGATCAGAAGCGTCGCCGCGACGATCACGACACCCATGGCGTTCGGAAGGATGTGCTTGAAGATGATGCGAAGGTCGGATGCTCCTGCGACTCGTGCGGCTTCGACGAACTCACGCTCGCGCAGCGAGAGGAACTCCGCCCGCACGAGGCGCGCGATGCCGGTCCACGCGAAGAAGCCCAGGAAGATCGCCAGCACGAGCGGGCCGAGGCCACCGACGGCCGAGCCGACGACGGCGCCGATGACGATGATCGGGATGACGATGACGATGTCGGTGAGCCTCATCAGCACGGCGTCCACCCAACCGCGGTAGTACCCCGCGATCGCACCGACCACCACCCCGATGAAGGTCGCGATGCCGCCGATGATGAACATGATGTACGCCGAGTTCACGAGGCCGCGCATGACCATCGCGAAGTAGTCCTTGCCCACGTTGTTCTGGCCGAACGGATGGTCGCCGAGCGCGAACGGCCAGAGGGTCAGGGTCGGCTTCCCGTTGTCCTGAATGGGAAGCAGCGAGGTGTAATCCCACTGCCACCATCCGGGGATGCCGAAGATGCCCGTCGCCGAGATGGCGAAGCCGACGATCAGCACGAACAGCACGATGCTGACGAGCGCCGGCTTGTGCTGCAGGAACCGCCTGAGGATCAGCCTCCCCTGGCTCAATCCCTTCTCGTCGGAGGTCAGGACGGTCGTAGGGTCGGCACCCGGCTCGGCGGGGGCCTCGAAGTTGGCGCCCATGGGGATGGTCATCACTTGACCCTCACTCTCGGGTCGAGCGCAGAGTACGCGAGGTCTGCGAGGAAGTTGAACGTGATCGCGAAGATGGCGATGACGACGAAGTACGCCATGACCGGGTTCGGATCCGAGTTGTTGAGTCCGCTGTTGAACAGCGCCCCCATGCCGCTGAAGGCGAAGATGCGTTCGGTGATGATGGCACCTCCGATCAGGGCGCCCACGTCTGCCGCGACGATGGTCGTGATGGGGATGAGCGAATTGCGGAACGCGTGGCGAACCACGACGGTGCGCTCCGGAAGACCCTTGGCGCGCGCAGTGCGGATGTAGTCCTGGTTGAGGGTCTCGAGCATGCCGCCGCGAGCGTAGCGGGTGTAGCCCGCGAAGGAGATGAGCATGAGGCTGATCGTTGGAAGCAGGAGGTGCGTCAGCGTGTCGGTGCTCTGGATCCAGAAGTCCCCCTGCAGATTCGGGGTCTGCGAGCCCACTGTCGGGATGGGGCGGCCGTTGATGCGCGGGTTGTTGATGTAGGAGTTCCAGTTGCGCATGTACTCGTCGACGATGATCACCCCCATGCCGAGAACGCCGGTGAGCACGCCGATCCGGATAGCCGGGCCCTTGTCGAACTCGCCGAGGACGAAGCCCGCGACTCCACCCGCTGCGCCGGCGAGACAGAACAGGATGATCACGCCCCACAGCTCGAACGACGTCAGGAAGGGCTGCAGGAGGAAGTAGGCGACGATGACGACGACTGCCGTGGCACCCGCCGTCCGCCACGCGTAGCGCGCCCTCACGCCGGCGATGAGCAGCACCATCGCGGCGCCGAAGGCGGCGATCAGCAGAGGGGCGAGAACGGGACCGAGCGACGGATCCAGGAACCACTCCGTCACCGACATGCCGTACAGCATCAGGCCCGTCACGAGGACAGAGGCAGCGAAGACGACGAGGCGGCGCTGCCTCGGGCCCCCGATCAAGACTTGCCAGAAGATACCGGAGATGAGCGAGAACACTATGATCACCGCCCAGCTGAAGACGGGATCACGCAACCAGTTGTTGAATCCGAGGGCCACGAAGACCTTGAGAAGGACGCCCATCAGGAAGGAGGGCAGCGAGTAGAGGAAGAAGCTCGCGAAGGTGAAGCTGTAGTCGACCGCGCTGTACTGGCGGAGCGCGGAGATGATGCCGACCGTGATGCCGAGGACGATGGCCAGGATGGTCGCCGCCGTGACGAGTTGCAGGGTCGCGGACATCGCGCGGCCGAGAAGGATGTTGACCGGCTGATTCTGAATCGTCACGCCGAGGTCGCAGCCCCCGAACGGAATGACGCATCGGGCCGCACCGGCGAGCCAGCCGAGCCACCGGACCGGGATGGGCTGATCGAGATTCAGCCACTCGACGCGCTGCGCGATCAGCGCATCCTTGTTCGGGCTGTTCGAGGCGTACAGGTCCGTGAGCGGATCTTTCGCGAGCGCCACCAGGGTGTACATGATGAACGACGCGGCGATCAGTATGAGGATCGAGACCCCGATGCGCCGCAGGACGAAACTAAGCACTGGGTTGCCCCTTCATGGACAAAAGGTATCAGCCGTATGTCCGCCGCCCCAGGCAGTAGCCGGGCGGCGGTCGCCGATGCGAAGGTGATGGGCACATGTGTGGGGCGTCGGGTGAGTAACCCGACGCCCCACGCTGTGTACGTGCGTCAGACGAGCCGCTGACTACTCAGCTGCGGCGTCTTCCGCGGTCCACTCCCAGAAGTTCCAGATCGGTCCGGTCTGGTTGGCCATGAAGGTCACACCCGAGATGCGGTCGGTGTGAGCCTCGACACCGGGGCTCTGGAAGATCGGCAGGCCGTAGTAGTCCTCGAACAGGAGCTGGTCGACCTTGATGCGGGCCTCCTCGACGTCAGCCTCCTCGGTCATCGTCTGGATCTGCGCTGCCAGCTCATCGATCTCCGGGACGTTGACGCCCGTGAAGTTCGAGCCGCCGTCGGAGGCGAAGATCTGCGGGATGTCCTCGTTGCCGACACCGGGCGAGATCCAGCCGAAGATCGACACATCATAGATGTCGCTCTCCAGCTGCGCGCTCCAGTCCTCGCGGCCGATGTCCTCCACCACGAATCCCGCCTCGGTCGCCGTGGCCTGGATGGCCTCGAAAGCGGCGACACGGTTCGGGTTGTTGATGTTGTAGAGGATTCGCGCCGTGGGGGTGCGACCGGCGAGCAGCGCCTTGGCGCCCTCGACGTCGACCTCTGCGTACGCGTCGGATCCGTTGGTCTGGATCGTCTTCTCGTAGGGGTCGGTCTGCGAGGTCACGTAGGTCTGCGAGTTGAGCACCTCTGCGTCGGGGTTGATCGGCTTCACCACGGTGTCGACGATCTGCTGGCGCGGGATGATCTTCATGAACGCCTCGCGGACGGCGGGGTCTGCCCACTCACCCCTGTGCGACAGGTCGACGTGGTCATAGGACAGCTGAGGCCCAGTGAGGATCTGAATCCCCTCGATGCTCTCCAGCAGCTGCAGCGTGTCGCCGCCCGCCTGCGGGTTGATGATGTCGACCTCGCCGTTCTGGAGGGCCGTCACCTGCGCCTGCGAGTCACCCACGAACCGGAAGACCAGCGTGGAGTAGGCGGGGTCGCGCTCGCCTTCGTAGGCCTCGTTGATCTTGAGGGTCATGGACTGCGTGGGCTCCCACGAGTCGACGATGAACGGGCCGTTCGAGAGGTACAGCGTCTCGTCGTCGGGCAGCGAGGTCACGTCGAAGGCGGTGTTCCACGTGTCTGCGACGGCCTTGATGGTCGCGTTCGGCTCGACCGGAGCCGCGGGGTCGCCCCGGGGGGTCGACTGCATGGCCTCGATGAACTCCTCCGTCGTCACGCCGGCCTTCTCCGCCACGATGTGCATCGGCAGCGGGTTGCCGTCCTGGTCGAACAGCCACTGGAGGTTCCAGTCCACGTACGGGGTGTCGTAGACGAGGGTCAGCGACTTCTTGTCTTCGCTGACCTCGGGGAACTCGGTGTCGGAAAGACCGCTGGTCGAACCCGCGATGGTGAAGTACTGGGTGCCGCTGAGGACCGTGCCTTCTTCGTCGACGGTGGCGTCATCGAAGTAACCCGATCCGGAGGCCCAGCCGAGGAGCAGGTCATCGGTCGTGACCGGAGTGCCGTCAGACCACTTCGCCGTGTCGCTCAGCGTGTATTGAACGGTCAGCGGGTCGTCGGAGACCTTCTCCATCGTTCCGAACGACTCGTTCGGAACGACCTCCATGTCGTCGTTTATGTAGGCGAACGTCTCGTGGGTCGCGTACCAGAGCTTGCCGTTGATGTCGAGGTTGCTCTGGGGGGTCGCGGGGTTGAAGCTCGTGGTCTCGTTCGTCTCCGCGAGGATGATCTGGGTGTCGACGACTTCCGGTGCCGCCTCTTCGCTGTCAGTGCCTCCGGGGCTGGTGCAGCCGGACAGGACGACGGCTGAGACGCCGACCCCCGCCGCGACCACAAGGGCGCGCTTGCGCCATGTCTTGTCAGACACGTGTTTCCTCCTGTGCAAGGGATGGTGCGCACACGCCGAAACCGAGGTTGGAGCGGGGCGCGGATAGGGAAACACTAAGCGCGGGGTAACTCTTGGTCAAAACATCCCGCGAAAACGTTACATAGCCTTAACTCAATGCGACCGGAGTGTGACATTCTGACAAAATGACTGCCTCTGAGCCCCCTGCAGATGTGCGGAATCCCACTGAAGTCGCGGCATCCGGCTACTCGCGCACCCGCCTCTGGTGGGAGATCGCGCTGGCACTGGGTCTCACGGTCGGCAGATCCGCGGTCTACTCGGTACTCTCCCTCATCCGCACCCTCGTCGAGAGCGGATCGCTGGCGAATCAGGAGACCCAGCTCAACCAGCCGCAGGATGCGGCCGCGTTCTGGGACATCACTTATCAGGTGCTCGGGTGGGGTTTCGGACTGATGGGGGTCGCACTGGCGGTGTTCCTCCTGTGGGAGCCGGGGAACAACGCGCTGCACCGGATCGGGCTGGATTTCCGGCACGTCGGCTCCGACATCCTGCGTGCCCTGCTGCTCGCGGCGGTGATCGGCATCCCGGGCCTCGGGCTCTATGCGCTGGGGCGCGCGCTCGATCTGACGGTGGCGGTGCGCGCTTCGCCGCTCGACCCGTCGTGGTGGACGATCCCCCTGCTGCTGCTCGCCGCGGTGCGGGCGGGGCTCACCGAGGAGGTCATCTTCATCGGGTACC
Organism: Micromonospora sp. DT81.3; assembly: GCF_049847225.1. Lineage (NCBI taxonomy): Bacteria > Bacillati > Actinomycetota > Actinomycetes > Micromonosporales > Micromonosporaceae > Micromonospora > Micromonospora sp. DT81.3. The sequence continues at coordinate 349,194 of NZ_JBNCNY010000003.1, forward strand.
TCTTCGACCGCCTGCACCGGCTCGGATGGGGCTGGTGGACGATCATCCTCTCGACCGCCGCGCTGCGAGGCGCGTATCACGCCTATCAGGGGTTCGGCGCGATCGTCGGGAACATCGCGATGGGCATCCTGTTCGGCTGGTGCTACCGGCGCTGGGGCCGGGTGATGCCGCTGGTTCTCGCACACACCGTGCTGGATGTCGTGGCATTCGTAGGCTACCCGCTCGCCGCAGCGCTGTGGCCGGGCGTCTTCGGGCCCCCGGTCAGTCCGACGCCGTCGCCGACCCCGACGCCGTCGCCGACCTCCGCCTGACGCGCCCTTCGCCATGCCGCGAGCGCTTCGCCGGCGTTGGCGGGCGCCCGCGGCCGACGCCTCCGCCGGAGCCACGACGCACCCCCGTCCGCCCGCGAGACTGCGTCCCGGCGCCGAAACGGCAGGGGTTGTACGCACCCTCGGCGCGTAGATGCAGTGTCGCCAGGGGAGAGGGGTCGGAGGACGAGAGAGTTGCCGGCGATTCCTGCACAGCGCCAATGAGAGTGCGACCACCCACAAAGATTCAGTTCCAGCCAGCGCACCGCATCGGGCTCGTCGATTGTGAGTGGATGCTGCTGACGGCCACCCCCGAAACGAACACGCGTCTCAACGTGAGCCCGATCGTGCTCCTGCGGCAGTCCACCGCACTCGTCCGACTCGACCGGGCGGCCGATAATGGAGCGCTCGTGCGCATCGCACGAGGCGTGTACGCCGATGCGGCGGAGTGGCACGACCTGCCGCCGTGGAGCCGCTATCTCACGCGTGTCCACGCTACTGCGCTCCTACGGCCGGATGCCGTCTTCAGCCACGAGTCCGCCGCGGCGCTTCTCGGTCTGCCGGTCTTCGGGCACCCGCCTGAGGTCCACGTCCTGAGGGACCCACTCGGCACCTCCCGTGCCCAGGCGGGCGTTCGCGAGCACACCACAGTAGATCTTCGCGATGTGCTGCACGTTGACGGCATCATGGTAACGACGCCGGAAGAGACCGCCGTCGACATCGCGCGCGCCCGTCATCCTGCCGTTGCGATAGCCGTTTCGGACGCGGTTCTGCGCTCGGATCGCTCGCTGACATGCGAGCGGCTCCGCGAGGCGAACCTGCGGCGCGCGAGCAGTCGCGGACGGCGACACGGTGAGCGGGCCATCGTTGCGGCGAACCCGCTGGCCGAGACCCCTCTCGAGTCGGTGAGCAGAGCCGCAATCGACTGGCTTGGCTTCGCTTCGCCCGAACTTCAGCACGTACTCACCACGCCGGATGGCCGCGAGCGCCGACTGGACTTTCTCTGGCGCCGCGAGGCGATCGCCGGTGAGGCCGATGGTCGAAGCAAGTACGACGGTCGATTCGGTGACCCGAGCCTTCTCGCTTTCAATGAGAAGCGCCGTGAGGACTCGCTTCGACGGGTGCTGCGGGGATTCGCCCGGTGGGGCTGGTCCGAGCTCCAGCATCCGGGCGAGCTCCGCGGGATCCTGCTGGATGCCGGACTGAAGCCTCAGGAGCCCGCGCACCTGGCTCTCCTCGGATCCCTCCGTCGGGCGCTGACTGGCGCGCCGCGCTGACGCCCGCGGTGTGCCCGACACACGCCGGGCGAGACCGCAGCCCCGCGCCGAGACTGCGGGCGGTGCGAGCAGTCTCGGCGCGTAGCCGCCGTTTCGCACCGGGAATGATTTCTCGAAGCGGCCGCGCCGGGGCGCGCCCGCGGGGCCCGGCTAGGCGAACGCCTCGATGGGCGGGCACGCGCACACGAGATTGCGGTCACCGTAGGCCTGGTCGATCCGGCGCACCGGCGCCCAGTACTTGTTGCGCACAAGCGAGTGCACCGGGTACACGGCCTTCTCGCGGGTGTACGGGTGCGTCCATTCCCCTGCGATCACCGACTCCGCCGTGTGCGGGGCATTCACGAGGGGGTTGTCGTCCGCGGGCCACTCCCCCGCCGCGACGGCCAGCGCCTCCTCGCGGATCGCGACCATGGCCTCGACGAAGCGATCGAGCTCCGCCAGGTCCTCGGACTCCGTCGGCTCCACCATGAGGGTGCCCGCGACGGGGAACGACATGGTCGGCGCGTGGAAGCCGAAGTCGATCAGGCGCTTGGCGACGTCGTCCACCGTCACGCCCGTCTGCTCCCTCAGCGGCCGGAGGTCCAGGATGCACTCGTGCGCGACGAGGCCGTCCTCGCCCGTGTACAGCACCGGGTAGTGCTCCCGCACCCGCGCGGCCACGTAGTTCGCCGAGAGCACGGCGGCGCCGGTGGCGTCGCGCAGCCCTTCTGCGCCCATCATCCGCATGTACGCCCACGAGATGGGAAGGATGCCGGCCGAGCCGAACGGCGCCGCCGAGACAGCACCGCCGTCATGCGTGTACACCCCGTGGTCCGAGCGCTGCGCGAACGGATGCCCGGGCAGGAACGGCGCGAGGTGCGCTTTGGCCGCGACCGGCCCGACACCGGGTCCCCCACCGCCGTGCGGGATCGCGAAGGTCTTGTGCAGGTTGAGGTGCGACACGTCGCCGCCGAGATCCCCGAACCGCGCGAACCCGAGCAGCGCGTTGAGATTGGCGCCGTCGACGTACACCTGGCCGCCCGCGTCGTGCACCGCCTCGGTGATCTCGAGCACGTCGTGCTCGTAGACCCCGTGCGTCGACGGGTACGTGATCATCAGCGCCGACAGCTGCGCCGCGTGCGCCGCGATCTTCCCCCGCAGGTCTTCGAGGTCGACGTTGCCGGCCTCATCGCACGCGACGACGACGACCTTCATCCCGGCGAGCACCGCGGATGCCGCGTTCGTGCCGTGCGCGGATGACGGGATCAGGCACACCGTGCGCTCCGTGTCGCCGTTGGCCAGGTGCCAGCCGCGGATCGCGAGCAGCCCGGCGAGTTCGCCCTGCGACCCGGCGTTGGGCTGCAGCGACACGGAGTCGTATCCGGTGACCTCGGCGAGCCACGCCTCGAGCTGCTCGATCATGGCCAGGTAGCCGTGCACATCGGCCTCCGGCGCGAACGGGTGCACGCGGGAGAATTCGGGCCACGAAACGGCGGCCATCTCGGTCGCCGCGTTGAGCTTCATCGTGCAGGAGCCGAGCGGGATCATCCCGCGGTCCAGCGCATAATCGCGGTCGGCCAGGGTCTTCAGGTAGCGCATCATCGCGGTCTCGCTCCGGTGCGTGTTGAACACCGGATGCGTGAGGTACTCGTCCTCGCGGGCCAGCCGGGAAGGGACCCCGGCGAGCGGCGAGAGTCCCGCGAACGGCACGTCCCGCACGCCGTGCTCGTCGGCGGACGGCAGGCCGAACGCCCAGGCGATCGCGGCGAGGTCGTCGGCCGTCGTGGTCTCATCGACCGAGACGCCGACGGTCGCGTCATCCGCCCAGAAGAGCTGGTAGCCGCGCGAACGGGCTCGTTCGATGACCTGCGCCGAGGGACCGGGGGTCACGACGCGGAGCGTGTCGAAGAACGAGTCGGAGACGAGGGAGAGCCCGTACGACCGCAGCCGGTCGGCGAGCGCCTCCGCCTTGCGGGAGACGTCCTCTGCGATCGAGCGCAGGCCGGACGGGCCGTGGTACACGGCATACATCGCCGCCATCACCGCGAGCAGCACCTGCGCCGTGCAGATGTTGGATGTCGCCTTCTCGCGACGAATGTGCTGCTCGCGCGTCTGCAGCGAGAGCCGGTACGCGGGGTGGCCTGCGGCATCCTGGGACACCCCGACGAGGCGACCCGGCAGCTGGCGCTCGAGACCTTGGCGCACCGCCATATAACCGGCGTGGGGGCCGCCGAAGCCGAGCGGCACTCCGAACCGCTGGGTGGTGCCCACGGCCACGTCGGCGCCGAGCGACCCGGGCGACGTCAGAAGCGTGAGCGCCAGCAGATCCGCGGCGACGACGGCGAGGCCCCCCGCGACGTGGGTCGCGTCGATGACCCCGGACGGATCCCATACGCGTCCCGTCGCCCCGGGGTACTGGAGGAAGACGCCGAATGGTTCCACAGGCTCGCCGATCGAGCCCTGAAGCGTGCCTCCGCGGGCGAAGTCGATCTCGACGAGCTGGATGCCGACGGCGGATGCGCGCGAGCGCAGCAGCGCCTTGGTCTGCGGCAGCGCATCGGCATCCACCGCGAAGACGTTCGACGGGGACTTCGACGCCCGCCGCGCGAGCAGCATCCCCTCGACGACCGCCGTCGACTCGTCGAGCATGGACGCGTTCGCCGTGGCCAGCCCGGTCAGGTCGGTGACCATCGTCTGGAAGTTGATGAGCGCCTCGAGCCGGCCCTGCGAGATCTCGGGCTGGTACGGGGTGTACGCCGTGTACCAGGACGGGTTCTCGAACACATTGCGGGCGATGACCGACGGCGTGATCGTGTCGTAGTAGCCCAGACCGATCATCGGGCGTGCCGTGCGGTTCTGCGAGGCGAGCTCGCGCAGCTCCGCGAGCGCCTCGGCCTCCGTTGCGGCCGGCGGGATGTCGGAAGTCGTGCGCGGCTGCACGTGGATGGATGCGGGCACCGCCCGCTCGACGAGCGCGTCGACGCTCTCGTACCCGAGCACGTCGAGCATCGCCCGTTGCGCCGCGGCATCCGTCCCGATGTGCCGCGCGGCGAATCCTCCGAGCGCCTCGGGCGCCGTCCCCGTCATTCGGCGCCACCCGTGAGCGCGACGTACGCCTCGCGGTCGAGCAGCTCGGCCGCGGCGGACGCGTCGACGCGGATCTTCACCAGCCACCCGTCTCCGTACGGATCTGAGTTCACGAGGGAGGGGTCATCGACCACGGCGTCGTTGGCCGCCACGACATCGCCGGTGAGGGGCGCGTAGAGCTCCCCGACCGACTTCGTCGACTCGATCTCACCGACGACCTGCCCCGCGCTCACGCCCGAATCGACAGCCGGCAGCTCGACGAAGACGACGTCGCCGAGCTTGTCGGCCGCGAAATCGGTGATGCCGACCGTGGCCAGATCGCCCTCGAGGGCGATCCACTCGTGCTCGGCGGTGTACTTGAGAGCGTTGAGATCGGTCATTTCTTCCTCCGGTAGAAGGGCAGGGCGGTCACGGTCGCGGGGATTCGCGTTCCGCGTACGTCGATGGTGACTGCGGTGCCCTCGGCGGCCGCGGACGGCGAGACGAAGGCCATGGCAATGGGATGCTGCAGGGTGGGGCTGAGCGCGCCGCTCGTGATCTCGCCCACGCGCTCCTCCCCGCGGAAGACCTCGTACCCCGCGCGACCGGCCCGCTTGCCCTCCGAGACGAGGCCGACGAGCACGGGCGCATCGGCGGGAACAGCGGCGAGCACGGCCTTGCGCCCGACGAACTCGTTCTTGTCCGCGGCGACGACGCGGCCGAGGCCGGCCTGTGCCGGAACGATGTCGAGCGAGAGCTCGTGGCCGTAGAGCGGCATCCCCGCCTCGAGGCGCAGGGTGTCGCGGGCGGCGAGCCCGGCGGGCACCAGTCCGAGCGGGGAGCCCGCGGTGAGCAGGGCGTCCCAGAGGCCCGCGGCGGCGGATGCGGAGACATACAGTTCGAAGCCGTCCTCGCCGGTGTACCCCGTGCGGGCGACGAGCAGCGGCGCTCCGTCGTAGAACGCGTCGGTGGCGGCGTAGTACGGCAGCTCGGCGAGGGGGCGTCCGAGGTCCGTGATTCCAGGCGTCGCCTCGAGCACCGCGCGGGCGATCGGACCCTGGACGGCGATCAGCGCGTAGTCCTCGCTCGCGTCCACGACGGTCGCCTCGAAGCCCGACACCCTGGTGGCGAGGGCGTCGGCGACGGCATCGTGATTGCCGGCGTTGGCGACCACGAAGTACCGGTGCGCACCGAGGCGGTAGACGACGAGGTCGTCGATGATTCCGCCCGACTGTGCGAGCAGCAGGCTGTACTTGGCCTTCCACACGGGAATCGCCGAGAGCCGACCGGCGAGCGCGTAGTCGAGGAAGACGCCGGCCTCGTGGCCCTCCACCAGGAATTCCGCCATGTGCGAGATGTCGAAGATGCCGGCCGCGGTGCGCACGGCGTGGTGCTCGGCCAGGTCGGAGGTGTAGCGAACCGGCATGAGCCACCCGCCGAAGTCGGTGAACGAAGCACCGAGCGCCTCGTGCGTCGCACGCAGAGGGGTGTTGCGGGGCGGGATCGCGGGGTCTGTCATGAGTTCTCCGGTGCTCGTCCGGGCTGGCGTCGGGTGACGCCGGCGAACTCCCCCTCTGTCATGGGCCTGAGAGCTTCGACGCGGCATCCACTGCACTGATCGGATGCTGCGGCTTTCACCGTCGGCGGGTCCACGAGGACCGCTTTTCAGAGTGGCCGGACCCCGCGCGGTACGCGGACCTGAGAGATTGGCGGGGAGGCTTGCTCCTTCGGTGCCCGGCAAGGTTCTGCCGGGGCTCTCCCGCGAGGGTCGTGCGGCCTGTCTTCAGTTGCGAGGCCAGCATATCGGGCGCGTGCGAGAAAACGGGCACCATCCGCGAATGGAGCTCAGCCGCTGCAGGTGCCGGAGGCGACCGCGGCGTCCAGCTCGGCGAGCCGGTCGACGACGGGCGACATCTCCGTCGGTGTCATGGCGTAGCCGAGATCGTCGTCGCCCTCGGCGCGCGCGAACACGAGGCCGGCGACCTGGCCGGTCGTGGAGAGCAGCGGACCGCCCGAGTTGCCAGGACGCACCTGCGCGGCGAGCGCGTAGACCTCCCGCGCGGAGCTCGATTCGTCGTAGACGTCGGGGACGTCGGCCATTCCGACCGAGAGCACCCGCGCGGCGCCCGTCGTGAACGGACCGCCGTACGGGTAGCCCTGCACGACCGCCTCCGATCCGACCCCGAGGGTCGGCACCACGTCGAGCGGTGTCGCATCCAGCCCGTCCACGGCCACCACGGCGATGTCGTCGACGGGGTCGAAGTAGACGACCCGGCCCTCCCGCGCCTCTCGACCAGGCAGCTCGACGACCGGGCGGTCGACGCCGGCCACCACATGCGCATTCGTCATCACGCGATCCGGCGCCACGACGAACCCGGAGCCGCTGGCGGTGATGCCGCACGCGAACGCGACGCCCGACACGCGGGCGACGGACTGCGCGGCGGCGGTGAGCGCTGGTTCGTCGAGCGCGACATCCGGGATGCTCGGCGCGAGCTGCGGGGCCAGCAGCTGTCCGAGCCGAGGGATGCCCTCCTCGGCGGCGCCGCGAAGCTGGGCCATCGTCGCGGCGAGGGGCCGCGGCGTGAGGTCTTGGATGGCGGTGAGGATGCGCGACGACGACACGGACGAGGCGACGAAGGGCATGCCCGTCGCCGCCAGACTCTGCCCTGCAAGGGAGACCGCGAGGGCCGCGACCGTCAGGCTGACCGCTCCGCCCAGGAGACGCTCGAGCCCGCGCAGCTTCGTCTTGTCGACGCCGCGCCGCAGAGCCATCCCGATCGCGGAGCCCACCGCGGATCCGATCAGGAGAAGTCCGACCGCCACGGCCAGGACGGCAGCCCCCCGCCATGCGGCATCCGGAATCGCGGCGTTGACCAACGGAACCGCCCAGTACGCGGCGAGGCCACCGACGGCGAGCCCGACGAGGGAGCCCACGCTCGCCAGCAGTCCGCGCATGACGCCGATGATCACGGCGATCACGAGGATCGCGAGCACGACGATATCGACGGCGGCCACCGGTGTTCCCCTCCCTGGTCGGAGCGATCCTAAGCGGCTGACCTGGGAGGACTCCCCGGCCGCGTTCCGCGGTTTGCACTTCATGTCGGGATGACTATAAGATGGCGGATGAAGGGGTTAGAGTCATGATGACACGAACGAGCGCTCTCGAAGCATCCACCGCCACGGCACCGGCCGCGGACGAAGTGACGCGCGTGGCCGTGTCGACCGTCATCTTCAGCCTGCGGCCCTGCGCGGACGGCGCGTCGATCGTCCTTCCCCTCGTGCGCCGCACCCGCGACCCGTTCGAGGGTCTCTGGGCCCTGCCCGGGGGATGGCTCGACCCCGCCGAGGGGCTGGATGCCGCGGCATCCCGCACACTCGCCGAGACCACCGGGCTCGCCCCGACCTATCTCGAGCAGCTCTACGCCTTCGGCGATGTCGACCGCTCCCCCACCCGCGTCGTGTCGATCATCTACTGGGCGCTCCTGCGCCCCGACGAGATCATCGGCGTCCACGCCGACGACGCACCGGCCTTCGCCGACGAGAACGTCGAGTGGTTCGACGCGGCATCCCTCCCGCGTCTCGCGTTCGACCACAACGCGATCGTCGACTACGCCCTGTGGCGCCTGCGCAACAAGGTCGGCTACAGCCGCATCGCGCACGGCCTGCTCGCCGACGAGTTCACCCTCGCCGAGCTGCGCGAGGTCTACGAGTCGATCCTCGGCCGGCGCCTGGACCCCGCGAACTTCCGCCGCCAGGCGGAGGCCTCGGGCACCCTCATCCCGACCGAGCACTTCCGCACGGGCAGCCACCGGCCCGCCCGCCTCTACCGCTACAACCAGGACGTCGAGCTCGCCGATCGCGGGCCCCTGACCGGATCGAGCCCGAAATGACCCTGCACCCATCCACGGTGGCCGACCCCTCGGTCGACCACGCCCTCCGTCTCATCACGACGGGCCGCTCCAACGCCGAGACGTGCAACACCGACCTCGCCGCCGGCCCGTGGAACTTCGACACACGCCCCGGCTACGGACCGGGCGCATCGATGGGCGACGTCATCCCGACCGGATCGCCGCGGCAGGGCGAGCTGCCGGTCGAGTACCGCGACGCCTCCGAGGAGGAGCTGGACGCCCGCATCCGCGCGGCCAAGGCGACGCTCGGCGACCGGGTCGTGATCCTCGGCCACTTCTACCAGCGCGAAGAGGTCGTGCGACACGCCGACTACGTGGGCGACTCGTTCCAGCTCGCCAACGCCGCGAAGGCGCGATCGGATGCCGAGGCGATCGTCTTCTGCGGCGTGCACTTCATGGCCGAGACCGCCGACCTGCTCTCCACGCCCGAGCAGTCCGTGATCCTGCCCAACCTCGCCGCGGGCTGCTCGATGGCCGACATGGCGAACATCGACCAGGTCGAGGAGTGCTGGGAGCAGCTCGAGGAGGTCTTCGGGCCGCTCGATCAGCCGGGCCCCGACGGCCGGGTGCCGGTCATCCCCGTCACGTACATGAATTCCGCCGCCGACCTCAAGGGGTTCTGCGGGCGCCACGGAGGCATCGTCTGCACTTCCTCGAATGCGAAGACCGTGCTCGAGTGGGCCTTCCAGCGCGGCGAGCGCGTGTTGTTCTTCCCCGACCAGCACCTGGGGCGCAACACGGCGAAGGCCATGGGCGTGCCGCTGGAGCAGATGCCGATGTGGAACCCGAACAAGCCGCTGGGTGGCAACGACCTCTCCGCCGTCGAGGACAGCCGCGTTCTTCTCTGGCACGGGTTCTGCTCGGTGCACCGCCGCTTCACCGTCGACCAGATCGAGAAGGCGCGCGCGGAGTTCCCGGGCGTGCGCGTGATCGTGCACCCCGAATGCCCCATGCCGGTGGTGGATGCCGCGGACGAGGCCGGCTCGACGGACTACATCCGCAAGGCGATCGAGGCGGCGACCGAGCCCACGACCTTCGCTGTCGGCACCGAGGTCAACCTCGTGCAGCGCCTCGCCGCCGACAACCCGCAGCACACGATCTTCTGCCTGGATCCGGTGGTCTGCCCCTGCTCGACGATGTACCGCATCCACCCCGGCTACCTGGCATGGGTGCTCGAGGGTCTCGTCGGCGGCGAAGTGCTGAACCGCGTCTCGGTGCCCCTGGATGTGGCGGAGCCCGCGCGGCTCGCGCTGGAACGGATGCTCGCGGCGAAGCCGCCCGAGGCACCCGCGCTCGTGGCCGAGAGCCTGTCGTGACGGCGGCCGGAACGAGCGGGAGCGCCGCCGACGTGCAGCGGGGCGCCGTGCATGCCGTTCTCGTCGGGAGCGGCATCGCCGGACTGACGGTCGCCCTCCATGCGGTCGCGGCCGGGGTGCGTGTGACCCTCGTCACCAAGGACGTGCTCGAACACGCCAACACCCGCTACGCCCAGGGCGGCATCGCGGGCGTGATGTTCGCCGACGACCGCATCGCGGATCACATCGCCGACACCCTGCGGGCGGGCGCCGGCCTCGCCGACCCCGAGGCCGTGCGAGTCCTTGTCGATGAGGGCCCCGCACGCATCCGGGAGCTCATCGGTCTGGGTGTCGCGTTCGATCGCGACGAGGACGGCGCCTTTCTCAAGGGTCTCGAGGCGGCTCACTCCTATCCGCGCATCCTGCATGCGGGCGGGGATGCCACCGGCACAGCCATCGAGAAGGCACTCGTGGCGCGGCTGCGGGCCAGCGGCGCCCGGGTGATCGAGCACGCCTTCCTCGTCGACCTGGTGTGCGAGGGCGGCCGCGTCACGGGCGTGGACCTGCTGGTGGAGGAGCCATCCGCGCCCAAGGGCGGGGTCGGCGGCGGGACCGGGAACACGCGCCGGATGGTTCTGGACGCCGATGCCGTGGTGCTCGCGACGGGCGGGGCCGGCCAGCTCTACGCCCACACCACGAACCCGGTGGTGGCGACAGGTGACGGGATCGCGGCGGCGCTGCGCGCCGGCGCTGCCGTCACCGACCTGGAGTTCTTCCAGTTCCACCCCACCGTGCTGGCTGCCGGCGAAGCGTTCCTCGTGTCGGAGGCCGTCCGGGGCGAAGGCGCGACGCTGATCGATGAGAACGGCCGGAGGTTCGCGTTCGACGCGCATCCGGATGGCGAACTGGCGCCACGGGATGTGGTCGCCAGGGCGATCGCACACCAGATGGACCTTCAGGGCGGCCGGCCGGTGCACCTGGACGCGACGGCTCTCGGCGCCGAATTCCTGGCGAGCAGGTTCCCGACTATCGACGCCGCCGTGCGTGAGCGAGGCCTCGACTGGTCGCGCCGGCCCATCCCCGTCACCCCGGCCGCGCACTATCTCATGGGCGGGATCACCACCGACCTGCACGGCCGCACGAGCATCCCGGGGCTGTACGCCGTGGGCGAGGTCGCCAGGACCGGGGTGCACGGCGGGAACCGGCTCGCCTCGAACTCTCTGCTGGAGGGCGCCGTGTTCGGCGCTCGGGCGGGTTCGGTGCTGGCCGCCGACGCGACGGGAGGAGACTGGCCCGCGGCACCCGTGCCCGCGGCCTACGCCGAACCGGCCGCCGAGCAGTCGCTTCCCGTTGCTGCCGGCTCCGCGGAGCGTCGAGACGAGAGGACCGGAGGATCGCGGGACGGGGCTGGCGGTGTGCCGCCGTTCTCGCGCGACGCGCTGCAGGCCCTGATGTGGGAGGACGCGGGACTGGTGCGCGACAAGACCGGTCTGGCACACGCGGCGCGCATCCTCGCCGCGTGGAGCGCGACGCCCCGGATCCCCGTCACCGAGGCCGAGTTCGAGGACGAGAACCTGCTGCAGGTCGCGACCGCGCTGGTCGCGGCGGCGCGCGCCCGCCGCGTCTCCGTCGGTGCGCACTTCCGCTCCGACGGGGTGGGTTCCGACGACATCGTGACCGACCTCGTCGCCGCCGAACAGCGTCGCGCCGCCGAATCCACCGTTCACGAATCGAGCACCGTCGGAGCGTCGGCGTGCTGACCCGCACCACGATCGATCGCGCGGTCGCGGCGGCGCTCGAAGAGGACGCCCCGTGGGGTGACATCACGAGCGAGACGCTCATCACGCCGGATGCGCAGGCGCGCGCCGAGCTCGTCGGCCGCGAATCCGGGGTGTTCTCCGGCGGCGAGGTGTTCGCGGCCGCGTTCCGGCTGACGGACCCGCGGATCACGGTCGAGCCGCTCGTGGAGGACGGCGAGTGGTTCGCAGCGGGATCGACCCTCGCCATCGTGGCCGGCCCGGCGCGCGGGGTGCTCACGGGTGAGCGCGTCGGTCTCAACTTCGTGCAGCGCATGTCGGGCATCGCCACGCTCACCTCCCGCTATGTGGCCGAGGTCGCGCACACGGGCGCCCGCGTCGCGGACACCCGCAAGACCACCCCGGGACTGCGCGCCTTCGAGAGGCACGCGGTGATGAACGGCGGGGGCCACAATCACCGGCACTCCCTCTCGGATGCCGTGATGGCCAAGGACAACCATCTGGCCGTGCTCTCGCAGAAGGGCGTGTCGGTCACCGCGGCGCTGCAGGGGGCCATCGCCCGCCTCTCCCACACCACGCACGTCGAGGTGGAAGTCGACCGCCTCGATCAGATCGAGGCGGTGCTCGCGGCGGGGATCGGAACCATCATGCTCGACAACTTCTCGCTCGATGACCTGCGCCGGGGCGTCGAGCAGGTCGGGGGTCGTGCCACCGTCGAAGCCAGCGGCGGTGTCTCCCTCGCCACGGTGCGGGCGATCGCCGAGACCGGCGTCGACGTGATCTCCGTCGGTGCCCTGACGCACTCCGCGCCCGCGCTGGACCTCGCCCTCGACATCCGGATCCACGCGCGCTGAGCCGAAGATGAGCATCCACGCGCACGGCACATCGTCCGACCTCTCCAACGCCACGCCTCACCCGGGTGAAGCCACGTTGTACCTCGACAACGCCGCGACGACTCCTGTGCGCCCGGAGGCGCTCGAGGCGATGCTTCCGTACCTGGCCGGCGTGTACGGCAACCCGTCGAGCCACCACACCGTCGGCGAGAGAGCAGCGCAGGCGCTGGCGGATGCGCGTGGGCGGGTCGCGGCGGTCTTCGGGATGCGCCAGAGCGATGTGATCTTCACCTCCGGGGGCACCGAGGCGAACAACCTCGCGATCAAGGGCATCGCGATCGCCGCACAGCTCGGCCGCGATCGCAGACACCTCGTCACGACGCCGATCGAGCACGAATCGATCCTGGAGTCGGCGGACTATCTCGAGCGGGTGCACGGCTTTGAAGTGTCACGCGTTCCGGTGGACGGCACGGGCACGGTCGATCCGGCCGCCATCGGCGCCGCCCTTCGCGAGGACACCGCGCTGGTCAGCGTGGGCTACGCGAACAACGAGGTCGGGACGATCCAGGATGTGGGTGCGATCGCGACCCTCGCGCGCGAGCGCCGCATCCCGGTGCACGTGGACGCGGTGCAGGCGGCCGGATGGCTTCGCCTGGCCGGCTCTGGCGCGGACGCCATCTCCATCGCCGGCCACAAGATCGGCGCTCCGAAGGGCACCGGCGCGCTCGTCGTGCGTGGCCGCGTCCCCCTCGAACCGCTTCTGCACGGCGGCGGACAGGAGCGCGGCCGGCGCAGCGGCACCGAGCACGTCGCCGGCGCCGTGGCACTGGCTACCGCCCTCGACCTCGCCGAGGCCGAACGCGAGGAGGCGTTCGCCCGTGTCACCCGGTTGCGGGAGGACTTCGTCGCGCGCGTGCTCGATCGCGTGCCGAGCGCGACGCTGACGGGGCATCCGGTGCATCGGCTCCCGGGCACCGCGAGCTTCACCTTCGCGGGCACCAGCGGCGAGGCCGTGCTGCTCGAGCTGGAGCGCCGCGGCATCGTGTCCTCGAGCGGGTCGGCCTGCGCGGCGGGCAGCGACGAGCCGTCGCACGTGCTGGTGGCCATGGGCATCGAACCGGAAGTCGCCCAGACCGCCGTGCGATTCACGCTCGCGCATGCGGCGTCCAAGCCGCTCGATGCGGTGGCGGACGCCGTCGCCGCGTCGGTGGCCGCCGTACAATCGACCCGATGAGCCGTACACCCGCCACCGTCACCGTGATCGTGCCGGGGTTCGATGTCGCACCCTACGCGCAGGAGGCATTGGACTCCCTCCGCGCCCAGACGCTGACCGACTGGACGGCGGTTCTAATCGATGACGCATCTCACGATGCGACCGGGGCGATCTTCGCCGCGGCCGCTGCAGCGGACCCCCGCTTCCGGGTGGTGACGCAGGATCGTCGGAGGGGCCTGGGGGCGGCGCGCAACGCGGGCCTCGATCTCGTCGACACGGAGTTCGTGGCCTTCCTCGACGCGGATGATGTGCTGCGACCCGGCGCCCTCGAGCGGCTCGTCGGCATGCTCCGCGAATCGGGCAGCGACTTCGCCGCCGGCGCCTACGTTCGCCTGCGCCCGGATGGCGACGAGTACGTCGAGGGCGAGGTGCAGCCGTGGGTGTCGTCCGCCACGAGTCCCGAGCGCCGGGGCACGACGATCGACGCGCACCCCGACGCCTCCTCGAACATCGTCGCCTGGTCGAAGGTCAGCCGGGCGTCGTTCTGGCACCGGACCAGCCTGCGCTTTCCCGAGGGCAAGCTCTACGAGGATCAGGTCGTCGCGCAGCGGATGTACTCCGGCGCGGCGTCCTTCGACGTCGTGCCCGACGTCGTCGTGCTCTGGCGCATCCGCGCCGACGGCTCATCCATCACCCAGCGGGAGGCGGCCCTGCCGGTGCTGCGCGAGTGCCTCGAGGCCATGGCGGCCGGTCTGGCCGTTCTGGAGGACGGTGGCCATGCCGCGGCGGCGGCCGCCCGCCGCCGGCAGATCCTGGGGATGGACGTGCCGCGCCTCGCCGGCATCGCCGCACAGCATTCGGAGGATGCCTACCGCAGCGCCCTCGGATCCTTCACCCGCGACATCTGGGACGCGGCCGGGGCCGAGCGCGCGGAACTGACCGAGGCCTCCGCGACCGCCGTCGCCGCCGCCCGGCTCTGGTAGTCACGTACGGCACCGCTTCCTCGCGCGGAATCGACCCTGTGGACGACGTCTTCGGGCTCCCGTGGCCCCTCGGTCAGTTCGAGACGGCGGCGGTCTTGGCCCAAGACGCGTGCCGCACGCAGGCTGAGTGGGGCAAGAGTGCAGTGCGGGCGGCCCTTCGAGCGCGCGACGCCGATGCAGCCTGACGGCGGTACGCCAAGGTCATCCGCCGGTCAGCGGGCTTCGGGAACCGGCGCCTCGCCGAGCTCCTCGAGCTGCGGCCAGTCCCGCTCGCCGACGGGAGCGTCGAGGGTCAGTGGGCGTCCGTCGGCCGGGGGCCGGTCCGCGCGCCGGTCGGGGTGGTCGGCGGGCGGCTCGGATTCCTCCACCTCGAGGATGCGGGACGCTGCCAGCTGCTCGGCCGCCAGCTCCGAGTAGAGGCCGCCGGCCTCGATGAGTTCGGAGTGGGTTCCGCTCTCGACGATGCGCCCCGCGTCGACGACATGGATGACGTCGGCGCCGATGATCGTGGAGAGCCGGTGGGCGATGGAGAGGGTGGTGCGCCCCCGCGCCGCCGCGTCGAGCGCCTCCTGCACGACCCGTTCCGACACCGTGTCCAACGCGCTCGTGGCCTCATCCAGGAGCAGCACCGGCGGATCCTTCAGCAGCACCCGGGCGATCGCGATGCGCTGCTTCTCGCCGCCCGAGAGGCGGTAGCCGCGCTCACCGACCACCGTGTCGTAGCCGTGCTCGAAGCCCTCGATGATGTGGTGGATGTTCGCCGCCCGGCAGGCGGCCTCCAGCTCCTCGTCGCCGGCGTCCGGCTTGGCGTAGCGCAGGTTCTCGCGGATGGTGGCGTGGAAAAGATACGTCTCCTGGCTGACGATCCCGACGTGGTCGATGATCGACTCCTGGGTCAGGTTGCGCACGTCCTCGCCGGCGAACAGGACCGTTCCCTCTGAGGCCTCGTACATGCGGGGCGTGAGGTAGATGACGGTCGTCTTGCCGGCGCCGCTCGGACCGACGAAGGCGACGTGCTGGCCCGGCTCCGCGGTGAACGAGACGCCTTGAAGCGTGGGGCGCGAGTCGGCGGTGGCATCCGGATAGCGGAACACGACGTCGCGGAACTCGATGCGACCCACCGGCCCCGGCGCCCGGTCGACGCTCGTCGCGTCGGGCGAATCGCGGATCGCCGGCACCAGGTCGAGATACTCGAAGATGCGCGCGAACAGCGCCGAGGACGTCTGGATGTCGAGCGCGACGCGCATGAGGCCGAGGAGGGGCTGCAGCAGCCGCGCCTGAACCGTCGTGAAGGCCACGATCGTACCGGCGGTGATGGCGTCGGTCCCGCCGCTGATCAGGTACCCCGACACGAGGTAGATGACCGCCGGGACGCTCGCGATCAGCACATGCACGACGCCGAAGAACCACTGGCCGCTCATCGCCCAGCGCACCTGCAGGCCGACCTGGTTGACGTTCTCGGTGCGGTAGCGCGCGGACTCGGTGCGCTGCCGGTTGAAGGACTTCGAGAGCAGGATGCCCGAGACGCTCAGCGTCTCCTGCGTGATCGCGGTCAGTTCCGAGAGCGACTCCTGCGTCTCCCCTGCGATCCTCGCGCGGACCTGCCCGACCCGGCGCTGCACGACCACCAGCACCGGCATGATGACGATCGCGATGATGGTGAGGCGCCAGTCGATGATGATCATCGCGACGAGCGAGGCGATCACCGTGACGACGTTGCCCAGGATGCTGGTCACGGTGTTCGTCAGTACGCCAGCGACTCCGCCGACGTCGTTCTGCAGGCGGGACTGGATGACTCCGGTCTTCGTGCGGGTGAAGAAGCTCAGCTCCATCGCCTGCAGGTGCTCGAAGAGCCGGACGCGCAGGTCGCCGGTGACCTTGTTCCCGACCGTGGACGTCAGCCAGGTCTGCACGATCCCGAGGCCGGCGCCCACCACGAACAGCAGCACCATGAGCCCCACGAGGCGCGCGAGCAGCGCCAGGTCGGGGGCGGACCCGTCGGTCGGGAACAGGGCGTCGTCGAAGATGCGCTGCACGAGCAGCGGCGGGATGACCGCGATCGCCGCGCCGGCGATGACGAGGATCGCCGTGAAGGCGATCTGGATCCGGTACGGACGGAACAGCGCCACCACCCGCGGCCCGAGATTCGGGATGCGTGGGGCCTCGGCGTTCAGCTTCTTCTGCGCCTCGATGTCGACGCCGCGGAAGCCTCCGCCGCCTCGTGG
This sequence comes from Micromonospora sp. DT81.3, assembly GCF_049847225.1. NCBI lineage: Bacteria > Bacillati > Actinomycetota > Actinomycetes > Micromonosporales > Micromonosporaceae > Micromonospora > Micromonospora sp. DT81.3. Next base: position 366,038 of record NZ_JBNCNY010000003.1, read on the forward strand.
TCCGCCACCTCCGCCCATGCTCACGCTACGAGCCTAACCACGGGCCGGGACAGCGGGACGAGTATGGTGGGGCCATGACCTCCACCCCCGACTCCCCACCCCACAACGGTGACGACCTGGCGCAGCTGCGAGCAGAGATCGACGAGCTCAAGTCGCACACCACGGAGGAGCTCATCGACCCGACTTTCGGCGATCTCGAGGGGAAGCAGCTCGACGCCGGGCCGACGGAGGCCCCGGGCAGCGCGTTCGAGACCGACGCATACCGCAAGAGGCAGCACGAGAAGGACGAGCGCCGCTCGCACGAGGGCAGCTAGACCGAGGCGATCCCGACCACGAGGTTGATCACGTTCGCGATGATCACCGTGGCGAACACCCATGCCAGAACGGTCTGACCGATCACGATGCGCCGGATGCGGTTGCTCGTCACGTTGGTGTCTGCCACCTGGTACGTCATTCCCAGTCCCACCGCGAAGTAAATGAAGTCGGTGTACATCGGCGCTTGCGCACCGTGGAAGTCGATGCCCCCCGCCGGCTCCTCGAAGTACTCGTGGGCGTAGCGGAGCATGTAATTCGTCTGGATCAGGAACCAGGATGCCGCGACGCTGAACACCGCGATGGCGGCGAGGATGGCCGACTCCCCCAGGGGCGCCGTTCCCGTCTGGAACAGCACGACGGCCACGGCGCCGAGGCTGGCGACGCTTCCCGCGATCGAGACCAGCCGGGCGACGCGGCGACCCGGGTCTTCGCGGCTGGCGTGGTCGCGGGTGCGCTGCGCATCCATGGGCCACGTGTAGGCGAGCACGGCGACGACGACGGTCACCGCCGCCGCGCCCCAGCCGGCGAGCAGCCCGGCCGCGACGCCCAGAAGCGGGGCCAGGGCGATGCCCACGGCGACCCCGGCCACTCCGGCCGCCGTCCAGCGCCACACCACATCACGGGGAAGGCGGCGCATCGGCGGCATGCAGGAATATTCGCACGCCGAACCGGGAATGCGATGTCGGCGCTCGCGGTTAGCCTCGGTTGACGCCATCCTCGGGTGGCCTTCGCCGTCAAGCCCCGAGGAGTTCCATCAGATGACCGCCGATACCGACACCATCCGGGTCTCCGCACCGCAGAACGTCTCGTCCGTCGGGCTCACGTCTCGCGAGACCCGTGTCATCTGGCTGCTGCTGGGCGCCGCCTTCGTCGCGATCCTCAACGAGACGACGATGGGCGTGGCGATCCCGCACCTCATCACCGACCTCGGCATCACCGCCCTCGCGGCACAATGGCTGACGACGGCGTTCATGCTCACGATGGCGGTGGTCATCCCCATCACCGGCTTCCTGCTGCAGCGCTTCACCACGCGCGCGGTGTTCATCGCGGCGATGTCGCTCTTCTCGCTCGGAACCCTGCTGGCCTTCCTCTCGCCGGGTTTCCCTATGCTGCTCGTCGCGCGCGTCGTGCAGGCATCCGGCACGGCGATCATGATGCCGCTGCTCATGACGACCCTCATGACGCTCGTGCCGCCGCAGCAGCGGGGACGGATGATGGGCCGCGTCAGCGTGGTGATCTCGCTCGCCCCGGCGATCGGGCCGACGGTTTCCGGCCTCCTGCTCGACACGGTGGGCTGGCGCTGGATCTTCGGGCTGATTCTCCCCATCGCCTTGACCGCTCTCGCCGCCGGTGCGCGCTGGATGGTCAACCTCGGGGAGACCACGAAGGCTCCGATCGACGTCCTGTCGGTCATCCTCTCCGCGTTCGGCTTCGGCGGGCTCGTGTTCGGGCTCAGCCAGATCGGCGCGGGCGCCGAGACCACCGACTCCGCCGCGGCCGCGATGTCGGCCACGACGCTCGTCGCGTCACTGGCCGTCGGCGTTCTCGCGCTGGGGCTGTTTGTCTGGCGCCAGCTGCTGCTGCAGCGAAAGGATGACGCGCTGCTCGACCTGCGGGTGTTCCGGTCGACCAACTTCTCGATCTCCATCGTTCAGATGCTCCTCGTGTCGATGTCGTTCTTCGGCGCCATCACGGTGCTGCCGCTCTATCTGCAGAACGTGCTCGGCATCACAGCGCTCGTCACCGGCCTCATCGTCCTGCCCGGCGCGCTCATCATGGGGCTCCTCGGCCCGATCGTCGGCCGCATCTACGACAACCGGGGCACGCGGGTGCTGCTGATCCCCGGCTCGATCATCTCGAGCAGCGTGCTGTGGTTCTACACCACGCTCGGGGAGTCGACTCCGATCTGGGTCGTGGCGATCGCTCAGACGGTGCTGTCGGTAGGGCTCGCGCTCTCGTTCACGCCGCTCTTCACGGCATCGCTCGGATCGCTGACCCCGCGCTTCTACTCCTACGGCAGCGCCGTGCTCGGTACGGTGCAGCAGGTGGCCGGCGCTGCCGGCATCGCGCTCATGGTCGCGATCCTCTCCGGCGTCTCCGCCAGCGCCGTCGCCGAGGGAGCCACCGAGCTCGCCGCGGGTGCCGCCGGGGTCCGGGCCGCGTTCATGACGGCGGCTATCATCTCGCTTCCGGCCATTGTCGGAGCGTTCCTCGTCCGCAAGCCCGCCGACTCCATCGGCGCGCCGATCGGGCATTGATCCACTGGCGCCACGGGCTTCGTGCCGACAGGATCAGGTCATGATCGTGCATCCACCTCACCCCGGCGACGTGTCGGGATTCGCCGCCGAGAAGTATGCGGAGGACCTCGCGACCGACGGGTTCGTCTACAGCCACACCAGAGTGATGGCGATGAATCCGGACGCCGACCTCGCCTTCGAGCAGCTCACCGGCTCGCTGGTGTCGACCCTCGGTCTGCGCAATTACGAGCTGGTGACGCTCGCGGCGGCGCGCACCCTCCGATCTCCGCATTGTCTGCTCGCGCACGGGAGAAAGACACTGCGGGCCGCCGTGCTCGATGAGGCGCAGCTCGTGCGTGTCGCCGCCGACTACACGTCGGCCGGGCTCAGCGACGCGGAGGTCGCGATGATGGCGTTCGCCGAACGGATGTCGGTGGATGCTTCCGCTATGACCGACGCCGACTCGCAGGTGCTCCGCGACCACGGCTTCAGTGATCGCGACATCGTGGACATCGCGATGGCTGCGGGTGCGCGGAACTTCCTGAGCAGGGTGTTACAGGCTCTGGCGGTTCCCGTAGAGGACGTGCCCGAACTCGATGAGGACGTTGCCGCGGCTCTGCTGAGCCCGACGAGGGCGTGAGGTCAGTTCGTCGCGCAGCAGGATGAACCGCCGCAGCACGACGCCTCGTTCGACTCCGTCTTGAGCAGGTTGAGCGCACCCGGCGCAGGCTGAAGCGGCGTGGCGGGCGTCTCGGTCGAAGTCGTCGTCATGAGTCCAGGATACCCGGGGGTCGCGATGACGGCTTCGGGTGGGCTGGGAAGTCCCCTGCGTCGGCCCCGATGCCGGTCGCGCGTGATTCACTGGCTGGGTGACGACGATGGCGATGTTCCCGCTGGGGTCGGTGCTGTTCCCCTACATGCCGATCGCGCTCCGGGTCTTCGAAGAGCGGTATCTCGCGATGCTGTCCGCCGTGCTTCAGGACGAGCCGGGCGAGTTCGGCGTCGTGCTGATCGAGCGCGGCTCCGAGGTGGGCGGCGGCGACCGGCGGTTCGACATCGGCACCGTCGCGCGGATCGAGGAGCTCGGCACCACGGACGGGGCGGTGGCCGTGATCGGGTCCGGCACGACCCGCATCGCGGTGGACCGCTGGGTGGACGACGGTCCCTTCCCGCAGGCGGAGGTCACGGAACTGGCCGACCTCGAGTGGAAGGATGAGTACCTGCCGCTCCTCACCCAGGCGGAGTCGATCGTGCGTCGAACGATCGCCCGCGCGGCCGAATTCGTCGAGCATCGGTGGAGCCCGGATGTCGCGGTCGATGACGACCCCGCCGTGGCTTCGTGGCAGCTTGCGGGGATCGCACCCCTCGGTGACATGGACCAGCTCGAGCTGCTGCGTTCCACCAGCCTGCCGCAGCTGTTGACCCGGCTCATCGATCTGACCGTCGAAGCCGGCGAAACGCTCACGGCCACGTGGGGTGACGAGAAACCCGGCGACAGCGGCTGGGGCACCGGCGCCTGAGCACCCTTCGTCGTGGGTCGGCCCTTCCGCACTGTCAAGCCCCTGATCGCCCAGCGACCCCCGGATTACCGTCGGTGCATGACCGAACTCAATGGAAAGACCGTCGCGTTTCTCGCGACCGACGGCTTCGAAGACAGCGAGTTGACCTCACCATGGGGCGCGATCACCTCCGCCGGCGCGTCCGCGCGCCTCATCTCTCCCACAGCCGATGAGATCACCGGCAAGAACGGCCACAAGCATGCCGTGGATGCCGCGCCGGCCGATGCCGATGCCTCGGCGTTCCACGCCCTCGTGCTGCCCGGCGGCGTCGTCAACGCCGACCATCTGCGCATGGACGAGGCATCCGTCGCCTTCGCCCGCGCCTTCTTCGAGCAGCACAAGCCGGTCGGCGTGATCTGCCACGGTGCGTGGATCCTGATCGAGGCCGGGGTCGTGGACGGGCGCAGGATCACCAGCTACCCCAGCCTCAAGACCGACCTCCGCAACGCCGGGGCCGATTGGGTCGACGAGGAGGTCGTCGTCGACCACGGTCTCGTCTCCAGCCGGACGCCGCGCGACCTGCCCGCCTTCAACGCGAAGGTGGTCGAGGAGATCGCCGAGGGCGCGCACGCCGAGCAGAAGCCCTGAGCACAGGCCCGGGGGGGTCAGTCCAGTGCCACGCCTTCGGTCTGGCACGTGGGGCAGTACTGGGCGGCGGCGCCGGAGAACGTGAGCTCGCGGATGACATCGCCGCAGACGGGGCAGGGCTGTCCCGTCCGGCGGTGCACGCGGAGCGCGGCGTGCTTGGTCGCCTTGAGATCTTCCGGCGCAACTCCCCGCCGGGCCGCCGTCGACTCCGCGAGAATCGTCCTCATCGCGCCGAAGAGGCGCCCGACCTCGTCTTGCGACAGCGCCGACGCGTGCACCACGGGCGAGAGTCCCGCCGCATGCAGGATCTCGTCGGAGTAGGCGTTTCCGATGCCGGCCAGTGCGGCCTGATCCTGCAGCAGTGCCTTGATCTGCTTCTTGCGGCCGGCGAGGATCGCAGCGAACTCGACGAGGTCGAAGGCCGGGTCGAGGGGATCAGGACCGAGTTTCGCGACTGCCGGGATATCGGCGGTGTGCGGGACGATGTGCACCGTGAGCGATTTCCACTGACCGGCATCCGTCAGATCGAAGCCCGCCCCGTCGTCGAGGCGGATGCGGGCCATGAGGGTCGCGTCGCCGGCGCGTGCCATCCCGTCGGGAACCGCGTCGTGCCACAGCACCCAGCCATCGTGACCGAAGTGCACGACGACGTGCCACGTCGTGCCGGCCGGATCGGTCACCACCACGTCGATCATCTTCGCGATCCGGGTCACGGCCGCCACGCGGCATCCGATGACCGCTGAAGGGTCACCCGCCTTCAGCATCTTGCCGAGCGCGATGTCGAAGCCGCGGATCCCGCGCCCGCTCGTGCGCGCGGTGAGGAAGGCTGCCAGCTCGTGGATCTCCGGCGCCTCAGGCATTCGGGCTGTCGTCCTTGTCGGGGGCGAAGTGCGGAATGGGCGTCGGTCGGTCGCCACGCCTCTGCGGGGACCGCTTCTCGTCGGGGGCGGGCGCCTCCGCAACCTCGCGTTCGGCCGTCGCCGCTGCGCTCTGCGGTGCGTTGTGCGTACCCTTGCGGAACCGTCGCCCCGTGACCGTGCTCGGAGTGAGCCGGATGACGTGGGGCTTGCTCGCAGGGTTCGCGGAGTCCAGCCGGAGGACTCCGGAATCGCGGATCTCAGCGTCGTGCTCCACGCGTGCCGCGGCGCCTCGGACGACGACGCTCCAGTGCGAGGCGTCGTCTTCTCCGTCGATCTCGAGGGCAGCGGCCGGCCGGATCGCGATGTCCAGCACCTTGGCGCCGTGTGCGGACCGCGCGTACAGCGACCCGTTGTGGACGGTGTAGTTCAGGGGGAAGACGTCGGGCGCGCCGTCCAGACCGGTCACCGCCAGGCGGCCGAGGCTGACGCTCTCGAGCAGCCCCCAGCACTCGGCAGTGCCGAGTTCCTCGATCGGCCTCTCGCCGCGTTCAGCAGCCACGATGCCCCCTTTCGTTCCCACCCCCATTACAGGTCACGTGGCACAGGTGCACCAGTGGTGTGTCGCACCGATCACTGTTCACGCCTCGTCCTGGATCACGAGCAGCATGGTGCCTTCCGGATCCGTCAGGTAGGCCACGCGCTCGCCCCACGGCATGTCAGCCGGGGGAACCGCGACGGCACCGGATGCGGCCGCCACTGCGGCGTCGAGATCGGGGACGTAGATGCAGACATCGACGGCATGCCCGGTGGCGGGCAGCGGAGTCGCCCCGTACATCGCCTCGCTCGTGCCCTGCGCGAGCGCCACCTGGCCGGAGCCGATCCGCAGCGTCAGGTACACCGGTTCGCCCTCGTCGGGAAACCGGTAGGCCAGGTCGCCGGCGAAGACCCGTTCGTACCATCCGCGGGTACCGACGAGATCGGCACAGTTGATGATCGGGAACACTTCGCCTCTCGCCATTGCCCCAGTGTAAATCGCAGCCTTTCGCTCGTGCGAGGGCCCGGCGAGCGCCGGCGACGGTAGCGTGGGCCGGTGACCTCGGACCACCGGAACGCCACGAGCAGCGACGCCGGACGGATCGACGCCGCCATGATCGATGAGCCGCTCATTCGCAGCCTGCTGGACGAGCAGTTCCCGCAGTGGAGCGCCCTCCCGCTCCGATTCGTCGAACGCGGAGGCAACGACCACCGTATCTACCGGCTCGGCGACGACCTCAGCGTCCGACTTCCCAGCGCAGCCGGCTACGTGCCCCAGGTTGCGAAGGAGCAGGCGTGGCTGCCGCGCCTCGCGGGGTCCGTTCCACTCCCGATCCCGGTCGTGCGCGGCGTGGGCAGGCCCACCGAACGCTTTCCGGCACCGTGGTCCGTCTACGGCTGGCTCCCCGGAGTGCCGGCATCGCGCACGGTCGTCGAGAACCCGGTGCGCTTCGCGGCGGACCTCGCGGCGTTCCTCGTCGCCCTCCGGTCGGCCGACACGACCGGCGCGCCGGGTCCTGGGCCGCACAGCGCCTTCCGCGGCGCTCCGCTGGAGCACTTCGATTCCGAGACGCGGGACCTGCTCGTGCGGGTGCATGGGCGGGAACGCGACCTCGCGGTCGGCATCTGGCGCGACGCGCTGGATGGGGTCTTCACCGGCGCGCCGGTGTGGTTCCACGGGGACGTGTCCGTGAACAACCTGCTGGTGGAGGACGGTGCGCTCACCGCGGTGATCGACTTCGGCTGCGCCGGCGTGGGAGACCCGGCGTGCGACACCGTCCTCGTCTGGACATACCTCTCGGGAGAGGCGCGCGAGGTGTTCCGTCGCGAATACGACGTCGACGACGCGACCTGGGCCCGGGGACGCGGCTGGGCACTCTGGAAGGCCCTCATCATGATCACGAACAAGCCACCCGGCCAGGCCGAACTGGCGCGACACGTGCTCGACCAGCTGTTCGCTGAACGAGGCGTCGGGTAGACACGAGGGATGGGCACTCCGGCATCCCTCACCCTCGACGGCCAGCGGTTCGTCGCCGACCGCCATCTGGCGACCCTCTCCACGATCGGCCCGTCGGGCGGCATCCACGTCGTCGCCGTCGGCTACACCTTCGTGGACGGGTTCGTGCGCATCATCACGAGCGACGGCAGCCAGAAGGTGCGCAACGTGGAGCGCGACGGGCGGGCGACCGTCGCGCAGGTGTCCGGGCCGCAATGGCTGAGCATCGGCGGCGTGGGCGTGATCGAAAGGGATGCCGACTCCGTGGCACTCGCCGTGAGCCTGTACGCCGCCCGCTACCGCCAGCCCCGGGTGAACCCACGTCGCGTCGTGATCCGAGTCACCCCGGAGCGGATCCTCGGTTCCGCCGGGCTGTTCGCGAGGAGTGACTGAGCCCCCGCGGGACGCACGGGCAACTCGCAGCCGGACACCGCCGAGCCGAGGCGCGCGGTGGGTGCTGAGTCGAGTAAGGCGCCGGCTCAGAGCACGCGGCCGGCGACCTCCGCGACCTGGCGCATGAAGGGGGCGAGGTCGGACTCGTCCGCCAGCGGCTGCAGGATCACCGCGTCCGCGCCGGCGTCGTAGAACTCCTCGACGCCCGCCGCCACCGCGGCCGCCGTGCCGGACAGGATGCGGTCGGTCTGTCCGGCCATGTCCCAGCGCTCCAGCTGTGCGGTCACGCGCGCACCGGCATCCGTCCCGAACGCGACCGCGACGTAGACGACGACCGGCTGCGCGCCGGTTCGTCCCGCGGCACTGGCACCCTCGCCGATGAGCGCGACCGCTTCGGCGACGCGGGCCGGACTCGTTCCGCCCGTCAGGATGGTGCCGTCGGCGACCTCGCCGGAGAGACGCAGCGTCTTGGGACCCTCACCCGCCGCGTAGACGGCCGGCGGCGACGTGGGCGGCCAGTCCAGACGCACGTCGTCGAGTCGCACGTAGCGGCCCTGGGTCGACAGCGTCTCACCCCGGAGGAGCGCACGCAGCGCGGGCGCGTACTCGCGCATCAGCGTCAGCGGCGATGCCACCCGGGCGCCGACCTGCCCCATCCACGACAGCACGCCGTGCCCGACACCCGGCAGCAGGCGGCCGGGGAACATCCGCTCGATCGTCGCGATCTCCATCGCGGTGATCGCGACATTGCGCAGCGGCATCGGGGCGATGCCGATCCCGACCTGGAGCCGCTCCGTCCAGGCGAGGGCCGCAGCGGCGCTCGAGAACCCGGCTTCGCGGAAGCAGTCTTCCCAGAGCCACAGCTCGGACACGCCGGCGTCCTCGGCCGCCTCCACAGCGGCGCGCAGGTCTTCCGGGGGCAGGTCGGGAATGAAGATGGCGCCGATGCGGCGCTGTCCGGATGTCATCGGCTCAGGATGGCACAGGGAGCCGACACGTGCGGAGGGATCCGACACGTGCAGAGGGAGCCGACACGTGCGTCGTTCCGCGTCGGCCGGCGAACTTCCGCTCGCGCTCGCAGCATCTGAGACGGTGTGGACTCGAGATCCCGGGGACGAGGGAGGTGACGGGTAACGTCAGGGCCCCGTAGACGGTGCCGTTCCCCGCGAGCCGGACGCCGAGTCCGGCGCGGGGCCCGCCCCGTAGCCGACTTCGCCGAGCGGTGCCGTGTCACCCGGTTGCGCGGCCTGCTCGGAGCTGTGCTGCGGTTGCTGTCCGGAGCTCTCCTGCGCTTCCGGTCCCGCGCCCTGCGGCTGTTCCGGGGTCTGCTGCCCTCCCTGTTCCGCGCGCTGCTGCGCACCCTGTGAGGCCTGGCCCTCTTGCGGAGATTCGGTGCTGATCGGGACACGCCGCGGAGACGGCGCCTCCACCAAGGGCACCGTCACCCTGAGCACGCCCTCGCGGAAGTCGGCGGAGATGGCCTGCTCGTCCGCGCGCTCGGGCAGCACGATGCGCCGGTAGAAGCTCATGCTGCTCTCGCGCACCAGATAGCGCTTCTCGGCTTCTTCGTCGCGCTCGCGCCGCTCGGCCCGGATCACCAGCGCGGCTTCGTCGACGCTGATGTCGATGTCGTCGAGGGCGAAATTGGGCAGGTGCGCCTCGACCACCATCCGCTGATCGCCCTCGGTGTAGACATCGGTCGTGAGCACGACCGCGCCCCGAAGCGGTGACAGGAAATCCTCGCCGAAGAACGAGCGCTGGAGCGCCTTGAGTTCGGAGAAGGGGTTGTACTTCACGGTTCCACGGGCCATTTCAATCCTCCTTTTCGGGATGTGGTGGCAGCACGCTACGAACCGTCGCCGAGCGGCGAGAGGGGGTTGCGCTCGGCCACGTCAAGTGCTTCGCGACGAAACCCCGTTCTCTCGCCCGGGCGCCCTCAGCGATCGGTCTTCTTCGCGTTCCAGTCGGTGAGGTTGTACACGGTGATCAGTGCAGCGCCGAGACCCAGCCAGTACCAGCGCCCGCGCTTGTCGCGCACCACGCCCGCGGCCAGCGGGGCCAGCAGGTACAGCGGCACACTGCTCTTGTCGATCGTGCCGTGCACCTTGAAGGGCACGACCTTCTGCACGGCCAGTGGCTGGGTCGTGACCGAGTTGAGTGCGCCCTGGATGACGCCGAAGGCGGCGAACACGCCGATCAGCGACGGGCGCAGCTTGAGCAGACCCGGCAGCACGAGGTTACCGGCGGCGAGACCGTAGTCGATGATGCCGTGCATGCGGGGCGTGATGGGCTTGCCAGGAGTTGATGTCCTCTTGTTCATGCCGACACTGAACACGACCGTCCGCACGTTCCGCAGGGGCTTGCGCACGGCGTGTGCACTCGGTATCGGCGGGTCGCCCCCGTCCCGCCTGTTCAAGGGGCACCTATCGTGGAAGCGTGGAGGCTCACGACGTCGTCGTTCTCGGTGCGGGGCTGGCGGGCCTGCGGTGCGCCGCGCGAGTCGCGCAGGCCGGCCACGATGTCGTCGTACTGGAGGCGGAGGAAGTCGTCGGCGGACGTCAGCGTACGGACGCCGTCGATGGCTTTCTCCTCGACCGCGGCTTCCAACTGCTGAACCCGGCCTACCCGGCCGTCAAACGGTGGGTGGATGTCGACGAGCTGCGACTGCGGTCGTTCCCCGTCGGCGTCGCGGTCCGGCGCGAGAAGGGCCTCGTCGAACTGAGCGATCCCCTTCGTCGCCCGTCCGGTCTGCCGGCCACGGTTCGAAGCGGCCTGCTCGGGCCGATGGATGCCGCCGCGCTCGCCCGCTGGGTCCTGCCCGTGCTCCTCTCGCCTCGGGCGGTGATCAGGGGGGCGGATCGCACACTGCGCGAAGGCTGGGACCGCGTCGGCCTTCGAGGACCTCTCCGGAGGGAGGTGCTGGAACCGTTCCTCGCCGGAGTGCCGGCCGAGGATCGTGGAGAGACCTCCGACAGTTTCACCCGCCTCCTGATCCGGATGTTCGTGCTGGGCGCTCCGGGGGTGCCGGAGCAGGGAATCGCCGCCGTGCCGGCGCAGCTCGCCCGGACGGCTGCCATGGCGGGAGCCGACATCCGACTCGGGATGCGGGCAGGAGGTGTGGGGAGACGAGACGGCATCGCGCATATCGACGTCGAGGGTGCGGATGCGATCGCCGCGCGCGCCGTGGTGGTCGCCGTCGGCCCCGACCGGGTCGCGGACCTGACGGAGCTTCCGCGTCCCACGACCAGAGGGCTCCAGACATGGTGGTTCGCAGCCGACGCCGCGCCCACGGCATCCGGCATGCTCGCCGTCGACGGCCGCCGAGCGGGTCCCGTGGTCAACGCCGTTGTGATGTCGCACACCGCACCCTCATACGCCCCGGCCGGGAGGCACCTCATCTCCGCGACCTGCCTGCTGTCCTCGCGAGCCCGCACCGATCCGGGCTCCGCTCCGCAGGAAGCCGACGTGCGTCGTCACATCGGCGAACTGTGGGGCACCGCGGCCGACGACTGGCAGCTGCTCCGCCGCGACGACATTCACGACGCCCTGCCCGCCCAACCGCCGCCGCTTCAAACCATCAGCTCCACGCGGCAGGGCGATGGCGTCTATGTCGCGGGCGATCACCGCGATACCCCCTCCATCCAGGGAGCGCTGGTGTCCGGTGAACGCGCGGCTCGGGCGGTGCTCGCCGATCTCGCCTCGCGGGGCGCGTGACAATCGACCGCGCCCATGACCGCGCCGGCTCCTGTCGGGCCGAGCGAGCGAATCCGTCAGTCCGCGTGCACGAGTTCGCAGTCCGCCCCCGGCGCCAGGATGGTCTCATGGCCGTCGTCGTACCGCACGACGAGCAGCGGGCTCTCCTTGCTCCCGCGCACATCGATGACCTCGCCCTCGCGCTCGGCGGCGCCGACGGTGCGTCCGTGTATGCGGACTCGGTCCCCCACAGTGGCATGCATGGCGAACACCTCCGCACCCAGAATATCGCGCCGATATCGACCGCACGAGGGGTGATCTCGACGCCACGACGGCCGTAGGCGCGCTGGAGCGCCGACACCTCCGTGAGGCCGACCACAACGGGGACGAGACGCCGTCAGTCGGTCGTGATGGCGGCGATCGCGCTCACCTCGATCAGCGCCCCCGGGACGCCGAGGCCCGCTACGCGCGCGGCGGTCACCAGCGGCGGGGCGCCTTCGCGTGCCAGTCGCGGTGCGATGGCGCCGTACGCGGCGCCGAGGTCGGCGCTCGTGTCGATCAGCACCGTCCACGAGAAGACGTCGGCGAGGGAGGCTCCGGCGGCTTCGAGCGCCGCTCTGGCGTTTTCCACCGCACGGACCGATTGCTCGGCGATGTCGTCGGAGACGAGCGATCCGGTGTCATCGACACCGTTCTGGCCACCCACGTAGATCATGGTCGCGTGCGGCGGCACGATGGCCACGTGGCTGAACGCAGGACTGGAGACGAGACCCGCCGGAGAGAGAAGTGAGATATCCATGCGGGCGATGATCGCAGTCGTCACCGACACCGGCCGTGGCGGTGCCGATTGACGCACCTGGCCCGACTTGGGAAGCTGACAGGGCGACGACGCGAGGCTGGGGTGATTCCTGTGGTGATATCGGCACGTGCAACCGAGGCGAAGGCGGCGGTGGACAAGGTCACCGCGTTCTTCGGACGGATCCAGGGGCTCGCGGACGATGACGACGCCCTGGATTTCACCTTCGGCAATCCCCACGAGCTGGCTCTACCAGGGCTCTCGGACGCGATGCGCGCCCAGGTCGATCCCCGGTCGGTGGACTGGTTCGCCTACAAGAGCAGCGAGCGCAGCGCGCAGGAGGTCGTCGCTGCGGGTCTGCGCGACGAGCTCGGGCTGGCCTTCGAACCTGAGGACATCGCGATGACCCAGGGCGCGTTCGGGGCGATCTCGCTCGCCTTCGCCCTGTTCGCAGACGCGGGCGACGAGGTCGTGATCCCCGTCCCCGGCTGGTTCTGCTACGAGCCGATGCTGCGTGCCGCGAACCTCATCCCCGTGCGGGCGGCACTGGACCCGGTGAGCTTCGACCTCGATATCGACGCGATCGCCCGGGCGATCACTCCGCGCACGAGCATCGTGGTCGTCAACTCACCGGCCAATCCCACCGGTCGCGTCTATCCGAGGTCGGCATGGGAGGCGCTTGCCGAGGTGCTGGAAGAGGCGTCCCGCACCCATGGACGCCGGATATGGCTCCTCTCCGACGAGCCGTACCGGCGGATCCGCTTCGACGGCGTGGATTTCGCCTCGCCGGCTGCGTCGTATCCGTGGACGGTCATCGACTACAGCTACGGGAAGGTGCTCCTGGCTCCGGGTCAGCGGCTCGGCTACCTCGCACTCTCCCCACTCATTCCCACCGAGGCGCGGGGCGAGCTCCGCGACGCCCTCTTTCCGCTGGGCCTCGCGATCGGCTGGGGATTCCCCGATGCGGTCATGCAGTATTCGGTGCCGGCGCTGGAGACGCTTTCGATCGACATGGCCGAACTCGCACGCAAGCGCGATCGGATGTACGGCGCCCTTGCGGATGCCGGAGTCGAGGTCACCCGCCCGGAGGGGACCTTCTATCTCTGGGGAAGAGCGCCGGGCGGCGATGCGCGATCCTTCTGCGACGCGCTCGAAGCGCGTGGCGTCTACGTGATGCCGGGAGCGCTCTTCGACCAACCGCATCACTTCCGGATCTCGCTCACGGCGACCATGGACTCGATCGATCGCGCCATCCCCTACCTGGTCGAGGTGGCGGCGGAGCTCAATCGGGATGCCCCACGCTGACCCTCCAGGGATGTGCCCTGCTCAACAAGAGAAGGGCTGCCCGTCCCCCGCATCCACGCAGAAGTCGTTTCCGGGACCACCGTCCAGATCGTCGCTGCCGGGACCGCCGATCAGCACATCGCGGCCGTCTTCACCGTCCAGCTCGTCATTTCCTGAACCGCCCGACAACAGGTCGTCACCGCTGCCGCCGATCAGATGGTCCGGGCCCCGTCCACCGAGAAGCACATCCCGACCGCCCAGACCACAGAGAACGTCGGCCCCGTCCCCACCGATGAGGACATCGGAACCGCTGGTTCCGGTTTGGGTGCATGCAGGGGCGACCACCTCTGCGATCTCCACGGAACCGGCCTCGCAGTTGCTTCCGACCGGCCGGATGACACCGCGCTGGTCCGCGGTGAGAACCGTGCACGCGGCGGCGGGCACGGCGCCTGCGGCGGGACTGGTGTCCAGAGGGACCCTCGTCTGGGTCGGGCCTCCGTTGTCGGTCAGGGGCCCGAGCTGCGGGTCTCCGACGTTCGTCTGATCGCCGGGGCCGGCGACGAACGCGCACGAGGTGTCGCCGCCGACGTTGAACCCCGACGAGATCGTGGTTCCGGCGATCGCGCAGTCGGTACCCCCGCCCGTGGCCCCGGCAACGATCGATGCGAAGCTCTGGAGGTCTTCCCCGGTGCCGACGTTCGCGCCCGTGGGCGCGCTGTTGCCGACCACGGTCGCGTGCCGCAGGAAGACATCGCCGGTGCTGGCGTAGATCGCGCCACCGGTCACCGCAGCGGAGTTGCCCGAGAACGTCGAGTTGTCGATGCGGACTTCGCCCGTTGCGGCGTATATCCCGCCACCTCGACCCTCCACGCCGGCCGCCGAGTTGGCGCTGAACGTCGAACCGGTGAGAACGATCTGCGCCGGAGGCGGGTCGTCCGTCAGCTCGACGATGGAGACGACCATCCCTCCGCCGGGGCCGCTGCGCGTGTTGCCCGCGACGGTCGTGTCGGTGATCGTGGCCGTTCGCCCCTCCCCAGGCTCGTCCTGGTCGACGCTCCACGCGATGCCCCCACCGGTGGTCGATCCGGAGGGCGCATTCCCGGTGATCGTGGAATCGGTGATGAGGAGGTCGCCACATGCGGAGCAGCCCACCCCGGTCCCCCCGTTGCCGACCGCGGAGGAGTTGACGAACGTGAGCACGCCCTCCCCCTGGCCGGTCGTGGACACGCCACCCTGACCGTTGTCGTTGATCGTGGAGTCGAGGATGCTGACGGCGCCGTCGACCGCGCCGATCCCTCTGCCGGTGTTCTGCGTGATGGTCGATCCGTCGACCGAGATGCTGCCGAAGGAGATCCGGATGCCGGTGCCCGTGTTCGGGCCGAGCGTGGAGTCGACGAGCGCGATGCCGGATCCGGCGATGACGTCACCGCTGTCCAGCACCGCTCCGGTTCCCGCATCGTTGCCGGAAACGGTCACGCCCGTCAGCTCGACATCCGAGTTGAAGCGCATCGCGGCACCGCTGAAGTTGTCACCACCGGTGATCGTGACGTCGCTGACCGCGACCTGCGGGGCGCTGTCGAGCTGGTCGAGAACCCGCTCGCCCGCACAGGTCTGCTCGATGATCGACCCGTGTCCGGCCAGCGTGAGGGACTCCGTGCCCGTGTGGTCGAGGTCGCCTCCGGCATTCGCATCCTCGTCGGCGCCGCACAGCGTCAGCGTGTACGTGCTGGATGCGGCGAGCTCGATGATGGTCGGGTCGACGGCCGCATTCGCCTGGGTCACCGCCTCGCGCAGCGAGACGAGGCCATCGCCGCCGTCCACGACGTCAGATGTCGTGGTGACCGTGACGGTCGCGGCCATCGCCGGGGTCGCGGTGACGAACACCGAGGTGGACGCGGCGACGAGGGCGACGAGACAGGCGAATGCGATGCGCTTCTTCATGATGAGCCCCACCGAGTGGGTCGGGCCGGCTGATGCGCCGGATCACCCGATCACACTTCTGGCCTCCAGGGTGCACCCATCCGGGCGAATCCGCCACGGCCTTCTTCACCGAAGGGCAACCTGTGGTTTCCGACTCCGCTGCCGAGCGACCGGGGCGTCGGCGCGTTTGTACCGCTCCGCTCGCTCGGAATCGTTCGCGCGTCGCGCGCTTCCGGAGGAGATTCCGCTTGGGGAGGGAGGATCCTCGTGTATTCCTCCTCCCGAGCCGGGATCTCCTCCCGATGCACGCGCGACTGGACCCTTCATGAGCCATTGAACGGCACGATGCTCGCCGCCTGGATACTCGCGGGAGACACATCGTCATCGTGGATGTACGTTGCGCGCTCGCCCGCTATCCCCTCGGCGTGAACTAACGGCGTCCACCGCCGCTCGCGGCTCCCGCGAGTTTGAGCTATCGGGCATCGCCAGATCTACACGTTGAAGCGGAACTCCACCACGTCGCCGTCCTTCATGACGTACTCCTTGCCCTCGAGCCGGGCCTTGCCGCGGTGGCGGGCCTCCAGGACGGAGCCGGCGTCGACGAGGTCGTTGAACGAGATGACCTCGGCCTTGATGAAGCCCTTCTCGAAGTCAGTGTGGATCACACCGGCGGCCTGCGGAGCCTTCCAGCCCTTGCCGATCGTCCAGGCGCGAGCCTCCTTGGGCCCCGCCGTGAGGTAGGTCTGCAGTCCGAGGGTGTCGAAGCCGATGCGCGCGAGCTGGTTGAGCCCTGATTCGTCCTGGCCGGTCGAGGCGAGCAGCTCGGCGGCGTCGGCTGGGTCGAGGTCGATGAGCTCCGACTCGATCTTGGCGTCCAGGAAGACGGCGTGAGCGGGAGCGACCAGCTCCTCGAGCGCGGCCTTGGCCGCGTCATCCGTCAACACCGCCTCGTCGACGTTGAAGACGTAGATGTAGGGCTTCGCGGTCAGCAGGCCCAGCTCGCGGATCGGCGCGAGGTCGATGCCGGACGATGACAGCAGGATGCCGCGCTCCAGCGCGTCCTGCGCGGCCTTCGCCGCCTCCAGCGCGGCCGGTTCGGCCTTCTTGGTCTTGACTTCCTTCTCGATGCGCGGCACGGCCTTCTCGAGCGTCTGCAGGTCGGCGAGCATGAGCTCGGCGTTGATGGTCTCGAGGTCGTCCTTCGGGTTCACGGCGCCCTCGACGTGCACCACGTCGTCGTCCGTGAAGCCCCGCACGACCTGGGCGATCGCGTCGGCCTCGCGGATGTTGGCGAGGAACTGGTTGCCCAGGCCCTCGCCCTCGCTCGCGCCGCGCACGATGCCGGCGATGTCGACGAACGACACGGTGGCCGGCAGGATCCGCTCCGAGTGGAACACCTCGGCCAGCTTCTCGAGCCGGGGGTCGGGCAGGCTCACGACACCGACGTTCGGCTCGATCGTCGCGAACGGGTAGTTCGCCGCGAGCACGTCGTTCTTGGTGAGTGCGTTGAAGAGGGTGGACTTGCCGACGTTGGGCAGGCCGACGATGCCGATAGTGAGAGCCACGGGCGTCAAGTCTACGTGCGACAGCCGTCGTGACCCGGCCCCGCCCGCCGCCGTCAGGGACAGACGTAGCGGAACGACGCCGTGACGTACGGCATCGCGATCGTCGGCCCTTCGGTCTGTGGATGCCGCCGCAGCCCAGCCAGTCGACCGCTTGCCGTGGATACGACGACCGCCACCTCGTAGACGCCCGCGACCCCGTCGAAGGATGCGGCATCGGTCACGGGCGCAGAGCGCGGTAGGCGCGCGTGACGTACGGCAGGTCGATGCTCGCGTCGCCCCGGAGGCCGAGCTCGTCGAACAGTCGGGCCAGTCCGGTCTCGATCGCTGCGCGATCCTCCGGCGCCGCCGTGATGATGTAGCTGCGCGAGCGCGCCATGGCCAGCAGCGCCTCACGGGTCATGGGACGTGTCCACCGCCATTCCCTGCTCTCGATCCGATCGAACGGTGCGGCGATCGGCGGATCCCCCGCGGAGAGCATCTCCTCCGCGGAACTGCCGTGCATGATCTTCGTGAGGCGGCGCACCCACTCCTGGGCCTCGTCGCGCACATTCCAGATGAGGCCGAGAACGCCGCCGGAGCGCAGCGCGCGGCCGACCTCCCGGGACCCGGCGACCGGCTCCACCCAGTGCCACGCCTGACCGAACACGATCGCGTCGAGGCCGGCGTCCGGCAGCGGCAGCGCCTCCGCCGTGCCGAGGAACGTCGGCACACCGGGAACGGCATCGCGGAGGGTCGCGAGCATGACCGCGTCGGGATCGATCGCGACCACCTCGGCCCCGGTGGCGGCGACGGCCCTGGTCAGCTTGCCCGTGCCGGCACCGACATCGGCCACGCGCAGGCGGCGCTCATGGGATGCCACCGGCTCCAGCATCCATTCGACCGCCTCGGCGGGATACTCCGGCCGTCCGGACTCGTAGGCCCCGGCCGCGGCACCGAACGACGTGGACATCTCCTCGCGACCTGCCATGTTCCGAGCCTACGACGAGCGCGGCGCGCCTACGCCGGCGCTCGCGGAGCCGGAGGAAGGCTGACCACGTGCCCTTGGATTTCACCGCGATCGACTTCGAGACGGCGAACTCCAGCACGGCATCGGCGTGCGCGGTGGGACTGGCCCGGGTGCGAGGCGGCCGCGTCGTCGCGACGGCCGGGTGGCTCATCCAGCCGCCCCCGGGGCACGACGACTTCCACCCGTTCAACACGGGCATACACGGCATCCGCAAGGCGGACGTCGCGTCCGCCAAGGGCTGGAGCGCTCAGCTCGACGACCTGTGGGGGTTCGCCGGCGCCGATGTGCTCGTCGCGCACAACGCCGGCTTCGACATGAGCGTGCTGGGCCGGGCGTGCGCGGCCACCGGCGACGTGTGTCCGCCGTACCGGTACCTCTGCAGCCTGCAGGTCGCCCGCAAGACCTACGCTCTGCCGTCGTACCGCCTGCCGTTCGTCGCCCAGGAGGCGGGCTTCGGCCCCTTCTCCCACCACGACGCGAGCGCGGATGCGCTCGCGTGCGCCCACATCGTGATCGACGCCGCCCGGCGGGCCGGAGCGATGGATGTCTCGTCCCTGGCGGAGATGACGGGCGTGCGGGTGTCGCGCATCGCGGGCCCCGACAGCGTGCCCGTGCCGTCCGTGGTCGAGGCCCTCGCCGCGGTCGCCTGAGCGGCCTTCACGCTTGCGCTGCCGGTTCCTCCGCGGCGATGTCCGAAGCCCTCGGCATGATGGAGCCATGGATCCCGTGACCGCATCGCTTCTGGCCGTCGCCTGCCTCGCGGCCGGCGGCCTCGCCGGCTGGTGCGCGCACGCGGCGCGCGCCGCCTCGGCCGGAGCGCGCACCGCATCCGATCTGCTCGCGCGCGTGGCGGCGGCCGAATCGGCGGCCATGGGCCTGCGCGAACAGCTCGACCTCCGCAACGACGAGTACCGCGAGATGATCGACCGCGCGCGCGCCGACCAGGCCGTGCATCACGAGCGAGAGCGCCGTGAAGCCGCGGTGCTCACCGCGCTCTCCCCCGTGCGCGAGACGCTCCTGTCGATGCAGCAGAAGGTGTCGGAGCTCGAACGGGACCGGCAGGCGCAGTTCGGGTCGCTCGCCGAGCAGCTCCGTCGTGCGCACGAGTCGGATGAGTCCCTGCGGGCAACGACCGAGTCGCTGGCGAGCGCACTCCGCTCCAACACCACACGCGGGGTCTGGGGCGAGACGCAGCTGCGGCGAGTGGTCGAAGCGGCCGGACTCACCCGATACGTGGACTTCGACGTGCAGACGGCGATCTCCTCGGATGCCGGCGCCGGCCGGCCCGACATGATCATCCGGCTTCCGGGCGACAAGGCCCTGGCCGTCGACGCCAAGGTGCCCCTCGACGCCTACCTCGAAGCAAGCGCGATCCCGCTCACGGCGACCGGCGACGAGGGCGCCAGGCGCAAGAACCTGCTGCAGCGGCACGTGCGCGCCGTGCGGGCCCACGTGGATGCGCTCGCCAAGAAGGCGTATTGGGCCGGGCTCAGCTCGAGCCCCGAGTTCGTCATCTGCTTCGTGCCGAGCGAATCGCTCCTCTCCGCGGCCCTGGAGGAGGATCCGACGCTGCTCGACCACGCCTTCGGCAAGCGCGTGGCGCTGGCCTCCCCCGTCAACCTCTGGGCCGTCCTCAAGACGGTCGCCTACACGTGGACGCAGCAGGACGTGTCAGACGAGGCGCGCCTGCTCTTCGACTTGGGCAATCAGCTGTACGACCGGCTCGGCGGGCTAGCCCGCCACGCCGACGATCTGCGCCGCGCCATCGAACGCACCGTCGACAGCTACAACAAGTTCGCCGGAACGCTCGAGTCCCGCGTGCTCGTGACGGCTCGGCGTTTCCCCGGCATCGACCAGACGAAGCTCGACGCCGTCGCCGAGCCTTCAGTCATCCACTCGCTGCCCCGTCGGCTCTCGGCCGTCGAGCTGCTCGAAGCCCTCGACGTTCCCGAGGTGGCCGAAGGCCAGGAACGGCTCGACGACGCGTCGGCCCCGGCGATCACAGCCGACGTGGGGACGCTCCGGTCACGCCTGGATCAGTGACGCCCGGGTGGCAGATCACGTGCCGCCGGGTACAAAGCTCAGCAGCACGATCACCGCGGTGGAGACCGCGAGGAACGCGCCGATCATCCACCACGCGCTGACCTCGTGGTCATCGTCCCGCCGCACGCGGAACAGCACGTCGGCACGACGCGATGGGTCGACGATGATCCGGTGAGCGCCGGTGGTGGGAATCGATCCGGACGTCGGAATCGACCCCGTGGTCACGGGAACCCGGGGCATCGACCCCGGATTCGTCGACCCGGCATTCGGGAGAGCCGAGGGCTGAGAGTCGCCGGCCGGCGATGAACCGGTGGGTCCCTGTGCGCTCATGTGCCGCTCGCCTCCTCGGCGCCGTGAATGGCCGCCGTCCAGCATCCATTGTGCCAGCCCCAGGGCGGCGCGACCGGCACGACGCGAGTCGCCGAGCGTCAGCGCACTCGAGTCGGAAGTGCCGGGGCTACAGCCACTTGGACGTCAGGTGCTCCGACGTGATCCGACGCAGGGTGCCCGACGCACTGCGCAGCACGACGCTTTCGGTGTAGAGATAGTCGCCCTGCCGCGTCACGCCGGCGACGAGCTGTCCATCGGTCACGCCGGTCGCGACGAAGATCGTGTTCTTTCCGGTGACCAGTTCCTCGGCCTCGTAGACGTGGTCCATCTTCAGACCGGCATCGATGCCCCGCTGAGTCTCATCGTCGGTCTGCGGCCAGAGGATGCCCTGGATGTGGCCGCCGAGCGCCTTGATCGCACACGCCGTGACGATGCCCTCCGGGCTGCCGCCGACGCCGACGCACATGTCGGTCTTGGCGTTGTGGCGAGCCGCGTTGATGCCGCCGGCCACATCGCCATCCGACATGAGCCGGGTGCCCGCCCCCGCTTCGCGGATGTCGGCGATCAGCTTCTCGTGCCTCGGACGGTTCAGCACCGAGACGACGATCTCGTCGATCGGCTTGCCCAGCGCCTTGGCGAGCAGCCGGATGTTCTCGCCGATCGGCAGGCGGATGTCGACGACGCCGACGCCGGCGGGGCCCGTGACGAGCTTGTCCATGTAGAACACCGTCGACGCGTCGAGCATCGAGCCGCGGTCGGAGACGGCGATGACCGAGAGCGCGTTCTGCCGCCCGGCGGCCGTCAGCGACGTGCCGTCGATCGGATCCACGGCGATGTCGCAGGCGGGGCCACGTCCGTTGCCGACGTGCTCCCCGTTGAACAGCATGGGGGCCTCGTCCTTCTCCCCCTCCCCGATGACGATGACGCCATCGAAGTTCACGGTGCTGAGGAAGGCTCGCATCGCGTCGACGGCAGCGCCGTCCGCCGCTTCCTTCGCGCCTCGGCCGACGAACGGCACGGCGCGGATGGCCGCGGCCTCCGTCGCCCGCACGAGCTCGAGAGCGAGGTTTCGATCGGGGTGCAGGGGACTCATGTCGCCGGTGATGCTGACCATGTGCTCAGCCTAGCGACGGGTCTGTGACAACCCCCGGTTTCGAGGGGCCGCGGGCGTGAAGCTTTGGCGATTCTTAACAAGACGGCCATCCCCGGCTCCGCCTGGTCGGCGGGCCCGCTGCCACCTGACCGCTCGCTCGGCCTTCGATAGAGTGACAGCACACGTCCCCGCACCGATCATCGTGCCCACGACCAAGGAGCCGTCATGCCCGTCGCAACCCCAGAGCAGTACGCCGAGATGCTGGACCGCGCGAAGGCCGGTGGGTTCGCATACCCGGCCTTCAACGCGTCGAGCTCCCAGAGCGTCAACGCGATCCTGCAGGGTCTCACCGAAGCCGGATCGGACGGCATCATCCAGGTCACCACGGGCGGCGCGGACTACTTCGCCGGTCACACCGTCAAGGGCCGGGCCACGGGCGCGCTGGCGTTCGCGAAGTTCGTGCACGAGGTCGCGAAGAGCTACCCGATCACCGTCGCGCTGCACACCGACCACTGCCCGAAGCCGGCCCTCGAGGATTTCGTGCTCCCCCTGATCGCCGAGTCGGAGAAGGTCGTCGCGGACGGCGGCCACCCCATCTTCCAGTCGCACATGTGGGACGGCTCCGCGGTGCCGCTCGATGAGAACGTGCAGATCGCGCAGGAGCTGCTCCCCCGTCTGAAGGCCATCAACGCGATCCTCGAGGTCGAGATCGGCGTCGTCGGTGGCGAGGAGGACGGCGTGCAGCACGAGGGCTCGAACGAGGCCCTCTACACGACGGTCGCCGATGTCACCAAGGCGGTCGAGGGCCTCGGCCTCGGCGAGAACGGGCGCTGGATCGCCGCGCTCACGTTCGGCAACGTGCACGGGGTCTACAAGCCGGGAAACGTCAAGCTGCGCCCGGAGCTGCTCGGCGAGATCCAGGAGGGCATCGCGTCGCGCTTCGGCACCGGCCCGAAGCCACTCGACCTGGTCTTCCACGGTGGCAGCGGCTCGACCGACGAGGAGATCGCTCTCGCCGTGCAGAACGGTGTGATCAAGATGAACATCGACACCGACACGCAGTACGCCTTCACGCGCGCGGTCGCCGGCTACATGTTCAGCAACTACGACGGCGTCCTGAAGGTCGACGGCGAGGTCGGCAACAAGAAGGCCTACGACCCGCGCGCCTGGGGCAAGGTCGCCGAGACGGCGATGGCCGCGCGCGTCGCCGACGCGACCCGCCAGCTCGGCTCGGCGGGCAAGTCGCAGAGCTGACCTCGAGAGACACCCGGCCGCAGCGCCGAAACGACGGATGCCCCGGCCGAAATGGCCGGGGCATCCGTCGTTCGGGCCGAGCCGGAGCTCAGCTCCCGACGCGCGTGAGGTACTCGGCGATGGCCGGGTCGCCGAGCAGCGGCACCAGTAGCAGCGCGGTGACGGCGAGGTAGCTGACCACCGCGCCGACGATCGGCACCCAGAACGTGATGCGCCCGCGCCGCAGCATCCGCCACGAGAGAACGGCCGTGATCAGCCAGCCGATCGCGAACACGGCGGCGGCGATCGTGCCCCAGAGCCGCCCCTGGGCGAAGTTGGTGAACTCGCCGTCGATCCCGACGGTCTCCATCCACATGTTCGCGAACGTGGGGAAGTCGGTGAGCGCGACGAACGAAGACAGCACCGCGAACAGCCCGTAGCCGAGCAGGGCGATCGTGATCACGCGATCGGCGAGCCCGCCACGTCGCTTCGCCGGCTGTGCGGCCGAAACCAGAGGCGACTTCTCGGGAGCGGAGGCCGCCGGTCGGCTCGGGCCCGGTGACTCCGGGACCACTGCTTGACCATTCTCGAGCGCCCAGGTCGCATCCGGCTGGCGGATGCGAGCCCGCTGCTCCTCAGGAGTGGCGTACTCCCCGTACAGCGGGCGGTCGGGGCGGGCATCGGTGCGTTCGACGGCCACGGACGGCGCGGCGGGCGTCTTGTCGGCGGATGCCGCCGGCCTGCCCTCCGTCGGCTCGCTCACGCCTGCACCCGTCCGCCGAGTGCCCGCTCGTCTCGATTGCCGGCGGCATCCTGACGCAGCTCTTTCGGAAGGGAGAAGATCAGGTCCTCCTCGGCCGTCTTGACCTCTTCGACGTCCCGGTATCCCGCGCCCGACAGCTCCTCGAGCACCTGGGCGACGAGCACCTCCGGCACGGATGCGCCGCTGGTGACGCCCACGGTCTCGACGCCGTCGAACCACTCCTGGCGCATCTCGTCGGCGTAGTCGATGCGATACGCGGCCTTGGCGCCGTACTCCAGGGCGACCTCCACGAGTCGCACGCTGTTGGACGAGTTGGCCGAGCCGACCACGATCACAAGGTCGGCGCCCTTGGCGACCTTCTTGATCGCGACCTGGCGGTTCTGCGTGGCGTAGCAGATGTCGTCCGACGGCGGATCCTGCAGCTGGGGGAAGCGCGCCCGAAGTCGACGGACGGTGTCCATCGTCTCGTCGACGGACAGGGTGGTCTGGGAGAGCCAGACGACCTTGGACGGGTCGCGCACCTGGATCGTGTCGGCCTCGTCGGGTGAGTTCACGATGGTCACATGCTCCGGCGCCTCGCCCGCCGTGCCCTCGACCTCCTCGTGGTCCTTGTGGCCGATCAGCAGGATCTCGAAGTCGTCGCGTGCGAAGCGCACCGCTTCGCGGTGCACCTTGGTCACCAGGGGGCAGGTCGCGTCGATGGCCTGCAGGCCCCGATCGGATGCCGCGGCCACGACAGCCGGCGACACTCCGTGCGCGCTGAAGACGACGTGTGCGCCCGGCGGAACCTCGTCGACCTCTTCGACGAAGATGGCCCCCGCTGCCTCCAGCTCGCTCACCACGTGGATGTTGTGCACGATCTGCTTGCGCACGTAGACGGGCGCGCCGTAGCGCTCCAGGGCCTTCTCGACGGCGATCACCGCGCGGTCCACGCCGGCGCAATAACCGCGCGGCGCCGCGAGCAGCACCCGCTTGTGTCCGGCGACCGGGATATCCTGGAGGCGTCCACGCCGCCCCGGTATGCGGGGCACGGGCAAGCGGACGGCAGGAGTGGTCACGTGTCGATTCTACGTGGGACCCCCTGGATACAAGCCGAGTCCCGGCAGCGAACACACGACGTGAGGATGCGATGACGACCTTCCAGGCCGCCGCCTCCCCCGATGCGCCGCCGCCGCCCGACTCGGTGGCGCCGCGGGATTCCAGCCCCCAGGCGCCCACCTCCGTGTCGCGATTGAACGAATCGATCCGCGACTTCGTCGCCCGTTGGGGCGCCGTCTGGGTCGAGGGTGAGATCACCGCGTGGAACGTGCGGGGCAACGCGGTGTACGGCCGCATCAAGGACCTCGCGACCGACGCCACGATCTCCGTGCGCGTCTGGTCGAGCGCCCGCATGCGGATGCCCGCCGACCTCAAGGTCGGCGACCACGTGATCGCGTGCGTCAAGGCGGACTACTTCGTCAAGGCCGGCGACTTCAGCTTCCAGGTCTCGTCCCTCCGCCACGTCGGCCTCGGCGACCAGCTCGAGAAGCTCGAGCGCCTGCGCGTGCAGCTGCGGCAGGAGGGGCTCTTCGACTCCTCCCGCAAGAAGTCTCTGCCGTTCCTGCCGCGCCGGATCGGGCTCATCACCGGAGAGCGCTCGGATGCCGAAAAGGACGTGCACCGCAACGCCGAGCTCCGCTGGCCTCAGGTGCGCTTCCGCACGGAGTACGCGGCCGTGCAGGGGGATCGGTGCGTTCCCGAGACCCTCGCCGCCCTGAGGCGACTGGATGCCGACCCCGAGGTCGACGTCATCGTGATCGCGCGCGGCGGCGGCGACCCGCAGACCCTGCTCGGATTCAGCGACGAGCGTCTGCTGCGCGCCGTGGCCGCGGCATCCACCCCCATCGTCAGTGCGATCGGACACGAGAACGACCGGCCGCTGCTGGATGACGTCGCCGACCTGCGTGCATCCACCCCGACCGACGCGGCCAAGCGCGTCGTGCCCGATGTGGCGGAGCAGCTGACCCTCGTGCGCCAGCTGCGCTCCCGCCTCACTACCCGGCTCGTTCATCGCGTCACGAACGACGTGGAGAGACTGGAGCAGCTGCGCTCACGGCCGGTGCTGCGAGCGCCGGAGAGCATGATCGATGGCCGTTCGCAGGAGGTGTGGCTGCTGGTGTCTCGTGGCCGCGAGCGCATCGGACGGCAGATCGAGCACGGGCACCGGCGCACTCTCGAGCTTCAGGCCTCGCTCAGGGCGCTCTCCCCCGCTGCCACTCTGGCGCGCGGGTACGCGAT
The DNA here is from genome assembly GCF_049847225.1 of Micromonospora sp. DT81.3. Lineage (NCBI taxonomy): Bacteria > Bacillati > Actinomycetota > Actinomycetes > Micromonosporales > Micromonosporaceae > Micromonospora > Micromonospora sp. DT81.3. The sequence continues at coordinate 392,022 of NZ_JBNCNY010000003.1, forward strand.
CGCCCACATCGCCGGCGGGGTGATCGTGCGAGACGCGGACCAGGCGCCGGCCGGCACGCCGCTCGTGGTGACGCTCGAGCGCGGATCGCTCGCCGCACGCTCCGAGGGCGAGATCGCCGAGTCGGGCGATGCCGGAGCCCGGATTTAGGATGGATGACATGACGCAGACCGCGCCCCCGGCCGGCCAGGGCTCTCCCGCGGAGCGGCCCGCCGCCCCGGATGTCGCGACCCTCTCGTTCGAGCAGGCGCGCGACGAACTGGTGAAGGTCGTCGCGGAACTGGAGCAGGGAGCCCCCACGCTCGAGCACTCCCTCGCGCTGTGGGAGCGGGGCGAGGCCCTGGCCGCGCGCTGCGAAGAGTGGCTGCGCGGTGCGAAGCAGCGTCTCGACGCCGCGCGAGGCGCCGCGGATGACGGGGCGTCGACGTGATGGCGCGCGCCGCCAGTCGCGACATCCCGGCCCAGTCCCCCGACGATGTGGCGGCCGACAAGGCGGAGCGATCACGCGCCTACCGGGCGAGCCAGACGACCCGCAACCTGATCGCCGCCATGCTCGCCACCCTCGCCGTCGTGCTCGTGATCATCCTCGCCGTGCCCCGAGGTGAGCCGGCGCCGCGGCCGCCCATCGATGTCGCAGCCGTCGCGCAGGGTGTGGAAGAAACATACGACCGCGCGGTGCTCGTGGCCGACGTGCCGGAGACGTGGCGAGTGAACGGCGCACAGGTCGAGGCCGACGCGATCGCGGCATGGGAAGTCATCTACGTGCCCGATGAGAACAGCTTTCTGCGCTTGGCGCAGGGGTTCGATGCGGGCGAGACGTGGGCGGCACAGGTGCTGCGGGGCGCGGCGCCGACGGGCACCGCCACGATCGACGGGCTCACGTGGGACACGTACGAGATCGCGCAGCCGTCGCGCAACGCCAACGTGTCGTACGCACTGGGCATCCAGGCGGGCCCGGACCATGTGCTGCTGTACGGGTCGGCCAGCCCGGAGACGACCGCGCTGGTCGCAGAGAGCCTCACCGACCAGATCCGCGCACTCCAGGAGGCACCTCAGTGACCGATCGACCGACTCCCGCCAAGGTGTGGGGCGAGATGGTGCGCGGCAACGCGCGCTTCGTCGCCGGCGAACCGCGCCACCCCCGTCAGGATGTCGAGCACCGCAACGAGGTGGCCATCGCGCAGACGCCCCGCGCTGCTCTGTTCGGCTGCTCCGATTCCCGCCTCGCTGCCGAGATCATCTTCGACAAGGGGCTCGGCGACCTGTTCGTCGTCCGCAACGCGGGTCAGGTGATCTCCGACTCGGTCATCGGAAGCCTGGAGTACGCCGTGGCCGTGCTGAAGGTGTCGCTGATCGTCGTGCTCGGCCACGATGAGTGCGGTGCGGTCGCGGCCGCCATCGCGTCGCAGGGCGCCGATGCCACCCCACTGCCACCGCACATCGTGCGCCTCATCGAGCCGATCATCCCCGCGGTGCACCGTGTGGTAGGCGACGGCGTCGTCGACCCGCAGTCCGTCGACGCAGAACTCGTCGGGCGGGAGCACCTCCGCGACACGGTCGCCGAGCTGCTCGAGAAGTCCGAGCTGATCGGTGACGCGATCGCGGCGGGCGAGCTCGCCATCGTCGGCGCGAACTATCGCCTCTCGCAGGGAACGGTGGCGCCCGACGTGATCGTCGGACCCGCCACGGACGGCGACGCCTGAGGCCTCGAAGGCTCGCCACAGCACGACACCAGACCCGACATCCCGCACACCCGTACACACCAGGCAGAGGAACGACGACGTGACTGACACCGAGTACCGCATCGAGCACGACACCATGGGCGAGGTCCGGGTGCCGGCATCCGCCCTCTACGGGGCGCAGACGCAGCGGGCGGTCGAGAACTTCCCGATCTCGGGTGACAGCCTGGACCCTGCGCAGCTGGTGGCGCTGGCGCGCATCAAGAAGTCCGCGGCGCTGGCCAACAAGGAGCTCGGAACACTGCAGGGCGACATCGCGGACGCGATCGCCGCGGCCGCGGACGACGTCATCACGGGCGAGTACTTCGCCCACTTCCCGATCGACGTGTATCAGACGGGCAGCGGCACCTCGTCGAACATGAACATGAACGAGGTGCTCGCGACCCTCGCGACGCGTCGCCTCGGTTCGCCGGTGCACCCCAACGACCACGTGAACGCCTCGCAGTCCTCCAACGACGTCTTCCCGACGTCGGTGCACGTCGCGGTCACGCAGGAGCTCATCGACGACCTCATCCCGGCCCTCGACCACCTCGCGGTCGCCCTCGAGGAGAAGGCGGAGCTGTGGAAGGATGCCGTCAAGTCGGGCCGCACGCACCTCATGGACGCGACCCCGGTCACGCTCGGACAGGAGTTCGGCGGCTATGCGCGACAGATGCGCCTGGGCATCGAGCGGGTCCAGTCCGTGCTGCCACGCGTCGCGGAGGTGCCGCTCGGCGGCACGGCCGTCGGCACGGGCATCAACACGCCGCTCGGCTTCCCCCAGAGGGTCATTGAACTGCTCGTGGCCGAGACCGAACTGCCGATCACCGAGGCGAAGGACCACTTCGAGGCACAGGCGAACCGCGACGCCCTCGTCGAGGCATCCGGGGCCCTCCGCACGATCGCGGTCTCGCTGACCAAGATCAACAACGACATTCGGTGGATGGGCTCCGGGCCGAACACGGGCCTCGGTGAGCTGCACATCCCCGACCTGCAGCCTGGCTCCTCGATCATGCCCGGCAAGGTCAATCCCGTGGTGCCGGAGGCGACGCTGATGGTGTGCGCCCGCGTCATCGGGAACGATGCCACCATCGCCTGGGCCGGCGCATCCGGAGCGTTCGAGCTGAACGTCGCCATCCCGGTGATGGGCACGGCGCTGCTCGAATCGATCCGCCTACTGGCCAACACGGTGCGCGTACTGGCCGACAAGACCATCTCCGGCCTGGAGGCGAACCTGGAGCGCGCAGCCGCCTTCGCGGGCATGTCGCCCTCGATCGTCACGCCCCTGAACAAGCTCATCGGGTACGAGGCCGCGGCGAAGATCGCGAAGCACTCCGTCGCCGAGGGCATCACGATCCGCGAGGCGGTTCTCGACCTCGGATACATCGACCGCGGCGAGCTGACGCTGCAGCAGCTCGATGAGAAGCTCGACCTCTTGTCGATGACGCACGCCGGATGATACCCGATCTGGGCGGATTCTCGGCCGACGGGGCCATAATCAGACGATGAGCAGCACGTCGAGATCCTTCTCGGCACGCACGCGAATACTGGGGGCAATACTCTCAGTGGCGTGCGTGGGACTCGTCATCGCCGGGGGCATCACATTCGTGGCCGAGCGTGAGCGGGTCATCAACGAGATCGACGACCGCCTGGAGTCCCAGGTGGCGAGCCTCGTGACGGTCGCCGGCATGACCGACGTGGAGCCGATTCCTGCACCCGATGCGTCGCGGGCGCCCGCCACCGCACGGGAGGAGCTTCGCCCGGCGGACTTCGGATCCGTCAACGAGTACCTCCGGGCGGCCGTCGCCCGTCTGGTGCCCGGACTCAACGAGGCGTCGGTCGCGATCCTCGACGGGGTTCCCCGCTATCGCCCCGAGACACTGTCGGGCTTCGACATCTCCGACAACGATCAGCTGATCGACCGCGTCGTGCAGGAGACGAAGGGATCCGACGCGAGCCTCATCGGCACCTCCGTGACCGACGAGGGCGCCCTGCGCTACATCGCCGTCCCGGTCTCGATGGAGGGTGACGAGAGCAAGGGCATCTACCTGCGAGCGATCGATCTGGATGCCGAGCTGAACGCGGTCGACACCTCGATCCTGACCTATGCCATCGCCGCGCTGGCGACGATCGCCGCAACGGGCATCGTGGGGTGGTTCGTCGTGGGCCGACTGCTCTCGCCCATCCGGCGCCTGCAGGAGACGGCCGATTCCATCACGCTCACCGAACTCGGGGCGCGCATCCCGACCGGCGGAAACGACGACATCTCCGACGTCACGCGGACGGTCAACTCGATGCTCGACCGGCTCGAGGGCTCGGTCGATGTGCAACGGCAGCTGCTGGATGACGTGCGCCACGAGCTGAAGACGCCCATCACGATCGTGCGAGGACATCTGGAGATGATGGACCCCGGCGACTCGGACGACGTCGCCCTCACCCGGGACATCGGCATCGCGGAACTCGACCGCATGACGCGGCTCGTCGATGACATCGACATGCTGGCCACCGTCGAGGGCGACCAGTTCTCGATGGTCACGATCGAGGTCGCGGGCCTCACCGCCCGGGTCGCCGAGCTCGTCGCGGTCATCCCCGACCACGAGTGGTCGGTGGAGGCGGCCGGCGACGGCACCGTGGAGGGCGACGATGACCGGCTGCTGCAGGCCTGGCTGCAGCTCGCCGACAACGCCGCCAAGTACTCGCCTCCCGGATCCCCCATCGAACTGGGCAGCAGCTCAGACGCGGCGGGTGTGCACCTGTGGGTGCGCGACCACGGGCCCGGCATCCCGCCGGCCGCGCGCCACCGCATCTTCCGGCGCTTCGACCGCGCCCACGAGCGACGATCCGTCGGCGGCTCCGGGTTGGGGCTCGCTATCGTCGACGCGATCACGAAGGCGCATGATGGACACATCACCGTCACCGACACCCCAGGGGGCGGAGTGACTTTCACGATCCATCTTCCGCTCCGACAGGGCTCGCCGACCGAACTGCCTGCCCCGGTGCGTGCGGGCGATGTCGTGATGCAACGAGAGGCCACGGGATGACCCGGATACTCATCGCCGAGGACGAACCGCGGATCTCGGCCTTCATCGCGCGCGGGCTCGAGGCCGCGGGCTATGTCACGACCGTCGTCGAGAACGGGCTGGATGCCCTCGAACTGGCACTCGACGAGGACGTGGACCTGCTTCTGCTCGATGTCGGGCTGCCGGGCATGGACGGCTTCGAGGTCCTCACGCAGCTGCGAGGCCAGGGCTCCGCCCTCCCGATCATCATGCTCACCGCTCGGACCGGAACGCGCGACACCGTGGACGGGCTGGATGCCGGGGCGAACGACTACATGGCCAAGCCCTTCAAGTTCGACGAGCTTCTCGCCCGCATCCGCTCGCGCCTGCGGGAGAGGATGACCAGCGGCGACCTGACCACGATCGTCTACGGTGACGTCACCCTCAGCGTCCTCACGCGACGCGCGGAGATCGGGGGGCGCGGTGTCGACCTCTCCGCCCGCGAGTTCGCACTGGCGGAGCAGTTCTTGCGCCACCCCGGCCAGGTGCTGAGCCGCGAGCAGCTGCTCAGCCGCGTCTGGGGAATGGACTTCGACCCGGGCTCGAACGTCGTCGATGTCTACGTGCGGTACCTGCGGGGCAAGTTCGGCACCGAGCGCATCGAAACCGTCCGCGGTGCGGGATACCGCTGGGTCTGAGCCGGCGCTCGCGCTTCGAGCGGTTTCTGTCCCCGGGCATGAAGAAGCCCCCGGCGCTGGGGGACACCGGGGGCTGGGGAGGCTCGGAGCTGGGGGACTCCGGGCACTTCAATCGCGAGGGTCGGGAACGACCGGCGATTTTTCCTTCTTCAATCCGGACCACGACTTGGGGGAATCATGTCCGGATGGGGAACCCGCTTTCGCGGGGGTCTGTGGGTCGACGTGGCGACCGAAGTCGGGCACGTCGGACTGGGCGGGATTCACGTCTTTCGATCGGAGTTCCGCCTCGAGCCTGGAGCGGAGTTCCGCCTCGACCTTCGAGCGGAGTTCGGCATCCACCTTGGAGCGAAGCTCTTCTGCGACGTTCGAGCGACGCTCGGCCTCGACCGGGACGTCACCGGGCGTGTCGTTCGTGACCACCGGCTCGGCTTCATCCACGGGCTGCGCCACGGGAGCGATCGGGGTCGTGTCAGTGGCGCGCGAAGCCGCGATGTCCAACGGGTCGGGAGCCAGCACGACCTCCGGCACCCGCGGCGCGAGGCGCGGAACTCGCTCCTGGTCCACCGTGGATCCGTTGAAGGGGACGACGACCGGCCTGCCGGCAGGGACACCCGACGAGTCCTTGAGCGTGATCGCGTGGGCGGTGGACACTGCACCGACGAAGGCCATGGCGACCACGACGGTTGCCGCGCCACCCGACAGCACCGCCCTGCGTGCCACGCCATCCCCCATCGTTTGAACCGTACACGCGCGCGTGCAGCAAATCGCTAACTATTCTAGCAAGTGTGCGGTGCCGGAGTGAGAGCCAGAGGTGAGGGGCATGAGATTCTTCTCATGCCCCTCACTCTCACCAGACCGAGGCGGATGGGGCCGCCTCATCGGCCCTCACGCCAGCTCTCCTGCCTCCAGCAGTTCCGTCACGAGCGCCGCGATCGCGGATCGCTCCGACCGCATCAGCGTCACGTGGCCGAAGAGGGAGTGACCCTTGAGGGTCTCGATCACCGAAGCCACGCCGTCATGCCGTCCGACACGGAGGTTGTCGCGCTGTCCCACGTCGTGCGTCAGCACAACCCGCGAGTTCTGGCCGATGCGGCTCAGCACGGTGAGGAGCACGTTGCGCTCGAGCGACTGGGCCTCATCGACGATAACGAACGCATCGTGCAGCGACCGGCCACGGATGTGGGTGAGCGGCAGCACCTCGAGCAGTCCTCGCGCGACGATCTCCTCGACGACGTTCGCCGAGACCACCGATCCGAGAGTGTCGAAGATCGCCTGGCCCCACGGGCCCATCTTCTCGCCCTGATCACCCGGAAGGTAGCCGAGCTCCTGGCCTCCGACCGCGAAGAGGGGGCGGAAGACGATGATCTTCCGCTGCTGCTGCCGCTCCAGCACGGACTCGAGACCCGCGCACAGCGCCAGCGCCGACTTTCCGGTTCCGGCGCGCCCGCCGAGGGAGACGATGCCGACGTCGGGGTCGAGCAGCAGGTCGATCGCGATCCTCTGCTCGGCGGAGCGTCCGTGCATGCCGAAGATCTCGCGATCCCCACGCACGAGCCGGTACTCCCCCGGGCTCGTGATACGGCCGAGCGCCGATCCCCGCTCGGACTGGATGATGAGGCCGGTGTTGATGGGGAGGCCGCGCACGTCGTCGCTCGCGGCGACGTCGCTCTCGTACAGGTCACTGAGATCGTCACCCGAGACGCCGATGGTGGCGATGCCGGTCCAGCCGGAATCCACCGCCTGCTCGGCGAGATATTCCTCGGCGCTCAGACCGAGCGACGCCGCCTTCACCCGCATCGGCAGATCCTTGGAGACGATCGTGACGTCCTGCCCGTCCTGGGCGAGGTGCATCGCCACCGCCAGGATGCGGCTGTCGTTGTCCCCCAGACGGATGCCGGATGGCAGCACGCTTCCGTCGGTGTTGTTCAGCTCGACGCGGAGCGTTCCGCCCTCGCCGACCGGAACGGCGAAATCGAGACGCCCGTGTTCGATCCGCAGCTCATCGAGGTGGCGCAGCGCCTGCCGGGCGAAGTAGCCGATCTCCGGGTCGTGACGCTTGCCCTCCAGCTCCGAGATCACCACCACCGGGATGACGACGGAGTGCTCGGCGAAACGGAAGAACGCCCTGGGATCCGATAGCAGCACCGACGTGTCGAGCACGTAGGTGCGGAGATCCGTGTCGGATGCCTCCCGCTCCAACGTGCTCTCACTGTTGGCGGCCCGGCGGCCTGGCTGCTCTGGTGCTCGTGTGGTCACAACCCACTCCCGACCCGGGACGGATCCCGGCAGTCCTCGAGTCGACCATGGCAGCGAGTCGCAATCCTGAAGGCCGACCCGACCGGGCACCTTGCCCGATGAGATGAACGTACGTCCGCGATGTCACGGGCGTGTGCTCGACACGCCTGCCCGGGTTACAGGCGGGTTAATTCCTGGGAGCTGCAGCGGCGCCGAGGTGTCACCAGACGCGGCTCTGAGCGAACGCGGCGAGCGCGTCGCCGAACAGACGCAGCGTCTCGGCACCGGTTCCCACGTGCGGGGCCACGCGGATGAGCCCGCCGCGGGCCGTCACGGTGAGGCCGTGGTTGGCGAGAGCCGCGCCCAGCGGCGCGACATCGGCGGCGGGCGGCGCGAGCGCCACGATACCGGCGCGACGCTCCGCCTCGCGGGGCGTCGCGACAAGGATCTCGAAGCGATCCGCCGATTGAATGACGTCCCGCGTGCGGGCAACGAGCTCGGACTCGATGCGGGCGACGCCCGCATCGCGCACCTCTCGCAGCCCGGTCGCGAGCCGAGCGGCCGCCAGCGCGTCCGGGTTGCTGACAGTGAAGGCCTTCGCGGATGCCGCGGGGCGCGGCACCTCGTCCATCGGCAGGCCGCCCTCCACGCCGGCGAATCCGGACAGGACGGGAGCGATGCGCTCGAGCGCGCGGTCTCCGAACCAGGCGAAGCCGGTTCCCCGCCCCGCGCGGAGCCACTTGTAGCCGTTGCTGCAGACGACGTCCGCGGCGGCGTACTCGGCATCCACCACACCGAAGCCCTGGATCGCATCGACGATCAGCAGCCGGTCCGGTCCGATCACCTCACGCAGCGCACCGAGGTCGGCACGATAGCCCGTGCGGAAATCCACGAGGCTCACCATCACGGCGGTGACGTCGTCATCGAGAGCGTCGCGCACGACCTCCGGTGTCACCGCGCCGGATTCCGGCGTGACCCATCGGGGTGTGACCCGGCCGAAGGCCTCGGCGGCACGGGTGAGCGACACCGTGATGCTCGGGAACTCGGCGGTCGACGCGATCACCGTGCCCGAGAGCCCGAAGACCGCGTGCATGAGTCCGTACGAAGTGGATGGCTGGAGGGTCACCTGCCCTTCGTCGCCGCCCACCAGTTCGGCGACGAGCTGTCGCGCCTCGCGGGCGCGTTCGGAGACGAAGTCGATGCTCGACGAACGCCCGGAGCCGAGAAGCTCGGCATCCGCGTGCACCTCGCTGCGCACCCCGGGCGAGAGCGGGCCGAAGGCCGCCCAGTCCAGGTATCCGGGTTCTCCGTCGAACGAGGACTGGTACGCCTCCATCGTGGTCACCGTGTCATCATGGCAGTTCTCCCGCGACCGCGCTGACGGCGGACTCAGCTGCCGTAGCGGCGATCGCGGGACGCGAAGTCGCGGATCGCACGAAGGAAGTCGACCTCGCGCAGGTCGGGTCCGAGCGCCTCGACGAAGTAGAACTCGCTGTGGGCGCTCTGCCAGAGCAGGAAGTCCGAGAGGCGCTGCTCGCCGGAGGTGCGGATGACCAGGTCCGGGTCCGGCTGACCGCCCGTGTACAGATGCTCCCCGATCGTCTCGGGGGTGAGACTGGCGGCCAGCTCCTCGAGCGTGCCGCCGTCGCGATCGTGCTTCGCGATGATGCTGCGGACGGCATCCACGATCTCGTTGCGCCCGCCGTAGCCGACCGCGAGGTTCACATGCAGTCCGTGGTGGCCGCGCGTCCGCTCCTCCGCGTTCGCGAGCACGCGGGCGAGCTGCGGTGGCAGCCGATCCCGCCGCCCGACGTGCTGCACGCGCCAGTCACGCCCGGTGGACAGTTCGTCGGTGAGCTCGGCGATGATCTCGACGAGGTCGTTCAGCTCCTGCGAGTCGCGTTTGCGCAGGTTGTCGTTGGAGAGCAGATAGAGCGACACGACGCGGACGCCCACGTCGTCGCACCACTCCAGGAACTCGCGCATCTTCGCCGCTCCGGCCCGGTGCCCGTGGGCCGGTGTCGAGTAGCCGAGCTGCCTGGCCCATCGCCGGTTCCCGTCGATCATCATGGCGACGTGCTGGGGAACGCCCTCCGCGGGGATGCGCCGCCGCAGCCTGTTGATGTAGAGCCGGTAGAGAGGACCGCGTCCCTCATTCGATGCGGCTCGGTTCACGCCCCTACGCTACCCTTCCGGCGACGGGGATGCCGGGCGCATGTAACCCCCCGGACATATGGCAGGGCCTACGCTCAAGGGGTGATCCGCCGCGCGAAGAGCCGAGTGCCCGATGTGCCCGAGCTTCCGCTGATGGAGGCTGCGACCGTCGACGCCCATGTCGAGATCAAGCCGTCATGGCGAGGCTGGATCCACGCGGCGATGTTCCCGGTCGCGATCGTCACGGGCATCGTGCTCGTCCTGTCCGCCGACGGTGCGGCCGCCAAGTGGGCCTGCGTCGTGTTCATGGCGTCATCGCTGCTGCTCTTCGGCAACTCTGCGCTCTATCACCGCTTCGACTGGAGCCCCAAGACCAAGGCCGTCCTGAAACGGATCGACCACGCCAACATCCTGCTGCTGATCGCCGGTACCTACACGCCCATCGCCGTGCTGGCCCTGCCGCCGGGGCAGGGCACGATCCTGCTGATCGTCGTGTGGTCGGGCGCCCTGCTCGGCATCCTGTTCCGCGTCTTCTGGATCGGCGCGCCGCGGTGGCTCTACGTCGCGCTCTACCTCGCGCTCGGCTGGGCAGCCGTGATGTACCTGCCCGACCTCTTCCGCGCCAATGCCGCGATGATGTTCCTCGTGATCATCGGCGGCTTGCTCTACACCGGCGGCGCGATCGTCTACGCGATGAAGCGACCGAACCCGTGGCCGGGGCACTTCGGGTTCCACGAGATCTTCCACGTCTGCACGATGCTGGCATTCCTCTGCCACTGGGCGGCGTGCCTGCTCATCGCGCTCGACCCTTACTCACCGTCGCTCGGCCTGCCCGCCTGATCTCAGCCGCGGGGACTGCCGGGGTCGATCGATTCGTCGTCGACCTCGGACGCCCTTGCCGCCGCCTCGCCCTGCTTCTCCGCCGCCTCTTCGGCATCGAGCTCGTCGTTGATCTCCTCGCGATAACGCGTGCGGCGGACGCGGCGCTGCATGTCCCACACCAGGAAGACCACGGCGAGCGCGATGAAGACGATCGCCGCGAAGCCCCATGGGCCGGGTGTGACCAGCTGGGGATCGACGGTCGGGGCCGGAATGGGCGTGGCAGCGGCGACGGCCGTCTGCAGCCCTCCGAGCGCCGCGGCCAGTACGTGCATCGTGTCCTTCGTTCCGCGCCGCAGCGCATAGCCTGGATTCCAGCCTAACCACTCGAGGGAACCCGATGACGACGAAGGAAGAGCTCGATGAGCGCTACGGCCGCACGCGGCCCGGGCGCCGTCGCGCGACCTGGATCGTGATCGGAGCGCTGGCCGCGGCATCCATCGGCGCCCTCGCCTGGGCCACGGTGGGCAACACGGTCGACGCCGTCGGCTTCGACGGAACGGGGCACGAGATCGTCGATGACCGCAGGGTCACGGTGCTCTTCCAGGTGACTCCCCCGGCCGGCGCGAGTTTCGCCTGCGCACTGGAGGCACTGGACGAGGACTTCGGCGTCGTCGGCTGGCGGGTTCTGGAATTCCCCGCGTCCGACGGCGCGGCGAAGGCCTACCAGGAGACGATTCCCACGGTCGCGCGGGCGACGACGGGTTTGGTCGACTCCTGCTGGGTCACGTAGTCTGGTCTCATTGCATTCATCGACGCCCTGGCGGGAGCCGGGGCGTCTCTGTACATAGGCGGCACTGAGGCGGTACCCGCGCCGGCACATCACCGACACGTCCGGGATCGCTCGCCCGCCCTTCAGATTCAAGGAGATCCCGTGGTAGACGACGCCCCGGTCACGTTCCTCACGCAGGAGGCGTTCGACCGTCTGCATTCCGAGCTTCAGTACCTCTCGACGACCGGCCGCGAGGACATCGCCGCCCGCATCGCCTCCGCTCGCGAGGAGGGCGACCTCAAGGAGAACGGCGGCTACCACGCCGCCAAGGACGAGCAGGGCAAGCAGGAGGCGCGCATCCGCACGCTGCAGCACCTGCTCAAGACGGCGACCGTCAGCGAGGCGCCGGCGAGCCACGGTGTGGTCGAATCCGGCACCGTCGTCACCGCGATCGTCGCAGGCGGCGAAGAGGTCTTCCTGCTCGGCAACCGCGAGATCGCTGTGGACTCCGAGCTGGACGTGTACAGCGAGGCGAGCCCCCTGGGCGCTGCCATCCTCGGCCTCAAGGAGGGCGAGAGCGCGAGCTACACCGCGCCGAACGGACGCGCGATCACGGTCGACGTCGTCAAGGTGGAGACGTACTCGGGACAGTAGGGGCCCGCCCGGCGGCGGGCACGGTCAGTCCGCGACGACGCTCGGGCTGAATCCGGCCTCGTCCAGTGTGCTGATGACCAGCGCCCGGTGCTCCTCGCCCCGCGTCTCGACGCTGATCTGCAGGACGACCTCGCTGATCTGCATCCCCTGCCCGTGCCGGGTGTGCAGAACCTCGGTGACGTTGGCCCCGGCCCCGGCGACCAGTTCGGCGACCCGCGCGAGCATGCCCGGGCGGTCCGGCAGCGGGATGCGCAGCGTCATGTAGCGACCGGATGCCGAGAGCCCGTGCGCCACGACGCGCTGCAGCAGCAGCGGGTCGATGTTGCCGCCGGAGAGCACCGTGATCGTCGGGCCGCTCGCGTGCACCTTGCCCGCCAGCATGGCCGCGACCCCCACGGCTCCCGCAGGCTCCACGACCTGCTTGGCCCGCTCGAGCAGCACGAGCAGCGCGCGTGCCATGTCGTCTTCGGTGACCGTGACCACCTCGTCGACCAGTTCGCTGATCAGGGCGAAGGGAAGGTCGCCCGGTCGTGCGACCGCGATGCCGTCGGCGATCGTGGGACGGGTCTGCACCTGCAGCGGCCGCCGAGCAGCTAGCGAGGAGGGATATGCCGCCGAGTTCTCGGCCTGCACGCCGATGACGCGCACCGTGCGGCCCTCCTCCGCCGCTTTGGCCTTCACAGCCGCGGCCACACCGGCGATGAGTCCGCCGCCGCCGATGCCCATCACGATCGTCTCGAGGTCGGGGCACTCGTCGTACAGCTCCAGACCGAGCGTGCCCTGGCCTGTGATGATGTCGAGATGGTCGAAGGGGTGGATCAGGACCGCGCCCGTGCGCTCGGCGAACTCCGCGGCGAGGCGCAGCGGCGTCTCGACCGTCGCCCCCTCGAGCACCACCTCGGCGCCGTAGCCGCGGGTCGCCAGAAGCTTGGGCACCGGGACTCCGAGGGGCATGAAGATCGTCGCCGGGATGCCGAGCTGCTGCGCCGCGAGCGCGACGCCCTGCGCGTGATTGCCCGCCGAGGCCGCGACGACCCCGCGCGCCCGCTCGGCCTCGGTGAGGCGGGAGAGCCGGTGGAATGCGCCGCGGATCTTGAAGGATCCGGTGCGCTGCAGGTTTTCGAGCTTCAGGTAGACCGGCACGCCGAGCAGGTCGCTGAGATGCTGCGACTTGTCGAGGGGCGTGTGGCTGATGACTCCTTCGAGTCCGGCGGCGGCTTCTTCGAAGTCGTGCAGGGTGGGCCTCATTGTGCTACCCGCCTCGGGGCTCGGGGGACGGTGCTCCAGATTAGGTCGTCGGATGATGGTCTCGCCCCGGTGCGCCACGACCCGGTCGTCAGCGACACCGCGACGACGTTGACGAAGGCGGCGAGCGGCACGGCGAAGAGCGCACCGGGGATGCCGGCGATCATCGCGCCGCCGGCGACCACGAGCACGACCGCAAGGGGGTGCACCTTGACGGCCGAGCCCATCAGCAGCGGCTGAAGCACGTGGCCCTCGATCTGCTGCACGCCGAGCACGACGACGAGCATCCACAGGGCGATCCAGGGGCCGTTGTAGATCAGGGCCAGGAAGACCGCCACCGTACCGGTCACGACGGCGCCGACGATCGGCACGAAGGCCCCGAGGAACACGAGCACGGCGATCGGGATGGCGAGCGGCACGCCGAGAAGGAAGGCGCCCAGGCCGATGCCGACGGCGTCGATCGACGCGACGAGCAGCTGGGTGCGGGCGAAGTTGACCACGGTCACCCAGCCGTTGCGCGCGGAGCCGTCCACTGCGGGGCGCGCGTCGCGCGGGAAGAGCCGCACGGTCCACCGCCAGATGGCGGGGCCGTCGGCGAGGATGCACAGGAGGATGAAAACCGCGAGGAGCGCGCCGACCAGAACGTGGCCGACGGTCGAACCGACGGCGAGCGCCCCCGACCAGAGCAGCTGGGCCTGCTCCTGCACCAGCGCCAGCCCCTGGTCGAGGAGGTCGTCGATCTGGGCCGAGGAGAGGTGCATCGGCCCGTCGATGAGGTACTGCCGGAACTGCTCGACGGCCTCGACCGTGCGTTCCTGCACCGAGCCCCACTGCCGCGACACCTGCCACACCACCAGCCACACCAGGCCGCCGATGATCGCGATGGTGCCGATCAGAGAGATCACGATGGCGAGCCACCGAGGCACCCGATGGCGCAGCATCCACGAGAAGGCCGGCCACAGCAGCGCCGCAACGAGGATGGCGACGAGCAGCGGGATGACGAGAAGCTTCAGCTGGATGACGAGCCAGACGCCGACGCCGATCGCCGCGGCGACGACCAGGAAGCGCCATGCGTAGGCGGTCGCGACCCGAAGGCCCCGCGGGATGCCGGGGGCGATGTCGGTCGTGACCGTGCGGCTGCGCAGGTTGTCGAGGAAGCTGCCGCGGGGCTTGTCGTCGGTCACCCGCCTCAGTCTAGGGCGCGCGCCAGCAAGCCAGGGGTGTGGGGCGGAGCCCCACAGAGGGGCGCGCGCCAGCAAGCCAGGGGTGTGGGGCGGAGCCCCACAGGAGGGCGCGCGCCAGCAAGCCAGGGGTGTGGGGCGGAGCCCCGCAGAGGGGCGCGCGCCAGCAAGCCAGGGGTGTGGGGCGGAGCCCCACAGACGGGCGCGCGCCAGCAAGCCAGGGGTGTGGGGCGGAGCCCCGCACAAGCCGCGTGTCAGACCCCACGGCTAGGCTGGCCCGCGTGAAAGACACGCTCAGCCGGGCGGAGGCACGGCGCGTCGCGCTGGCCGCTCAGGGGTTCGCCCGGCCGCGTCCGGAGACGGTCGGCACCCGCCAGCTGAACCTCGCGGCCGCGCGCATGGGCGTCACGCAGATCGACTCGGTGAACGTGTTCGCCCGCTCGCACTACATGCCGTACTTCGCACGCATGGGCGCGTACGACACCGCCGCCCTCGACCGGCTTCTGTTCGGTCTCCGCGGACCGTACGTCGAGTACATCGCGCACGTGGCGACGTTCATCCCGATCGAGGACTGGGCGCTCTGGCGATTCCGGATGGACGAGATGCGCGCCAAGTACGGCACGAGTCCCGATGGGTGGTTCGCCCGCAACGCCTCGACGATCGAATGGGTGCGGGCGGAGCTGGCGGCACGGGGGCCGCTGCGGCCCGCCGAGATCGAGGCCGACGCACAGCGGGGCCGCCGGGGCCCGTGGTGGGATTGGGACGTGGTCAAGCACGCGCTCGAGTACCTGTGGATGTTCGGCGAGGTCTCGATCGCGGGCCGGCGGGGTTTCGAGCGACGCTACGCACTCGCCGAGCAGGTCATCCCCGCCGAGGTACTGGCGAGTCCCGTGCCGCGGGAGGATGCGATCCGCGAGCTGGTGCGCCGCGCCGCGCGGTCGTACGGCGTGGCTTCCGCCTCGGATCTGGCCGATTACTACCGCATCCGCGACCGCAAGGCGGTGATGTCCGCGATCGGCGACCTGGTCGACGAGGGCGCCCTCCGGCCGGTCCGGGTGCTCGGCTGGGACCGTGGTGCGCGCCCGCTTCCGGCGTGGCTGCACACGGATGCCGTGGTGCCGCGTTCGGTGGATGCCGGCGCCATCCTGAGCCCGTTCGACCCCGTCGTGTGGTTCCGGGATCGTGCGGAGCGCCTGTTCGACTTCCAATACCGCATCGAGATCTACACCCCCGCCCCGCAGCGCGCGTTCGGCTACTACTCGCTGCCGGTGCTCGTCGGCGACGACATCGTGGGCCGCGTCGACCTCAAGGCCGACCGGGCCACATCGACCCTTCTGGTGCAGTCCGCGTGGTGGGAGAACGGAGCGCCCGAAGGTCGCGCTGAGCGGCTCGCCGCCGAGTTGCGCACGGCCGCCGCGTGGCAGGGCCTGGAGCACGTGTCGATCTCCGCGTGGGGCAACGCCGTCGCCGACCTCGGGCGGGTCATGCCGGACGCGCACCGTCACGAACGGGTGATCGCCGAGCCCCCCGCCGCGCGCGACGGGGACGCGCAAGCCGAGGACCTCGAGCGGGTGACGTGAAGCGCCGGGGCCCCCTGATCGCCCTCGCGGTGCTCGTCGGCGTCGTCCTCGTCGGCGTGCTGATCTGGGCGCTGACCCGGCCGCCCAGTGTGGAGGACGCGGCGGAGGACTATCTGACGGCGCTCGCCGAGGGGGACTACCCCGCCATCGCCGCGATGTCGGACTCGGGGCTCGACGCTTCGACCGAAGCCACGCTGGCCGACGCGTTCGCCGGGGCCGCGTACGGCACCGCGCCGGAGGTGGAGGAGATCACCCCGTCGGAGGGCTTCACCGGCGTGCGGTCGAGCATGGAATTCGCCGGTGAGCGGCACACCGTCTTCTTCGGCATGGCGCTTCGGAGTGGCCGGTGGACGGTGGCGACGGACTACCTGGCGGTGCTCGAGGTAGCGACGGGGATCGGCGACTCCGTATGGGTGGGCGACGCGCTGGTTCCCGTCGGCGAGGTGTTGCTCCTGCCGGCGGTCTATCCGGTCTCCCCCGCACCCCGGGCCGTACTCGACGGCGGCACCGAGGTCGTCGTGAGCAACGACGAGCCGGCCTCGGTCGCGGTGGATGCGACCCTCACGGAGAACGCCGCCGCGCAGGTGCAGGCCCAGCTCGACCCGTACCTCGATGAGTGCACCGCTCCGGGGGCGGTCGTGCCGGACGCCTGCGGCATCCGGATCCCGTGGGCGGCCGACCTCGCCACGCTCGAGAACCTCACCTACCGCATCGAGCGGCGCCCGGCCGCCGCCCTCGCCCCGGCAGACGGGTCCTTCGCCGCGACGGGAGGCGTCCTCGTGGTCACAGCGACGGGCACGACACACGCCGGAACTGCCGGCGAATTCACCTACCGGGCCGACGATTGGGCGCTGTACGGCAGCATCGCCTTCCGTGGCGACGAGCTGGTGCTCGCCGTGCGCTGAGGCCGGCGTGCGCGCGGATCAGAACTGCACGCGCGGGGGTTCGGAGATGGCCGCGCCGTCGATGACCTCGAAGAACTCGCGTTCCTGGAACCCGAGATTGCGAGCGAAGAGGTTGTTCGGAAAGATCTTGATCTTCGTGTTCAGCTCTCGTACGCCGCCGTTGTAGAAACGGCGGGACGCCTGGATCTTGTCTTCGGTGTCGACGATCGAGTGCTGCAGCTGCAGGAAGTTCTGGCTCGCCTGCAGCTGCGGGTACGCCTCGGCCACCGCGAAGAGGCTCTTCAGCGCTTGCTGCAGGTGTCCCTCCGCCACGCCGGCTTCGGCGGGTCCGGCGGCGGTGAGGGTCTCTGCTCGGGCTCGCGTGACGTTCTCGAAGACCGCCTTCTCATGGGCCGCGTAGCCCTTCACCGTTTCTATGAGCTGCGGGATCAGGTCGGCTCTTCGCTTCATCTGCACGCTGATATCGCTCCAGGCCTCGTCCACCCGGACGTTGAGCTGCACGAGCGAGTTGTACGTCGCCCACAGGTAAACGCCGGCGATCACGACGAGCGCGACCACGATAAGAACCGGAATGAGCCATTCCCACATAGCCACGGACTCCCTTCGAGATGATCCTCATCATCCTAGCCGCGGCTCTCTGCGAGGCACCGGATGCGCGGGTGCTTCTCAGCGGCAGAGCCGGGCCGTCACCGCCCCAGCACCCGTTCGAGGTAGTGATTCGCGAACATGCGCGACGGGTCGAGCCGATCGCGCAGCGCGACGAAGTCGTCGAACCTGGGATATCGCGTGCGCAGCGCCTCGGCATCCAGAGTGTGCATCTTGCCCCAGTGCGGGCGCCCGTCATGTGCGAGCATGATCCGCTCCACCGCTTCGAAGTACTCGGTGGGGTTCTCCCGCCAGTAGCGGTGCACCGCGATGTACGCCGTGGCGCGACCGTGCGCCGTCGAGAGCCACAAGTCGTCCGCGGCGGCGAAGCGCACCTCGACCGGGAAGGAGATCTTCCACCCTCGTCGGCTGATGAGCGCACGCATCTCGGTGAACGCTGCGCCCACGTTCTCGACCGGCAGCGCGTATTCCATCTCGCGGAAGCGCACGGTGCGGCTCTGGGTGAAGACCCGCGTGGAGACATCGGTGTACTCACGGTCCCCGGTGAGCCGCACGGCGAGGCGGCTGATGGGAGGGACGATGAACGGCGCGACCGCTCCGAGCCCGCAGGCGACCCGGTACAGCCCGTTGGAGAGCACCGCCTCGTCGATCCATTGGCCGACGCGCGGAAGAGGCAGCCGCACGGCGCTCTCCGGAAGGCGGGTGTTCGTCTTCGTCAGGGCGACGTCGGTGTGCGGGAACCAGTAGAACTCGAAGTGATCGGCCTGGGCCGCGCGCGAGAGCATGTTCGCGAGCACGTCGTCGAGCGGTTCCGGGTGCTCCACGGCGTGCAGCACGAAGGCCGGCACGCACTGCAGGGTGACATCGACCAGGATGCCGAGGGCGCCGAGCCCGAGAGCGACCGCGGGCAGCAGATCGGCGTTCTGGGTCTCATCGACCGTCAGGAGCGCGGCATCCGCCGTCACCAGCGTCGCACCGACGACCTGGGTGCTGATGCCGCCGAACCGGGCGCCCGTGCCGTGCGTGCCCGTGGAGATGGCCCGGAGATCGATTGGCGGTCGATATCACCGAGGTTGGGCATCGCGAGGCCGTGTGGCGCCAGCAGAGCAGGAATCCGGTGCAGGCGGGTTCCCGCGAGCAGGCGGACGCGCAAGCGCTCCGTATCAACCTCCACCAGCCCAGTGAGGTCCGAGAGGTCGAGGAGGACTCGCGGTGCCAACGCGATGCCGGTGAAGCTGTGACCGGCGCCGACGGCCTTCAGCCGGGTACCGCGTGCACCCGCGGCCTGCACCGCCCGCTGCACCGCGTCGACGGTCGCCGGCGTCTCCACGCTCCGCGGCCTCACCTTCGCGGTGCGACCCCAGTTCTCCCACGTGCCGCCGGGGCGCGTCACAGGAACGCCCGCCCTTCGCCGCGGTAGGTGGGAAGCTCTCGCACGACGTGATCGCCTTCGACGAGGTGAAAGGCGTCGACGCGTTCTGACAGCTCCCCGCTCTTTGCGTGACGGAACCAGACCCTGTCCCCCACCGCGAGGCGTCGCGCCGCCGGCCCCTGCAGCGGTGTCTGCACTTCGCCGGCACCCTCTCGGGGCAGCGTCTTGAGGCCGGCCGGCCAGACCGGAAGCGGCTGGCGCGACGCCACGGGGGGCCCGGAGGCGATCCATCCGCCGCCCAGCACCGTCGCCACGTCGGGCAGGGGCTTTCGGACGACATCGAGTGCGAAAGCGGCGGCCGGTGCGGGATCGAACGCACGGTAGCCGTCGAAGAGATGTCCGCCCAGCAGTCCGCTGCCGGCGGTGAGCTCGGTGACGGCGGGGTCTCCGGCCGTGTACTCCAGGGAGCCGGTGCCGCCGCCGTTGACGAACTCGAGGGGAGCGATGCGGCGGACGCCTTCGACGATGGCGGACCGGCGCGTGAGCAGCTCCTCGCGCGAGCGGCGCTGGATCCAGCGGATCACGCCATCGCCGGAGCCGGTGTCGTCGGGCTGACCGGCGATCTGGGCCTCGTACATCATCAGGCCGACCAGCGTGAAGCCGGCGCGGTCGACGACGCGGCGCGCGAACGCGGCGACCTCGCCAGGAGTGAACAGCGGCGAGCGGCGCACGCCGATGTGCCCGAGGCCGGGAGCGCGCCACGAGGCGTCGGCATCGATCGCGACCCGCACCTTCGCGCGCCGTCCCGGCGCCGCGATCGCGTCGATCAGATCGAGCTGCGCGAGGTCATCGATCATCAGGGTCACCCGTGCCGCCGCGCGGTCGTGGATGAGGAGCCGTGCGAGTGCCGCGCGGTCGGCCGTCGGGTATCCCACCACGATGTCTTCGTAGGTCTCCGCAAGCCAGAGCGCCTCCGGGAGCGTGAAGGCGAGGATGCCGCGATAGCCGGGCAGACGCAGCGTGGCATCCAGCACCTCGCGCACCCGGATCGACTTGCTGGCCACCCGGATCGGCACGCCGCCGGCCCGCACCAGCAGGTCGAGCGCGTTGTACCGCAGGGCATCGTTGTCGATGACCGCGACGGGCGCGGACAGGGCGCTGGTGGCCGTCGTCAGTCGGCCCCACCACGCCGCCGGGTCGCTCCATCCAGGAACCGGGGCGGCGGTGGCGGGGGCGGTCAGATCGAGCACGGAGCCCAGCCTAGGGCCGCGCGAGGACCGGCGACTGCACGCGCCGACCGAAGCGTGCGCCGACGCCATCCATCACCGCCGACGGGCCGTGATCCGGGGGTACCCCCGCCGGGATTCGAACCCGGACTGAAGCGAGTTTAAGTCGCCTGCCTCTGCCGGTTGGGCTACGGGGGCCCGACCTGAGGCCCGGGCTAGCGGGCCGCCGCGGTCTGCTTGACGGGCGCCTCGGTCTTGGGCGCCTCCTCGGGCGCCTCCGGAACCTTCGGCTGCGCGGGGCGCGGCCGCGCCGCGAATTCCTCGAAGACGTAGCGCGGGTTCTGCACGGCCTGCAGCGTCACGATGTCGCGGCCGAGCCAGAGGTTGTTCCACCAGCCCGACAGCACCCGGAACTTGCGCTCCCACGTGGGCATCGCGAGACCGTGGTAGCCGCGGTGCGCCACCCAGGCGATAAGGCCCTTGAGCGCGAGGTTGCCGGACTGGAACACGCCGTCATAGAGACCGAGGCCGGCGACGGCGCCGATGTTCTTGTGCACGTACTCGCGGGGAAGTTCGCCGCGAAGCACCGCAGTGAGGTTCTTCGCGAGCAGCTTCGCCTGGCGGACCGCGTGCTGCGCGTTGGGCACGCAGTACCCGCCGACGCCGCCTCCGGACAGGTCGGGAACGGCGGAGACGTCACCGGCGGCCCACGCCCCCTCGACGATCTCGTCCTCGGTGCCGACGCGCAGGTCGGCACGGGTGGCGATGCGACCCCGCTCTTCGACGGGAAGGTCGCCCCCGCGCACCACCGTGGGGTTGGCCATGACACCGGCGGTCCAGATGATCAGGTCGCTCGGGATCGTCTCACCCGTCGACAGCTCGATGTTGCCGTCGATCGCACCCTGCACCTGCGTGTCGAGGTGGATGTAGGCGCCGCGCTTGGCGAGGTCCTTCAGCACCCACTCGCTCGTCTTCAGCGAGACCTCGGGCATGATGCGGCCCATCGCCTCGATGAGGTGGAAGTGCGTGTCCTCGAAGGTGAGCTGCGGGTAGTGCTTGAGAAGCCCAGAGGCGAAGGAGCGCAGCTCTGCGAAGACCTCGATGCCGGCGAAGCCGCCGCCGACCACGACGACGGTCAGCAGGCGGTCGCGCTCGGGTCCCGGGGGAAGCAGGGCCGCCCGGTCGAAGTTGGTCAGCAGGCGGTCTCGGATCGCGACGGCCTCCTCGATCGTCTTCAGCCCGATCGCGTTGTCGGCGATGCCGGGAATGGGGAAGGTGCGCGACACGGCGCCGGCGGTGACGACGATGTGGTCGTACTCCTGCTGCCACGGCGCGCCATCGGGCGGCGTGATGGTGGCCGTCTTGTGCGCGTGGTCGATGCCGGTCACCTTGGCGGTGATGACCGTCGTCCTCTTCAGGTGACGGCGGAGGGCGACCACGGAATGGCGCGCCTCGATGGAACCGGCGGCGACCTCGGGGAGGAACGGCTGGTAGGTCATGTAAGGCAGCGGGTCGACGATCGTGACTTCGGCTTCACCCTTGCGCAGGTGCTTCTCGAGCTTCCACGCGGTGTAGAAACCGGCATATCCGCCACCGACAATGAGGATCTTGGGCACGGTGAGGCTACTCCTTGAGAGGATCTTGGCTCGGCGTGCGGGTTGCGCGCGCCAATCGAATGCGCCGGGCAGCAGCGGTGACGCCGAGCCCGATAAGGATAGCAGGCACCGTGAGGGCGAGCAGAGGCAGCGTCCCGTAGAGCAGGGTGTCCTCGGACGGCAGAAGCGCGGATGCGTCCTCCGACGGCGGGTCGGGCGCGGGAAGCGGCGGCACCTCCACCGGCGCCGCCGACGGCGCAGCCTGCGGAGCGGAGTCGGCGCGGCGGTAGAGGCGGACCCACTCGGCGAGGCTGCCCATGGGGTTCTCGTCGACGCGCGGCACGTCGGCCGTGACGGCGGCCCCCGCATCCACCAGGCCGTAGCCGTACAGCGGGTCGGGAACCGTGGTGGAGCCGGCGGCCGGACGAGCGGTGGCGATGATCCTGTTGATCACATTCGACGCATCCAGGGAGGGATGCGCGGCTCGCACGAGCGCCGCGATCCCCGCGACGATCGGCGCCGCACCGCTCGTACCGCTCCAGGTGACGAGGCGCCCGTCAGCCGAGACGCCGAGCAGCCCCTCGCTCGGAGCCGACACGCCGATCACGATTCCCTGGGTCGACGCCTCCAGGCTCGCTGCGCCGGTCGGATCGACCCCCGCGACCGTAAGCACGCCCGGGATGGTGGCAGGCGCGCCGACCGCCGTCGTGCCGCTCCCCCGGTTGCCGGCGGCGACCACGACCACGACGTCCTTCTCGAACGCGTACAGGAACGCGTCGTCCCAGCTCTCGTCCCAGTCGAGGGTGTTGGTCGTCAGGGACAGGTTGATGACGTCGGCGCCGTTGTCGACGGCCCACACGACGGCATCCGCGATCTGCTCGCTGAAGCCCACCGGCGCCGATGCGCCGAACCCGACCGAGACGGACAGCAGATCGGCCTCGGGCGCCACGCCGATCATGCCGCCGCCGGTGCCGTTGCCGCGCCCCGCGGCGAGGGAGCCGACCCAGCTGCCGTGGCTGCGATCCACCGCGCCGATAGGTGTGCGCCCGTCGTTGGAGCCGATCCCGGAGACGTCGGTGCCGCCGACGACGGCGCCCTCGAACTCGATGGGTCCCTCGGCGATGCCGGTGTCGATGACGGCGATGCGCACGCCGGCGCCGCGCGTCGTCTGCCACGCGTTCCGGATGCCGTAGGAATCGAGCCAGTACTCCGCCTTGCGCACCGGATCGTTCGGGTCCTCGGGCACGGGTGGCGGCGGTGCCGCGGCGGTCAGCACGAACATCGCGGCGGCGGCCACCGCCACGACGGCCGCGCGCAGGACCCGGGTCATCCGGCCGACCCCGGCTCTGCGCATTCGCATCGCTGCGGCGACCACGTTCCGCGGACGAGCGCCGCATCGCCGATCGGGTTGACGCCGGGACCGGCCGCGAGCGCGTGTCCCGCCAGCGCGTGCAGGCACTTCACCCGGTTCGGCATGCCGCCGGCCGAGATGCCGTCGATCTCCGACACCTCGCCGAATCCGGCGCGGTCGCGGAGGTAGGCGTCGTGGGCCCGGGCGTAGGCGGCGCGGAGGTCTTCGTCGTCACCGAGCTCGTCGTTGAACTCGTTCATCACCTGCGTGGCCTCGAGCGCCGACATCGCCGCCGTCGCCGCCGGGTGGGTCAGGTAGTAGAAGGTCGGGAACGGCGTGCCGTCGGGCAGACGCGGAGAGGTGGCGACCACCGTGGGGTTGCCGCACGCGCACCGGGCGGCTATGCCGATCACGCCACGGGCGGGGCGCCCCAGCTGAGCGGAGACGACGTCGAGATCGCGGGCGCTCGGTCGCGCGAAGGGAGGGGTCGTCACGTCTTAAGGCTACCGGCGCCCGCTGAGATGCCGCTGGGTCAGGGCGCGGGTGTCGTGCTCGGTGCGGGGTCCGGCACCCCGATCGTCGGTGCGCGGATCACATCCGCCATGCCCGCCGACGTCACGGACCGCACGAGCTGCGCCATCCAGTCGGTGCGCGTCTCGGCGACCTCGTCGCTGATGGGATCGGGTTCCTGCGGCACGAGTGCCGCCTCGAGGTCGTTGTCGACGAGGTAGACGACCTCTCCCGGACGCACGTAATAGAGACGCTCCCTGGCCTGCGTGGTGATGTACGCCGGATCCTTCCAGCGGTCGCTCTCGGCTTCGAGCTCGGCAACCTCCTCGCGGCTCGCCTGCACCGACTGCTCGAGCGCCTCGATCTGCTGCTGCTGGTCGAGGTACGTGCCGAACGTCGGCACCAGCACGAACGTCGCGAGCACGACCAGTCCCAGCATGATCACCATGAAGCCGGACAGCCGGATGCCGCCGAGCCACGCGCGCACATCGACCTGACGGCGCTCCGCGCCGGGTGCCCGTCCCGGCGTCCGCGAACCGCCGGACACAGCGGAGGGGGGAGCCGTGGTCTTGGCCATGACTCCCCCCTCTCGGAATGCGTGTGCGAGCTCAGCCCTCGTAGCGCTTGAAGGCGGAACGCCCGGCGAACACCGCGGCGTCTCCCAGTTCCTCTTCGATGCGCAGGAGTTGATTGTATTTCGCGACGCGCTCGCTCCGAGCGGGCGCGCCGCTCTTGATCTGACCCGAGTTCGTCGCGACGGCCAGATCGGCGATCGTGGTGTCCTCGGTCTCACCCGAGCGGTGCGAGAACATCGTCGTGTAGCCGGAGCGGTGGGCCAGGTCCACGGCATCCAGCGTCTCGGACAGCGTGCCGATCTGGTTGACCTTCACGAGGAGCGAGTTGGCGACGCCCCGCTTGATGCCGTCCGCGAGGCGTACCGGGTTGGTGACGAACAGGTCGTCGCCGACGAGCTGGATCTTCGATCCGAGCTTCTCGGTCAGGTGCTTCCAGCTGTCCCAGTCGTCTTCGGCGAGGGCGTCCTCGATGGTGATGATCGGGTAGGCGTTCGCCAGTTCGACGTAGTAGTCGGTGAGCTGCTCGGCGGTCCAGTTCTTGCCCTCGAAGACGTACGAGCCGTCCTTGAAGAACTCGGTGGCTGCGACATCCATGCCCAGCGCGATCTCGGTGCCGGGCGTGAAGCCGGCCTTCTCGATGGCCCGGATGAGGAAGTCGAGGCCCTCGCGGTTGCTCTTCAGGTCGGGGGCGAAGCCGCCCTCGTCGCCCAGGCCGGTGGCGTAGCCGGCGCTCAGCAGCTCGCCCTTCAGCACGTGGTAGACCTCTGTGCCCCAGCGGAGCGACTCGGCGAACGTCTCGGCCCCGATCGGCGCGAGGAAGAACTCCTGCATGTCGATGCCGTTGTCGGCGTGCGAGCCGCCGTTGATGACGTTGAACAGCGGCACGGGGAGCACGTGTGCGTTGGGCCCGCCCAGGTAGCGGAAGAGCGGCAGATCGGCGGAGTCGGCGGCCGCCTTGGCGACGGCCAGGCTCACGCCGAGGATGGCGTTGGCGCCGACGCGCCCCTTGTTCTCGGTGCCGTCGACCTCGACGAGGATCTCGTCGACGATACGCTGCTCGCTCGCCTCGATGCCCTCGAGTGCGGGGCCGAGCTCGTCGATCACCGCGGCGACGGCCTTCAGCACGCCCTTGCCGCTGTAGCGGGTCTTGTCTCCGTCCCGCAGCTCGTAGGCCTCGAAGGCCCCGGTCGACGCGCCGGAGGGGACGGCGGCCCGCTGCACGATTCCGTCGTCGAGGAGCACCTCCACTTCGACCGTCGGGTTACCGCGCGAATCCAGGATCTCGCGTGCGCCTACTGCCTCGATCAATGCCACGGGGAAAACTCCTTGCTCAGTGGATGGTGCGTGGAGCGTCGTCGATCCGCGGCCAGTCTAGCGACGCGGATGCCGCGGCATGGGGCTCGAGGCGACCACGTGTCGCGCGGCGGCGCCGTCATACGACCAGCGCGACCGCCACGCCGTCCCACCCCTTGACGCCGACCGTCTGCAGCGCCGTGGCGTCGAACCGCGGATCGGACCCGAGCATCTCGAGAGCGTCGCGCGTGCCGCGCACCATCGAGTCGGTCGACCCGCTGTTCGCGATCTCGCCCGCCCGCCCCACGTTGTCGAGCACGATCACCGTGCCCGCCCGCCCGAGTCGGGCCGCCCAGTCCAGGTACACCGTGTTCGACTCCTTGTCGGCGTCGACGAAGACGAAGTCGAAGGGTGCCGTGCCCTCCAGCGAGGGCAGCACCTCCGCCGCTCGGCCGATGAGGATGTCGACGCGCTGGCCCACCCCGGCGGCGTCGACGTTGCCCCGGGCGATCTCGGCGTTGCGGGGTTCCGCCTCGATCGTGACGACCTGGCCCTCCGCGCCCACTCCTCGCGCCATCCAGATCGTGGAGTAGCCGCCGAGCGTCCCGATCTCGAGCACGCGCCGCGCCCCGGAGATGCGCACGAGGAGGTTCAGCAGCTTGCCGGATACCGGCGCCACCTCGATGGAGGGGAGCCCCTGCCGCCGTTGCGAGGCGAGCACGGCTTCGAGCGCCGGGTCGTGGCCGACCAGCGTGTCGGCGAGGTACTCGTCTGCGCGCTGCCAGTTCTCGGGGGTGGGCTCGGCCATGCGGCCAGCCAACCCGTGAGGAGGTTCGGCGTCAAGCCCGCTGGCTCGCCAGAGTCTGCAGGAGGGCGGCACCGGTCGTCGCATCGTCGGCCGTCACCACGACCCGCTTGCCGTTGGCGCGCAGGATCTCGACCCCTTCGCCCGCCCGCAGCACGATGCCGAAGCGGCCGGGGGCGAAGCGCAGTCCCCATCCGCCGAACTCGCCCATCGGATTGACCTGCACTGCCGACGCGGAGGCGATGTCCGTCAGCGGCACGCGGAACACGGGCCACCCCAGCGCCGAGCGGGCGGTGAGTCCCGCGTCATCGACGCGCAGGTGGAACGCGATGGTAGTCGCGGCGAGCCCTGCGACGAGGGCCGCGGCGAGAGTCACCACGACAGCGACCAGCACCCCTCCGGAGAGCCAGACCACCACCGCGGTGCCGACGAGGGCGACGACGGCCAGCCCGATGCCGGCCGCCGCACCCAGGCTGAGCGACGTCGTGGACAGCCACACGGCGCGTTCCCCCGGTGCGAGGTCGAGGGTCGAGAGCGTCCCGCGTGGGAGCGGCCATTCCTGGTGCGGCTGCAGGAACCAGCCGGCGATGCCAGCGAGCGCTCCCAGACCGGCCGCCAAGAGCAGCGCCGGCCAGACCGCCGGAGCATCCGCGGCGTCCGCGAGGCCGGCCTGCATGAGCACCGCACCCGTGAGGCCCACCGCCAGAAACACCGCCAGACCCAGCGCGAATGCCCCCATGAATCGGTAGGTCGGTCCACGCTCGCCGCGGCGGAGTCCCGGCAGCAAGGCGGCGGCGATCAATGCCGGTACGCCGAGCCCGAGCAGAACCGTCAGCAGCGGGAAGATCCAGCTGGGACCGAAGCCGTCCGGGCCGCCCGAGGCACCCCAGTGCGTCGCCGCAGGATCGGGCAGCGAGGGGAGGGCTGCGAGCTGGATGACGAGCGCGGCGATGATCGACCATGCCGGCAGGAGCACGGCGACCAGCGCGAAGCGGCCGGCCGCTCGGTCGGCGTTGCGGTCGGGACGGTGGTCGGTCGTCACGGGCGGGCTCCTTCTCTGGCGGTCTGCAGGACGAGTGAGGCAAGGGTGTCGGGGGCGAGGCCGAGGGCGTGCGCGTGGATCGCGAGGGCGAGGATCTCGCGGTGCAGCTCGGCGAGGGGGATGGCCGCCTCCGTCAAGACGGCGCCGCGCCCTCGGCGCATGTCCACGAGCCCTTCGTCGCGCAGCTCCTGGTAAGCGCGCAGGACCGTGTGCAGATTGATGCCGAGCGCTCCGGCGACCTCTCGGGCGGCCGGGAGGCGGTCACCCGGGCGCATTCGGCCGGCCGCGGCATCCGCCCTGACGGAGGCGGCGACCTGCGCGAAGAGGGCGACGTCGCTGTCGGGGTCGATGCGAATGAGCACGCCACTATTCTATAACAAGTAGAACAGTTTCGGGCCCTCTCCATGAAGAGCGACGTTGTACGAGACGGAGATCACAGAGACCGCGACGGGGACGTGGTCGCCCGCGTCCGCCGCGCGGTCTACGTGCGCGAGAAGGGCCGGGTCAGCGCCCGCGCCACGACCTCGGCGGTTCAGTCAGGCGAGGGGCCGCACTTCGACCGCGTCGGTGCCGGCGCTCAGCGTGCCGAACGACGAGTATCCATCGGATGCCGCCCGCTCGAGCAGCGCCTTCAGGTTCTTCGTGCGCGGCTCCACGCGCACCCGCGAGCCGCCTGCCACGAGACGTGCCTTGTGCGTCATCAGCTCGGCCACCGGCACGTCGCGGTCGTACACCAGCACGACGGCGTCGCCGGCGGCTTCGGCGCCCGCATCGAGCAGGTCGACGAGACGCTCGAACCCGAGCGAGAACCCCACGGCGGGAACGTCCGAGCCGAGGAACCGACCGATCATCCCGTCGTAGCGACCGCCGCCGCCCAGCGAGTACGACACGCTCGGGTGTGCCAGCTCGAAGATCGTGCCGGTGTAGTAGCCCATGCCGCGAACGAGGAAGGGGTCGAAGACGAGAGGGATGCCGTCGCCCGCCGACAGGCCCACGGACCCGGCGGACGGCCGTGCCGCTGCGACGGCCTCGCCGATGCCCACCAAGTGGTCGACGATCTCCGCCGGGATCCCCTGCGGAAGCGCCTTGCGGATCTGGCGCTCGCCGTACGGGTGGTACTCCAGGGTCATGGGGCGGCGGGTGAACGCCTCGAACGCGTCGACGGCGCCGGGCGAGGCGCCCCGCTCCCGCAGCTCGGCGACCACTCCGTCGTGCCCGATCTTGTCCAGCTTGTCGATCGTGATCAGCACACCGGGGCGCTCATCCGCAGCGAAACCGAAGCTCTCGAGCATCCACTCGAGTGCCCGTCGGTCATTGATGCGCACCGAGGCACCATCCAGGCCGAGGGCGTCGACGGCATCGAGGGTGGCCGCGATGAGCTCGGCCTCAGCCCGCGACGAGGCATCGCCGATGATGTCGATGTCGCACTGCACGAACTGGCGGTAGCGGCCTTTCTGCGGGCGCTCCGCGCGCCACACCGGCGCCACCTGGATCGCGCGGAAGACACCGGGCAGCTCGCCCCGGTGGCTCGCGTAGAAGCGCGCGAGCGGCACGGTGAGGTCGTAGCGCAGGCCGAGGTCGGTGAGGGCCGAAGGATCCTCGGCCGCCGCTCGGATGGCGTCCGCGTCGAGCCCGCGCTTGAGAACGTTGTAGGCGAGCTTCTCGTTGTCACCGCCGATGCCCGAGTGCAGTCGCGCGTAGTCCTCCATCACGGGGGTCTCGATCTCGTCGAACCCGTGGGCACGGTAGCGATCGCGGATGACGGCGAGCACGCGTTCGCGGCGGGCCTTCTCGGCGGGGAGGAAGTCGCGCATGCCGCGCGGCGGGGTCACGGTTGCCACGTGCTCCAGTCTCCCATCCGCCGGGAGGCTCCCGCGGCGGACGTCATTCGGCGCTGCGGGTCTCCGACGAGCGGATGTCAGCCTCGAGCGTCCGAACGCGCGTGCGCAGCGCGCGCTCGGCATCCATTCCGCTCGCCCGCGCGGCGGCGACGAGGGCCAGCAGCGCGTCGCCGAGCTCCTCCTCGGATCGCGGCGGCGCTGCGGGTTCGACATCCGCCCCCACACTCGCGGCCTTGCCGAGCACCTTCTGCGCCAGAGCCAATGCCGGCATCGCGTGCGAAACGCCGTCGAGCACGCTCTGACGCTGGTGCTTCTCCGCCGCCTTCGCCGCGTTCCAGTGCACGAGCACCTCCTCGGGCGTGCGCGCCGCCGCGTCGCCGAAGACGTGCGGATGCCGCCGCACCATCTTCTCGGTCAGCCCGGCGGCGACATCCTGGATGTCGAACGGCTCGATCTCGTCGCGCGAGGCGATCTCGGCATGGAAGAGCACCTGCCAGAGCAGGTCGCCGAGCTCCTCTCGCAGTTCCGAGCGGCTCCCGCCCTCGACCGCGTCGATCAGCTCGGCACTCTCCTCGACGAGATACGGGACGAGGTCCCGGTGGGTGATCTGCTGCGTCCACACGCAGCGATCCCGCACCGCGTGCATGGTGTCGATCGCGGACTGCACCGCACTCGGATCGGTCAAGACGCCACCTCCGTCCTCTCCCCTCGGGCATAGACCCGCGAACGCCATGTGACCAGGATGCCGGCGAGGATCAGGGAGATGAGCGACCCGCCGAGCACGCCGAGGGTCGCCTGATCTCGCACGGCGGGATCGCCGCCGAACGCGAGTTCGCCGAGCAGCAGCGACACCGTGAATCCGATGCCGCCCAGCGCGCCCGCGGCCAGCAGGTCGCCGAACGCGAGGTGCGGGGCCGCGCCCCTGTTTCCGATACGCAGCGACAGCCACCCGGCCCCGGCGATCCCGATCACCTTTCCGACCGGCAGCGCGATCAGGATCCCCCAGAGCGCCGGGGACAGGTCCGCCGGCGACACCTGCGGGATCACCACGAGGGCCGCGGAGAACGCGAAGATCGGCAGCACCACCCCGTTGATCCACGGTTCCATCTCGTGCCGCGTGCGCATCGCCGGGCCCTGCGCCATGGCGAGGCCGAGGAGCACCCCGGCGATGGTGGCGTGCACGCCCGACTGGTAGATGAGCACCCAGGTCAAGATCGCGAGCAGGACGAGCACGACCGCGATCGGCACCCGTGCCCGGGTGTCGAGCTGCCGGCTGAGGATGGCGAAGGCGACGACGGCCAGGAGCGCCGCGAAGAGCAGGCCGAAGTCGACGTCGGTGGCGAAGAGCACCGCGATGAAGATGATCCCCACGATGTCGTCGAGGATCGCGAGCGCGAGCAGGAACACGCGCAGACCGGATGGCAGACCCTTGCCGAAGACGGCGAGCACGCCCAGCGCGAAGGCGATGTCGGTCGCGGTCGGCACGGGCCATCCTTGCGAGACGTCGGTGCCGCCGGCGATCAGGAGGTAGATGGCGATCGGGACGATCACCCCGCCCGCGGCGGCGATCGCCGGCTGAAGGGCCTTGCGGAGGCTGTTCAGCTCGCCTCGCGTGAGTTCGTACTGGAGTTCGACGGCGACGACGAAGAAGAAGACGGCGAGCAGGCCGTCCGCGATCCAATGGTCGATCGAGAGCTGGAACACGCCCGGGATGCCGACGTAGGCGTGCATGAATTCTTCGACAGGTGCGCCGAGCGGGCTGTTCGCGATCAGCAGTCCGAGCACTGCGGCCGCGAGGAGGACCATCGCGGGGAACCGCGCGGATCGAAGGAGGGACATCGGGTCCTTTCGTGGGCGCTGTCCATCGTAGCGAGAGGGCTCGCTGCCGCCGTGAAACACGTGACGTGACGGAAACACCGCACGACTACCGTGAAAGCGTGCGAGAACTCACACAGACCGAAGCCATCGACCTCGTCGGCCGCTTCGAGGCAGGACAGGAACTTCCGGAGTCCATGCGATCCGATGTGCGGATGCTCGGGTCACTGCTCGGTCAGGTGCTGCGGGAGAGCGGGTCCCCCGGCCTCTTCGAGGACGTGGAGCGCCTGCGGACCGCGACGATCGACGCGTACACCGACGAGTCGCCGGAGGCGTTCGAGCGGGCGGTCGGCGTCGCGGAGTCGTTCACGGTGCAGCGCGCGGACGAGGTCGCGCGCGCATTCACGTGCTACTTCCACCTGGTCAACCTCGCGGAGGAGAGCCAGCGGGTGCGGATCCTCCGCGAACGAGACGGGAGGCCGGAGAAGGAGGACGCCACCGACTCCGTCGCGGCGGCCTTCGTGCGGCTGGCGGCCGAGGTGGGCGATGACACGGCCCTGCAGCGCCTTCAGGGGCTGCGCTTCCACCCCGTCTTCACCGCGCACCCCACGGAGGCGCGCCGGCGTGCGATCTCGACCACGATCCGCCGCCTCGCGGCCCTGCTCGCGGAGCACAACACCGCCGTACGAGGCGGCGCCGATGAGCGCCGCGCTCGCCGGCGGATGCTCGAGGAGATCGACACGCTCTGGCGCACCGCGCCGCTTCGTCAGGAGAAGCCGTCGCCCACCGACGAGGTGCGCGCGGTGATGGCCGTGTTCGACGAGACGCTCTTCACGGCGGTGCCGCATGTCTATCGACGGGTGGATGACGCCCTCCAGGGTGTTGCCGCGGGCCAGCGCGCCCCGGTCGTGCAGCCCTTCGTGCGGGTCGGCTCCTGGGTGGGCGGCGACCGGGACGGGAATCCCTTCGTCACGGCATCCGTCACCCGCAAGGCCGCCGGGATCGCCTCGGAACACGTGCTGATCGGACTCGAGCGCACGGCGGAGCGCATCGGCCGCACCCTGACGCTCGATGCCGTCACGACACCGCCGAGTCCCGGTCTGCTGGGGCTGTGGGAGCGGCTCGCCGCGGTCGACGAGGACGCGGCGGCCGAGATCGCGAAACGCTCTCCCGCTGAGCCGCACCGTCGCATCATGCTGCTGGTCGCCCGCCGCATCGCCGCCACCCGCGCCCGCGATGCGGACCACGCCTACGGCGACCCCGACGAGCTGCTGGCCGAGCTGCGCATCGTTCAGGAGTCCCTCGTCGCGGCCGCGGCTCCTCGGCAGGCCTACGGCACGCTTCAGCAGCTGATCTGGCAGGTGCAGTCCTTCGGCTTCCACCTCACCGAGCTCGAGGTGCGCCAGCACTCCAGCGTGCACGCTCGAGTGCTCGCCGAGCTCGAGGCAGGGCAGACGAGCGAGCTCTCGACCGAGGTGCTCGACGTGTTCCGCGCGGTCGCGTTCGTGCAGAAGCGGTTCGGCCCCCGCGCCGCGGGGCGCTACATCGTGTCGTTCACGCGGTCGGCCGAGGACCTCGCCGCCGTGTACCGCTTGGCCGAGTTTGCAGCCGCATCCGGCGGGCGCGCGCCCGTGCTCGATGTCATCCCGCTGTTCGAGACGTTCGCCGACCTGCAGGCTGCCCCCCGCATCCTGGCCGAGGTCGTCGAGCACCCGGCCGTCGCGGCGCGTCTCGCCCAGACAGGCCGCCGCATGGAGGTCATGCTCGGCTACTCCGACTCGTCGAAGGATGTCGGGCCGGTCGCGGCGAATCTCGCCCTCTACGAGGCCCAGGCCGCGATCTCGGCGTGGGCGCGGGAGGCGGGCATCGAGCTCACCCTGTTCCACGGCCGCGGCGGGGCGCTCGGCCGCGGCGGAGGGCCCGCGAACTCCGCCATCCTGGCGCAGCCGCCGCACTCGGTCGATGGCCGTTTCAAGCTCACCGAGCAAGGCGAGGTGATCTTCGCCCGGTACGGAGATCCCGCCATCGCCATGCGGCACATCGATCAGGTGGCGGCCGCCACGCTGCTGGCCTCCTCCCCGGGCATCGAGCGGCGCAACAGCGCCGCCGCCGAGCGATACGCGGACATCGCGGCCACGATGGATGCGGCATCCCGGGATCGGTTCTTCTCACTTGTCAAGGCGCCCGGCTTCGCACCGTGGTTCGCGACGGTGACGCCGATGGAAGAGGTCGGCCTGCTGGCGCTCGGATCCCGCCCCGCGCGCCGAGGGCTGTCGGTCGAATCGCTGGAGGATCTGCGGGCCATCCCGTGGGTCTTCGCCTGGACGCAGGCGCGCATCAACCTCGCCGGATGGTTCGGTCTCGGCAGCGCCCTCGAGGCGGTCGGCGACGAAGAGCTGCTGCAAGAGGCGTACCGCGAGTGGCCGCTGCTGCACGCGATGGTGGACAACGTCGCGATGAGTCTCGCCAAGGCGGACGCCCGGATCGCGCGCAAGTACCTGGAACTGGGAGACCGGGACGACCTCGCCGAGATCGTGCTGCACGAGATGGCTCTGACGCACTCGTGGGTGCTGCGGGTCACCGGGAGCGACGGCGTGCTGTCCAACCGCCCGATCCTGCAGCGAGCGGTGAAGATGCGGAGCCCCTACGTCGACGCCCTGTCGCTGCTGCAGCTGCGGGCGCTGCGGGCCCTGCGCGACGCACCCCCCGGCGCCGAGACGCCCGACCCGGAGCAGCAGCGCCTGCTCCTGCTCTCGGTCAGCGGCGTGGCCGCGGGCCTGCAGAACACCGGCTGACACGCGCGTCGCTGCGGCCGATGCCGCCGCGCAGGGCTACCGTGACCCTCATGAACACCAGATCCGTGGTGGCAGCCGAGAAGTGCCCACAGTGCGGCTCGTTCGATGTGCGGGCCATCGAGCCCCGGTGGTTCGCGGTCGAGTTCGATCGCCGGACCGAGCTCCGGTCGGAGGACTCCGGCTGGGTCGAGCGCATCGAGTTCGGATGCCGCGACTGCAGCACCGTCTGGGCCTGAGACTGCGCTTGCGCGCCGAGTCTGCGGCCGCGGGCCGCAGTCTCGGCGCGAAGACGCTGTGTCGGCGCGAAGACGCAATGTCGGCGCCGACCCGCAGTGTTGCGGGCGGGAGTGGCGGGAGTTCCGCGCCCGACCCGGCGCGTCAGCCGATCTGATGATCGTTCGCGTGGCGCGCGAGGCTCCGGCCGTACCGCTCGGTGAGCTGCACCATGAGGTCCGGGGTGTCCCGGTCGATGCCGAAGACGTACCCCGGGAAGTCGAGTTCCTTCTGGGCCGCCCAGATGTCCTCGTGCCGGTCGGGTGAGAGCAGCTGCGCGGGGTCGCCGACCGCCACCCATCCGATCGGCACCACGGTCTCCGCCGCAAGCACGGTTCGCAGGTGCACGACCGCGTTGATGCGCACCTCGCAGCGGTCTCCGATGCGGGCTCCGTTGAAGACCCGGGTGCCGGTGGCGAGGAACACCTCGTCACCGACCGTCGCACCGCTCACCGTGGCCCCGGGCCCGATCAGGGTGTGGTCCCCGATGTGCACCGGGTTGGCCGCGCTCCCCCGGATGACGGCGTTCTCCATGACGATGACGTTCTGGCCCAGGATGATGGGCCCGCCCTCCGCCGTCACCACGGCTCCGTGCAGCAGCTGACAGTCGGCGCCGATCGTCACGTCGCCGCTCACGACGGCCGTCTCCGCGACGACCGCGTCCCGGTGGATGCGGGGTCTCGCCCCGAGGTGCTCGAACTCCACGTGTTCCTCCTCAACGGGCGTAACGCACTTTGCGAGCCTGCTTCAGGCCCAGCATGTAGGGGAGCCCCTGGCCGACCGCCGCGAACGTGCTTCCCAGTCGGGCCCGCCAGGGTGGCCGGCGCGCCGGAGGCAGTGGGTCGAGGTCCCCCACGTCGACGAAGTAGGCCCGTACCGGGCCGATCCCCTCAAGGTCGGGAGAGATCTCGTGCACGGGCCCCGGTAGAGCCGACGGGTCGGTGCTGTAGAGCTCCTCGGACAGCAGGACGTACTCGGGTATCGGCACGGAATTCTTCAGCAGCCGGTGCACGTGGATGACGTCGATGCCGACCAGCTTCATCCGGCCACGGATCGTCTGGGTCGCGACGTCGCCGACGTGCGCGACGAATTTCAGTTTCAGGTTGCCGGCTTCCTTGCAGCCGCCGCACGGGCAGAGATTCTTGGCGACGTACTCGCGCTCCAGGTGGAAGGCCTGATGCATGGCGACGGCAGTTCGCAGGATGCCTGCGATGGTGGCGTCGGCGTCGCGCGTATCGACTCTCCGCGAGAGGAAGGCGGCGTCCCCCTCGATCTCGACGAGGTCGTACCCCCGAGCCGCCGCGATCATCTTGTCGAGGATCCGCGCGGTGTTGACCTCGGCGTGAGCGAGGCTCATGCGGTGGGTGCTCATGTACTCGGTGTAGCCCCCGATGTCGGCGATCAACAGGGCGGCACGCTCGGACGTCATGCCTCACAATCCCATCTCCGCCGGTGCAACTCAACAGGCCGGGCGCTCACGGCGACGGGCTCGGCAGATCGTCGAACGGCTCTTCCGGTGTGTACCGGCCGAGCTGGTGATCGACTCCCGTCGCCGCGGCCTGCGCGCTCGGTGTGTACCCGAGCACGACGGAGACGAATCTCTCAGAGCCGATCGCCCGCAGCTGGAGAGCAGTGCTGGCGCGCACGGTGGCCGTCCGCCGGGTGCGGCGGATCAGGGCGATCTCGCCGAAGCCTTCCCCCGGCCCCAGCGTCACCACGACCCGGCCGTCGCCGATGACATCCGCCTCCCCCGACTCGATCACGTAGTACCGGTCGCCGATGTCACCCTGCGTCACCACCGCCTCTCCCGCGGGCACCTGCACCGATTCGAGCCCCCGCGCCAGCTGTTCGATGGCAGGCAGCGGCAGGGGCGCGAACATCGACACCTGCCGCAGCAGCGCGATGTCGAGATCGAGTGCGTCGACGGAGCCGTCCATGCGACGAAGGCGCCCCAGAGCGGCCACGGCGAGCAGAGGGCACACCAGTCCGATGGAGATCAGCGCGGCCTCTATCCCGAACCACTCGATCACCGTCGAGGCGAGGATGGCCCCGACGCCGATGGAGACGGCGACCATGCTCTCCAACACCCCGAAAACGCGAGCCAGGACCGCGTCCGGCGCCAGTCTGCCGATGAGGGTGAACCCCGCCACGTCGATCAGGGCGTTGCCGAGCCCCACGAAGGCCAGCAGGCACAGTGCCGCCGTCTCCTGCGGGAAGACGCCGATGAGCGCCAGAGGCAGGCCCCACAGTGCCACTCCCAGCGCGAACCACCTGCCCAACCGGGCCGTTCCCACCAGGAACGACGCGGCGAGCGAGCCGACGACGGCTCCCACCCCGACCGCTGCCATGAGGGCGCCCACACCGGGATCGCCCGTGCCGAGCAACTCGATCGCGACCACCACCGAGAACACCGTCAGGGCTCCGCGTGTCAGTGACTGCGCCGCCGCAAGGCCGAGAATCAGCAGCAGGTCGCGATTCTGCGTGACCGCACGAATGCCTTCGACCGATTCCTTGACCAGATCGGGACGACGAGGAGCCGCCGGCCGTGGCGGAGCGTCGTATCGGACGCGCAGCAGCAGCGCGGCCGCCCAGAACGAGGAGGCTGCGGCGACCGCGAAGACGACGGACACGTCGGTGAGCGCCAGGAGAACCGCCGCCAGCAGCGGTCCGACCAGCGTAGCCACGGAGTCGAGGAGCCCACGGACGACGTTCGCGCTGGCCAGCTCATGCCCTGTGCGGCACAGCGTCGGCAGAAGCGCTGAGTGCGCGGGCCGGAAGAGCGTGGCCGCGATCGTGGAGAGGACCGCGAGCGCATACACCACCAGCACCGGACCCGACAGCGCGACCGTCACAGCGGCGACCGCCGTGACGAGCCCACGCAATGTCGAGACCACGACGAGCACGCGCTCGCGCCGTCCCCGGTCGGCGAACGGGGAGAGCAGCGGTGCGAGCAGGGCCGAGGGAACCATGCGCAGGAGACCCACCAACCCGAGGGCGACCGCCCCGCCGTCGTTGTAGGCGACGATGCCGAGGGCGACGGTGAAGGCCCACTCGGCGGTCCATGCCCCGAGGAAGCTCAGCTGGGCGCGCCGCAGGTTCGGGTTGCGCCAGTTGCTCGTGAAGGCCCTCATTGCCTCATCGAGCCTGCTGCGGCTCCCGCCTGCGCCCATGAGCAGACCTTAGGGCCTCCGGCGGGTTCTGGGCCACCGACGCCGCACCAGCGGACACGGTGGGCCGGCCGGACCGAGCATCACGACGCCGAACGCGTCGCGTCTCCTCCGGCCGCGGGCTCGGGGACCGGCTCCGGGAAGAGCTGGTCCAGGAACTGCGCGACCCACGCGATCAGCTCCGCGTCGCCGAGCGGCTCGCCCCCCGCCTGTGGCATCGGCACCACCAGCGCCTCGCCGCCGGCCAGCAGCTTCGCCGTCGGGTGCAACCGCTGCAGGCGAACCCGCATGGAGTCGGCGAGCGGCGCCGGCGCCACGCGCAGGTTGCGCCCCATCGCGACGACGTCGGAGAGCCCTGCCCGGGCTGCCCTTCGCCGCAGCCGGGCGACGGCGATGAGGCCGTCCACCTCGGCCGGCGGGTCACCGTAGCGGTCGGTGAGCTCGTCGATGACGGCGTCGATCGCGTCATCCTTGGCGGTGGCGGATGCCGCAGCGGACAGTTTCTGGTACGCCTCCAGGCGCAGCCGCTCGCTGTCGATGTACGTCTCGGGAATCCTCGCGTCGACGGGCAGCTCGAGCCGCAGCTCGGTGGTCCCCTCGACATCCTCGCCGCGGAACGTCGCCACCGCTTCGCCGATCATCCGCAGGTAGAGGTCGAAGCCCACCCCGGCGATGTGACCCGCCTGCTCGGCACCCAGCAGGTTGCCCGCACCCCGCAGCTCGAGGTCCTTGAGCGCCACCTGCATCCCCGAACCCAGGTCGTTGTTCACCGCGATGGTCTGCAGCCGGTCGGCCGCGGTCTCGGACAGCGGCTTGTTCTCGTCGTACACGAAGTACGCGTACGCCCGCTCCCTCGCGCGCCCCACCCGTCCGCGCAGCTGATGCAGCTGGGCGAGCCCGTACTTGTCGGCGCGGTCGATGATGATGGTGTTCGCGTTCGAGATGTCGAGCCCGGTCTCGACGATGGTCGTGCAGACCAGCACGTCGAATTTGCGCTCCCAGAAGTCGTCGACGACCTGCTCGAGGGCGTGCTCCCCCATCTGGCCGTGCGCGACGGCGATGCGCGCCTCGGGCACCAGCTCCGCTATGTGCGCGGCGACGCGCTGGATCGACAGCACGCGGTTGTGCACGAAGAAGATCTGGCCCTCCCGAAGCAGCTCGCGCCGGATCGCGGCGGCGATCTGCTTGTCGTTGTTGGGGCCCACGAACGAGAGGATCGGATGCCGGTCCTCCGGAGGAGTCTGCAGCGTCGACATCTCCCGGATGCCGGTGACCGCCATCTCGAGCGTGCGAGGGATGGGGGTCGCGCTCATCGCCAGGATGTCGACGTTCGTCTTGAGCTTCTTGAGCGCATCCTTGTGCTCGACTCCAAAGCGCTGCTCCTCGTCGATGATCATCAGCCCGAGGTCGCGGAACGCGATGCCCTCGGTGAGGATGCGGTGCGTGCCGATCACCATGTCGACGGTGCCGTCGGCCAGCCCGTTGATCGTGTCGCGGGCCTCCTTGTCGGGCTGGAACCGCGAGAGCGCCTTCACCTTGACCGGGAACCCGGCGAAGCGTTCGGTGAAGGTCTCGACGTGCTGCTTCACGAGCAGCGTGGTGGGCACGAGCATCGCCACCTGCTTGCCGTCCTGGATGGCCTTGAACGCAGCCCGCACGGCGACCTCGGTCTTGCCGAACCCGACGTCGCCGGAGAGCAGGCGGTCCATCGGGATCGGCCGTTCCATGTCGGCTTTGATCTCGTCGATCGTCTGCAGCTGATCGGGCGTCTCGGCGAACGGGAACGCCTCTTCGAGCTCGCGCTGCCACGGCGTATCGGGGCCGAATGCGTGACCCTTCGCCGCCATGCGCGCCGAATACAGCTTCACCAGCTCGACGGCGATGTCGCGGACCGCCTTGCGCGCGCGCCCCTTCGCCTGGGCCCAATCGCTGCCGCCCATCTTCGAGAGCACCGGCGCCTCGCCGCCGACGTACTTCGAGAGCAGGTCGAGTTGATCGGTGGGCACGAACAGCTTGTCGCCCGGATAGCCGCGCTTTGACGGCGCGTACTCGATCACGAGGTAATCGCGAACGGTCTTCACCGCGTTCCGACCACCGGTGGAGACCTCGCGCTGCGTCATCTCGACGAACCGCCCGATGCCGTGAGTGGCATGCACCACGAAGTCGCCGGACTTGAGCTGAAGCGGATCGACGACGTTCCGCCGGCGCGACGCGAGCTTCTTGATGACCCGGTTGTCGCCGCCGATCGTCCGGCCGTAGAACTCGGCCTCGGTGAGCACCGCCAAGCGGGCATCCTCGACCTCGAAGCCCTGCTCGATGGTGCACTGCACCACCACGGCGACACCGGCCTCGGGGGCCGCTTCCAGCCCATCCTCGATGCGCGCGGCAAAGCCCCGCTCCGAGAGCACGTCGCGGGCGCGCTCGACGAGGCCCGCTCCGGATGCCGCGACCACGACGCTCCACCCGCGGCCGAGCAGCTCGCCCACATGGGCCGTGGCACCGTCGACGTTGCCGTGGAACGACGGCACGGCCGACCCCGGTACGCGCACGGCGGCCGCCTCACCGGGCGTCTGCGGGATGTCGGCCGCGCCGCTGTCGAAGGGGTTCAACGTCCACCAGACCGCGCCGCGCTCGTGAGCGTCGTCCCGCAGCCGCGGGATCGTGAGGAAGTCGCCGGCGCCCAGGTCGATCGGGGCCCTGGCGCCGGAGGTCGCGGCGCTCCACGCCGCCTCGAGGAACTCGCGATTGGTGTCGCCCAGGGTGATCGCCCTCGTCACGGAGCGCTCGGGGTCGACGAGCGCCACCGCCGATCCCTCTGGCAGGTAATCGGCGAGCGACACGAGCGGGCCGCCGACGGCCGGAGTCAGCGACTCCATCCCCTCGACGGCGA
The DNA here is from genome assembly GCF_049847225.1 of Micromonospora sp. DT81.3. Taxonomy (NCBI): domain Bacteria; kingdom Bacillati; phylum Actinomycetota; class Actinomycetes; order Micromonosporales; family Micromonosporaceae; genus Micromonospora; species Micromonospora sp. DT81.3. The sequence goes on from NZ_JBNCNY010000003.1 coordinate 432,136, forward strand.
TGCCCTCGCTCATCCGCTCCAGCATGCCGGAGATGGCGGGGAACTCGTCGCGCAGCTCGCGCGCCCGCTGGCGGACCTCGGGGGTGAGCAGCAGCTCGCGGCTGGGGGCCAGCTCGACAGCCGGGATGTCGCCGGGCAGCGATCGCTGATCGGCGACCTGGAACGCCCGGATCTGGTCGACCTCGTCGCCGAAGAACTCCACCCGGTACGGGTGATCCGCCGTCGGGGGGAAGACGTCGAGGATGCCGCCGCGTACGGCGAACTCACCGCGCCGGGACACCATGTCGACGCGGGCATATGCCAGCTCGACCAGCCGGTCCGAGACCTGGGCGAGATCGTGCCCGCGCCCGCCCACCGACAGGGCGATCGGCTCGATCGCGGCGAGGCCCGCGGCGAGGGGCTGCAGCGCGGAGCGCACGGAGGCGGTGATGACCAGCGGCGTCCGCCCGTCCCACGAGCCGATGGCGCGAAGCGCCGCGAGGCGTCGCCCGACCGTCTCCGCACTGGGGCTGAGTCGTTCGTGGGGCAGCGTCTCCCACGCGGGGAAGTGCAGGAGGGTGGCCCCGGGGATGAGTGCGGCGAGCGCAGGTCCGAGCGATTCGGCACGGCGACCCGTCGGCGTCACCGCCAGCAGCGCGGGCGGCCGGCCGGCCTGCGCCCGCCGGGACAGCAGCGCGGCCAGCAGCGGTGCGTCCAGCCCATCTACCAGCGAGAACTCCGCATCGACGGATGCCGCGGCCAGGGCGTCGCGGAAGGACTCGGCGCGCTCCAGCCCGCGCACGATTCCCGAGACAGTCACCGGACGAGTCTATGGCTCACTTCGGACAGAGGCGCCTCCCTCCGATCGCCTCGGGGGCCGCGCCTCGTGCCGCGCTCAGGACAGATGTGGCTCGAGTGGCGCGACGGGCTCATCGGACACCTCCCGGCACCTCTCATCCCAGCGAGCCTGAACGCGGTGCACAGCTGACGCATCCGCGCGCAGACACCTCAGGCACGCGGCGCATGGTAGCGCTGCTGCGCCTCCAGCAGACCCTCGCCGATCAGCTGCTCGACGGCGTCCGCCGCCTCCGCCACGAGCACGGGCAAGGTCGCCCGCTCCGCGGCGCTGAAGGGATCGAGCACCCAGTCCGCCGGGTCCTGGCGGCCCGTCGGCCTGCCGACCCCGACGCGCACACGGGCGAACTCCGGCGTCCCGAGCGCCTTCGCGACGTCCCGCACGCCGTTGTGCCCACCTGGTCCACCGCCCACCTTCAGCTTGATGGTGTCGAACGGGATGTCGAGCTCGTCGTGCACGACCACGATGCGCTCCGGCGCGACGCCGTAGAACCGCTCCAGGCCGGCGACCGGACCTCCCGACACGTTCATGAACGAGTTCGGCTTGGCCAGCACCATCTTCTGGGCGCCGGGACGCAGCCAGGTCTCCACGACGCGCGCGTTCGTCTTGTGCGCCTTGAACACCTCGCCCCGGCGGGCGGCGAGCTCGTCGACCACGAGCTGGCCCACGTTGTGCCGGGTGGCTGCATAGCGGGGGCCCGGGTTGCCGAGGCCGACCACGAGCCACGTCTCAGCCACGTGCGCGCCTTTCGATCGAGAGAGGGGGATGGGGAGGGCGGATGCGGGAGCCCGTGCGGGCACGCCAGAACGAAGCCCGCCCCCACACTAATGCGGGAGCGGGCTGTCGTTCGGGTCGCCTGATTACTCGGACGACTCCCGCGCCTCTTCAGACTCCTCGGCCTGCTCGGCGGCGACGGCCGCATCGGCCTCGGCGATCTCGTCCTCGGCGGCGAGCGTGTCGGTCGGGATCGAGATCGCGACGATCAGCGTCTCCGGGTCGACGATGAGCGAAGCGCCCTGGGGCAGCTTGAGGTCGGCGGCGGTGATGTGCGTGCCGTCCTCGAGGCCCTCGACGTCGAGCTCGATGCGCTCCGGGATGTGGGTGGCCTCGACCTCGAGCAGCACGGTGTTGGCGTCCTGTGCCGCAATCGTGCCGGGGGCGGGCTCGCCGATCAGCGAGACGGGGATGTCGACCTGGATCTTCTCGCCCTTCTTCACGACGAGGAGGTCGATGTGCTCGATGATCTGGTGCACGGGGTCCTTCTGCACGTCCTTCACCAGCGCGAGCTCCGGCGTGCCGGCGACGTCGAGTTCGAGCAGCGCGTTGGCGCGGCGGATCAGCAGCGACACCTGGTGACCGGGAAGCGCGACGTGCTTGGGGTCGGTGCCGTGGCCGTAGATCACGGCGGGGATCTTGCCGGCGGCACGGAGGCGGCGGGCGTAGCCCTTGCCGAAGTTCTCGCGAAGCTCGGCCTGGACCTTGTTGTCGTCAGACATGGGGGTTCTCCTTCTGGGCGTGCGACGAGGATCGGGTCGCACGGTGGTCTCTGGTTTTCGACTCGAACGCAGACGCGTGAGGAAGCCGGGGAGCCCACATCACCGCGTCGATAACGGATGCAAGAGCCGACGCGCTGGTCGTATGCCGCATCCCTCGCCGAGGGTCGATCCACCAGTCTACCCGACTCCCCCGTTCGGCGAGGACACCGGCCGATACACGGGGTGACCGGGTCCTCCCCGCCCGAGGGCTGTACGGTGGAGCCACACGCACTCGACCTCCGGAGGACTCATGCTCGACGGCGCCTTCATCGCGAATCTGATCGCCTGGGGAATCGGCGGCCTCGCCGTGGCCGGGGCGGTGCTGACCACCCTCGCCTTCTGGGAGATGGGCCGGTCGGCGTACCGCAAGGACTGACTCCGGCGCACGGACCGGGAACGTCACACCGCGGGGCCGCTATCAGCCGACGCGATAGCCTGGGAGCGCCCCCTGTGACGATCCGAGGAGTAGACCGTGCCCGAGAACGACCTTGCCACCGACGAGCCGACGGATGACCCCACCGCGGGGACGAAAGTCTCCGGCGACCGGGACGACACCCCGGGTTCGGCCCCCGTCCACGAGGGTGCTCCGGCCCCCGAAGAGGTGCCCCGTCCGGCTCCGGATGCAACCGGACCGGTCGCCACGCCGAGCGCCGTCGCCAACATTGGGGTCGTCGGCCTCGCGGTGATGGGATCGAATCTCGCACGCAACCTCGCGAGCCGAGAGGGCAACACCGTCGCCATCTACAACCGCAGCTACGTCAAGACCGAGCACCTGGTCGGGGAGCATCCGGAAGCCGGCTTCATCCCAACTCCGAACTACGACGAATTCGCTGCGTCCCTGCAGAAGCCCCGCACCGCCGTCATCATGGTCAAGGCCGGTAGACCGACGGATGCCGTGATCGATGCGCTCGTGGACGTCTTCGAACCCGGTGACATCATCGTCGACGGCGGCAATGCGCTCTTCACCGACACGATCCGTCGCGAGAAGGCGGTGCGCGAGACGGGGATCAACTTCGTCGGCGCGGGCATCTCGGGTGGCGAAGAGGGAGCACTGCTCGGACCGTCGATCATGCCCGGTGGCTCCGACGAGTCGTGGGTCACGCTCGGCCCGATCCTGCGCTCGATCGCGGCAATCGCCGAGGGCGAGCCCTGCGTCACCCACGTGGGCCACGACGGCGCCGGTCACTTCGTCAAGATGGTGCACAACGGCATCGAGTACGCCGACATGCAGCTGATCGCCGAGGCGTACGACCTCATCCGCCGCGGCACGGGCAAGAGCCCGGCCGAAATCGCCGATGTGTTCGCAGACTGGAACAAGGGCGAGCTGGAGTCGTACCTCATCGAGATCACGGCCGAGGTGCTGCGCCAGGTGGATGCCGAGACCGGCGAGCCGCTGGTGGACGTCATCCTCGACCAGGCCGGCGCCAAGGGCACGGGCGCGTGGACGGTGCAGACGGCCCTCGACCTGGGGGTGCCTGTCTCGGGCATCGCCGAGGCCGTCTTCGCTCGGTCGCTGTCATCGCACCCGGAGCAGCGCGCCGTCTCGAGCGACCTGCCGGGCCCCTCGGCGGGTCCGGGGACCGACGCCGCCTTCGCGGTGGACAACCCCGACGCCTTCATCGAGGACGTGCGCCTCGCGCTGTACGCCTCCAAGATCGTCGCGTACTCGCAGGGCTTCGACGAGATCCGGGCGGGCGCCGCTCAGTACGACTGGAACATCGACCTCGGCGCCATCTCGAAGATCTGGCGCGGCGGCTGCATCATCCGCGCGCAGTTCCTCAACCGCATCGCGGACGCATACGCCGAGACCCCCGATCTTCCGGTGCTGCTCACCGCCCCGTACTTCGTCGAGGCGCTGGACCGCGCGCAGGACGCGTGGCGCGGCGTGGTCGCCATCGCGGCGGGCGCCGGCATCCCCGCCCCCGCGTTCTCGTCGTCGCTGTCGTACTACGACGGTCTGCGAGCCGACCGCCTGCCGGCCGCCCTGGTGCAGGGGCAGCGCGACTTCTTCGGGGCGCACACCTACAAGCGCATCGACAAGCCGGGCACTTTCCACACCCTGTGGTCGGGCGATCGCACCGAGATCGAGGCCGAAGACACGCACTGACCCGCTCGGGTTTCGACATGCCGCCGGGTTCGCCCGGCGGCGTTTCGTCGTTCAGACGGGCATCACGTTGTGATTGCGTGAGAACAGGTTGCGGGGGTCCCACTCCCGCTTCACCTCGCCGAGGCGTGCCATCGACTCGGGCGAGAAGATCCGCGTGACGACCGAGCCGTCGACTTCCTGCGTGAAGTTGCCGTACACGCCGGCGCCGCGCGCGGCGATGGCGGACCACTCGGCGTTGATCGCCGCACGCTGCTCGTCGGTCGTGCCCGGCAGGTCGAAGACCCCTGCCATCGCGAACCACGTCGCGTTCCGGGCCGGAAAGGCTGACTCGTCCGGACCGACGTCGCCGAAGGCACCCCCCAGAGACCTCAGGAAGAGCACCGACGCCTCGTGCGCCTCGCGGAAGGAAGCGAGCGCATCGAGCACGTCGTCGTCCGGCTCGACGAGGAGCGTGTTGCCGCCGATGAACCCCGGCATGGGCTGGTCCGGGTCGAATGGCGGCATGTCCATCAGCACGTCGGGATAGGAACGCGCACTCACATCGGTGACCAAGACGCCATCCACGGCGAGGAGCGGGCCGAGGGCCGCGAGGGCCGCGTCGACGTCCTCTCCGATCCAGCACGCCGTGATCGTGGCCCCCGCCGGCGCGCTCGGATCCATCGCCGGCACATCCATGTAGGTGACGGTGAGTTCACGCGGCGCGTGGCGAAGAGTGTCGCGAAGCGCTCGCAGCACGGGCCGCACATCGCCGGGCACGGACAGCTCCGCGAAGACCACACCCGGCAGAGCGTGCGCACGGAAATCGAACCGCGTCACGACGCCGAAGTTGCCGCCGCCGCCGCGCAGCGCCCAGAACAGCTCGGGGTGGCTCGCCGCGGAGACTTCTGCAAGCTCTCCCGCCGGCGTGACGAGCTGCGCGCCGAGGAGCTGATCGGCGGCGAGCCCCCACGCCCGCACCATCCAGCCGATTCCCCCGCCGAGGGTCAGCCCGCCGACGCCCACGGACGCGGTGTCGCCGGAGCTGATGCCCAGCCCGTGCTCCGCGAGGGTGGCCGCCACCGCTCCCCACGTCGCGCCACCGCCGACGCGAACGACGGTTCCCTCCACGTCCACGCCGTTCAGCTCGGCGAGGTCGACGGTGAGTCCGCCCGGCAGCGTGCCCCACGCGCTGTGCCCGCCGCCGCGCACGTTGATCGGCTGGCCCTCTTCGGCCGCCCAGCGGACGGCCGCCACGACGTCCTGCACCGATCCAGGCCGCACGATGACCGCCGGCTCCCCGATCCCCGAGTGGAACAGCCGTGCGGCATCCCACCCGTCGTCTTCCGGCGCGGTCACGCGCCCCGTCATTCCCGCTCGAAGCACATCGATTCGCATGGCGCAGAAACTACCGCAGCCGACCGACATCGCGCACCGGTGTGGCGGCTACAGCCAGCCCTTCCGCTTGAACACGAGATAGAGCGTGATGCTCGTCGCGGCCATCAGCGTCAAGGCCAGGGCGTACCCGAACTGCCAGTGCAGCTCCGGCATGTTGTCGAAGTTCATGCCGTAGATCGTGCCTACCAGGGTCGGCGCGAACAGGATGGCCGCCCAGCTGGAGACCTTCTTCACCTGATCGTTCTGCTCGAGCCCGAACTCGGTCATCCGCCGCATCTCCTCGTTGCTCTGCTGCTCGACGAGGGTCGCGTGCACGGTGAGCGCGCTGCCGAGGGTCGCCCGGAACGTGTCCACCCTGTCGACCACGCGCTTGGCGTGGTCATCGACATCCCGGAAGGCCGGCGCCTCCGCCTTGCCCGTGGATGCCGTCACGATCTGCTGCATGCGATCGAACATGTCCACGAGCGGCACCGTGGCGTGCTGCAGGTCGATCACCTCCCGCTGCAGCCCGAAGATGCGCTTCGAGACGTTGGGGTCGCCGGAGAAGAGCTCGTCCTCGATCTCGTCGATGTCGTTCTCCAGCCCTGCCACGACGGGTGCGTACTGGTCGACGACGTCGTCGCAGATCGCCCAGGCGACCGCGTACGGCCCCTGGGCGAGCACCTCGGGGGTGGCCTCCAGCCGACGCCGGACGGCAGCGAGATCCGGATTCTCCGCGTGCCGCACGGTGATGACGAAGTCCGGCCCGATGAACAGGTGCACTTCGCCGAACTCCACGGTCTCGGATTCGTCGAGGTAGCGCGCCGGCTGCAGCACGAGGAACGTCTTGTCTCCATAGCGCTCGAGCTTGGCGCGCTGATGCCCCTTGAGCGTGTCCTCGACCGCGAGCGGATGCAAATCGAGAAGGAGCGCCAGCTGGCGCATCTCGGACTCGTTCGGTCGGTACAGGCCGATCCAGGCCATTCCACCGCGTGTCCGAGCCTGGGTGATGACGTCCGCGATCGAGCCGTCCGACTCTCGCCGTCCCTCGACATAGACGGCGGCGTCGACCAATGGCATGAGCCCACCCTAGGTGAGGGTCGGACGGCATTAGGGTCGGAAGGGTGACGAGTCTTCGAATCCTGTTCATCGGCGGCACCGGAGTGATCAGCACGGCGTGCGTCGCCAGAGCGCTGGCTGTGGGACACGATGTGACGGTGCTGAACCGGGGCTCGGGGCGGCGAGCCCTCCCGGAGGGCGTACGCGAGGTCGTAGGCGACATCCGCTCACCCGAATCCGTTCGCGCGGCCCTGAGGGACGAGTACTTCGACGTGGTCGCGGAGTTCCTCGCCTTCACCCCCGGACACATCCAGACCGACATCGGGCTTTTCGAGGGCCGCTGCGGGCAGTACATCTTCATCAGCTCGGCATCGGCGTACCAGACGCCCCCGGCGCGCCTTCCCGTCACCGAGTCCACACCGCTGCGCAACCCGTTCTGGCAGTACTCCCGCGACAAGATCGCCTGCGAGGACCTGCTCGTAGGCGCTTACCGCGAGCGCGGCTTCCCCACTACGATCATCAGGCCGTCCCACACCTACGATCACACGCTGTGGCCCAACCTCGGCGGCTGGACGGACATCGCCCGGATGCGGGCAGGCAAGCCCGTGATCGTGCACGGCGATGGCACCAGCCTGTGGACCCTCACGCACAGCGACGACTTCGCCGTGGCCTTCACCGGACTTCTCGGCAATCCGGTCGCGATCGGCGAGGCCTTCCACATCACCGGGACGCACGCGCCGACCTGGAACCAGATCTACGGCTGGCTGGCGGATGCCGCCGGCGTGACCTCCCCGGAGCTCGTGCACGTCGCATCCGAGACGATCGCCCGGATGAGCCCCGATCTCGGACCCGGACTGCTCGGCGACAAGGCGCACTCCATGGTCTTCGACAACGGGAAGGTGCGGGCGCTCGTGCCGGAGTTCCGGACGACGATCACCTTCGATGAGGGCGCCCGCCGCATCCTCGCCCATTACGAGGCCACGCCGGACGGCCAGCAGGTCGACGACCAGTTCGACGCACTGTCCGACCGGCTCGCGGCCTTCGCCCTCGGCGCGTGATGTCGCGCACAACCCCGTCCTGACCTACAGTGAACACATAGCCGTCCACATAGCAGGCTCATAGCTTGGGCCGCCACACTGTACTCATGGCGACCTCTCCCGCACTCCACCGCCCTGACGGCTCTCCCCTGCGCGTGCTCGTGGTCGACGACGAGCAGATGCTGACCGACCTGCTGTCGATGGCGCTGCGCATGGAGGGCTGGGAGGTGCGAACCGCCGGGTCGGGCTTCGAGGCGCTGCAGTCCGCGCGCGAGTTCGCGCCGGACGCCCTCGTGCTCGACATCATGATGCCGGATCTGGATGGGATGGCCGTGCTGCAGCGACTGCGGCATTCCGGCAACGACGTGCCCGTGCTCTTCCTCACCGCCAAGGATGCCGTCAGCGACCGCGTCGCCGGGCTCACGGCGGGCGGCGACGACTACGTCACCAAGCCGTTCAGCCTGGAGGAGGTCGTCGCCAGACTGCGCGGTCTCATGCGACGCGCCGGGTCGGCCTTCTCGAGCGACGCCGAGCCCATCCTGCGCGTCGGAGACCTGACGTTGAACGAGGACAGCCACGAGGTGGAGCGAGGCGGCACCTCCATCGAGCTGACCGCCACGGAATTCGAGCTGCTCCGCTTCCTGATGCGCAACCAGCGTCGTGTCGTCTCCAAGGCGCAGATCCTCGATCGGGTGTGGAACTACGACTTCGGCGGCCGCTCGAGCGTCGTCGAGCTCTACATCTCGTACCTGCGCAAGAAGATCGATCAGGGCCGGGAGCCGCTGATCTCGACCGTGCGCGGCGTCGGCTACATGATCAAGGCGCCCGCGTGAGCGGGACCGAGGCGAAGCGGCGGCGCCCTGCCTGGACGCTGCAGACCCGGCTGATGGTCACGGTCATCGGCATCGTGTCGGCGATCCTCGTGATCGTCGCGGTCACCATGAGCGCGATCCTGGGGGCGGTGCTCGAGGGGCGGCTGGATGACCAGCTGCGGTCGGCAGCGCGCTTCGCGCTCGCGACGCCGCCGGGTGGGTTCGAGGGCCCGGACGTCGACGCGGCATCCATTCTCCGAGCCTCTCCTCAGCAGCCGGGCTTCCTGCTCGTCATCGGATCGCGTCTCGCGCCGGCCAGTGGCGCCTATGTCGAGCAGAACGGATCCGTGACGGCGCTGACCGACACGCAGCTCCAGGATCTCGCCGACGATCTCGAGCGCCGAGGGCCGGGTCCGGCCACCGTTCAGATCGATGGCGTCGGCTCGTACCTCGTGCGCGGCTCGGCGGTGGAGAACTCGGTCGCCGTCGTCGGTCTGCCCCGTACCGAGGTCGAACAGGCCATCGCCCGCATGCTCACCACCATCGGCCTGCTGACAGCGGGTGGGCTCTTCGTGCTCGCCGGGGCGACCGCCCTCGTCATCCGGGTCGGCCTGCGTCCCCTGCGCGCCGTCGCCGACACCGCCACGCGGGTGGCGAGCATGCCGATGGACCACGGCGCGGTCTCGATTTCGGAGCGCGTGCCGGACGAACAGGCCGATGCGCGCACGGAGATCGGGCAGGTCGGCGCGGCGCTGAACACATTGCTCGACCACGTCGATTCCTCCCTGCACGCACGTCAGCGCAACGAGGAGCGGATGCGGCAGTTCGTCGCCGATGCGAGTCACGAGCTGCGGACTCCCCTGGCCTCGATCCGCGGGTACTCGGAGCTGGCCCTCCGCGCCCTTCGACAGGCTCAGGGACCGGTGCCCTCCGGCGGCGGCCAGCACCCGGTGTTCGAGGGAAGCGAGTCCGCGCTCGAGCGGATCCAGGCGCAGTCCATCCGGATGACCCGTCTCGTCGAGGACCTGCTGCTGCTCGCCCGACTGGATGAGGGTCAGGACCTCGTGTACGGTTCAGTCGATCTCACCCAGCTGGCGCTCGAGGCGGTGGCCGATGCACGCCCCGCCGGTCCCGACCACGTGTGGCGTGTCGAGGTCGCAGAAGAGCCCGTCGTGATCGCCGGCGACGCGTCGCGGCTGCATCAGGTCGTGGCCAACCTGCTGGCCAACGCTCGCACCCACACGCCGACGGGCACCGAAGTGACGGTCACGGTGTTCCCCGAGGGGAAGGATGCGGTGCTGAGCGTGCACGATGACGGCCCGGGCATCGACCCCGCACTGCAGCCGGAGCTCTTCGAGCGCTTCGCCCGCGCCGACCGCTCGCGCGCCCGGCAGACCGGGGGGACGGGGCTCGGTCTGTCGATCGCCCAGGCCATCGTGACGGCGCACCACGGAACCATCGAGGTCGACAGCAAGCCGGGCGACACCACCTTCACGCTGCGTCTGCCGGCGCGGCCGCACGCCCCCGTGCCGGCGTCCCCCGCTGCCACCGCGGCCGAGCCCGCCTGAGCTCGCCTGAGCCCCGGGCTCAGTACCCGGCGAAGGCGTCGGTGGTCAGCGAACGGGCCTTCTCGAGCGCGGGTGCGAGCTCCGCGATGAGCCCCGGCGGACCGGAGATGTAGGCGTGCCGCGCTGACAGATCGGGGACGACACGCTCGAGACCTTCCGCATCGAGGCGCACTCCGCGCGCCCAATGCCAGTTCGAGGGCATGTTCTGCGGCTGATCGCGGGTGAAGACGATGACCGGGATGCCGGATGCCTCGATGTCCTCCCGGAAAGCGAGCTCGGCGGCCTCGGATGCCACGTAGACGAGCACGATGTCCCGGTCCTCCTCGGCAAGCCGCACGTGCCGAAGCTGGGAGACGAACGGCGTCACGCCGATCCCGGCCGCGACCATGAGCACCGGCGCGGTGGGGTTGCTGGGCAGGAGGAAGTCGCCCCAGACGCCCGTGACGGCGAGGGCATCGCCCGGGCTCATCGCGGCGAGCGCCTTCTTGTAACTGGATGGATGCTTCGCTCCGCCCTCGCGGAACGCGATGCGCAGCGTCGGGAGGTCTTCGGGGGCGGAGGCGATGCTGAACTCGCGGCGCGTGCCGCGCGCGTCGGGGCGGCGGTGCGGCACCTCGAGCTCGAGGTACTGTCCGGGCACGAAGCGCAGCGGCCGCTTGGTGGTGAACTCCAGCTCCTGCACCGTCGGCGTCGGCGCGGCACGACGGGCGAGCGTGAGCCGAACGGCCGTGCGCAGCGCGAAGGCGAAGGCGAGCAGATTGCCGATCAGCAGGGCGCGTTCCTGCCCGAGCGTGAAGGGTCCGACGTCGATCGGCCAGCCCACCAACACGCCGACGAGGCTGGCAACCGCCATCTGCTGCCATCGCCGCGGCGGCATCGTGAGCGGCTCCGAGAGCATGAAAGCTCCGAGAAAGAGGATCGGCGACTGCCAGAGCGCGAGGGAGAGTAGTTCGCCCGTCGTCACCTCGAACTGGGCCTGCTGGGCCTGCACAGAGAGCCGAAGGACCGTCACGGCGACGGCGATCAGGACGAACAGCGTGATGATGCGGAGCCTCTCGGTGCGCAGCACGACGGCCAGGCCCAGCAGCAGCACCGGCGCCGCCAGGAACGGGCTGCCGACCCACCAGGCCGATGCTCCGAGTCCCGAGATCGTCAGCACGGCGGCGCCGAAGGCCGCGGGGTTGAAGATGTGCCGCCCGCGCCAGGCGAGCACGTACTTCGACAGCGAGGCCACGGCGCCCGCGAAGGCGAGGCCCAGCATGTCGGCGATCTCGATGCTCGGGCGCAGCACGAAGAGCAGGATGGCCGCGGTGATGAGCGAGGACTCGATGCGGTGCGACAGTCTCATCACGCGGTGCGCGATCGCATCGACTCCGACGCATACAGCGGTCAGCACGGCGAGCGTCGCGACGATCTCCAGCGGGCCGGGTACGAGCACCCCGAAGAACGACACCACGAATGCGATGACGATCAACGTGCCGAGCGAGAGCAGCACCAGCCGGTACATCGAGACCTGGCCGAGAAACTGCAGCACACGGCTCCAGCCGGCGGTGAGCGTGGAGATCACATCACACCGGCCCGAGCGGCACGTACTCGCCCACGGGGAGCGAGACGCGGATGCCGTCGCCCGGCCGCACGACACCACCGTGCAGGACCACCGCCATGATCCCGGCCAGTCGCACCACCTCGCCCGCCTCGTCGACGGAGATCAGCTCCTTCATCAGCCCGGGTGAGAGCCCGTTGATCTGGGTGCAGGGATTGCGCAGCCCCGTGACCTCGATGACGGCGTCCTCCCCGAGGTGCAGGCGGCTGCCGCGCGGCAGGGCGAGGAGGTCGACTCCCTCGGTCGTCACGTTCTCACCGAGCTGACCGGGATCGATGAAATGGCCGCGCTCGGCCATGTCGTCGAAGAGCTCGGCGTGCATCAGGTGCACCTGGCGCAGGTTCGGCTGCTCGGCGTCGCGGCGCACCCGCGACCGATGCCGCACCGTCGCGCCGGCGTGGGCGTCGCCCTCTACCCCGAACCCCGCCACAAGCGTGATGGCGTCTCGGGTCGGCTTGCTGAAGCGGTGGGTGTCATCGCGCGCGACGGCCACCACCCGGCCGGCAGACGAGGAGTCGCTCATGAGTCCACGCTAGCGCGCGAGAAGAGCTCCACTGCGCTGCCCGGGGAGTACTCGACCCGGCCGTCGGTCAGCATCCGCACCCACTGGATCCCCCATCGGAAGGCGAGCTCGGGGCCGCCGTCGAAGAAGAGGGCGGTGGCGATCCCGTCGGCGCGCATCGCATCGGGCCCGATCGCCCACGTCGCGGCGACGGTCTGGATCGGCGTGCCCGTCCGCGCATCGAGCACGTGGTGGAGTCCGTCGCCCCACGCCCGCCGGTTCGTCGCCGACGCGCACAGCGCAGCATCCTGGATCGTCGCCACCCCGATCGCGCGGGCCGCGTCGTACGGATGCTCGAGCCCGATGCGCACCGGAGCACCGCGCACCGCGAGGTCGCCGCTCGCGTCGACGACGATGTCCCCGCTCGCGCGGGCCTGCACCACCGACAGCACGCGGTCCACGAGTCGCCCCTTGCCCAGGGCACCCACATCGAGCGTGGACGGCTCCCGCATCCAGAGGCGGTCGGCGTCCCAGAACACGACGTCCTGCCACCGTGTCGGTGCGGGCACCGGAGCCTCGGCCGCCAGCCGATAGCCGCGTCCGTAGCCCAGGTGCGCGAGCGACTCCCCGACGAGCGGATTCACGGCCCCGGAGGTGGCGTGCGAGAGGGCGGCGTACGTCGAAAGCATGTCGCCGGCATCCGGGGGCACGGGCACACTCCGCTCGCCCTGCGCGAGGAGCGCCACGAGCGAATCGGTGCGGAACCGCGACCACTCCCGATCGAAACGGTCGATGAGCCCGGTCACCGCCGCGCGCGCCGCACGATCCAGCGGCGCCGCCGTCTGTATCTCCCACGGCGTGCCGATGGCCTCGAAGCGCCACGAGTGCGACGCGGTCGGCTGATTCACGATGGGCGGGACGTCAGGAAGCGGCGTCGGTCTTGATCTGCTCGATCGCCTCGTTGAACCCGCCGCTGGTCAGCGACGATCCGGCCACGCGGCTGACCTCGATCTCGTCGATGCTTCGGCCGACGACCTCATCCGCGATGCCGCCGATGAAGCGACCCTGGTACTCCTCGGATTCCGGCTTGGTCGGATTGCCGACCACCTCGACGTCTTCGATCACGCCTCCGTCGAGCGTCACCGTCACCTCGATCGTCTCGATCGACTCGGGGGTCTGGTACGAACCGTCGGCGGTGTAGGTGCCGTCGGTGTACGAGCCGCCCGCAGTGGCTCCATCGGCCGTGTCTGCGCCGGATCCCGAACCGCCGGTCTCGGGCGTCGAGGCGCCGCAGCCGGCGAGGATGAGTATGCCCGCGACACCGGCCAGGGCGGCGCCGGAGCGGACGGCTGTGCTGCGGGGCGAGCGGGGGGCGGCGGCGCGGATCATGGGGTCCTCCTTCGTCGTGCCTCACGCGACTGCGGATTCGCGGCGGCGTAACTCCCACGCTACTGAGGCCACCGAGGCTCCGAGCCCTGTTTCGCCTATGAACCTGCTTTGAGCTCGCCCCGTCGACGAAGGGCCTTCAGCACCTCGACGGCGAGGACGGGGGTCAGGCCGCGCCGTCGAACATGCTCGTGACGGAACCGTCCTCGAAGACCTCGTAGATCGCGCGGGCGAGGAGAGGGGCGATGGGCAGCACCGTGAGCCCCGGGAAGCGGCGGTGCTCGGGCACCGGAAGCGTGTCGGTGACGACGACCTCGTCGATCGCGGCGTTGTCGAGGATCGTGGGCGCGGGGTCGCTGAAGATCGGATGGGTGGCGGCGACGATGACGCGCTTGGCGCCGCTGCGCTTGAGGGCCTCGGCCGCCTTCACGATCGTGCCCCCGGTGTCGATCATGTCATCGACGAGCAGGCAGACACGCCCGTCGACCTGGCCGACGATCTCGTGCACCGTGACCTGATTCGCGACCTTCGGATCGCGTCGCTTGTGGATGATCGCCAGCGGGGCGCCGAGCTTGTCGGACCAGTTGTCCGCTACGCGCACGCGGCCCATGTCCGGAGAGACCACCGTGAGCAGCTCCCGGTCCTCGATGATCTTGCGCTCGAAGTACTCCAGCAGCACCGGCTGGGCGAAGAGGTGGTCGACAGGGCCGTCGAAGAAGCCCTGGATCTGGGCGGCGTGCAGGTCGACGCTCATGACCCGGTCCGCACCGGCGGTCTTCATGAGGTCCGCGATGAGGCGGGCGCTGATCGGCTCGCGGCCCCGGCCCTTCTTGTCCTGGCGGGAGTACGGGTAGTACGGAGCGACGACGGTGACGCGCTTCGCCGAGGCGCGCTTGAGGGCATCGAGCATGATCAGCAGCTCCATGATCCACTCGTTCAGCGGTCCGTTGAAGGTCTGGAAGACGAAGACGTCGCAGCCGCGGACGCTTTCGCTGAAGCGGGTGTAGATCTCGCCGCTGGCGAAGGTGCGGTGCTCGGTGGGCAGCACCTCGGTGTCGAGCGCCTTCGCGACACTGGCCGCCAGCTCGGGGTGCGAGCGCCCCGCGACGATGACGAGCTTCTTCTTCGTCCGGGCGACGATGGTGTGGGGCTCGCCCTTGTCCGCCTTACCGCGCTTCGCCTTCTTCGCCATTGCTCGCCTTCTCTGCGGCCTCGGCCGCAGCCGTGCCCGGTCGGTTCTTCGCGACCCAGCCCTCGATGTTGCGCTGGGGGGCGACCGAGAGCGCGAGCGCCCCTGGCGGCACATCCTTGCGGATGACGGCGCCGGCGCCGGTCTTGGCCCCGGCTCCTACCCTAACGGGAGCGACGAAGACGTTGTGCGACCCGGAGTGCACCTGGTCGCCGATCTCCGTGCGGTGCTTGGCGATGTCGTCGTAGTTGGCGGTGATCGCGCCGGCGCCGAGGTTGACGCCCTCGCCGATCGTTGTGTCGCCGACGTAGGAGAGATGCGGCACCTTGCTGCCGACGCCGATCGTGGTGTTCTTGGTCTCCACGAACGTGCCGATCTTGCCGTCCACGCCGAGGTAGGTGCCGGGTCGCAGGTACGCGAACGGGCCGACGGTGGCGCCCGCGCCGATGACGGCGAGGGTGGCGTCGGCGCGCTTGACGCTCGCCCCCTCCCCCACCTCGCAATCGACCAGCGTCGTGTCGGGGCCGATCGTAGCGCCCTCGGCGACCGTGGTCGCGCGCAGGAGCTGGGTGTTGGGCAGCACGGTCACGTCGCGGGCGAGCGTCACCGTGTCATCGATCCACGTGCTGGCGGGGTCGAGGATCGTGACGCCCTCGAGCTGCCACCGGCGCACGATCCGCTCGTTCAGGATGCCGGCCGCCTCGGCCAGCTGCACGCGGTCGTTGACCCCGAGCGCGACGCGCGGATCCGGCGCGGTCGTCGCGGCCACGTCGTGACGCGAGTCGCGCAGGAGCGCGATGACGTCGGTCAGGTAGCGCTCGCCCTGCGCGTTGGCGGTGCCGACGAGCTCGAGGTGCGCCCGCAGCTGCGGAGCCCGGAAGACGTAGACGCCGGCGTTGATCTCATGCACGGATGCCTCGTCGTCCGATGCGTCCTTCTGCTCGACGATGCGCTCGACGCCGCCGTCGGCTCCGCGGATGACGCGCCCGTAGCCCGTCGGGTCATCGAGGAGCGCGCTCAGGAGCGTCGCCGCGGCGCCGGTGGCGCGGTGCGCCGCCACCAGCTGGGAGAGGGTCTCCGCCGAGAGCAGCGGAACGTCGCCGCTGAGCACCAGCACGTCTCCGTCGTACCCCTCGGGCAGCTGCGCGAGGGCGACCTGCACGGCTCGGCCGGTGCCGGGGATGTCGTCCTGGTCGACGACGTCCACGTGCGGGGCGTCGGAGTGGATCGCCTCGACGACGGCGTCGCGTTCGTGCCGCACCACCACGCGGATGTGCCCGGCGCCGAGCGACTGGGCGGTGTGGATGACGTGACCCACGAGTGGGCGGCCGCCGATGCGGTGCAGCACCTTGGGCAGGGCGGATTTCATCCGGGTCCCCTGGCCGGCGGCCAGGATCACGATGGCGAGGTGGTCGTCGATGTCGATGTCGGTCACGCTCCGCCGCCAGGATTCGAACCTAGACCTAACAGCTCCAAAGGCTGTCGTGCTGCCATTACACCACGGCGGATGACGGGCCGTTCCGGGCATGGCGCGGCCGCCTGACAAGTCTGCCAGACGGCCACGCGTGCGCTTCCCGCTCCGTGTTCGTTTTCCTGCCGCTGGAGGTCATCGCCGGCGGCACCGGAACGGCGGTCACGCTGCCGACGTCTTTCATCCGGCGCGAGAGCGACCGAGACCGGAGCCGACCGGTGCTTCGATAGAGTGCCGATCATGACGGATGCCGAGGCCGACCGCGTTCGGCCGACCGACGAGGTCGACCGCATCGTCGGTGCGTGGAGCGCGCAGCGCCCCGACCTCGACTTCTCGCCCCTGGAGGTGCTCTCCCGGGTGGACCGGCTGTCGCGCCACCTCGATCGATCGCGCCGCGAGGCGTTCCGCCGCAGCGACCTCGAGCCGTGGGAGTGGGATGTGCTGTCGGCTCTTCGCCGCGCCGGCGAGCCTTTCCAGCTGAGCCCCAAGCAGCTGCTGCAGCAGACGCTCGTCTCGAGCGGCACGATGACGAACCGCATCGATCGCCTGGTCGCGCGCCGGCTCGTGCGGCGGGAAGCCGACCCGGACGACGGGCGCAGCATCCTCGTCATCCTCACGGCGGACGGCCGCCTGCGCGTCGATGCGGCCATCACGCGCCTGGTCGACGCGGAGGCCGTGCTGCTCGCAACCCTCTCCCGTTCGGATCGAGAGCGTCTCGCCGGACTGCTGCGCAAGCTCAGCCTCGGCTTCGACGCCTGAGCAGGAGGATCCGGGCGCGCGCCCCTTTGCGGGGCTCCGCCCCACACCCCCGGCTTGCTGACGCGCGCCCCTTTGCGGGGCTCCGCCCCACACCCCCGGCTTGCTGACGCGCGCCATAAGCTGGAGGGATGGCCCACCTCCTCGGCGGAGAGCATCTGCACGTCGAATTCCCCGCGAAAGTCGTCCTCGACGACGTCACGGTCGGCATCGACGGCGGCGACCGCATCGGCATCGTGGGCCGCAACGGCGACGGCAAATCGACGCTCATGAAGGTGCTGACGGGCCGGATGGATCCCGACGAGGGGCGCGTGACACTGCGAGGCGGCGTGCGCGTCGGGATGCTCGCGCAGGACGACGACCTGCCGGAGGACGAGACCGTGCGGCACGCTATCGTGGGCGATCGGCCGGAGCACGAGTGGCTCGGCGATGCCCGCGTGCGGGACGTCCTCGACGGGCTGCTGCGCGATGTGCCGCTCGACACGGTCGTGACGGGCCTCAGCGGGGGGCAGCGTCGGCGCGTCGGCCTCGCGCGTCTGCTCGTCGGCGAGTGGGATGTCGTGGCGCTGGACGAACCGACGAACCACCTCGACGTGGAGGGCATCGCCTGGCTCGCGGAGCACCTCGCCGCCCGGTGGCCCCGCGGTACCGGTGGGCTGCTCCTCGTCACGCACGACCGGTGGTTCCTCGATGCCGTCTGCACCCGCATGTGGGAGGTGCACGACGGCACCGTCGACCCCTTCGAGGGCGGCTATGCGGCGTACGTTCTGCAGCGCGTGGAGCGCCAGCGCCAGTCGGCTGTCGCCGAGAGCAAGCGTCGCAACATCCTGCGTAAGGAGCTGGCCTGGCTGCAACGGGGCGCGCCGGCGCGCACGTCCAAGCCGAAGTTCCGCATCGACGCCGCCACGCAGCTGATCGCGGACGAGCCGCCGCCGCGCGACAACGTGGAACTGGCCAAGCTCGCCACGGCGCGGCTCGGCAAGGACGTCGTCGACCTGCTGGATGCCGGGGTCACCTACCCCTCGACAGGCTCGGGGACCGCCGGGGCAGGGGCCGCGGGCTCCGCGGCGGCGGGCGGCACGGCGGGCGGGGACGCGGCGGCGGGCGACGGCAACCCGGTGACCGTGCTGAAGGACGTCGAGTGGCGCATCGCGCCGGGCGAGCGCACCGGCATCCTGGGTCCCAACGGGGTCGGCAAGTCGACGCTGCTCGGACTGGTGTCGGGAACCATAGAACCGACGTCCGGGCGGGTCAAGCGCGGAAAGACCGTTCAGGTCGCGCAACTCAGCCAGCGCCTGACCGAGCTCGACCAGTTCGCGAACGAGCGGGTGCGGGACGTGCTCTCCCTGCAGAAGACGTCGTACGTCACGGGCGGCAAGGAGCTCACCCCGACGCAGCTGCTCGAGCGCCTCGGTTTCCGCTCCTCGGAGCTCTCGACACCGGTGCGCGACCTGTCCGGCGGGCAGAAGCGTCGCCTCCAGCTGCTTCTCGTGCTGCTCGGCGAACCGAACGTGCTGATCCTCGACGAGCCCTCCAACGACCTCGACACCGACATGCTCGCCGCGCTCGAAGACCTGCTCGACTCGTGGCCCGGCACCCTGCTCGTCGTGTCGCACGACCGCTATCTCATCGAGCGCGTCACCGATCAGCAGTACGCCATCGAGAACGGCCGCTTGCGGCACCTGCCGGGCGGCGTCGACGAGTACCTGCGCCGCCGTGCCGCCGCGCGCACCGCTCAGGAGTCGGCGCCCGCAGCGCCCTCGACCGCGCCCGCCTCGGCATCCGGGCTCACCGGCGCCGACCGCCGCAACGCGGAGAAGGAGCTGTCCTCGATCGAGCGGCAGCTGAGCAAGCTGGCGAAGCGCATCACCGCGGCGCACGACGATCTCGCCACCCACGACCAGTCGGACTATCCGGGCGTCGGACGGCTGAACGCCGAGCTGCAGTCGCTCGAGTCGGATGTCGCGGCGCTCGAGGAGCGATGGCTCGAGGTCGGCGCCCTGCTCGACTGATTCGGCGCGGTCTGGCAGCTCCCGCGGACCGCCGACGCACGCCGACGCGGAAAGGGCGGCGGATGCCGACGCATCCACCGCCCTTCTCACGCTCTCGTGAAATCAGCCGAGGTCGTTCTCGCTCAGCCACTTCGTGGCGATCTCCTCGGGCGACAACTGGTCGACCGTGCTCTGCACGTTCAGGGACACCAGTGCCTCGGGCGTCAGGGCCGCACTCACCGCGTTGATGATGTCCGCGATCTCATCGGCGACGTCGGCGTTGACCAGCGGCACGACGTTCGATGCCAGGATGAGGCCCTCGGGATCCTCGAGCACCACGAGGTCATCGGTCTGGATCCGCGGGTCGGCGGTGTAGACGTTCGCCACCTGGATCGTCCCCGCGAGCAGGTCCTCGACCGTCGTGTCACCCGTCGCCGAGAACGCGACATCCACACCGTAGGTCTCCTTGAGGCCGGTGGGTCCGTACGGACGCTCCTCGAGCTCCGGCGGTCCGCCGAGGGTGAGCGGCTCACCGACATCGGCGAGGTCGGCGATGGTCGTCAAGCCATTGGCCTCGGCGAAGGCGGCGGTGACCGTGTACGAGTCCTGGTCGCTCGCCGTCGCCTGGTCGAGCACGGTCAGGCCCTCGGGCAGCGCATCTGCGAGAGCCGCGTAGACGTCCTCGGACGTGCGAGCCTCGGTGTCTTCGTCGTACCACTGCAGCAGGTTGCCCGTGTACTCCGGGAAGAGGGTGACCTCACCGCTCTCGAGCGACGGGATGTAGGCGTCGCGCTGACCGATGTTGAACCGGCGCTCGACGTCGAAGTCGGCGTTCTCGAGCGCCTGGGCGTAGATCTCGGCGATGATCTCGTTGGAGTAGTACGCCTGCGAGCCGACGACGATCGTGTCGCCGCCACCCTCCGGGGCGCTGGTGTCGGTCGCGAGCGGGTCAGCGGATGCGCAGCCGGAGGCCACGAGGGCGAAGCCCGCGAGGGCCGCCGCACCCAGCGCGAGCTTGGACTTCTTTGCTGTGAACATGACTATCTCTTCCTGTGGGGATTGATTCGGGTCAGGGGGAAGCGGTGGCGGGAGTGCGAACGGCCGAACTCCTCTTCGGAGCGGAACGGGCATCGGATGTCCCGAGGCGGATGCCGGCCGGGACCGACGCGCGCTGGAGCACGGCGAAGATGCCGTCGAGCACGAGGGCGAGCGCGGCCACGAGGATGGCGCCCCCGAGGATCTCGTCATACCGACGGAGGTTAAGACCCTGGAAGATGTACTGTCCGAGGCCGCCCAGATTCACGTACGCGGCCAGCGTGACGGTCGCCACGACCTGGAGCGTCGCCGAGCGCAGTCCGCCCACCAGCAGCGGCAGGCCGAGCGGCACCTCGACGCGCCACAGCACCTGCCACGGCGTCATGCCCATCGCCTTCGCAGCGTCGAGGACGCGGCGGTCGATCGCCTCGAACCCGGTGTACGCCCCCGCCAGAATGGACGGGATCGCCAGCAGCACGAACGCGGTCATGGCGGCTTCGGGCTTGTTCAGCACCCCGAAGAGCAGCACGAGTAGCAGGATCAGGCCGAACGATGGAATGGCGCGCGCGGCGCCCGAGATGCCGACGGCGATCTCCCGGCCGCGGCCCGTGTGGCCGATCAGCCACCCGGCGGGGATGGCGATCACCGCGGCGATGAGCATGGCCGCGAACGTGTACGTGAGGTGCACGAGCACGGCGATCGGTATGGAGGACGGGCCAGTCCACTGCTCGGGCGCGAAGATCCAGGCGAATGCCTGCAGGAAGACGTTCATGTCCGGGCTCCCGCGGCGACGGGCTCGACAGGCCGACCCGTCGGGATGCCGTCCGTGGATGCCGTCGGTGTCGGCGTGCGCGTCTTTCGGGTCCACGGCATGAGGGCACGACCGGCCAGCATCAGAATCAGATCGACGATCAGCGCGAGCAGCATCACCGTGATGACCCCGGCGAGGATCTCGGGGATGATCCGGCGCTGGTACCCGTTCGTGAACAGATAGCCGAGGTTGGTCACGCCGATGAAGATGCCGACCGTCGCGAGTGCGATCGTGCTGACAGCCGTGACCCGCAGTCCCGCGAGCAGCACGGGACCCGAGAGCGGGAAGTCGACGGTGAAGAACCGGCGGACCGGCCCCATCCCCATCGCCGTGGCGGCCTGCCGGATGTCGGGGTCGACCGACGCCAGACCGTCGGTGACGGAGCGGACCATGATCGCGATGGCATAGATCGTGAGCGCGATCGTGAGGTTCAACTCACTGAGGGCGCTGATGCCGAGGATTCCGGGAAGGAGCCCCAGCAGCGCGATGGAGGGGATGGTGTAGAGCAGACCGGTCGACGTGAGCACGAATCCCCGCACCCGTCGGTAGCGGAAGGCCAGCCATCCGAGCGGCACGGACAGCACGAAGCCGAGCACGATCGGCGGGATGCTCTGCCGGAGGTGCTCGACGCTCAGCGCGCCGATGAGAGGGAGATTGTCGAGGATCCAGTTCACGGGCTGCCCCCCACGATGGCTCCCTGCGTGCGCCCCTCGCTGTCGACCACCACCGTGCCGCGCTGCGTCGTCTTCAGTGTCAGCGCCCGCGTGCCGCGGTCGGTGCCGATGAAGCTGGCCACGAAGTCGTCGGCGGGATTCTCGATGATCTCGCTCGGGGACCCGACCTGCGCGATGCGCGCGCCCTTCTGCAGGATGACGACCTGGTCGCCGAGGAGGAACGCCTCGTCGATGTCGTGGGTCACGAAGACGACCGTCTTGTCCAGTTCGCGCTGCAGGCGGATGAGCTCCTGCTGCAGATCGGCGCGCACGATGGGGTCGACGGCGCCGAAGGGCTCATCCATCAACAGGATGTTCGGGTCGGCGGCGAGACCACGGGCCACACCCACACGCTGCTGCTGCCCGCCCGAGAGCTGGCTCGGATACCGCGTCGCGAAAGCCCGGTCGAGGCCGACGGTGTCGAGCAGCACCATCGCCCGCTCGCGGGCCTTCTTCTTCGGAACGCCGCTCAGCACGGGGACCGTCGCAATGTTGTCGATCACGGTGAAGTGGGGCATGAGACCGGAGTTCTGCATCACGTAGCCGATGCTGCGCCGCAGCGCGACGGGGTCGCGTCCCAGCACGTCCTCTCCGTCGATCTCGATGGTTCCGCCGGTCGGATCGACCATCCGGTTGACCATGCGCAGCAGCGTGGTCTTGCCGCATCCGGAAGAGCCGACGAAGACCGTCGTCTTTCGCGAGGGCAGCACGAGGCTGAAGTCCTCGACGGCGCGCGTGCCGTCGGGGAACTCCTTCGTGACGGATCGGAACTCGATCATCGACCTGTCCCCTCCTGGCCTCCGTCGCCGACTATGCGACGACCTCGACTTCTTTCCAGAACGCCACGTACCCCGAGAAATCTTTGCCGACCCGTTCGATGGCGGTCGGATAAGGCGTCGGGTAGGCCCACGCCCGGTCTGCCAGCTGCTGACCGCCGACCTGAACCGTGTAGTACTGGCACTCGCCCTTCCATGGGCAGGTGTAGGGGGTGGGGCTCTCGACCAGCACGCCCTCCTTCACGCTCGAGGGCGGGAAGTACTTGTTGCCTTCGATGAGGATGAGATCCGCATCATCCGCCTCCGCGATCACGGTGTCACCGAGTACTGCCTTCATGAGTCCTCCTCGTGCAGCCGCGGCTGCGCCCTGGCCTTCGAGCGTATAAGACCCCGGGGACACCGGGCCGGGATGGGCGAAGACGGCGCCCGTCCGCACCGCGCGGCGTAACAAACGGCCATCGGGCCGAGCCGCCGTCGGGGCGCGCCGACCGCGCGCGCGGTGCCCCGCCGACTCCCGAGCACCCGGGCGCAGAACCGGCACCGCTCACGGGTGTGTGGGCGTCCGGCAGACCGCCGCGGCCCGAAACTGCGCCCGAGTGCCCGCCCGGTGGGTGTCCGGCAGACCGCCGCGGCCCGAAACTACGCCCGAGTGCCCGCCCGCGGGGGGTCCGGCGGGCCTTGCCCAACCGGAACTGCGCCCGAGTGCCCGCCCGCGGGGCGTCCGGCGGACCGCGGGGCTCGGGTCGACGCCTCGACAGGCTCGGCGACTCGGAGGGTTCTGTGCGCGTCCGGTCCCTGAGCCTGTCGAAGGGTCGACGCCTCGACAGGCTCGGCGACCGTGACCAGGACCGATCAGGCCGCCCGGACCTGCGCCCGAGCACTCGGCCCGAAGGCCGGACCGGGTCCTCAGTTCACGACGCGCGCGCCGGGCACCGGACCGTGCACATTGAGGGCATGGAATCCTGCGGCGCTCAGCGTGATGCGAAGATCGAGCGCGTCGTCCTCGTCCGCGGCGAGGAACGCGAGCGTGGGCCCCGACCCTGAGACGAGTCCGGCCAGGGCGCCGGAGGTCTCGCCGAGAAGGAGCACGTCGGTGAGGGCCGGCCGCAGCTGCAGCGTCGCCACCTGAAGGTCGTTGCGCAGGCTCTCCGCGAGCAGCACGGGGTCGCCGGCGCGCAGCGCCTGCAGCACCGTCGAGGCGACGACCGGGGCGCGGGAAGCGGGCATGATGTCGGTGGCCACTCTCGCTCGGTGCGCGTCGAGGCCGGCGTACACCTCGGGCGTCGACATCCCCTCGTCGCTCGTGACGAGCACCCAGTCGAAGCGACCCCGCGCGAGCGCCGCGCTCAACTGGTCGCCCCGGCCCGTCCCCACGGCGGTGCCGCCCATCAGCGAGAAGGGCACGTCGGCCCCCAGCTGCGCCGCGAGCTGCAGCAGCTGGCTCGTCGATGCCTCGATCCCCCACAGGGCGTCGCACGCGACCAGCGCGGCCGCAGCATCCGCCGACCCGCCCCCCATGCCGCCCGCCACGGGCACGCCCTTGCGCACGTCGAGGTGCACACCGCCCGTGTGGCCGGACTCCTTCGCCAGCAGCCGGGCGGCGCGGAGCGCCAGGTTGCGGTCATCCAGCGGAACGCCCGAGACATCCACCGATCCCGTCACCGAGATCGTGAAGTCCTCGGCCTCGGTCGCGAAGACGTCCTCGAAGACCGACACCGCCTGATAGGCCGTGGCGACCTCGTGGTAGCCGTCGTCCTGCACGTCGCCCACCTCGAGGAAGACGTTGATCTTCCCCGGCGCGCGCACGTGCACACCCTCCATGGCCGCTCTGAGCGTCACGTCGGACCCCGGTTCAGGCGTTCGCCGACTCGGCCCACAGGTCGACGTCGATGGACTCCGAGAGGGCGTCGATCTGCTCGATCTCGGCCATGTCGAAGGCCGGTCCGTTGAGGGCGGCGACGTTCTCGTCGAGCTGCTCCGGTCGAGAGGCGCCGATCAGGGCGGACGTGACCACCGGGTCGCGCAGCACCCACTGGATCGCCATCTGCGCGAGGGTCTGCCCACGCTCCTGTGCGATCACGTTGAGTCCGCGCAGCGCCGACAGCGCGCCCGCGGAGAGCCGCTCGCCTCCGATCGACCCGCGCTTCTGCGCCCGCTCCGCGGTGCCGTCATCGAGGTACTTCCCGGTCAAGAGGCCCTGTGCGAGCGGGGTGAACGCGATCGCGCCCATGCCCTCCTGCTTCAGCACCCCCGTCAGCCCGTCCTCCACCCAGCGGTTCAGGATCGAGTACGACGGCTGATGAATGACGAGGGGCGTGCCGAGCGATCGGGCCACCGCCGCAGCGACAGCCGTCCGCTCCGCGCTGTACGAGGAGATGCCCACGTACAGGGCCTTGCCTTGCCGCACCAGGGTGTCGAGGGCGCCGACGGTCTCCTCGATGGGCGTGACCGGGTCGACGCGGTGCGAGTAGAAGATGTCGACGTAGTCGACGCTCATGCGCTTCAGCGACTGCTCCGCGCTCGCGAGGATGTACTTGCGCGATCCGAGGTCGCCGTACGGTCCCGGCCACATGTCGTATCCGGCCTTCGACGAGAGGATCAGCTCGTCGCGGTACGGGGCGAAGTCCTCGCGCATCATGCGGCCGAAGTTCGTCTCGGCAGACCCGTACGGGGGTCCGTAGTTGTTCGCGAGGTCGAAGTGGGTGATGCCCACATCGAACGCGTGCCTGAGCACGGAGCGCTGGCGGTCGAACGGGATGTTGTCGCCGAAGTTCCACCACAGCCCGAGGGAGATGGGCGGAAGGTAGAGCCCCGAGGAGCCTACCTGTCGGTATGCGGTCGACGCGTAGCGATCGGCAGCGGCGGTGTAAGGGCGGTGGAGTTCGGAGACATCGGGGCGGAAGCGCGGGGCGTCGGTCACTCTTCGAGCCTATTGCCCGTGCGCGGAAACGTGCCGGAAACGGTCGCGGCGTAGAGTCGAGTATTGCTCGCTTCTCCTCGGGCACTCGCCCGCCCGGGGCTCGACCTCATCGAAGACGCGATGACGGTGACGAACACGCGCGCACGGAAAGAGGTCGCATTGACAGAGCTCTCGGCACTGCCGGCCACGACGCACCCCTGGGCCGCCCTGATGTCACGGGACGACGTCATCCTCGAGGACGGCTTCCTGCGCCTCGTGCACGACGATGTCACCCCCGAGAACGCGATGCAGGCGGATCTGGAATTCGTGGCGGATGTGCTCGAGCGCGCCGGGGTCGCCCTGACGCTCGTCCGCGATGAGCGGCTGCGTCCCGTGATCGTGGTGGACGGGGCGCTCCGGGCGCTCGCGATCGACGCGCTCGCGGCATCCGCGGCGACCGAGCCGTTCTACGCGAAGGTGCGCCAGACCGGGCCCGAGCCGCTCTTCGAGATGGCCGCCCCCGACCCCGTGGTCTCGGCGGTGACGCTCTTCCGGCCCCGGGTGAGCCGCAACGGATCCCTGCGCTACGGCGCCGAGTTCGGCGTTCGGCTCGAATTCTGGCGGTTCGGCGGCAAGACGGTCGAGGCACCGCGCGCCAATGCCCTGACCCGGCGGATCATCGCGACCCAGGATCTCGCATTCACGACGGTCGAGCGGTACGGGCGCACCTGGCGCGCCCTGGAGGGCATGTTCGACCGCCACCCGCGCGAGGTGACCGACGACATCGACATGGTGTTCTCGTGGGTCGACGGCTCCTCCAGTGAGTTCCAGCGCCAGCGCGCGCTTCAGATGCAGGAGTACGTCGTCGGCGAGGGGGATGACGGGGACACGCGTTATCGCCATGTCGATGAGCTCCGCTACGCCCTGCGCAGCGTGCACATGTACGCGCCCTGGGTGCGGCGCATCTTCATCGCCACGGACTCGGAGCGGCCGGCGTGGCTGGCGGATCATCCGAAGGTGACGGTCGTGCGCAGCGAGGAGTTCTTCGCCGACCCCACCGTGCTTCCCACGCACAACTCGCACGCCGTGGAGAGCCAGCTGCACCGCATCGACGGGCTCGCGGAGCACTTCCTCTACTCCAACGACGACATGTTCTTCGGCCGGCCGGTGACTCCCGAGCTCTTCTTCACCTCCGGCGGGCTCAGCACCTTCGTCGAGGCGCCCGTCCGCATCGGCGTCGGCCCGGCGCGGCTGCACCGCAGCGGCCACGACAACGGTCTCCGCGTGAACAGGAACCTGCTACGGCAACGGTTCGGTCGCATCATCACGCGCGACCTGCAGCACTGCGCGGCGCCGATGCGCCGGAGCGTCGCCGCCGAGCTCGAACGGGAGTTCGCGGATGACTACGTCCGCACCGCCGCGTCGCGCTTCCGCTCTGCGACCGACATCTCGGTGACCAACAGCCTCTACCACTACTACGCCCTCCTGACCGGCCGCGCGCTGCCGACGACACAGCCCCGGGTGCAGTACATCCAGACCACGCTGCGCGAGTCGCTCGGACAGATGGAGAAGCTGCTCGAGCGCCGGAACGTCGACATGTTCTGCCTCAACGACGGCAGCACGCCGGAGATCCCCGAAGAGGTGCGGGTGCCCGTGCTCCGGGCGACGCTCGAGCGGTACTACCCGATCCGCGCTCCGTGGGAGCTCGAAGCAGCCGAGCTCACCGGCGTCGTGGCCGATACGGCGCCCGGTCGCCTCAGTGCAGCACCGGGATGGGCGCCGTCGGCGGGTCGCTCCGCAGCGCGGAGCTGAGCGAGGGCAGGATGCTGATGCCGGCCTGGTCGAGGCGGCGCCGCGTCTCCGCGGCATCCACGAAGTCGAGCTCGCCCGCTACGTCCACCGGCACGACGGAGTGGACGATCGTGTCGTCGTAGACGTGCACCAGGTTGTAGGCCTGCGCGCCGTCGCGCCCTCGCGTGCCGCCCTGCGGCACGGTCAGGTCCTGTGTGTAGCACGTGGCCGACGCGACCGAGACGGGGATCCCCGCGAAGGTGGCGAACGTCGAGTAGTGCAGGTGCCCGGCGAGGATCGTGCGCACGTCGGTGCCCCGAAGCACGGCGGCGAGGCGTGACTGGTCGCGCAGCTCGACGGTGGCGGCCAGGTCGAGCACGCACGGCACCGGCGGGTGGTGCATCGCCAGGATGGTGCCGTAGGGGGCCGGCACCGCGAGCTGTTGCCCGAGCCAGGCGAGCTGTGCATCGCTCAGTTCGCCGTGGTGGGACCCGGGCACGCTCGTGTCGAGGGTGATGATGCGGAGACCATCCATCTCGTCGATGCGGTCGATGGGGGCGTAGGCCTCGTCGATCGCCGGCTCGTTCAGCAGCGCACGGCGGAAAGCGGCGCGGTCGTCGTGGTTTCCCATCACCCAGAACAGACGAGCCCCCAGGCGTTCGGCGAGGGGCTCGACGAGTGCGCGCAGGGCGTCGTAAGCGGCCGCCTCTCCGAGATCGGCAAGGTCACCGGTGAAGACGAGGGCGTGCGGCCGCACCCCGGACGCGTCGATGCCCGCGATCGTGCGACGAAGATAGGCCTCCGAATCGACGCGGTCGTACAGTCGTCCACCGGCGTCTCGCAGGTGCGTGTCGCTGATGTGCAGCAGCACGCGGTCGGGTCGCGGGTGCTCTGCCTGGCGCAAGGTCACGCCGAAATGTTACCGGCATGTTTCGGGAACACGGGGTGAACAGGCCGCGAATTCGCTGATCGACGCCGTCAGAGGCCGGGAACGGCGGGCCCGGCAGCATCCGGCAGTTCCTGCGCGATGGCGAGGAACTCCCGCGCGCCGAGCTCCTCCCCGCGCGCCGTCGGTGCGATCCCCGCCGCCTCGAGAACCGCGGATGCCTCGGCGGCGCTGCCGCCCAGCACACCCGCCAGCGCCTGCCTCAGCATCTTGCGACGCTGCTGGAACGCGGCATCCACGATCGCGAACGTGCGCCTCCGCTCCTTCTCGGATCCGAGCGGAGCGGCGGCCCGCTCGAACGCGACGAGCACGCTGTCGACGTTCGGCACGGGCCAGAAGACCTGACGCGAGACGTTGCCGGCCAACCGCCACTGGCCGTACCAGGCTGCCTTTATGCTGGGCGCCCCGTACGTCTTGGACCCGGGCGAAGCGGCCAGCCGCTCCCCCACCTCCGCCTGCACCATGACGACTCCGCGCTGCAGCGACGGGAAGTGCTCGAGGAAGTGCAGGAGCACCGGCACCGAGACGTTGTAGGGAAGGTTCGCCACCAGCACCGTCGGCTCGCCCGGCAGCTCGGTCACGCGCAGGGCGTCGGCATCCAGCACCCTCAGCGCGTCCGGTGCTACGCCGTGCGCCGCAGCGGTGCGGGGCAGGCGCTCGGCGAGGCGGTGGTCGATCTCGACGGCGGTGACGGATGCCCCGGTCTCGAGGATCGCGAGGGTCAGCGAGCCCAGTCCCGGTCCCACCTCGACGACGCTCTCGCCGGGGAGAACGCCCGCGACCTGGACGATGCGCCGCACGGTGTTCGCGTCGACGACGAAGTTCTGCCCGAGCTTCTTGGTCGGGGTGACATCGAGGAGCGCCGCGAGGCGTCGGATCTCCGACGCGCCGAGCAGGGTCACCGCCATCAGCCCTCGATCCCTGTTGCTGCGCGGCCAGGCGCGCGATCGGCCGCCTCCGGACGGCCCGGTTCATCGTATCGGAGGCGGTCCCCCGTGACCCCGCCTGCCCTGCCCGCGGCGCCGCGGCGATGCTCGAGTGGGTTGACATGCTCGTGGCCCGTGGGAAGTATGTGCCGCACACGCAACTCCTGCGTTTCGCGATAAGGAGGACCGCATGACATCGTCACCGGCACCGTCTTCGGAGGTCACGGTCCCCATCGGGCGTGTGATCCTGGTCTCTGCCACCGCCGCACTCGGAGGGTTCCTCTTCGGCTACGACACCGCCGTCATCAACGGCGCGGTCTCCGCCATCGGCGAACAGTTCGACGCGGGGCCCGTGCTGCTCGGCTTCGCGGTGGCCTCCGCCCTGCTCGGCTGCGCCGTCGGCGCGTGGTACGCGGGACGCATCGCCGATCGCTATGGACGCATCCGCGTCATGCTGATCGCCTCGGCGCTGTTCATCATCAGCTCGATCGGCTCGGGTCTCGCCTTCAGCATCTGGGATCTGACGATCTGGCGCATCGTCGGCGGTCTGGGCATCGGCGCCGCATCGGTGATCGCGCCCGCGTACATCGCCGAGGTGTCGCCGCCGGCGTTCCGCGGGCGGCTCGGCTCCCTGCAGCAGCTCGCCATCGTCACCGGCATCTTCGTCGCGCTGCTGACGGATGCCGGCATCGTCGCGGCGGCCGGCACGGCGACGGCACCGTGGCTGCTCAATCTGGAGGCGTGGCGCTGGATGTTCCTGTCGGCCCTTGTGCCGGCGGTGATCTACGGCGGGCTCGCCCTGACGATCCCGGAGTCGCCGCGCTTCCTGATCGCCAAGGGCAACATGCTCAAGGCGAAGGAAGTGCTGACGCGCTACGTCGGCGGCAACGTCGAGAAGACCACGACCGACATCCTGAAGACCGTGGAGGGCAAGCCGGATCGCGTCAGCGTGAAAATCCTTCGGGGCCCGAAATTCGGCCTGCTGCCGATCGTCTGGGTCGGCATCGGGCTGTCGGTGCTGCAGCAGTTCACCGGCATCAACGTGATCTTCTACTACTCGAGCGTGCTGTGGCAGGCCGTCGGCTTCACCGAGTCCGACTCACTGACGATCACGGTCATCACGTCGGTGACGAACATCGTCACGACCGTCATCGCGATCCTGCTGATCGACAAGGTGGGCCGCCGGCCCCTCCTCTTCATCGGAGCGATCGGGCAGTTCATCTGCCTCGGAACGCTGTGCTTCATCTTCGCCACCGCTCCGCTCGTCGACGTCGGGGGTGGCGTGATGCAACCCGACCTTCAGGGCGCCGCGGGGCCGATAGCGCTCATCGCGGCGAACCTCTACGTCGTCTTCTTCGGTGCCTCGTGGGGTCCGGTCGTGTGGGTGCTGCTCGGCGAGATGTTCAGCAACCGCATCCGCGCGGTCGCCCTCTCGGTCGCCGCCGCGGCCCAGTGGGTCGCGAACTTCATCATCTCGACGACGTTCCCGTCGCTGGCGGCACTCGGGCTCGGCGTCGCCTACGGCGTGTACACCTTCTTCGCCTTCGTCGCGATCTTCTTCGTGATCAGGTTCGTGAAGGAGACGAAGGGGCGCACCCTGGAGTCCATGTCCGAACAGGACCCGGTCGTCACGTAGCGGCTCAATCCTCGAAGGCGCCGTAGACGGCGAGCGTGTTCGCCGTCAGCTGGGCGCAGAGCTCGTCGAGCTCGACATCGAGTTCGCGCGCCAGAAAGCGCACCGTGTGCGGGATCAGATACGGGGCGTTCGGGCGCCCCCGTGTCGGCTCTGGCGTGAGGAACGGCGCGTCCGTCTCCACCAGGATGCGCTCCCGCGAGGTGACTTTGAGCGCATCGCGAAGATTCTGCGCGTTCTTGAACGTCACGTTGCCGGCGAAGGAGAGGTAGTACCCCTCCTCCGCGCAGGTGAGCGCCATCGCCGCATCGCCGCTGAAGCAGTGGAACACGGTGCGCTCGGGCGCGCCGACGCGGGTGAGGGTCTCGAGTACGGCGTCATGCGCGTCGCGGTCGTGGATCTGCATCGCCAGAGCGTGCTTCTTGGCCAGCGCGATGTGCGCCTCGAAGCTCTCGAACTGAGCCGGAAGACCCTCTTCGCCGGTGCGGAAGAAGTCCAGGCCCGTCTCGCCGATCGCGCGCACGCGCGGCTGCGCGGCGAGCTCGTCGATCACGGCGATCGCGTCCCCGAGCTCGCCCGCCTCGGCGTACGCGGGCGCCTCGTTGGGATGGATGGCGACGGCGGCGAGCACGCGAGGGTGGGATGCAGCGGCATCCGCCGACCAGCGGGAGGACCCGATGTCGCCGCCCGCCTGCACCACGCCGTGCACACCCACCGCGAGGGCGCGGTCCAGCTGCTCCCCCAGGCTCAGCGGCTCGTCGCCGTCGGCGATCTCGAGGTGCGCGTGATTGTCGTACACGGGCACCGCGAGAGGCACCGGTGCGGCGGGGTAGCGCAGTTCCTTGCGCCCCTCCTTGGAGCGCTCGCGGACGTACTGGCTCGGATCACTCACGTGTTCTCCCCATCCACCTTGCGCGAAGGGACGCAAACTGCGGCCATTCCGCGCTCCATGCGGCGTGTTGCGTCCCTTCGGCAACCAAGGTCAGTTCGTGGTTTCGACACGCGGGAACAGCGGCGCGAGGCCGTTCACGCTCGTGCCGGGGCGGAGCAGCCCCCAACCGCCGGCCTCTCGAATCGGCTGCTGCTGGAGCCGGCCGAGCGACTCAGCGGCACCGAGGGCGATCCAGAGCTTCTCGGTGGCGACCGGCATCACCGGCGACAGCAGCACGGCGAGCGCACGCAGGCCGTCGGCGCAGGTGTACAGCACGGTGCCGAGTCGTTCCCGCTGGCTGTCGTCCTTCGCCAGCGCCCACGGCTCGTTCTCGGTGATGTAGCCGTTCAGGGCATCGACGACCGTCCAGATCTGCGCGATCGCGTCCTGGATCGCGAAACGCTCGATCGCGGCGTCGGCCCCGGCAGCGGCATCCGCGATGATCTTCTGGATCTCCAGGTCCCGCTCGGTGAACTGCCCCGCCGGAGGAACAATCCCCTCGAAGTAGCGCTCGATCATCGCCACCGTGCGCGACGCGAGATTGCCGAAGCCGTTCGCGAGCTCCGCCTGATACCGCGCGGAGAGGTCTTCCCACGAGAACGAGCCGTCCTGCCCGAATGCGATGGCCGAGAGGAAGTAGAAGCGGTAGGCATCGGAGCCGAAGACGTCGGTGATCTCGGACGGGGCGATGCCCGTGAGCTTCGACTTCGACATCTTCTCCCCGCCGACGAGAAGCCAGCCGTGGGCGAACACCCTGCGCGGCACCTCGAGCCCGGCGGCCATCAGCATGGCGGGCCAGATCACGGCGTGAAAACGCAGGATGTCCTTGCCGACGACGTGGACGGCGGGCCACCGCCGCTCGAACTGCTCGGGATCGGAACCGTAGCCGACCGCCGTCGCGTAATTGAGCAGGGCGTCGATCCAGACGTAGATGACGTGCGACTCGTCCCACGGGACGGTGATGCCCCAGTCGAACGTCGACCGCGAGATCGAGAGGTCTTTGAGCCCCTGGGATACGAACGAGACGACCTCGTTGCGGGCCGACTCCGGCTGCACGAAGTCGGGCCGGTCGCGGTAGAGCTCGAGCAGGCGATCCTGGAACTCGCTGAGCTTGAAGAAGTAGTTCTTCTCCTGCAGCAGCTCGAGCGGCTTCGAGTGGATGGCGCACACCTTGAGGCCCTCGAAGGGTCCAGTGCCGTCGACGATCTCGCTTTCGGGCTTGAACTCCTCGCAGCCGACGCAGTACAGCGCCTCATATTCCCCGGCGTAGATGTAGCCGCGGTCATAGATCGCCTGGACGAATGCGCGCACGCGCTCCTCGTGGCGCGGCTGCGTCGTGCGGATGAAGTCGTCGTTCGCGATGTTGAGGGTCTTCAGCACCGGATGCCACGAGTCGGCCACCAGCCGGTCCACCCACTCCTGCGGCGTGGCGCCGTTGGCGGCCGCGGCCCGGATCATCTTCTGGCCGTGCTCGTCGGTCCCCGTCAGCATCCAGGTGTCATCGCCCGCCTGGCGGTGCCAGCGGGCAAGCGTGTCGACGGCCACGGTGGTGTAGCCGTGGCCGATGTGGGGGACGTCGCTCGGGTAGTAGATCGGCGTCGTGATGTAGAAGGATTCGCCGTTGGGCATACCTTCGAGTCTACGGCGGGCGGATGCGGGGCCTCCGACGTGTGACAGCGTCACAGTTCCTGCGGCGACCCTTCGACAGGCTCAGGGACCGGTGCGGTCGCGGATCGGTGGGGTCGGGGCGAGGGCCGCCTGGTAGAGCTCGCGGCTCGGGTGGCCCGTCTGCTTCGCGACCTCGGTGGAGGCATCCTTCAGTCGCGCGCCGCCGGCGACGAGCTCTCGCACGTGCGTGACGGCGTCGGGGAAGTCGACCTGCACGGCCACGGCACCCTCGACCACGATGCAGATCTCACCCTTCACGCCACCCTCCGCCCAGGCCACGAGCTCGGCCGCGCTGCCCCGCCGCACCTCCTCGTAGAACTTCGTGAGTTCCCGGCAGACGGCGACGCGGCGGTCGGCGCCGAGCGCCGCCGCCATGTCGGCGAGCGATGCCGCGAGCCGGGCCGGCGATTCGAAGAAGACCATCGTGCGGGGCTCGCGCGCGAGCGCGCGGAGCGTCAACCGGCGCTCCGCGGGCTTGCGGGGCAGGAATCCTTCGAACGTGAACCGATCGGTGGGCAGGCCGGACACGGCGAGCGCCGTGATCACCGCGCTAGGACCGGGGATGACGGTGACGGCGACGCCTCGCTCGGCGGCGGCCGCGACGACCCCGAAACCAGGGTCGCTGACGGTCGGCATGCCGGCGTCGCTGAGCACCACGACATCCGTGGTCTCGGCGAGCTCGGCGAGCTCCCCCGCCTTCTGCTTCTCGTTGTGATCGTGCAGCGCGATCATACGGGGACGGTTGACCACACCCAGGCCCGAGAGCAGCCGCTGCGTGGTGCGCGTGTCCTCGGCCGCGATGACCTCCGCGGCCTCGAGTGCCGCCACCAGGCGGGGCGAGGCGTCACCGAGGTTGCCGATGGGCGTCGCCGCGAGGATGATCACGGCCCCAGCTTAGGCTTGACCCCGTGACGTCCACCGCTGAGATGGAGCTGCCGGAGCCGCTCCTGCCGGAGGAGCGCGAGACGGCGTGGGAGCGGTGGCGCGACTCCCTGCTGGGCGACCCGAGAAGGCGGCGGCTGCTGCGCTGGCTCGTGCCCGCGCTGATCACCCTCCTGGCCGGGGTGCTGCGGATCTGGAACCTCGGGCATCCTCACGCCCTCGTCTTCGACGAGACGTACTACGTCAAAGACGCGTGGACGCTCCTCAGCCTGGGTCACGAGGCATCCTGGCCCGACAAGGCCGACGAGAGCTTCCTCGCCGGCGACACGGATGCGTACACGACCGACGGCAGCTTCGTGGTCCACCCGCCGCTCGGCAAATGGATCATCGCCCTCGGGTTGATGGCATTCGGCCCCGGCTCCGGGTGGGGGTGGCGCATCGCCACCGCGCTCGTGGGCACGGCGGCTGTGCTGGTGCTGTACCTGGTGGCGAAGCGCCTGAGCGGATCCATCGTCTTCGCCGGGATCGCCGCCTTTCTGATGGCGATCGACGGGCTCGCCATCGTGCTCAGCCGGGTGACCCTGCTCGACACGTCGCTGATGGCGTTCGTGCTCGTGGCGTTCTGGTTCGTGCTGATCGACCACGAGCGGTCTCAGGCGTCCGTCCAGGAGCTGACCCGCTTGTCGGATGACGATTCCCTGCGAGAGCTCCGCTGGGGGCCGGTGCTCTGGAACCGCCCCTGGATCGTGGCGGCCGGCGTCGCGCTGGGCGCGGCCACGGCCGTCAAGTGGTCCGGGCTGTACGCACTCGCGGGACTTGGCATCTATCTCGTCGTGACCGACGCGCTGGCCCGCCGGCGGGCCGGCGTGGCGTATTGGCCGTGGGACGCCGTTCTGCGCCAGGGGCCCGTCACCTTCCTGCTGCTCGTTCCGGTCGCGGCGCTCGTGTACGTTGCCTCGTGGACCGGGTGGCTGGTGACGGCGGGCGGCTACGACCGCACCGTGGACGCGAACCCCTTGGTATCCCTGTGGAAGTATCACGAGGCGATCTACAACTTCCATGTCGGCCTGAGGACCGAGCACGCGTATGCGAGCCCGGCGTGGCAGTGGCCACTGCTCCTGCGGCCGACCGCGATGTACTGGCACAGCGAACCGGCCGGCGAGGGAGCCTGCGCCGCCTCCAGCGGCTGCGTGCAGGTCGTATGGAGCGTTCCGAACCCCCTGATCTGGTACGCCGCCGTGGCGGCGGTGCTCTTCGTCGTGTACCGGTTCGTCCGCACGCGCGACTGGCGATACGCCGCAGTGCTCACCGGCGTCGCGATCACTTACGTGCCATGGCTGCTCTACCCGGACCGCACGATCTTCCAGTTCTATACGATCGCCATCCTGCCGTTCATGCTGCTCGCGCTGATGTTCGCGCTGCGAGAGGTGGCGGGACCAACAGGCGCGTCGGTGTACCGCCGGGCGTCCGGACAGGGCGTCGTGGTCGTCTTCCTCGCCGTGGCCGTGCTGGTCTCCGCGTTCTTCTATCCGCTGTGGACGGGGATGGAGGTGCCCTACGACTTCTGGCGCCTCCACGCCTGGGGGAACGGCTGGATCTAGCGAGAAGTCGAGCCGGCTCTGCACACCCGAACCCGATAGTCAAGGGGTCAGGGCGCATTTCCTGCGCGACGCATGCTGAGAGTGCGCACCAGTCAGCCGAACCCGGAGGCTCACATGACCGCACCGTCGATCGATCGACTCCCTCGCGCCCGCAGGATCCACTGGGTGCGGTCCGGCTCCGACCTGACCGTCGGCTACCTCGATGGCTCGTACGTCGGATGCATCGACCGCGTCCGCGACGGATTCGTACCGGTCAATGCGCACGGCGAACCCCTCGGCCGCTTCGATGAACTCGCACTGGCCAAGGCCGCGCTCGCGTCCGAGCGACGGATGGTCGTGCGCCGCGGTTCGCGGGATCACTTCGACCGGGTGGCCTTCGCCGCCGCCACAGCCACCGGCGCCGCGAGCATCCTCTTCGCCGTCACCTTCGGAGTGGTGGCCGGCTTCTAAGTCGAGCGCGGTGCGCGCCGTGCCGCCGGTGCGGCATCGGCCGGGTTCGAGGCATCCGCTTGACGTACGGCATCCGCCGGGTCCGGGGCATCGGCCGGGTCCGGGGCATCCGCCGGCTGTACGGCATCCAGTGCCGCCTGCAGGCGCGTCAGGCACTCGATCACAGTGCTCGACTCCTCGGGCGACATGTCGATCACGGCATCGAGCATGCGCGTGTGCATCTCGCCGAGCGTGCGGCGCACCTCTTCGTCGGTCTCCCGGGTCGCCACGACGATCACGCTGCGGCGGTCGCTGCGGTGCGGCTCTCGTCGCACGTGGCCGCTCTCCTCGAGCCGGTGGACCATCGCCGTCATCGACGCGGTGGAGACCCCGAGATAGCGCGCCAGCTCGTGCGGCGAGACGAGCCGGTCCTCGCGCTGTGCCTTCAGCAGGTAGCGCAGAGCGAGCAGATCGTTCTCGCCCATGTGCATCGTGGTGCGGGTGCGCCGGCGCATCGCCGCCTCGGCGGCGCGGTAGAGCCGGAAGGACTGCAGCAGCATGACGGCCCTCCGGCGGCGGGAGTCGTGATCCTCGCCGTACCAGTACCCGCTGCTCTCCGCGTTCTGTTCCATGTTCCCCCGCTCCCCGTCGAGCATCCTATGTGTCGGTCACCGCGCCCACGTCAGCTCTCCACAGCCGCGTCCAGCAGCGCGGCATCCGTCACCGGCAGGCGGCAGGCGAACGAGCGGCAGTCGTACGCCGTAGCGACTCCCCCGACCGCCCCCTTGCCCTCGAAGAGCTCGAACCCGGCCCGGGCGAAGGCCGACGCCGCAGCAGCCGAAACGATCGCCGTGACGTCGGTCCTCATGCGCCGCGCAGCGGCGACGAGGGGGTCCGACGGCCCACCGACGACGACGAGCTGCCGCGGCGGCGTCGCGAGAGAGCACGCGACCCGCAGCAGCGACCCGTGCGCCATGGGCTGGGCGATGGATGCCGCGGCCCCCTGCTGCACGAGCGTCTCGGCGAGCGCCCGGTACGACTCCCCTGCGCCAAGGAGCCAGAGGCTGAGCGCCGCCGAGGCCAGCGCCGAGCGGCCGGACGGGTGGGTTCCGTCGCTCTCGTCGGCGGGCGCGCGCAGTCCTTGCGCGGCGAGTACAGGATCGCGTGAGGCATCGACGGCCTCACCGCCCGCGTCGGCCCGCACGAGAGGCGCGATGTCGTCGACGAGCTGTCGCGCCCGCACGGCGTAAGCGACCTCGCCCGTGGCGGCGGCGAGCGCGGCCAGCCCGTCGGCCAGCAGCCCGTAGTCCTCGATCGTCGCCGGGGCGCGGGAGGGGATCTCGTCGAGGGATGCGCGGATGAGCCGGCCGTCGGGCGCGACGTTGCTCTCCAGCACGGCATCCGCGGCGCGCCGGGCGCCGTCGAGCAGGGCGGGGGCGTCCAGGCGCAGCCCTGCTCGCGCCAGCGCGCCGATCGCCAGTCCGTTCCAGCCCGTGATCACCTTGCCGTCGACGGCCGGTGGCTCGAGGGGCTCGCGGTCCACGGCATCCCGGGCGTAGTAGCCGCCCTCGCTGCGCTCTCCGTCGATCCAGGACTCCGAGTCCTGCGCCGCCCCGAAACCCCCTGACGGCTGCTGCAGCGTGTCGAGCAGGAACTGTGCGATGTCGGCCGCGACGGCATCCTTGCCCGCGTCGAGCGCGACGTCGATGAGCCCGGCGTTGTCGGTCAGCATGCGCTCGAAGTGCGGGACGGTCCAGTCCCGGCGGGTCGCATATCGGAAGAACCCGCCGTCGACGGGGTCGCGGAGCGGAGAGGCGATCATCGCATCGAGCGCGCGCAGCGCGACGGCGGATGCCCCGGGCGCGATCTCTGCGATCAGGGGCGCCTGGAGGAAGCGCAGGGCGGGCACCGTGGGGAACTTCGGGATGTCCAGCCGCGACCCTGCGGTGCCGAACCCCCCGAACTCGACGTCTTCGAGGGTCGCGAGACGCCGCGCGGCGATCGCCAGGTCATCCGATGAGGGCAGCGCATCGGCTCCCCGCCGGGACACGCCCAGGGAGGCCAGGGCCTCGGCCAGCTGCGCGGAGGTTCCTTCCACATCGGCGCGGCGCTCGCTCCATGCCTCGTGGACGGCGGCGAGCACCTGCCGGAACGACGGCATCGGCGGGTGCGGCTGGGGCGGCCAGTAGGTGCCGGCGTAGAAGGGGCGACCATCCGGGGTCGTGAACACGGTGAGCGGCCAGCCCAGGTTCTGGGTGAACGCGCTCGCTGCGGCCATGTAGGCGGAGTCGACCTCCGGGTGCTCCTCCCTATCGACCTTGATCGCGACGAAGTCGCGATTGATCTCCGCCGCGGTGTCGGCATCGGCGAAGGACTCCCGCGCCATCACGTGGCACCAGTGGCACGTCGAGTACCCGATCGAGACGAGCACCGGCACGTCCCGGCGGGCGGCTTCGGCGAAGGCCTCCGCGCCCCATGGAAACCACGCGACGGGATTGTCCGCGTGGGCGCGCAGGTAGGGGCTCACGGTGTCCGCCAGTCGCGAAGCCATGATCTAAGGCTACGCGCCGTCGCGCAGCGCGTCGCGGCGCCTGTGGGTTGCGCGGGTGAAACCGTCGGGCAGCTTTCCGCGCAGGCCGCGCCGGCTCTCCGGTCTGGGCGGCCGAGGCTCGAGGCGCATCATCCCCGCCTTCGCCGGGTCGCCGGGGAGGTTCCAGCCGAGCCGGTTCTTCCAGAGCTTGCCAGGCGCTTCACGTCGCGATGAAGGCTCAGGATGCCGTCCTCGGCGAGGACGTGAAGTCGGCGGGTCTCCTCGTGCCGCACGTCGACCCAGCCGGTATTGTGCAGGACCCGCAGGTGGTGGGACACGGCCGCCGAGGTCACGCTGAACTCGAACCGGATGACGTCGACGATGATCGAGGACGGATGCTCGCCGACGGCGAGGATCTCGACGATGCGGCGGCGGATGGGCTCCGCCATGACCTCAAAGGGATGCATCGCACGAAGGTACGGCGGCCGGTGCCTCGCTGGGTCTGCCCCGGCGTCGGGTTCGGAATCGCGATCTGAGGGCGCTCCCGTGCAGGAAGGGGCGATCTCGATGTCGACCGGTGCATCAAGGCAGGTTCCTCACAGAGTAGAGGCGGACCTGAACCTGTGAACGGCGGCGCCGTTGTCGACGATTTCGCTGCTCAAGTCTGCGCCGAGGTTCGCGCAGACTTGAGTAGCCGCAGAGAGAACATCGAAACCCCGGCTCCCAGGTTCGCCCGAGCCGAAACCCCCGAAGAGCCGCGCTCAGCGCGGAAGAAGCGGGTTCAGTTCACCTCGTCCGGATGCGCGCTCACTCGACCGGAGCCGTCGCCCGGATCGAGCGCGTCGATCGCCGTGACCTCGTCATCCGAGAGCTCGAAGTCGAAGATGTCCATGTTCTCGCGCAGGCGCTCCACCCGCACCGACTTCGGGAACACGATGTTGCCCTTCTGGATGTGCCAGCGCAGCACGACCTGGGCGGGCGACTTGCGGTGCGCGTCCGCTGCGCCCCGCACCGCCGGGATGGCGCCGAGGTCGTACTTGCCCTGCCCGAGCGGACCCCACGCCTCGATCAGCACGCCGTGATCCGCGGCCCACGCGACGACCTCGCGCTGCTGATACGTCGGGTGCAGTTCGATCTGGTCGACCGCGGGCGTCTCCCCCGTCTCCGCCACGATGCGCTCCAGGTGCGGCACGAGGAAGTTGGAGACGCCGATCGTACGGGTCAGCCCCTCGTCGCGGAGCGCGATGAGCCCCTGCCAGGCCTCCACGTAGTTGTTCCGGGCGGGTGTCGGCCAGTGCACGAGGTAGAGGTCGACGTGGTCGAGACCGAGCTTGTCCAGGCTCTCGCCGATCGCCGCGCGGGGCTGGTCGCCTTCGTGGCGATCGTTCCAGAGCTTCGTCGTGATGAAGAGCTCGTCGCGCGGGATGCCGCTGGCGCGGACCGCCGCGCCGACCCCTTCTTCGTTGCCGTAGACGGCGGCGGTGTCGATGTGGCGGTAGCCGAGCGCGAGCGCCTCGGATACGGCCCGCTCCGTATCGTGCGCGGGGACCTTGAAGACGCCGTAGCCGACTTGCGGGATGTCGTAGCCGGAGTTCATCGCGAGCGTGGGAATCGTCATACGACAACCCTATGACGGCGCTCGGAGCCATCTCGAGCCATACGATGGAAGGCTATGCCCGCGCTCGCACCCCTGATCACCTATCCGCCGGAGCTGCCCGTCAGCGCCCGGCGGGAGGACATCGCGCGCGCCATCCGCGATCACCAGGTTGTGATCGTCGCCGGCGCGACGGGTTCCGGCAAGACGACCCAGCTGCCGAAGATCTGCCTCGAGCTGGGCCGCGAGCGCATCGCGCACACCCAGCCCCGTCGCCTCGCCGCCCGGACGATCGCCGAGCGCATCTCCGACGAACTCGACGTGCGCTTGGGGGGCCTCGTCGGATACAAGGTGCGCTTCACCGACAAGGTCACCGACGACACGCGCGTCACGCTCATGACCGACGGCATCCTTCTCAACGAGATCCACCGGGACCGCCTGCTGCGTCGCTACGACACGATCATCATCGACGAGGCCCACGAGCGATCGCTCAACGTCGACTTCCTGCTCGGGTATCTGCGCCGAATCCTCCCCCAGCGGCCGGACCTGAAAGTGGTCATCACCTCGGCCACGATCGACCCGGAGGCATTCGCCCGGCACTTCGCGGCACCGAAAGGCGAGGACGCGCCGATCATCGAGGTGTCCGGTCGCACCTACCCGGTCGAGATCCGCTACCGGGGCCCCGAGGACGCCGACGCCGACGATGTCGACGCCATCGTCGCGGCGCTGCAGGAGCTTGATCGCGAGTCCAAGGGCGACGTGCTCGTCTTCCTCCCCGGCGAGGCCGAGATCCGGGATGCCGCGGACGCGGTGCGCGGCGCGTACGCCAAGGATGCCGCACCCACCGAGGTGCTCCCCCTCTACGGGCGCCTCAGTGCGGCCGAACAGCACCGGGTCTTCGAACCCTCCAAGGTCGCGGGAGTCAGGCGGCGCGTCGTGCTCGCGACGAATGTCGCGGAGACGAGCCTGACCGTGCCCGGCATCCGGTACGTCATCGACACCGGCACCGCACGCATCTCGCGCTACAGCAACCGCTCGAAGGTGCAGCAGCTGCCCATCGAGCCGATCTCGCAGGCGTCGGCGCAGCAGCGCTCCGGGCGCGCCGGCCGCACCAGCGACGGCATCGCGATCCGCTTGTACTCCGAGGAGGACTTCGACCGCCGCCCCGAGTTCACCGAACCCGAGATCCTGCGGACCAGCCTCGCGTCCGTCATCCTGCAGATGCTCGCCTTGGGCTTCGGCGACATCACGGAGTTCCCCTTCCTCACGCCCCCCGACTCCCGCGGCGTCAAGGCCGCGTTCGACCTGCTGACGGAACTCGGCGCCGTGTCGACCCCTTCGACAGGCTCAGGGAAGGGCAACGGCCCCCGCCTCACGAACATCGGCCGGGAGCTCGCCCGCCTCCCGATGGATCCGCGCTTCGCGCGGATGATCCTGGAGTCCGGGGCCAACGGCACCCTGCACGACGTGCTCCCGATCGTCGCCGGGATGTCGATTCAGGACGTGCGCGAGCGCCCCGAGGAGCGACGGGAGGAGGCCGACCGGCTGCACGCGCGGTTCGCCGATCCCACGAGTGACTTCCTGACGCTGCTCAACCTCTGGAACCACCTGCAGGAGAAGCAGGCCGAACTCGGCTCGAGCGCCTTCCGGCGGCTCTGCCGCAGCGAGCACCTCAACTACGTCCGCGTGCGCGAGTGGTTCGACGTCCACCGGCAGGTGCGCTCCCTCGCCCCGAAGCAGAAGGGGCCCTCCACGGCCTCTGGAAGCACGACCGACCCCGACGCCGTGCACAAGGCGATCCTCGCGGGCCTCCTCTCGCACATCGGACTGCTGGATGAGCGTGCCGCGGCGAGCGCGGCGACCGGTGCCAATCGGGGGCCCGCCGCGCGCGGCAGCCGCGACCGCGCGGAGTACATCGGCGCCCGCGGCGTGCGGTTCGCGATCTTCCCCGGATCGGGGCTCAAGAAGACGAAGCCGCACGCGGTCATGGCCGGCGAACTCGTGGAGACCTCGCGGCTGTATGCACGCACCGTCGCGGCCATCGATCCGGCGTGGGCCGACGCGCTCGCGGGCGACCTCGCGAAGACCCAGGTGAGCGAGCCGCACTGGTCCAAGGACGCCGGGGCCGCCGTCGCGTTCGAGAAGGTCACGCTGTTCGGGGTCGAGCTCGTCCCCCGCCGCCGCATCCAGTTCGCGCGCATCGACCGGGCGGGCGCCCGCGAGCTGTTCCTGCGCCATGCCCTGGTCGAGGGTGACTGGGAGCTCTCGCGCCTCCCGGCGAACCTGACGGCCTTCGTGCGGGCGAATCATGAACTGCGGCGACGGCTCGAGAAGGTCGAGGAGCGCGAGCGCCGCCGCGACATCCTGGTGGGCGACGAGGCGGTGTTCGACTTCTACCACGCACGGATCCCCGCCGATGTGTTCGACGTGCGCTCCTTCGAGCGGTGGTGGCGGGATGCCGAGCCGAAGACGCCCAAGCTGCTCACGATGCGCGAGGCCGACCTGGTCGCTGACGATGCACGCGCCGACGCACGCGACTTCCCGACGCGCTGGCGCCAGGGCGATCAGACCCTGCAGCTCGCCTACCGATTCGAGCCGGGGGCCCCGGATGACGGCGTGACCGTCGTCGTGCCGCTGCCGCTGCTGGCGGGGCTTCGCCCCGACGGCTTCGACTGGCAGGTGCCGGGGATGCGGGACGAGCTGATCACAGGGCTGCTCCGGGCGCTGCCGAAGCCCATCCGGCGCCACGTCGTGCCGGCCGCGGACTGGGCGGCGAGATTCTCCGAAGAGCTCGCCGGGCAGGGCCCCGAAGACCATGAGGGACTCCCCCCGCAGACGCTCACCGAGGCCCTCGCCCGGCTCGTGCAGCGTGTGGCGAATCAGAAGGTCTCGGCGTCCGACTTCGAGCTCGAGCGCGTGCCCGGGCACCTGCTTCCCTCGTTCCGCGCCGTGGACGGGAGGGGACGCGCCGTGGGCAACGACCGCGATCTTCCGGTGCTGCAGGACCGTCTCTCCGCGCGCGCCCGCGATTCCGTCGCCTCGTCGATCGAACGCGCCGCGTCCGGCGAGCGGTCGGCCCCGGCATCCGGGGCCGACCGTGTCGCCGCCGCGCGCCCTCCCGCCGAGCGCGCAGGCATCACGACATGGGACATCGGCGAACTGCCCGAGATCGTCGACACGAGGGTCGCCGGAGGCGTCGTGCGCGGCTATCCCGCGCTCGTCGACGAGGGCACGAGCGTCGCGCTTCGGGTGGAGTCCACGCCGGATGCCGCGGCGCGTGTCACCCGCGCCGGTGTGCGGCGGCTGGTGCTGCTGGCCGTCGCCTCGCCGACCGCGTACGTGCAGGAGCACCTGACCTCGGCCGAGAAGCTCGCACTGGCGACGTCCCCGTACCCCTCCGCCCGCGTCCTGATCGAGGACTGCCGGGTTGCCGTCGCGGATGCCATCATCGCCCGGGTGGCTCCCACGGGCATCGTGAGGAACCCGGACGACTTCGCACGGGTTCGCGACGCCGTTTCGGCCGGGATCGTCGACGAGCTCTTCGCCTGCGTGTCGCTCGTCGCGAAGGTGCTGACGAAGGCCCGGGATGTCGAGAGGGCGCTGAAGGTCGGCACCTCGATGGCTCTGCTCAGTGCCCTGGGCGACGTGCGAGGGCAGCTGTCGGGGCTGATCTTCCCGGGCTTCGTGTCCGAGACCGGCGTCGCGCGGCTCGCGCAGCTGCCCCGCTACCTGGAGGGTGCCCTCGTGCGCCTGCAGGGTCTCTCGGACAATCCGGGTCGCGACCGTGCATGGATGACGGAGTTCGAGCGGGCTGCCGCCGCCTTTGCCGAAGCCGGCGGTGTGATCCCGCTGCCCGTCGACGCGGCGCCGGCTCTCCTCCGTACCCGCTGGCTGCTCGAGGAGTACCGCGTGAGCCTCTTCGCGCAACGACTCGGCACCGCCGAGGCCGTGTCTCTGCAGCGCATCACGAAGGCGCTCCGCGGGGAGTAGCGCCGAGGCACTCTGGGGAGTAGCGCCGGGGCGCTCTGTGGGAGTAGCGCCGGGGCGCCCCGCGGGGTCAGCGCCGGGGCGCCCCGCGGTGTCAGCGCCGGTCCGCTCCGCGGTTAGCCTTGAGACATGGCACACGCGATCACGTACACCGAGTTCGGCGGACCGGAGGTCCTGTCCTTCACCGAGGTGCCCGATCCCCGACCGGCGGCTGGGCAGCTGGCTGTGCGGGTCGAGGCCGCCGGCGTCAACCCGATCGAGTGGAAGATCCGCAAGGGGCTGCGGGCATCGGGCCCGATCGAA
This sequence comes from Micromonospora sp. DT81.3, assembly GCF_049847225.1. Taxonomy (NCBI): domain Bacteria; kingdom Bacillati; phylum Actinomycetota; class Actinomycetes; order Micromonosporales; family Micromonosporaceae; genus Micromonospora; species Micromonospora sp. DT81.3. Next base: position 476,795 of record NZ_JBNCNY010000003.1, read on the forward strand.
GAACCCCGGCGGGTCGGGGCCGACGGCGCGGGGATCGTGACGGCGGTCGGCGATGGCGTCGACGGCTTCCGTCCGGGCGATGCCGTGGCGTTCTTCGGCGCGAACGGCGCCTACGCCACGGATGTCGTCGTCGACGCGTCGAAGACCTACCCCCGGCCGGAGACCGTGTCGGCCGCGGAGGGCGCCGCGCTCGGCATCCCCGTCGGCACCGCCTACCAGACCTTGCGATCGCTCGGAGTCGGCGCAGGCGACACGCTGCTTCTGCACGCCGGATCGGGTTCGGTCGGCCAGGCGGCGATCCAGTACGCGGTGCTGTGGGGTGCGACGGTGATCGCGACGACGAGCGACCGCCGAGCCGACCGGGTGCGCTCCGTCGGCGCCACGCCGGTGCCGTACGGCAACGGCCTCGCCGACCGCGTTCGCGAAGCGGCGCCGCAAGGGGTCACGGTGATCCTCGACGCGGCCGGCACCGACGAGGCCATCGAGGCCTCGCTCGAGCTGCTGCATGACCGCCCCCGCATCGCGACGGTCGTGCGCGGGCGGGATGCCGCCGGCTGGGGCATCCGGGCCTTCTCCGGCGGCAACCCGACCCCGCTGACCCCTCAGCAGCTCGCGTGGCGGGCCGAGGCGATGCCGGTGTCCCTCGCGCTGATGGCCGCGGGCGCGTTCTCCGTCGAACTGGGGCCGAGCTTCGCCCTTACCGACGCCGCCGAGGCGCACCGCGCCGTGGAGGCGGGTGCCGACGGCAAGGTCACCCTCACTCCCTGACCCTCACGCCCTCACCCTCGCCGCCCATCGTGCCCCCGTCCGGGGCGCCGGCGCCAACGGGCGGCGCGCAACAGTTCGAAACACGGACACGGCGCGGGGGCGCGCGGCCCGGACAATGGACGAATGCCCGAGAACCCCGCCGTCCGCGCGTTCGCCACGGCGCAGGTCCAGGCGGGTTTCACCCCCGGGATCGCGCAGAACACCGCCGTGCCGCCGATCTACCAGTCGAACGCCTTCGAGTTCGCGTCGCTGCGCGACGCTCGAGACCTCTTCGCCCTCCGACGGGACGGGAACATCTACAGCCGCGCCGCGAATCCGACGGTGCTCGTGTTCGAGGAGCGCGTCGCGGCGCTCGAGGACGGCATCGCCGCGGCGGGCGTCGCATCGGGTCAGGCCGCCGTCGCCCTCGCGCTGCTGGCACTGGCCAAGCAGGGTCAGCACATCGTCGCCGCCAAGCAGCTCTACGGCGGCACGATCGACCTGCTGCAGGACACCTTCGTCGACTGGGGAATCGCCGTCACCTTCGTCGACCAGGATGACGAGCGGGCGTGGCGGGACGCCATCCGCCCGGAGACGCGTGCCCTCTTCGCCGAATCCGTGACGAATCCGCTCGCCCAGGTGCTCGACGTTCGCGCGGTCGCCGACATCGCGCACGCCGCGGGGGTCCCCCTCGTCATCGACAACACCGTGGCGACACCCTACCTGCAGAGGCCGAAGGAGTTCGGCGCCGACATCTCCGTGCATTCGGCGACCAAGTTCCTCGGAGGCCACGGAACCTCGCTCGGCGGGGCCGTCGTCGACCTGGGCACCTTCGACTTCTCCGCCGATCGCGAACGGTGGCCTCAACTGACCGCCGAGTACGCGCGGGTACCCGGCGGCAGTCTCATCGATCGCTTCGGCGCCACCGGCTCGCCCTACATCGCCCTCGTCAAGACCAAGTACGTCCACGACCTGGGTCCTTCGCTATCCGCCTTCAACGCCTTCCAGCTGCTGCAGGGGATAGAGACCCTCGATCTGCGGATGTCCCGCCATAGCGCGACGGCGCTCACCGTCGCCCGCTTTCTGGACGAGCATCCGGGCGTCGGGCGCGTGCATCACCCGGGACTTCCGGCGAGCCCCTGGCACAACCTCGGCCAGGCCTACCTGCCCCGTGGCGCGTCATCCGTCTTCGCCTTCGATCTGCATGCGACAGGCGACGCCGACGAGGACTTCACCCGTGTCGAGGCCTTCATCGCGCAGCTGCGGATCGTGCGCCTGGTGGCGAACATCGGCGATGCCCGCAGCCTCGTCGCGCACCCCTCGTCCATGACGCACAGCCATATGACCGAGTCGCAGCTGGCGGATGCGGGGATCACCTCCACCACCGTCCGGCTCTCCGTCGGGCTGGAGGATGCGGACGACATCGTGGCCGATCTGGGGCGAGCGCTTACCGCGATCACATGAGGCTCGTCCTAACACTTACAGCACTGTAAGTGCTTACCGGATGGTTATGGCGCTGCTCAACCTGCCGGCCGGCGTCAACCTGCTCGTCACCGGTGCCGTGCTCATCCTCGCCGCGACCGTCGACGCGCTCTCGCGACTGCGCTCCGGCGGAGGAGCGCGAACCTAACCAGCGGGATCCGCACAGCAAGAAGGGCCGAGGGGGAACCCCCTCGGCCCATCTTTCGCCTGCGACGTCGCCGCGCCGGCCTGAACGGTCAGCGACCGCCCGAGCGGCGCTTGTTGTAGACGTCGAACGCGACCGCGAGCAGCAATACCAGACCCTTCACGGCCTGCTGCCACTCGATGCCGATGCCCATGATCGACATTCCGTTGTTCAGCACACCGATGATCAGACCACCGATGATCGCGCCGCCGATGGTGCCGACGCCGCCCTGCACCGCCGCTCCACCGATGAAGGCCGCCGAGATGGCCTCCAGCTCGAAGCCGGTTCCGGCCTTGGGGCCGGCGAGGTTCAGCCGCGCGGTGAACATGAGGCCGGCGAGGGCCGCCAGGAAGCCCATGTTCACGAACAGCCAGAAGTCCACGCGACGCGTCTTCACGCCGGACAGCTCGGCCGCGTGCCGGTTGCCGCCGATGGCGTAGATATGACGCCCGAAGACGGTGCGGTTCATCACGATGCCGTAGACGAGCACGAGCACCGCCAGGATGATCAGCGTGACGGGAATGCCCTTGTAGTTCGCGAGCGCGAACGTGAGGAACCCGATGGCCACCGCGACGAGCACGAGCTTGATGACGAACCAGGTGAGCGGCTCGACCTCCTGGCCGTACTTGGCTCGGCCGGCGCGAGTCCTCAGCTGCTGCACGACCAGCAGGATGATCGCCGCGGCCCCGACGGCCAGCGTGAACAGATCGGGATCCGTCTCGCCGAACCAGCCCGTGATGAACCCGTTCCCCAGTCCCCGGTACTCCGTCGGGAAAGAGCCGATGTTCGCATTGCCCAGCACCACGAGGGCGAGCCCTCGGAAGATGAGCATGCCCGCGAGGGTCACGATGAAGGCCGGGATGCCGACATAGGCGACCCAGAAGCCCTGCCACGCGCCGACCAGTGCGCCGATGGCCAGCGAGAGCACCACCGCGAGCCACCACGGCAGTCCCCAGTTGACCGCGAAGACGCCGGAGCACGCTCCGACGAAGGCGGCGACGGAGCCGACCGAGAGGTCGATGTGGCCGGCGATGATGACCATCACCATGCCGATCGCGAGCACCAGGATGTAGCCGTTCTGCACGACCAGGTTCGAGATGTTCTGCGGGCGCAGCAGGATGCCGTTGGTCAGCACGGAGAACAGCAGCACCACCACGATCAGGGCGATGAAGATGCCGTTCTTGCCGAGGTCGGCCAGCACATGGCTGAGCCAGTTCGTGAACTTGTTCTCGGTCGGATTGATGTTGGATCCGACGGCGGTGGATTCGGTTGTATTGGTCATGTTGCTCCTCGTGCCGCCGCTCAGCGGGGCTTCTCCATTGTCATCAGCTTGAGAACGGCCTCGGGTGTGGCCTCCTCCACGGGAAGCTCGCCCGTGATGCGCCCCTCGGAGATCGCGTAGACGCGGTCCGATATGCCGAGCAGCTCGGGCAGCTCGGAGGAGATCACGATGATCCCCTTGCCGGAGGCCGCCAGCCGGTTGATGATCCCGTAGATCTCGTACTTGGCACCGACGTCGATGCCGCGCGTGGGCTCATCCAGGATGAGCACCTCGGGGTCCGAGTAGATCCACTTCGACAGCACGACCTTCTGCTGGTTGCCGCCCGAAAGCTTCCCGGTCTTCACGAGCACGCTCGGTGCCTTGATGTTCAGCTCCTTGCGGTACTCGTTGGCGACCTTGAACTCTTCGTTGTCGTTGACGAGCCCGCCGGATTCAAGCTTCTTCAGCGAAGCCATCGAGATGTTGCGCTTGATGTCCTCGATGAGGTTCAGTCCGAAGGTCTTGCGATCCTCCGTCGCGTAGGCGAGGCCGTTGTCGATCGCCTCCGAGACCGTGCGCGTCTTGATCTCCTTGCCGCGCAGGAAGACCTTGCCCGAGATCTTGGATCCGTAGCTGCGCCCGAACAGGCTCATGGCGAACTCCGTGCGGCCGGCCCCCATCAGCCCGGCGATGCCGACGATCTCACCCGCCCGCACATGGATCGAGACGTTGTCGACCATCACCCGCGTCGAATCCTGAGGGTGGTACGCCGTCCAGTCCTCGACACGGAGCAGCTCCTCGCCGATGTCGGGCGTGTGGTCGGGGTACCGGTGCTCGAGATCGCGCCCCACCATGTCGCGGATGATCCGGTCCTCGGTGACCTCGGACTTCGGGATCGTCTCGATCGTCTTGCCGTCGCGGATGACCGTGACGGAGTCGGCGACCTTCTTGATCTCGTTGAGCTTGTGGCTGATGATGATCGACGTGATCCCCTGGCCCTTGAGGTGCAGGATCAGATCGAGCAGATGATCGGAGTCCTCGTCGTTCAGCGCGGCGGTGGGCTCATCGAGGATGAGGAGCTTGACGCGCTTCGAGAGTGCCTTGGCGATCTCGACGAGCTGCTGCTTCCCGACTCCGATGTTCTGGATCTTCGTCGTGGGGTTCTCCCGCAGACCGACGCGCGCCAGCAGCTTGCCGGCTTCGAAGTTCGTCTTGTTCCAGTCGATCAGGCCGCCTCGCCCCTTCTGCTCGTTGTTGAGGAAGATGTTCTCGGCGATGGACAGGTGCGGGCTGAGCGCCAGCTCCTGATGGATGATGACGATGCCCTTCGCCTCGCTGTCGGTGAGGTTCTTGAACTCGACGACCTCGTCCTCGAAGACGATGTCACCCTCGTACGTGCCGTGCGGGTACACGCCCGACAGGACCTTCATGAGCGTCGACTTTCCTGCGCCGTTCTCGCCGCAGATCGCGTGGACCTCGCCCCGCTCCACCCCCAGACTCACGTTCGAGAGTGCCTTGACGCCGGGGAACGTCTTGGTGATGCCGCGCATCTCGAGGATGTGCTCGGTCATGGTGCCTCCTGCTTCAGTGCGGGTGACGGGGTCGGGCGGCGGGTGCCACGTGTCGCGTCGTGTGGGGAGCGTACTCCCTGCACGGCCGCGACACGCGGCCTTCCCTCAGCCCGACCCTGTCGGTGACGACCGGTGTTTAGCCGTCGATCTCTTCCTGCGTCCAGTAGCCGCTGTCGACCAGGACCGATGTGATGTTGTCCTTGACCACGATCACCGGGTCGAGCAGGAACGACGGCACGACCTTCACGCCGTTGTCGTAGTCCTCGGTGTTGTTGACCTCGGGCTCCTCGCCGTTCAGCAGCGCAACCGCCATGTCCACGGCCACCGCGGCGAGCTCGCGCGTGTCCTTGAAGATGGTGGCGAACTGCTCGCCGGAGTTGATGGCCTTGACCGAGTCGATCTCGGCGTCCTGACCGGAGATGACCGGCCACCCCTCGCCGACGCTGTAGCCGGCATCGGTGAGCGCGGAGATGATGCCGCGCGAGATGCCGTCGTACGGCGAGAGAACCGCGTTGACGGTGGTGCCGTCGGAGTAGTTCGCCGTCAGGATGTCCTCCATGCGGCTCTGTGCGGTCTCACCGTCCCAGCGCAGTGTGGCGACCTGCTCGATGTCGGTCTGACCCGACTTGACGACGAGCGTTCCGTCATCGATCAGCGGCTGGAGCACGTCCATCGCGCCGTTGAAGAAGAAGAACGCGTTGTTGTCATCAAGCGAACCCGCGAAGAGCTCGATGTTGAACGGCCCCGCAGGCGCGCCCTCGATGGCCGTTCCGTCGAGCTCGGCGAGGCCGAGGCCGTTCAGCACCGACCACGCCTGCTGCTGGCCGACCAGGAAGTTGTCGAACGAGGCGTAGTAGTTGACGTTCTCCGAGTCGCGGATCAGTCGGTCATAGGCGATGACGGGGATGTCGGCGGCAGCCGCATCGTCGAGCACCTGGGAGAGCGTGGTTCCGTCGATCGCTGCGATGATCAGCGCCTCGGCGCCCTTGGTGATCATGTTCTCGACCTGCGAGACCTGGGTGGGGATGTCGTCCTCTGCGTACTGCAGGTCGACGGTGTAGCCCTGCTCCTCCAGCTGCTCCTTGACGGCGTTGCCGTCCTGGATCCAGCGCTCGGAGCTCTTGGTGGGCATCGCGACGCCGATCAGGCCGCCGTCTCCGCCACCATCGCCACCGGCGTCGCCGCCGGAGGCTCCGCCGCCGGAGCAGGCGGACAGGAACAGCGCACCCGCGGCAACCACCGCGAGCAGTGTCTTCTTGGCTTTCACTGTGTTTCCTTTCGTGTAACGGACATCGTCGTCTTGGTAGCGATGTTCGGGTTTCGGCCTGGTCGGCTAGAGCCCTTGGGCGAGCCGGTAGTAGGCCTGGTTCCAGCGGAGTTCCCGCTGGAAGTCTCTGAGGGTGGTGCTGTCGTCGATGACGACGAGCTCGGTCTTGGCGATCTCGGCGTAGTCGCGGAAGACGTCGATGCCGACGGACGTGGTCATGACCGTGTGGTGTGCGGCTCCCGCGGTGAGCCATGCGGCGGCGCTGGTGGCGAAGTCCGGCTGCGGCTTCCAGACGGCGCGTCCGACCGGAAGCTTGGGCAGGTCGGGAGCCTCGACGTTCTCGACGACGTTCGCGACGAGCCGGAAGCGGTCGCGCATGTCGCTCATCGCCACGACGACGGCTGGGCCGGGGTCGGCGGTGAACACCAGTCGCACGGGGTCCTCCTTGCCGCCGATGCCGAGGGCGTGGATCTCGAGCGTCGGCTTGGCCGTCGTGAGCGATGGCGAGACCTCCAGCATGTGCGCGCCGAGGATGCGCTCGCTGCCCGGCACGAGGTCGTAGGTGTAGTCCTCCATCAGGCTCGCGCCGCCGGGTAGGCCGGCGCCCATGACGTTGGCGACGCGCACCAGGATCGCGGTCTTCCAGTCGCCCTCCGCACCGAAGCCGTAGCCCTCGGCCATGAGGCGCTGCACGGCCAGACCGGGGAGCTGCTTGAGCGCACCGAGGTCTTCGAAGCTCGTGGTGAAGGCACCGAAGCCGCCCTCCTCGAGGAACGAGCGCAGGCCGACTTCGATGGCGGCGCCGTCGCGCAGCGACTGGTGGCGTGCTCCGCCCGGTAGCAGCTCCGCAACCACGTCGTAGGCCACGAGATACTCATCGATCAGCGCGTCCACCTCGGCATCGGATGCCGCGGCCACCGCGTCGGCGAGCTCATTGACGCCCCACGTGTTGACCTGCACCCCGAACCGCAGCTCGGCCTCGGTCTTGTCACCCTCGGTGACGGCGACGTAGCGCATGTTGTCGCCGAAGCGGGCGAGCTTGAGCGACCGCGACGCGGCCCACCCGGCCGCGGCGCGCTGCCAGGTCTCGACCTGAGCCACGACATCCGGATTCGACACGTGCCCGACGACCGTCTTGCGCGCGACGCCGAGCCGGGTCTGGATGTAGCCGAACTCGCGGTCGCCGTGCGCCGCCTGGTTGAGGTTCATGAAGTCGAAGTCGATCTCGGCCCACGGCAGCTCGACATTCGCCTGCGTGTGCAGGTGCAGGAGCGGCTTCTGCAGCGCATCCAGTCCCGCGATCCACATCTTCGCGGGGCTGAAGGTGTGCATCCATGCGATGACGCCGAGAACGTCGTCGCGTGCGTTCACCTCGAGCGCGAGCCTGCGGATGCTGTCGGAGTCCTTGAGGACGGGCTTCCAGATCACCTTGACCGGCAGGCCGGCCAGTCCGTCTGCGACCGCCTTGGACTGCTCCGCCACCTGGCGCAGGGTCTCTTCGCCATAGAGGTTCTGGCTGCCGGTGACGAACCAGACCTCGTACGGGTCGAGGGTCGTGTTCAGCGGAGTGCGGGTCATCAGAGATTCCTTCGTGGTGTCACGGACGGGTGCTTCACAGCGCCTGGACGGCAGCGGCTTCCACCGCGAGTCCGGCGCGGTAACGGGTGAGATAGGCGGCGAACCCCGCGACGTCTTCGGCGCTCGGCCGGACGGTCTCGAACTCCGCCTCGCCGAAGACGCGCGTATCGAGGTAGGCGCCGAGGTCGAGGTCGGCAGAAGACGACAGGTACGAGGCCAGCACGGCGATGCCCCACGCGCCGCCTTCCGACGCCGTCTCGGCGACGGCGACGGGCGCGTCGAGTGCACCGGCCAGGAATCGCTGGGCGACGCCCGCGGTGCGGAACATGCCTCCGTGGGCGAACATCCGGTCGATGGCCACCCCCTCCTCGTCGAGCACTCTCATGCCGAGGCTCAGAGTGCCGAAGACGCCGTAGAGCTGCGCGCGCATGAAATTGGCGAGGGTCAGGCGGCTCTCCGGCGTGCGGACGAACAGAGGCCGTCCTTCGGCCAGCGCAGCGATCGGCTCACCGGAGAGGTGGTTGTAGGCGAGCAGGCCGCCGGCATCCGCCTCGCCGTCGAGCGCCTCGCGGAACAGCACCTCGAAGACGTCGTCCGCTTCGACGGGGGTTCCTGCGGCCGCGGCGAACCGTCCGAACAGGCCGGTCCAGGCCGCCAGCTCGCTGGCACCGTTGTTGCAGTGCACCATCGCGACAGGATCGCCGGCGGGAGTCGTGACCACGTCGAGCTCGTGATGCACGCGCTGCAGGGGTCGCTCGAGCACCACCATGGCGAAGATGCTGGTGCCCGCGCTGACGTTGCCCGTGCGCGGTGCGACCGAGTTGGTCGCCACCATTCCCGTGCCGGCGTCGCCCTCCGGTGGGCAGAGCGGGATGCCGGGGCGGAGGCTTGCGGAGGCGTCGAGCAGGGCGGCCCCCTCCGGCGTCAGCTCTCCGGCGCGCTGCCCCGCGACGAGCACCTCGGGCAGCAGCTCGCGGACGCCGTCGACGGGCAGTCGTTCCCCGACGAGGTCGTCGAACCGGCCGAGCAGCCCGGCGTCGTAGTCGTTCGTCGCGGCGTCGATCGGGAACATCCCCGACGCGTCGCCGACGCCGATCACCCTGCGTCCCGTGAGGCGCCAGTGCACGTAGCCGGCGAGCGTGGTGAAGAACCGCACCCGCGGGACGTGCGGCTCCTCGTCGAGGATCGCCTGGTGCAGGTGCGCGATCGACCAGCGGAGCGGGATGTTGGCGCCGAACAGGTCGGTCAGCTCGGTCGCCGCCGTCGCGGTGGTCGTGTTGCGCCACGTGCGGAACGGCACGAGGGCCTCCCCGTCGGCGTCGAACGCGAGGTAGCCGTGCATCATCGCCGACACCCCGATGGCGCCGAACGTGTCGGGACGCACGCCGTAGCGCTCCGCCACGTCGGCGACGAGATCGGCGTACGCGCGTTGCAGGCCGGTCCACACGGCATCGAGCGAATACGTCCAGATCCGGTCGACGAACTCGTTCTCCCACTCGTGGCTTCCAACGGCGAGCACGCCGGTGGGTCGGTCCTCGAGGATCAGGCACGCCTTGATACGGGTCGAGCCGAACTCGATGCCGAGCGACGTGCGCCCCGCGAGGATGGCATCGCGCACCGCTTCGCGCTCGGCGGCCGCGTCGGGAGGAGTCGCGTCCGGACTGATCGTGGCGCTCATCGGCGCTCGTCCGCGCTCTGTCCGTAGACGTTCTGGTAGCGGTCGTACAGGCTGTCGATCGCGTCCTGCGGAATCGAGATCAGAGGCCCCGCCTCACGGGCGTAGTGGACGGTTCGTGCCACGTCTTCGACCATGACCGCCGCCTTGACCGCATCCTTCGGCGATGTGCCGATCGTGAAGGGGCCGTGATTCTGCATCAGCACCGCCCGCGAGCGATGCCCCGTGAGGGTCTCGACGATGCCGCGCCCGATCGAGTCGTCGCCGATGATCGCGAAGGGGCCCACCGGGATCGGGCCGCCGAACTCGTCGGCCATCGCCGTGATCACGCACGGGATCTCCTCGCCCCGAGCCGCCCAGGCCACCGCGAAGGTCGAGTGGGTGTGCACCACTCCCCCGACGTCGGGCATGTTCCGGTACACGTAGGCGTGCGCAGCCGTATCGCTCGACGGCGATCGCTCGCTCCCGGGCGTACCGGGCACGACGTTGCCGTCGAGGTCGCACAGGATCATGTTCTCGGGGGCCAGATCGTCGTACGACACGCCTGAGGGCTTGATGACGAACAGGTCGGCTCCCGGGATGCGGCCGGAGACGTTGCCGCCGGTCCAGACGATCAGCCCGTAGCGCACCAGTTCGGAGTGCAGCGCGGCGACGTCGGCGCGGACGCGCGCGATGGCGACCTCGATCTTCGGTCCGTACGAGCTCACGAGGCGCGCCCGATGACCAGGGCCGTGGCGAGCGGATGCCCGCACCCGGGTGCGGGACAAGCTTGCTGCGCGTCGTTGCGAACGGGCACGGATCACTCCTTCATGGGCCGGTGGCTCCTGCTGTGCATCGGTCGGGCGGAACGCCGCCCATGTGACCGTTCACATTGGGTCATGGTACTCGGACTGCAGGGCCGGGTGTCAAGCGGCGCGTGTCTCGGATTCGTAACGGCCCCGTTTCAGAGGCCGACGCGGGCGGTCGACCGGCGCACGATCAGCTCCGGCACGATCGTCTGCCGCGCACCCACCGACGCCCCCGCGGCGCCGCCGAGCAGCAGCGCGACGCACCGGCGCCCGAGCTCGGTCCAGTCCTGGCGGACCGTCGTCAGCGGCGGCCAGTAGTGGGCCGCCTCCGGGATGTCATCGAATCCGACGATGCTGATGTCGCGCGGCACGTCGAGCCCCTCCTCGCGGATGGCATGGATCAGCCCCAGGGCCATCTGATCGTTCGATGAGAAGATCGCCGTGAAGTCGCGCACGCTGAGCAGCTCGCGACCGGCGTAGTAGCCGAACTCCGCCGTCCAGTCGCCCAGGATCGGCGCCGTCGTGGGGACGTCGTTGGCACTCATCTCCTCGAGGAATCCGCGCATCCGCGCCTCGGCCTCGATCCAGTCCTGAGGTCCGGCGAGGTGATAGATCGAGCGGTGCCCGAGCGAGATCAGGTGACGCGTGGCCGCGCGGGCGCCTGCGATCTGGTCCACCGAGAGCGCGCGTGATTCGTCGAGCTCCGTCGATTGCAGGGTCACGTAGGGAACGTCGATGTGCATGGCGGCGATCGCGCGGAACACGCGCACCTGCGGCGCGATGATCACGAGCCCGTCGATCGACTGGGCGGTCAGGTGCGCGAGCGCCGCGCCGATCGAACCAGGGTCGGATGCGTCGATGTTGGCGGCGGTGACCCAGTAGCCCTGGTCCCGGGCGGCCGATTCGATGGCCGCGATGCTGGATGCGGGCCCGTACTGGGCCGACGAGGCAGACAGCACCCCGATCGTCTGGGACCGGCTGGTCACGAGGGCCCGCGCGGCGCGATTCGGCGTGTACTGCAGATCCTGCATGACCTCGAGCACGCGCTCCCGCGTCGCGGCGCGGATGCTGGGGTGGTCGTTCAGCACGCGGGACACCGTCTGGTGCGAGACGCCCGCGAGGCGCGCCACGTCCCGGATGCTGGGGGGTCGCCCGCGCCCGGCGTCGCTCATGTCGGCCTCCACGTCCGTGTGCACGGTCACATCCCGTTCGAGCCCATTATGGTCACAAACGCCGCATGTCGGCCATCCGGCAATGTGACGTCACATCGTTCCGAAGCTCGCGTGGGGCGCGGATGCGGCTGTCACATCGCGTCACATGGCCGCCTCGGCATAAACTCAGGACATGTCCGACCTCGGTCGCTTCTTCCCGCTGTCGCAACGCGCCATCGGCGACGAATCAGGCGTCACATCGGACCGGCGGGCGGCACTGGCGGACGTGATCGAGGCGACCGAGACCATGCTCCTCGGCGACCGGGACCTGGGGCGCGACTTCGCCGAGCGCGCCGGCCTTGCGGCCGAAGCCCCTACCGGCGATCTCCGGGAACTCGCGCACCGCGTGCGGGAGGGAAAGCGGCGCCCGGTGCGCGCCCTCTCCCGTGCCGTCACCGCACAGCTCGAGCTGGCGAGGGACATCGGCGTCGCCGCGAAGGTGGACCCCAGGACCATCGGCGCGGTGGTGCTCTACCGGACGGGCGCCGCGCCCCTGGAGATCCGAGCCGTCCTCTCCGGGCACACTCTGCGTGCGGTCGACGCGGACTGGTCCTTCGGTCACGGGCCCGTGCTGCAGGACACGGCGCTGCGCATCCTCGCGTTCATCTGCGGCGTCTCGGACGAGGCGCCACGACCGGTCGCCTGACCCCGCTACGCTTCGACGATGAGTGGACTTCGCTGGGGCATCCTGGCCACGGGCGGCATCGCCCATGCTTTCGCGCGCGACCTGCGAGCTGCCGGCATCGACCTGATCGCCGTCGGCTCCCGCTCGCAGGAGGGGGCCGACGCGTTCGCGGCCGAATTCGACATCCCGCGCGCCTACCCCTCGTACGAGGCTCTGGTAACCGACCCCGACGTCGACATCGTGTACGTCTCCACGCCGCACCCGATGCACGCCGAGAACGCGATGCTCGCGCTCGAGAACGACACGCACGTGTTGGTCGAGAAGCCGTTCACGCTCAATGCCACCGAGGCCGCGCAGATCCGCGACCTCGCCGCCACCAAGGGGCTGCTCGCCATGGAGGCGATGTGGACCCGCTACCTGCCGCACATGGGGCGCATCCGCGAGATCCTCGCCTCCGGCGTGCTGGGCGAGGTGCGCGCCGTGATCGCCGATCACACCCAGAAGGTCACCGATGATCCCTCGCATCGCCTCAACGCCATCGAGCTCGGTGGCGGCGCTCTGCTCGACCTCGGCATCTACCCGATCTCCTTCACCTGGGATGTGCTCGGCGCCCCGACCACCGTGCAGGCGTCGGCGCGGCTCAGGCCGACGGGAGTGGACTACGAGGTCGCGACGATCTTCACGTACGACCGCGGCGCTCTGGCGACCACGCTCTCCTCATCGGTGACCCGCGGTCCGAACACGGCCACGGTGCTCGGCACCGATGCACGCATCGATATCGACTCCGTCTGGTACAGCCCGACGTCCTTCCGCGTCGTGGCACCCGACGGCACGGTGCTCGAGTCGTATGAATCGGATGTCGAGAGCCGAGGGATGCAGTACCAGGCCTTGGCCGCCGAGCGACTGGTGGCCGAGGGGAACTTCGCGGGCGACATCCTGCCGATCGATGAGACCGTCGCCATCATGGGCACCCTCGACGAGATCCGCCGGCAGATCGGTCTGGTGTACCCGGGCGGTCGCTGACCGCGGCCCGTCAGCGCCTCCCCCGGCAGCACCGCCTGTCACACTGGAGTAATGCCCGACTCGCAGAACGCCCGCGTGGCCGTCTACCTCGACTTCGACAACATCGTCATTTCCTGGTACGACCGTGTCCACGGCCGCAACTCCTATGGGCGTGACCGCCAGCGGATCCTCGAGACGCCGAACGACCCGGAGATCGCCGACCGCCTCTCTCGTGCGACCATCGACGTCGGCGCGATCATCGACTACGCGGCGTCCTTCGGCACGCTCGTGCTGACGCGCGCCTACGCGGACTGGTCCTCCCCCGTCAACGCCGTCTACCGCAGCCAGCTCGTCGCCCGCGCCGTCGACCTCGTGCAGCTCTTTCCGGCTGCCGCGTACGCGAAGAACGGCGCCGACATCCGTCTCGCCGTGGACGCCGTCGAGGACATGTTCCGCCTGCCCGACCTCACGCACGTCGTCATCGTCGCCGGCGATTCGGACTATGTGCCCCTTGCCCAGCGCTGCAAGCGCCTCGGGCGGTACGTCGTCGGCATCGGGGTGGCGGGATCCACCGCCAAGTCCCTCGCCGCGGCGTGCGACGAGTTCGAGGCCTACGACTCACTGCCCGGCGTTCCTCGCGTGCAGCGTCCGCCCGTCAAGGAGCCGGCCGCCCGTGCAACGCCGAAGGAGTCGGCGCCCAAGGAATCCGGAGCGAAGGAGCCCGCCGCGAAGGCGAGATCATCGAGGTCGAAGGGTGCCGCGGCTGCGGCGGCCGCCGAGGCCGCGGCTGCGGAGGCCCCGGCATCCGATGCCGGTGTTGCCGACGGTGATGCCGCGCTCCCGGCCGCGGCGGAGAACGCGGCGGCCGAGCCCGTGGAGGCGGCGCCCGCGAAGCGTCGCGCGGGCGGTCGCCGGGTCTCCACGAAGACGCCCACGGCGGACGCCGCGCCCGCCGGCACTTCGGAGCCCGCGGCCGTCGACTCCGCCCCCAAGCTCGACCCTGAAGCGCCGCCGCTCGCGCCGGCACCCGCCGACATCGAGGCCTCGCTCATCGAGGCGCTCGGTCCGGCGTCGCCGCCCAAACGCACCAACCGTCGCGCTTCCTCGCAGACCGTCGCGGCGCTCGCCCCGCAGGTCGAGGCAGCGCCGGAGGAGCCTGTCGAGGATCCGCAGGAGGTCGCCACCCGCCTGCTCGAGCGCGCCCTGCGGCTCGGCCATGACAAGGACGACACCGAGTGGCTGCACAGCTCGGCGGTCAAGACCCACATGCGGCGCATGGACCCCTCCTTCAGCGAGAAGGCGCTGGGCTTCCGGTCGTTCTCCGACTTCCTCAAGGAACGCGAGGCGATCGCCGAGCTCGAGGAGACCGGTCACGTGCTGCTCGTCCGGCTCCGCGAGTAGCGCCGCCGAGCATCTCGATTCGATAACCGCCTTGAGACCTGAATCCTCTCTCAGGTAACGTGGAGTCCGGCACCTCTGTGCCGTCTCGCGCCCTACAAGGAGGTAACAAGCGCATGGCTTCAGCCACATCGCCCCGAGGCAGCAGCACCACGCCCGATGTGAAGCAATCGAGTCTTCGGCGCGTCGTCACGGCGTCGATGGCCGGCACCGTCGTCGAGTGGTACGAGTTCTTCCTCTACGCCACCGCCGCGACGCTGGTCTTCAACAAGATCATGTTCCCGCCGTCGGAAGACCCACTGACGCCGATCATCGCCGCCTTCGTGACGTATGCCGTCGGCTTCGTCGCGCGGCCGCTCGGCGGCATCGTCTTCGGACACTTCGGCGACAAGTACGGGCGCAAGAAGCTGCTCCAAATCGCGATCATCCTGGTGGGCGTGGCGACCTTCCTGATGGGATGCCTGCCGACCTACGCCCAGGTCGGATACCTGGCACCGGCCCTCCTGGTGACGCTCCGCTTCGCGCAGGGCTTCGCCGTCGGCGGGGAGTGGGGCGGGGCGGTGCTGCTCGTCGCGGAGCACTCCCCCGACAAGTCGCGCGGCTTCTGGTCGTCGTTCCCACAAGCCGCGGTGCCGATCGGCAACCTCCTGGCGACCGTCGTGCTGCTGGTCCTCAGCCGCACCCTCACCGAGGAGCAGTTCCTCTCGTGGGGATGGCGCATCGGCTTCTGGCTGTCCGCGGTGATCGTCGCCGTCGGATACTACATCCGCACGCGTGTGACGGACGCCCCGATCTTCCTCGAGGTGCAGAAGCAGGTCGAGGAGCAGAAGCACGTGCGATACGGCGTCTGGGAGGTGCTCCGGCGCTACCCGCGTGGTGTGTTCACGGCGATGGGGCTCCGGTTCGCGGAGAACATCATGTACTACCTCGTGGTGACCTTCTCGATCACGTATCTCGTCTTCAACGAAGTGAACACCTCTGAGATCCTGGGCTACATGGTCATCGCGCACATCGTGCACATGATCGTGATCCCGCTGATCGGCGGGCTCACCGACCGCGTCGGCCGCAAGCCGGTCTACCTTATCGGCGTGCTCCTGGCCGCCACGTGGGGGTTCTTCGCGTTCCCGATGTTCGACACCAAGAGCCCCGTCGTCATCCTGCTCGCGATCTGCCTCGGCCTCTTCATCCACGCCTTCATGTACGCGCCGCAGCCGGCGATCATGAGCGAGATGTTCCCGACGCGGATGCGGTACTCGGGCGTCTCGCTGGGCTACCAGGTCACCTCGATCATCGCGGGCTCGCTCGCGCCCATCATCGCCACCTGGCTGCTGCGCGAGTACGGCACCTGGGTGCCGGTGGCGATCTACCTGGCGCTCGCGGCGGCGGTCAGCCTCGTTGCGGTGCTGTCGCTGCGTGAGACGAAGGGCTCGTCCTTGCACGACCTCGATCGCATCGACGAGGAGCGCCTCAGCGACGACCGGGCAGCGGCCGCCCGCCAGTCCGTCAGCTCTTAGTCGCGCATCACGGCACACGGGAGCCCGCGTCGACCTCGGTCGGCGCGGGCTTTCGTGCGTGCGGACCCCGCCGGCACCCTGCGCGAGAATGGGCAGGTGCCCCGCCCGTTCTCGCTCGACGCCCTCCGCCGCTGGCCGGACGTCGATGCACGGGAGCTGCGGGCCTCAGATGCGGCCGACCGACTGCTGCTCGACGAATCCTCGGAGGCGAGGCGTGCGGCACCGGCAGGCACGGTCGTGGTCATCGGCGACGGCTATGGCGCGCTCACTCTGGGGGCGGCGGATGACGGGGCCACCGGCATCCGGGTGCATCAGGATCCGCTCTCGGGCGAGCGCGCGCTCGCGGCCAACGCCTCTCAATTCGGCGTCGAGAACGTGTTCCGCTCGCTGCCGCTCGGGCCGGAACTGGTGGCGGGAGCGCGCGTGGTACTGCTCCGACTCCCCCGCGCCCTCGACGCGCTCGACGACGTCTCGGCGCTCGTCGCCGCGCACG
This sequence comes from Micromonospora sp. DT81.3, assembly GCF_049847225.1. Classification (NCBI taxonomy): domain Bacteria; kingdom Bacillati; phylum Actinomycetota; class Actinomycetes; order Micromonosporales; family Micromonosporaceae; genus Micromonospora; species Micromonospora sp. DT81.3. The sequence goes on from NZ_JBNCNY010000003.1 coordinate 493,591, forward strand.
CCGACCGCGACGTCATCGTCTACGCCGGCGGGATGCTCAAGCACATGAGCACGGCGATGAACGAGGTTCTGCTGCGCTCCTTCGCCCGGCTCGACGTGTCCCACGCGCGGCAGAAGGCTCGCGTGCTGACCGCACGAGAGCCGCTCGATGGGCGGGAGCCCGGTGCCCGGGAGCCCGCGCCGGCGCTGAGGCCGCGAGTGCTGCCGCATGCCGTGCCGGGACTGGATGACGAACTCGTGGTATGCGCGTTCGGTGGAGCGTTCGCCGGCGCCGGAGTGGACATCGGCACCCGGTTCCTGCTCGAGCAGCTTCTCGACGCCGCGCCGCCGCCGAGCGGCGACATCATCGACTTCGCGTGCGGCACCGGAGTGATCGCGACGTGGCTCGCCCTGCGACATCCGGAACGCCGCATCGTGGCGAGCGACCAGTCGGCCTCCGCCGTCGCGTCCGCCGAAGCGACCGCGAAGGCGAACGGCGTCGGGGACCGGGTGCATGTCGTGCGCGACCTCGGTCTGGAGGCGCGCCCGGACGCGACCGCGTCATTCGTGGCGCTGAACCCGCCGTTCCACGCGGGCGCCGCTGTGCCGGGCGGCGTGGCCGAGCCCCTCTTCGCGGAGGCCGGGCGCGTTCTGGCACCGGGCGGCCAGCTGTGGGCCGTATGGAACTCGCCGCAGCGCTATCGGCCGGCGCTCGAGCGCCTGGTCGGACCGACGCGGCAGGTGGCCCGCAACGCGAAGTTCACCGTGACGGTGTCGACTCGCCCCTGACGGTGGGAGCCCCGCTCAGCGGTGCGCGAGCACCTCATCCACCCAGGCGGGGACGACCTCGGTGGCAAGGCCCGCCCGGACCTCGTCGAACGGCACGACCCCCTCGGACGGCGCGAGGTTGAGCTCGACCGTATGGGCCCCGAACGCCGCCGCGAGGGCGACGTAACCGGCGGCGGGGTAAACCTCGCCGGATGTCCCGATGGCGACGAACATGTCGCACGAGATGACGGCCTGCTCGATGCGCTCCAGCTCGTACGGCATCTCGCCGAACCAGACGACATCCGGTCGCAGCATCCGCGCCCCGCAGGCCGGGCACGGCGGCTCGTCGGCCAGCGTGCCGTTCCAGGGCACCCGCGCGCCGCACGCGCCGCACAGCGCCTTGCGCAGCTCGCCGTGCATGTGCACGAGGCTGCGGGTGCCGGCGCGTTCGTGCAGATCGTCGACGTTCTGCGTGACGACGAGCAGCTCGTCGCCGATTCCACCCTCGAGGCGGGCGAGCGCGCGATGGGCCGCGTTCGGCGAGACGGATGCCAGGGCAGCCCGCCGGGCGTCGTAGAAGGCGTGCACCGTCTCGGGATCGCGCTCGAACGCCTCCGGGGTCGCCACATCCTCGACGCGGTGGCCCTCCCACAGCCCGTCCGGTCCGCGGAAGGTGGGCACCCCGCTCTCCGCGGAGATGCCGGCGCCGGTGAGCACCACGATGCGCATGGAGCAATTCTGCCCTCCTCGCGAATCATTTCCGTCTTGGTGCATCCGAATGCCGCCCCGGCACGGAAGAACTCACTGGGACCTGCCGGAGACCTTCATCCCCGGACCCGTCCCGCGTATCCGTACGAAACAAGGGAGTTACGACCATGAAGAAGACCATTGCCGCTGCGGTCGCCGCTGCGGCGCTCGTGCTGGGATCTGCCGTTCCCGCGAACGCGACGGGCGCCGCAGCGCCTCCACAGAACATCGTCGAGGTCGCCGTCGCGGCATCGGGTGGTGGAACGCCTGACAACAACCTGGGCGACTACGACATCCTGGTGCAGGCTCTGATCGCGACCGATCTCGCGCCCGTGCTCGCCGATGCCAGCCGCCAGTTCACCGTCTTCGCCCCCAACGACCGGGCGTTCCTGCGGCTCGTAGGCGATCTGACCGGCACGGTGCCGGCAAGCGAAGCGGATGCGCTCGCCGCCATCGTCGGAACTTTCAGCATCCCGCAGATCAGCAATATCCTGCTGTACCACGTGGTGGCGGACAAGAAGCTCGGGCCGCTCGACGTGCTGACGTCGCGGACGATCGTCATGGCGAACGGTCTCGTGATCAGGCCGCTCGGCCCCGTCCTGCGCGATCAGAACGCCGACCTGCGCAATCCTGTGCTCGTACTGCGCGCGATCAACATCCAGGCGTCGAACGGCGTCATCCACACGATCGACCGGGTGCTCGTTCCGGTCGCTCCGTAACCCCTCGCCGAGGGTGCGGCGGCCGACCGGCCGTCGCACCCTTTTTCGTGCCCGGATGTCTGGACGTCGCACGTCGAATCATCGCCTCCCATCCTGCGTCGCGCGGTCCTGGCACCACACCAAAGCGCGGTGACGGTTCTGCTGGGAGCGGGCGCGGCGCGTGCGATCTGGCGATGGCGGGTCAGAGCGCCGGCCGGCGCATCCGATTAGGCGATGGCGGGTCAGAGCGCCGGCCGGCGCATCCGATTCGACAGGCTCGAGCCGGCCAGAACGCCGAGGGCGATGGCGACCATCGTCGAGAGGGTCGCGACGAGGGATGCGGCCGCCGCCCGGTCGCCTCCCAGCACGTCGGCCACCCCCACAAGCCCGATCGCACCCGGCACGAGCAGCGAGAAGGCGGGGGTGAAGCTGACGAGGGCCGCAGGCCCGGACGGCTGCCGCGCTACGAGGGCGGTCACCGGCGTCACGCACAGAGCGCCCACGAAGGCTGAGACAACGCCGCCCAGGAAGACGTCTCCGAGCACCTGGGCCGCGTACGCGATGTAGAGCACCAGCAGGATCCAGGGAATGGCTCGCCGCGGCGCGCACCGGTGGACCGAGATGGAGATGCCGAAGACGGCGACGGCGATCCACGGCGCCACCGGTCCCAGCAGATCCGGGTGCCGGGCGAAGTCGAAGTCCGGCACGCCGACCAGCGCACCCGCCGTCACGATGCCTGCGCTGAGCAGCACCAGCTGCATGGCCCCGGCGGCCGCTCTGCCCGCCCCGGAGATCATGTGCCCCATCGACAATTCGAGCACGGCGGTGGTGAGCAGCGCGCCGGGCAGCAGGACCACGAGTGGAGCCAGCAGTGCGGCGAGGATGCCGGAGCCCCATCCCGCCCGCAGAAGAGAGAACACGACCACGGCCACGACGAAGGCGATCCCGACGGTAATCAGTGCGCCATAGCGCCGCGGAACGCGCTCGCTGAGGAGGAGCGCGGCTCCGGTGATCAGCCCGAGAGCGGCGGAGAGGGACACGCCGGTCCACGATGCACCCAGCAGCACGGAGAGCGCGCCGCTCAGGAACGCGTAGCCGATCACGCGGACGACACGTCCATAGGTGGGCGGCATGTCACGGATGCGCTCGATGCGCTTCACCGTCGAAGCAGGGTCGAGCACGCCCGTCCGGGCGGCATCCACGGTTCGCTGCACCTCGTCGATCTGCGAGAGCAGCAACTGCCCGTCGGCGCCGGCGACCGCGCCCGTGCGGTGCTGTCCCTGCCCCCGCGCGGAGACGAGGAGCGCGTTCGGGAACACGAGCACCTCGCTCTCGGGGAGGTTGTTGACGCGGGCGATGTCGCGGAGCACGTCCTGCACCGTCTCGACCGAATACCCCGCCTGGATCATCGAGCCGCCCACCGCCTCGGCTGCGGCAAGGGCGGCCGCCGCGTCGGGCGCATCGGTCGAGGCGACCGGCATGGAACCCGTGATCCGGGCCGCGCGAGCGCTGATCGCGATGTCGCGCTCCGCGCGGGGCCGGAGGGCGATCAGGAGCACCGCGCTCGCGAGCAGCACGGCGATCGCGATGAAGGTCGAGATCATTGGGGGGACTTGCCTGTCTGTCGAGGGCCGACTGAATTCTCACACGTGCGGAGAGGGGATTCCGACCTCCGGGCTCGTGGGCGCTCGTGATCCGCCACCCGGCTGAACCATGCCCGCGCTGCCACGGTCAATCTGGTGCGAACACCGGGCCAGTGCCTAGTAGCCGACGGCTGCGAGTCCGGCCTCGGCCTCGGATTGGCTGAACCCCCTGTACAGCAGCGCGTCGAGCAGTGTGTCGCGGGTGAACGAGGAAACGTCGAGGAAACCTCGCGCCGCCTCCACTGCCTCGGCGTTCCAGTCCGGTGCAAGGCGATCGACCGCCAACGTGGCGTCCTCCACGGTGAAGCCCTCATACTCCAACTGGCCGATGAGGTCCGAGCGTGAGAAGCCCATCATGTCGAGGTAACCCCGCGCGCGCTCGACGGCGTTCTGCTGCGCCAGGGTGAGGCCGGATGCGGCAGGCGCTTCCGGTTCTGCAGGGGACTCGTCGGCGGACTCTGCAGCCTGTTCCTCAACGACAGCCGGCGCCTCGGCGACCGGCGCTTGGGCGGCCGTGTCGCCGGCCGCGCCATCGTTGGATCCGAGGTTCGCAACCCTCAGGGCGAAGACCAGCGCGACGAGCGCGGCGGTGACGCCGAGCATGATCCAGAGGCCGGTCTGGCGCTTCGTCTTGGGCGCGGCTGCGGCGTTCGCGACATCCAGACTGCGGATCGCCGGGGCCGTGTGCTGGGTCCACGACCGGCCGTCGAAGTAGCGGATCTGGCCGGCGACCTGCGCATCCGGATACCACCCTGCTGCGGGCGGGTGGTGGCCGATCGGGTGGCGGTCCTGAGTACTGCCCATGGCTCTCCTTGATGGATGTGTCGGCTCGGTGCCCGCCGTGGCATGAGCGCGACGAATCGGGCCTCTGATCGGCGGTGTGAAGCATGCTCCAGGTCGGAGTCGTGCCCGACGCGAGCCCCGCGTCTGAGTGCCCTCCTGGAATGGGGCGGTCCTGTCGCCTTGCCCTCATCGGCCGGCCCAGGCGCGCCTGCATGCAACTCCGAAGTTACCGGACGGCAGCGTTCGTTCGCTGGGAGGAGATGTTGGTAAGGCTGTGAGGAGAGCCAGGTCAGCCTGGGAAAGCGCCGGGCGCGCCGCACAGCGGAGCGGTTCCGACCGCACTCGGGCCTGCCGCAGCAGCCAGTCCAGAACGTCGGGCACCGCGTAGTCCACCGAGTTCGACTGGTTCGCCGGAATGGCTTCACTCGGCGCCATCCGCTCGGCCTTCAATGGATGAGCGGCGCGGGCCGCCTTCGAGGAGACGGCGGAGTTCGAGCTCGCGCAGTCGTTCGGCGGCCGCCTCGATCACGGGGGCGAGCGGCGCACCGGTCTGCGCGAGCCGTGGTGCCACGCGAGCGCCAAGCGCGGCGGGTGAGCGACCGGCACGTCAAACGCGTGCAGCACCGAACCGTCCGCGAGACGCACATCGAGCTCCCGCACCGGCTACCTGCCCTTCGTCCCGGGAGCCGCGTGGGAGAGCGCGCGGTCCCAGACATCCGGAAGAGCGAGCTGCCCGTGGCCCGGGATCATCTCGACGCGCGCCGACCGGATGTGCTCCTTGTACCAACGCGCGTCCGCCGCGGCGGCATCCGGATCGCGCTGGCCGTTCATGATGAGGGTCTTCGCGATGATCGGCTCGATCGTCCGCCCGAGCTCCTGCTGGTCGAGCGGCGCAGCCGGGGCAGGCACCGCGACGAGCACGAGCCGATCGATCGAGTCGCCGAGCAGCGCGGTGACTCGCAGCGCCACATCTCCGGCCGCTCGGTACGCCACGAGGCCCGCGGTGGCGACGGCGTCGTCCAGCTCTTCACGGATCCGATCGGCGAGCGTGGCCGCCGTCGACTCCGCCGGTGTCTCGCCGCCGTGCGCGCCCGGCTCATCGATGGCCGCCCCGTCGACCCCTACAGCGAGCACGCGGATGTCGCGGCCGGCCGTCACCGCAGGCAGAGGGTCGACGGCCATCGAGATGCCGACCCCGATGAGCACGACGAGTCGGGGCGCGCCCGGCGCACCGAACGATCGACATGTCAGGTTCGATTCAGCGGCCACGGGTGCCCCAGATCGCCCACGCGACGAGCACCGGCTGCAGCAGCAGGCGAACGAAGCGCGCCCTGTCGGTGCGCAGCAGCGGCGCCGAGCGGCCCGTCTGCCACTGGTGGAAGTTGCCCGGGAACACCGCGACGAAGAACGCGGCGACGAGCCACCCGATCCGCGTCCGCTCCCGCGGCAGCGCCACCAGCGCGCCGGCCAGCATCAGCTCGACAACTCCGGAGCCGACCACGATCGCGTCCTTGTCCAGCCTCGTGAGCGCGGTCGCCCAGTCCGGAACCACGATGCGATACCCGCGCCGCCCCCACGTCAGGTGAGTTGCGCCCGCGACGCCGAGCAACCCGCCGAGCGCCCACAGCGCGATCCCGCGCGCCACCGCCCACGGCCGCGCCGCAGGGACTGTCGTCGTCGGTGGGCGCCGTGTCATGCGTTCGACGCTACTAGGCTCGACCCGAGCTTCGAGGAGAACCCGCATGACACAGCTTCCCGTGTTCACGATCGCCGATCTCGAGGCGGAGCCGCGATTCGACGTCGACGTGTTCGGTCGCGAAGACGCCGTCGACCTCGGGCTCATCGGTGTCGAGGTGATCCGTGAGCTCGGCGCGAACCTCGCGGTCCGCGTCGTGCTGCACGGCGCGGATGTGTTCGTCGCGAAGCTCGGGACGACGGACTCCGGCAACGACCCCTGGCTCGGGGGAAAGGCCGCGGTCGCGGAGCGCTTCGGTGAGCCTTCCCTGCTCGTCCGCCGACGCCACGAGTCCGACGGCACCCCGTTCGAGGACCGCACGGATGTCGACCACGACCTGCTGCGGGCGCACGGTGGCGCCATCCCGATCTTCGAAGGCGGCCGGCTCGTAGGAACGATCACGATGTCCGGCGAACCGGATGTCGCGGACCATGCGGCATCCGCCGAAACGGTGCGCCGCTTCCTCGAGCGAGCAGCCGATCGCCACTGACCGACGGGTGACGGGCCTCACTCCCCCGGCGCCACCCGCAGCCGAGGATCCGGCTCGTCCCACAGCTCGACGGTCTGGATGAGCCAGAACGCGGCGAACAGAAGCAGAGCCGCCGCCTCGCCGATGAAGATCAGCGGCAGCCCGGTCGCCTCGACCAGATCGATCCCCTGCGTCTCGAGCACGATGACGACCACCAGGAACGCCAATGCGACGAGGATGCCGATCGCGATCGCGGAATACAGCACGCGGTACATCGCCCGGGTCGCCGCGGCGGCGTCATTGCTCGTCTCGTCGACCGTCCATGCGGCGAGCCCCGACACCGCCGCGATCAGCACGAAGAAGGTGAACGCCGCCACGATGTGCGCCCAGGCGAGGAACGAGATCGGCGACACCAGCCACCAGACGGCGACCGCCACGATGATCACCGCGGCGACGGCGATGCCCAATCCGATGGTCGGCGTCAGGGTGTGCTGCACCACCGCCACGGCGACGATGGCGACAAGCGCAGCCATGCCCACGATGAGCAAGGAGAGAAGGCCCACCTGCACCCCCGCGAGGTCGGCCTCCGACGGCGGAAGCTGACCCGGCTCGAGAGGAGCCGGAACGGTCGCGATCAGCGCGCCTGCGATGGCGGCGTAATCCAGCAGAGCCTGCGAGAGGCTGCGTCCGGACAGGGCGAGGAGCGCGAGTGCGACGGCGAAGATGGAACCGACGAAGATGTTGCGTGCCGGTGTGTAGATCGCAGCGCTGACGGAGAGCATGGGGCCGAAGTGGACGATCGTGATGGCGAGCGCGACGAACAGCAGCACCACCGCACCCACGATCGACAGTCTGAGGTAGCGATAGGTGCGCTGCGTCGACGTGCTGGCTATCTGCATCCGCGGCCCTTCCGGCGCTGTCGGGCCTTCTGTGCCCTGCTTTCACCTTATGAGTGGATGCCGACGGCGACCGGCTTGCCGCGAGCGCGCCGCCCGGCGCGCCGGGTCACTAGTGTGAGCGTCAGAGAAAGGGGTGCCATGTCATTCATCACTCGAGGATTCTCCGGCCGGCGGGGCGACCGCGATCCGCGACTGCCGCCAGGTCAGACGCTCGTCTCGGACTGGCCGGTGCTCTCGGCGGGTCCGACACCGCAGGTCGAGACCGAGGACTGGGAGTTCACGGTGCAGACCGAGAACGGCGCGCACCGCTGGACCTGGGATGAACTGCGTGCCCTCGGCATCGAGGACATCACCACCGACATCCACTGCGTCACGCACTGGTCGAAGCTGGAGATGCCTTGGCGGGGCGTGCCGCTCGACAAGATCTTCGAGGACGTGGAGACCAGCCACGACTATGTGATGGCGCATTCCTATGGCGGCTACACGACCAACGTTCCGCTCGACGATCTGCTCGACGGGAAGAGCTGGATCGCGTTCGAGGCGGACGGCGAGCCGCTCGACCCCGAGCACGGCGGCCCCGCGCGGCTGCTCGTGCCGCACCTCTACTTCTGGAAGAGCGCCAAGTGGATCCGCGGGCTCGTGACGATGCCGAGCGACGACCCCGGATTCTGGGAGCAGAACGGCTACCACCTGCACGGCGATCCGTGGCAGGAGGAGCGGTATTGGTGAGAGGCAAGCGCCCCGCATCCTGGCACACCGCAGTGGTCGTCGAATCGCGGCCGGAGACCGCGAGCGCGCGCCGCATCGTGCTCGACGTGCCGACGTGGCCAGGCAACGATGCCGGCTCGCACCTCGACGTCCGCCTCACCGCGCCGGACGGCTACCAGGCGACGCGCTCGTACTCGATCGCCTCGGCGGGTGAGGGCACGCGCGTCGTGCTGGCGGTCGACGAACTGCCCGACGGCGAGGTGTCGCCGTTCCTCGCGCATGACCTGCGTGCGGGCGACCAGCTCGAGCTGCACGGACCGCTGGGGGCATTCTTCGTGTGGCGACCGCCCCTCGACGGGGACGCTCTCCGACCGGTGCAGCTCATCGCCGGCGGATCGGGCGTCGTGCCGCTGTACGCCATGGCCGCGGCGCATGCCGCCGCCGGGGATGCGACGGAGTTCCGCCTGCTGTACTCGGTGCGAACGCCGGACGACGTGTTCTTCCGGGACGAGCTTGCAGGGCTCGCGCAGGGGACGCTGCAACTCGACTTCGTGTACACGCGCCGCACGCCGGACGGCTGGGCGGCACCCGCGGGCCGGGTCACGCGAAGCACCCTGGATGCCGCGACGGTGCCCGCGGCATCCCGCCCGCGTGTCTACGTGTGCGGCCCTACCGCGTTCGTCGAAGCGGTGGCATCGTGGTTGATCGAGGCCGGGCATGCGCCGGCCGACGTGCGCACCGAGCGGTTCGGAGGTTCGTGATGACCAAGCTCGACGGCAACGTACTGGCCGGCCGCCTCGCCGATGTGCTCGGGTGGGATGCCACGGCCGCCGACGCGCGCTGCAACGGCTGCGGTGCGAACGGTGCGATCGGCCGCTGCGATGTCTACACGACCGGGATGGGCATGGTGGCCCGGTGCAGCTCCTGTGACAGCGTGCTCGCGGTCTTCGTCGAGGGCGACGGCGGCCGCGTCTGGTTCGGGATGACGGGGGTCACAGCGCTGGAGCTTCCGCCACCGCGCTGACCCCCCGCGCCGCGCACCGAGAATCGGTCCGGCGTCCGAGACTCCGCGCGACGCGCAGATCTTCGGACGCCGGACCGATTCTCGGATCCGGAACCTCGCGTGATGCCGGCTACGCCGCCTGCGCGAGCTGCGGCCGGGAGGCACGCACGACGATCTCGTCGCCGGCGGCATCCACGCTCACCGCTCCCCCGTCGACGAGCGACCCGTCGACGAACGCCTCGGCGATGCGGTCATCGACCTCGCGCTGGATGAGGCGACGCAGCGGACGGGCACCGTACTCGGGCTCGTAGCCGTGCTCGGCGAGCCAGTCCACCGCCGCCTCGGTGACCTCGAGGTCGACCTCCCGGCCGGCGAGCCGGGCCGATGTCGCGCCGAGCAGCAGCCGGACGATCTCTCGCACCTGCGGCTTGTCGAGCTTGCGGAACAACACGATCTCGTCGATGCGGTTCAGGAACTCGGGCCGCATGGCCTCACGCAGCTTGCCCATCACCCGGTCGCGCAGGTCCTTCTCGGAGCCGAAGCCGGTGGACCCCCCGCCGTCGGCGAGGAAGCCGATGGCGCCCGCGCGCGACGCCAGGAATTCGCTGCCGATGTTCGAGGTCATGATGACGACCGTGTTGCGGAAGTCTACGGTGCGACCCTGGCCGTCGGTCAGGCGTCCGTCATCCAGCACCTGCAGCAGCAGGTTGAACACATCGGGGTGCGCCTTCTCGATCTCGTCGAACAGCACGATCGAGTACGGGTTGCGGCGCACGCGCTCGGTGAGCTGCCCGGCCTCGTCGTAGCCGACGTATCCCGGAGGGGCACCGACGAGCCGCGACACGGTGTGCCGCTCGCCGTACTCGCTCATGTCGAAGCGCAGCACGGCGGTCCCTGAGCCTGTCGAAGGGTCATCGGCGAACAGCGAGCTTGCGAGCGCCTTGGCGAGCTCCGTCTTGCCGACACCGGTAGGCCCCAGGAAGAGGAAGCTGCCGACCGGGCGGTCGGCGTCGCTCATGCCCGTGCGGTTGCGGCGCACGGCCTTCGCGACGGCCGTCACGGCGTCGTCCTGACCGATGACGCGGTCGTGCAGCTCCTGCTCGAGCACCGCGAGACGCTCCCGCTCACCCTCGGTGAGCCGGTTCACGGGGATGCCGGTGGCACGCGAGATGACCGCGGCGATCTGCGCCTCGTCGATCAAGGCGTCGGCCACGGCGCTCCGGGTGGCCGTGGCCTCCTCGAGCTTGCGCTGAACCGCCGCGATGTCATCGCGGATGCGCGAAGCCTCCTCGTAGTGCTCGGCGGAGACCGCGGCGTTCTTGTCGGCCTCGAGGCCCGCGAGCTGCTGCAGGAGGTCGTCGACATCCACTCGCACGCCGAGCCGCAGCCGCAGCCGCGCACCGGCCTGGTCGATCAGGTCGATGGCCTTGTCGGGCAGCACGCGGTCGGGGAGGTAGCGATCGGAGAGCTCGACCGCGGCGCGGAGAGCGTCGTCGGTGTACCCGACGCCGTGGTGCTCCTCGTACGCGGAGCGCAGGCCGTGCAGGATGCGCACGGCGTCCTCGATCGAGGGCTCCCCCACCCGGACGGGCTGGAAGCGGCGCTCCAAGGCGGGGTCCTTCTCCACGACGCGGTACTCCTTGAGCGTCGTCGCGCCGACCAGGTGCAGCTCGCCGCGAGCGAGGCGGGGCTTGAGGATGTTGCCGGCGTCCATGCCGCCATCACCCGCGCCACCGGCGCCCACGACCGTGTGCACCTCGTCGATGAACACGATCAGCTCACCGCGGTGGGCGGCGATCTCGTCCATGGTCTTCGTCAGGCGCTCCTCGAAGTCGCCGCGGTAGCGCGTGCCTGCCAGCATGCCCGGCAGGTCGAGCGAGACGACGCGCTTGTCGCGCAGCTGCTCGGGAACCGAGCCGTCGACGATCGCGCGGGCGAGGCCCTCCACGATCGCCGTCTTGCCGACGCCTGCCTCGCCGACGAGCACCGGGTTGTTCTTGGTGCGACGGCTGAGGATCTCGATCGTCTGCTCGATCTCGTCGGCGCGCCCGATCACCGGGTCGAGCCGGCCCTCACGGGCGAGCGCGGTGAGGTCGGTGCCGAACTGGTCGAGCATCGGAGTGTCGGATGCCGCGGCACCCTGCTGCGCGGGGGCGGGCGCGCCGGCCGAGCCGGCATCCGGCATCACGGACTCGCGCATCCCCTGCGTGAGCGACTCTGCGGTGACTCCGGCCCGAGCGAGCACCTGCCCCGCCGGGGCGTCCTGTCCTATCACCAGCGCGAAGAAGAGGTGCTCCGGGTCGACGTAGGTCGAGCCCGCGGCACGAGCGACCTGGTAGGCGTGGAACAGCGCGCGCTGGACGGACGGAGCGATCATCGCGGCGTCGACGGATGCAGGCGCGGTGCGAGCGGGCAGCCGGTCCTCGGCGGCGCGAGCAATCGCCTCGGGGTCCGCCCCGACCCTGGTCACGGCATCCCTGGCCGGCTCTTCCTCGACCATGACGCGCAGAACGTGCAGCGCGTCGAGCTCGCGCTGGCCGCGCTCCAGCGCGAAGCGCCCGGCATTCTGCAGGATGCCCTGCGTGCGCGCGCTGAGGAAGCGGCTGAGGTCGATCGAGCGTGACGCGCGCGCCTGCTCGCCCTGCAGATAGCGCGCGAGGAACTCGTCGAACGCGCTCGAGCCGTCGTTGTTTTCGCCGTTGTTGGGCGTGAAGTTGTCGGGCACAAAGCCTCCTGGATCAAACTTGAGTGCTGCTTGCTCAAGTTTTAACGCCAGAGAGGGAGCGGTATTCCCGGTACACGGGAATCGGGTTGCCGGACGATATTCGCCTCCGCCCGGCGGCCCGACGGTCAGCAGCACGACGAAGATCGCGGCCACCGCCACCGCGATGAGGACGGGCTCCACCCACGGCCGTCGCGGCAGAGCGCCGGTGATTCTGCGCCTCCGATCTAGTCTGGATCCGTGCGGGAGTTCATCGGCGGTGTGGCAGCGCTGCTGCGAGGGTTCGCCTACTGGCGACGGCGACCAGGGCTGATGGCGCTCGGGCTCATCCCGGCAGCGATCGTGGCGATCGTGCTGGTGGCCGGGCTGGTTTCGTGGGGCTTCGCCCTCCCCGGAGTGACCGAGTCGATCACCCCGTTCGCGAACGGGTGGCCCGGGCTCTGGCGTGATGTCATCCGGACGGCGATCGGCACCGCGATGTTCGGTGCCGCGCTCGTGATGGTGGCCGTGACGTTCACCGCTCTGACCCTTCTCGTCGGGGAGCCCTTCTACGAGCGCATCTGGCGCGCAGTGGAACGGGATCTCGGCCAGACGGTCCCCGACGCGGACTACGGCTTCTGGCGCTCCGTCGGCGACGGGCTCTCACTGGTCGCGCGCGGCGCCGGAATCGCCGTCGTGGCGGGCCTGCTGGGGCTCGTGCCTGTCGTCGGCGGCGTGCTCGGCACGGTCTTCGGCGTCGCCTTCACCGGCTGGCTGCTGGCCGACGAGCTGTCGTCGCGGGCGCTGGCGGCGCGCGGACTCGACCGCGGGGCACGCGCCGCGCTGCGCCGCGGCAACCGCGCCCGTGTGCTGGGGTTCGGCGTTGCGACGCAGCTGTGCTTCCTCGTCCCGCTGGGCGCCGTCGCGACGATGCCTGCGGCGGTCGCGGGGTCGACCGGGCTCGCCAGGGAGCTGATCGAACGCCGTCCCGCCATCACTCCCCCTGCCGCCTGAGGGCCCGTTCTGCGAGGGCTGCGGATGTCGGCGCCCGTCCGTAACGTGGACTGCACGGCAGCCCACCCCGGGTGCTCAATCGGGAAGGAACTCTCATGGACTGGAAGATCGAGCTCATCTTCGTGCCGGTGACCGATGTCGACCGCGCGAAGGACTTCTACGAGAAGATCGGCTTCCACGCCGACCACGATCAGGTGCCCTTCGAGGGCCTCCGCTTCGTGCAGATGACGCCCCCCGGCTCCGCGTGCTCCATCGCGTTCGGCTACGGCATGGGAAACGACCTCGAACCGGGGCGACAGAACACCATCCAGGTCGTCGTGCCCGACGCCGACGAGGCCCTGGAGCACCTGCGCTCGCTGGGTGTGGAGGCCCAGGGGGTCGACGAGCAGGCATGGGGCCGCTTCGTCAGCTTCGACGACCCGGACGGCAACACGTGGACCCTGCAGGAACTCCCGAAGTACGGCGTCTGACATAGCCGTGAAGAGAGTGGACCGGCTGCCCGCGGTCGGCCCACACCGGCGCGCCCGCCAGTAGCGTGGAGGAACCACTCATCCAGACCGCTGACAGAGAGTAGCGAATGCCTTTCATCACGACCGCCGACGGAACCGAGATCTACTACACCGAGCAGGGAAGCGGCCAGCCCGTACTGCTGAGCCACGGCTGGCCCCTTTCCTCCGATGCGTGGCAGGTGGAGCTGAAGCTCCTCGCCGACGCCGGATATCGCGCCATCGCCCACGATCGGCGCGGCCATGGTCGCTCGTCGAAGACCTACACCGGCAACGACATGGACACCTACGCGCGTGACCTCGCAGAACTGGTCGAGGCGCTGGACCTGCACGACCTCGTGCTGATCGGCCACTCCACCGGGGGCGGCGAGGTGGTCCGCTACGCCGCGCAGCACGGGGCGGGCCGCGTTGCGAAGGTCATCACGGCCGGCGCGGTGCCGCCGATCATGGTCAAGTCGGACGCCAACCCCGAAGGCACCCCGATCGAGGCGTTCGACGGCATCCGAGACGGCGTCCTGAAGGACCGGTCGCAGTTCTACCAGGACCTCTCGGTGCCGTTCTTCGGCGCGAACCGCGAAGGGGCGAACGTCTCCCAGGGGGCGCGCGACGACTTCTGGCGCCAGGGGATGCTCGTGAACCTCGCCGCGGCGTACGACTGCGTGAAGGCGTTCTCCGAGACGGACTTCACCGAGGACCTCAAAGCCCTCGACGTCCCGATCCTCCTCGCGCACGGCGACGACGACCAGATCGTTCCGATCGCTGCTGCCTCGTTGAAGTCGGCGGAGCTCGTGAAGCACGGAACGCTCAAGGTGTACGCGGGTGCTCCGCACGGGATCTACGGCGACTACCAGGCCGAGCTCGACAAGGACATCCTCGCGTTCATCGCCCAGTAGCGATCGATGTCGGGTCGGGGGGGGGCCCCCCCGGCGGGTGGGGGGGGGGGGTCGGGCGCGCCGGGGCGGGCGGCCCCCCGCGCCACGACCGCCGTCGCCGCGTCGACGAGCGTGGTCGTACGGGCACGGGCGCGGAGGAATGCGGCGACATCTC
>NZ_JBNCNY010000004.1:0-427750 GCF_049847225.1 Micromonospora sp. DT81.3
AACCCGCGAATATCAGACTGACCGCGCGTCGCAACGACACGCTCACCAACCAGCCGATCACGAAGCAAGAGGCGCCGCCCGGGACATCCCGGACGGCGCCTCACCATGCCCTCTTGACAAGAAGGCACTACATATCAGTAGTCGGGGTCGATCAGGTCGGTCGGCACTTCGGAGGCCGCCGCTTCGTCGACGAAGATCACGGTGCGCTTGCGACCCTTCGCCCCGGCCGCCGGCACGCTCGAGTAGCTCGCTCCCGCGAGCACGAGACCCAGAGCGGATGCCTTCTCGGCGCCCGCGATGACCATCCACACCCGCACCGATGAGTTGATCACCGGGCGGGTCAAGGTGATGCGCTCCGGCGGCAGGCGCGGCGAGTCCCGCACGCTCACGACGGCCTCGTCGATCACGTGGATCTCTGGCCGGTCGGGGAAGAGCGAGGCGATGTGCCCGTCGGGCCCGACGCCCAGGAAGCAGATGTCGAAGACGGGCCACGGCTCATCGTCGGAGGCGAAGCGAGCGAGCTCGGCGGCGTAGGCTGCGGCCGCGGCATCCAGATCGATGCCGTCATCGCTGGCGCCGATGGCGTGGATGTTCTCGGCCGGGATGTCCAGCGCGTCCAGCAGGGCCTCGCGGGCCTGCGCCTCGTTGCGGTCGGCATGGCGTCGCGGCACGAAGCGCTCATCGCTCCACCAGAAGTGCACGCGCGACCAGTCGACGTTGTCGCGCCAGGGGTGACGGGCGGCCGCCCGCAGCACCGCCAGGCCGCTGGTGCCACCGGTAAGGGCGACGTGCACCGTGCGGCCTGCGTCCGCGAGCTCGGTCACCTTGCCGATGAACCTCCCGGCTACGCCCTCTGCGAGGGCCGCGGGGTCGGCCGTGACGACGACCCGCTTCGAGGTGACCTTGTCAAGCGCCATTCTGCTCCAGCGTTGCCGGGGGGCCCAGAAGCTGCCAGGCCTCCGTGATCACTCGACCATACAGGACGTCCGGATCGAGGCGACGGAGCTCCTCCGCAAGGCATTCGCGAAGGGTCCGTCGCGGCAGGACGAGGTCGTGGTCGGGCTGACCGGGCTGCGTCAGCACCGCGATGCCCGGTTCCGGACGCTCGAGCACGATGTCGCCGCTCTCGCGTGTGAGCCGCACGGACTTGATGCCGTGCTCCCACGCGCGGGGGGACTCGTACTCCCAGTCGACCGCGACGTCGAGCTTGAGCCGCAGCCACGCCGCGAGCAGGGCCGTCGACGGGGAACTGGCGGCACCCCGCACCTCGACGGCCGTGACGGGCTCGAAGGGCGGCTGGTCGAGCACGGCGGCAAGCTGCTCACGCCAGTGGGTGAGCCGCGTCCAGGCGAGGTCGGTGTCGCCTGGCGCGTAGTTGTCGCCGAGTGTCGTCAGACGATCGGTCGTGTAGGGCCTGGTCGACGCGTCCGTGATGCGGCGCTGTGCGATGCGGCCCAGAGGGGAATCCCCCGGCACGCGGGGCGGATCATCCGGCCACCACGCGACCACGGGCGCATCCGGAAGGAGGAGGCCGGTGATGAGGCTCTCCGCATTCGAGGAGGCGTCGCCGAAGGCGTGCAGCACGACCACTTCGCTCGCCCCGGCGTCGCCGCCGACTCGGATCTGCGCGTCGAGCTTCGGCGTGTCGCCATCGGACGTCATGAGCACGATGACGCGCATCGGATGTTCCCGTGAGGCGTCGTTGGCCGCGTCGATCGCCTCTTCCTCGAGCCCGTGGCGGGTCGAGATGATGAGCGTCAGCACACGGCCGAGCGCGACAGCGCCGCCTTCTTCCCGCACCTTGACGAGCTGGCGGGCGATCTTGCTGACGGTGGTGTCGGGCAGTTCGATGATCACGGGCGCCTCCAGACGCGGCCGTCGCGGGCCAAGAGTTCGTCGGCGGATGCCGGGCCCCACGAGCCGGGTGCGTACTGCTCCAGCGCGCCGCCCTGCGTTGCCCAGAACTCCTCCACCGGGTCGAGGACCATCCACGAGAGCTCGACCTCTTCGTGCCGCGGGAACAGCGGAGGATCGCCGAGCAGCACGTCGAGGATGAGCCGCTCGTACGCTTCGGGGCTCGCCTCGGTGAAGGCGTGGCCGTAGCCGAAGTCCATGGTCACATCGCGCACCTGCGCGCCGGAGCCAGGCACCTTCGATCCGAAGCGGATCGTGACGCCCTCGTCGGGCTGGACGCGGATGACGAGCGCGTTCTGGCCGAGCTCCGATGTCTGGTTGCGGGAGAACAGGTGCTGCGGCGCCCTCTTGAACACGACGGCGATCTCGGTGACGCGCCGGCCGAGGCGCTTGCCCGTCCGGAGGTAGAACGGCACCCCCGCCCATCGGCGGGTGGCGATCTCGAGCTTGATCGCGGCGTACGTCTCCGTCGTCGAGTCCGGGTTCATCCCGTCCTCGTCGAGGAAGCCGTGCACCTCTTCGCCGCCCTGCCAGCCGCCGGCGTACTGGCCTCTCGCGGTGGCGAGCGACAGGTCCTCCGGCAGGGTGACGGCCGCGAGGACCTTCTCCTTCTCCGCGCGGAGGTCCGCGGCCTTGAGGCTGATCGGCTCCTCCATCGCGGTGAGGGCGAGCAGCTGCAGCAGGTGGTTCTGGATGACGTCGCGCGCGGCGCCGATCCCGTCGTAATATCCCGCGCGACCGCCGACGCCGATGTCCTCGGCCATCGTGATCTGCACGTGGTCGACGTAGTTGCGGTTCCAGATCGGCTCGTACAGCTCGTTGGCGAAGCGCAGCGCCAGGATGTTCTGCACCGTCTCCTTGCCGAGGTAGTGGTCGATGCGGAAGATGGAGTCGGCCGGGAACGCGACCTCGAGCGCCTCGTTCAGCGCCCGCGCCGAGGCGAGGTCGCTGCCGAACGGCTTCTCGATGACGACACGGCGCCACCGGTCCTCGTCCGTCGTGTCATCCACCAGGCCCGAATCCCGCAGCTGCCGGGCGACCTGCGGGAAGTCCTTGGGCGGGATCGAGAGGTAGAACGCGTGGTTGCCCATCGTCCCGCGCTCGACGTCGAGCCTCTCCACGGTGTCGCGCAGCCTCTTGAACGACTCTGGGTTGTCGAACTCGCCGGAGACGAAGCGGATGCCCTGCAGCAGCTGCTCCCACGTCTCCTCGCGGAACTCGGTGCGGGCGTTCTCCCGGACGGCGTCGTAGACGACCTTCGCGAAATCCTGGTCCTCCCAGTCGCGCCGCGCGAAGCCGACCAGGGCGAACCCCGGCGGCAGCAGGCCGCGGTTGGCGAGGTCGTAGACCGCGGGCATGAGCTTCTTGCGCGAGAGGTCGCCCGTGACACCGAAGATCACCAGCGCGCTGGGACCCGCGATGCGGCTGAGGCGACGGTCATCGGCGTCACGCAGCGGATTGTGGCCGCGCGAGATCTGGACAGGCATGTACGCGGTGCGCTCCTACTGGGCGGCTTCGAAGAGCGAGAGCACTTCGAGCTGCGGATCGGTGAGGGTGAGGGTCACGACCGGGCGGCCGTGGTCGGCGAGCACCTTCGCATCGCCTGCCGCCTGCGCCTGGATGAGCTGGCCGAAGGTGAAGGGCCGCTCGGGGATCTCGAGATCGACATCCGTGCTCTCGAGGATCTGCAGGAACACGCCCTGCGCGGGCCCGCCCTTGTGGTACTGGCCGGTCGAGTGCAGGAAGCGCGGTCCCCAGCCGAACGTCGTCGGGCGACCTGAGTCGGCCGCGACGAGCTCGCGCAGTCCGAGCAACTGGGGCAGCTCGAGGCGGTTCACGTACGCCTGGATGGCGACGTATCCATCGGCGGGCAGGCGCTTCCAGAGCGCGTCGAGCACGCCGGCGACCGTTCCGGATGCCGCGAGCTCCGGGTCGCTCACGCGCACCTCGACACCCTCGACGGTGAACGCCGGCGGCGTCGGCTCCGGACGTGCGTCCAGCAGCGCGCGGGTCGCGATCTTCGCCGACTCCACGTCGGGCTGGTCGAAGGGGTTGATGCCCAGCATCCGCCCCGCTATCGCCGTCGCGTACTCCCACACCATGAGCTGCCCGCCGAGCGAGCCGCTGACGAGGATCTCGCCCTCGTGGTGCTCGAACAGGTGGAACTTCTTCGCCTCGTCGACCAGACGCACGATCTGCAGGTCGTCCGGCTTGTTCTCCACCTCGGGCGAGACCGGAAGGAGCACGACCGGCAGGATGCCGGTGCCGTTCTTGCCCGTGGACTCGGCGACGAGCTGCTCGATCCAGTCGGGCAGGCCGACGATGTGCGTGCCGTCGGTGATGAGGCCGAGCTTGTCGCGGCGCGGCGACGTGCCGGCGATCGCGGCGGCCAGCACCAGGGCGGGGTTGTCGGGGCTGTCGATCGCGACCTCGAGCAGCGAGGCCTCGGCCTCATCCAGCAGCTCGGCGATGTCGACGCCCGCGAGACCGGTCGGCACGAGGCCGAACGCCGTGAGCGCGGAGTAGCGGCCGCCGACCGTCGGGTCGGCGTTGAAGACGCGGTAGCCGTCGGCGCGCGCGGCGACGTCGAGCGGTGAACCGGGGTCGGTGACGACCACGATGCGCTCGAGCGGGTCGATGCCGAGGTCGCGGAACGCCGCCTCGAACGCCCGCTTGGCCGAGTCGGTCTCGACCGTGGAGCCGGACTTCGACGAGACGACGAGCACGGTCTGCGTCAGGCCGCCGGCCTCGGCGTCGCCGTCCAGCGCCGCCAGCACCTGGCCGGGGGCGGTGGAGTCGAGGATGACCAGCGGCACCCCTGCGGTCTGCGCGATCACCTCGGGGGCGAGCGACGAGCCGCCCATGCCCGCGAGCACCACGCGCGTGACGCCCTTTGCCACGAGCTCGGCGCGGAGCGCCTCGATCTCGGGCACCAGGGGACGCGAGACCGTGACGGCCTGCACCCAGCCGAGGCGCTTCGAGGACTCTTCCTCGGCCTCCGCACCCCACAGGGTGCCATCGCCCGCGGTGATGCCCGAGGCGACCAGGTCGGTGATGAGCGTGGGCAGGTGGGCGTCGACGGCGGCCTTGGCCGCACCCGTGACGTGGATCTCGAAGCTCATCGGGCGGCCTCGACCCCGCCCTTGAGGGCGGTGGCCACCGTCTCCTGGAGTTCGTGCCAGGAGGCGATGAACTTGTCGACGCCTTCCGTCTCGAGGGTGTGCGTGACGTCGTCGAAGTCCACCCCGGCGGCGCGCAGCGCGTCGAAGTACTCGTGCGCCTGGGCATAGGCGCCGGTCACCTTGTCGCCTTCGATCACGCCGTGGTCGAACGTCGCCTCGAGCGTCTTCTCCGGCATCGTGTTGACGGTGCCGGGGGCTACGAGCTCCGTCACGTACAGGGTGTCGGGCAGCGACGGGTCCTTGACACCGGTCGAGGCCCAGAGCGGACGCTGCACGTTGGCGCCGGCATCCAGCAGCTTCTTCGCCCGGTCGCCCGCGAACTCGCGCTCGTAGAGCTCGTAGGCGAGACGCGCGTTCTCGATGCCCGACTTGCTCTTCAGCGCCTCGGCGCCGAGCTGGGTGAGACGCTTGTCGACCTCGGTGTCGACCCGCGACACGAAGAACGACGCGACGGAGTGGATCTGGGAGAGGTCGTGGCCGGCCGCCTGGGCCTGCTCGAGTCCCGTGAGGTAGGCGTCGATGACCCCCGCGTAGCGCTCCAGGCTGAAGATCAGTGTCACGTTGACGCTGATGCCCTCGGCGATGACCGCGGTGATGGCGGGAAGCCCGGCGAGCGTGGCGGGGATCTTGATGTGGACGTTGGGCCGATCGACGGTTGTCCAGAGCTTCTTGGCCTCTGCGATGGTCGCGTCGGTGTCGTGCGCGAGGTCGGGGGAGACCTCGATCGAGACCCGGCCATCGACGCCGTGCGTCTCGTCGTAGACGTGCCGGAACACGTCGGCGGCGGCGCGCACGTCGTCGGTGGTGATCTCGAAGATCGCCTCGTCGGCGCTGGCGCCGCGGTCGGCCAGGACGTTCACCTGCGACTCGTACGCCGCCCCGTCGGCGAGGGCACCGGCGAAGATGGTGGGGTTCGTGGTGATGCCGGTGACGTTGCGGGTGGCGATCAGGTCGGCGAGGTTGCCGGTCATGATGCGCTGCCGGGACAGGTCATCCAGCCAGATGCTGACGCCGTTGGCGACGAGGGCTGCGGTAGGGGTACTCATGATGCGTTCTCCTTGAGGGTCTCGCGGGCGGCCGCGACAACGGCCTCGGTGGTGATGCCGAACTTCTCGAACAGGGTCTTGTAGTCGGCCGACGCGCCGAAGTGCTCGATCGAGACGCTCCGGCCCTTGTCGCCGACGATGTGCCGCCACGGGAGCTTGATGCCCGCCTCGACGGATACGCGCGCCGTCACGGACGGCGGCAGAACGGACTCGCGGTAGGCGGCATCCTGCTCGTCGAACCACTCCAGCGAAGGAGCGGAGACGACGCGGGCGTGGATGCCTTCGGCGGCGAGCTGCTCGCGGGCGTTCACCGCGAGCTGCACCTCGGAGCCGGTGGCGATGAGGATCACATCGGGCGTGCCGTTCCCCGCCTCGGCGAGCACGTACGCGCCCCTGGCCGCGTTGTCGGCGGAGGCGAACGTGTCGCCGGATGCCTGTCCCTCACCTCGTTCGAACACCGGGATGTTCTGCCGGGTCAGTGCGATACCGGCGGGGCCGGCGTGGCGGCGCAGCAGCTCGAGCCAGACCGCCCCGGTCTCCGCGGCGTCGCCGGGGCGCACGACCGTGAAGTTCGGGATGGCGCGGAGCGCCGCCAGCTGCTCGATCGGCTGATGCGTGGGTCCGTCCTCGCCGAGGGCGACGGAGTCGTGGGTCCACACGTAGATGCTCGGGATGTTCATCAGCGAGGCCAGCCGCACGGCGGGGCGCATGTAGTCGCTGAAGATGAGGAACGTGCCGCCGAACGGGCGCGTCGGGCCGTGCAGCACGATGCCGTTGATGATCGCGCCCATCGCGTGCTCGCGGATGCCGAAGTGCAGCACGCGGCCGTACGGGTCGCCGCTCCACTCGTGGGTGGAGCGCTCTGACGGCACGAACGACGAGGCGTTCTTGATCGTCGTGAGGTTCGACTCGGCGAGGTCGGCGGAGCCGCCCCAGAGCTCGGGCAGCTGCGCGGCCAGGGCGTTGATGGCCGTGCCGGACGCGGCGCGGGTCGAGACGTCCTTGCCCGGCTCGAAGACGGGGAGCGCGTCGGCGATGCCCTCGGGAAGCTGCCGTGCGGTCACGCGGTCCCAGAGCGCCTTGCGCTCGGGGTTGGCGGCGGCCCATGCGTCGAACGCCTGCTGCCACTCGGCCTTGGCGCCGGAGGTGCGCTCCGAGAGGGATCGCGTGCGCTCCAGCACCTCATCGGGAACGACGAAGGTCTCATCCGGGTTCCAGCCGAGCACCTTCTTGGTCGCGGCGAGCTCATCGCCGCCGAGGGCCGAGCCGTGGATCTTTCCGGTGTTCTGCTTGCCGGGGGAGGGCCAGCCGATGATGGTCTTCAGGACGATGATCGACGGCTTGGCCGTCTCGCCTTTCGCCGCCTCGAGCGCGGCGTGCAGCTCGGCGACATCCTCGACATACTCGCCGGTCTTCTTCCAGTCGACCGTCTGCACATGCCAGCCATAGGCCTCGTAGCGCTTGGCGACGTCCTCGGTGAAGGCGATGTCGGTGTCGTCCTCGATCGAGATCTGGTTCGAGTCGTAGATGACGACGAGGTTGCCGAGCTCCTGGTGTCCGGCGAGCGATGATGCCTCGCTCGTGACGCCCTCCTGCAGGTCGCCGTCGCTCGCGATGACGAAGATGTGGTGGTCGAACGGGCTTTCGCCGGCCGGGGTCTCCGGGTCGAACAGACCGCGCTCGTAGCGGGCCGCGTACGCGAAGCCCACGGCGGACGAGAGCCCCTGACCGAGGGGGCCGGTGGTGATCTCGACGCCGTCGGTGTGCCCGTACTCGGGGTGACCGGGCGTCTTGGAGCCCCATGTGCGGAGCGACTTCAGGTCGTCGAGCTCGAGCCCGAAGCCGCCGAGGTAGAGCTGCACGTACTGCGTGAGCGAGGAGTGTCCGGCCGAGAGGACGAAGCGATCACGCCCCGGCCAGTTCTTGTCCGCCGGATCGTGACGCATCACGCGCTGGTAGAGGAGGTATGCGGCCGGGGCGAGGCTCATCGCCGTGCCCGGGTGGCCGTTGCCCACCTTTTCCACGGCATCCGCCGCAAGAACGCGTGCCGTGTCCACGGCCCGCTCGTCGATCTCGTCCCAACGCAGTTCCGACACCGGACCGCCTTTCGTGGAAGGGAGAGCGCTCGCCCAGCTACAGCACCGATCGCCGCGGAGCGGGTCACGACGGGAGGAGGAGCGAGGGCTCGGTGTTTCTTCAGCATAGCGAAGCGGTATTCCGCTCCGGATATGCCTTGACTCATGTGACGTCAGTGTGCCAGCGGTCGGCGCGCCGCAGATGACGTCGCCGTGTCGGCCCCGTTGCGGCGCGCTCTCCTGGCGGCGACAGCAGTTGTGAGGCCGGGGGCGGCCCGGATGGATGCCATAGACTTGGGGGGATCTGCTGGTGATATTACGGGGGCGATGGACATCATGACGACGTCGGGGCTCGCGACACCCGTTGCCCCCCGCTCCATCGGCCGCACGATCCGCGCCTATATCGCGCTCACCAAGCCCCGGGTGCTCGAGCTGCTGCTCGTCACGACCGTTCCGGTCATGATCCTGGCCCAGGGCGGCCTCCCGAACCTCTGGCTCGTGCTCGCCACCGTCCTCGGCGGCTCGATGAGCGCCGGCTCGGCCGCCGCCTTCAACATGTACCTCGACCGCGATATCGACGCGCACATGCAGCGCACGGTGAACCGCCCGCTCGTCACGGGGGAGGTCTCGCCCCGCGGTGCCCTCGTCTTCGCCTGGACCCTGGCCGCGGCATCCACGATCTGGCTCTGGGTGACCACGAACTGGCTGGCGGCCACCCTCTCGGCATCCGCCATCTTCTTCTATGTGGTCATCTACACGATGATCCTCAAGCGCCGCACCGAGCAGAACATCGTATGGGGCGGCATCGCCGGCTGCTTCCCCGTGGTCATCGGCTGGACGGCCGTCACCGGCTCACTGGCCTGGACGCCGGTCATCCTCTTCGCGCTCGTGTTCCTGTGGACGCCGCCGCACTACTGGCCGCTGTCCATGAAGTACAAGGATCAGTACGACGGCGTCGACGTGCCGATGCTCGGCGCCACCCGGTCCGGTTCGCAGGTCGGGCTGCAGGTCATCCTCTACGCCTGGGCAACGGTGGCGTGCTCGCTGCTCCTCGTCCCGGTCGCGCAGATGGGCCTCGTCTACACGGTGTCCGCCCTCGTGTTCGGCGGCTGGTTCATCTACGAATCGCACCGCCTCTACAACCGCGCCGTCCGCGGCACGGAGCCCGCGCCGATGCGGGTCTTCCACGCCTCGATCACCTACCTGACGCTGCTCTTCGTGGCGATCGCGATCGACCCGCTGCTGCCCTTCTAGGCGCCGCGAGCGGCTCGGATGCGGGCCGCTCGCGCGGGATGGCCGATCGGTCGCGCTCTTCCAGAGGCACCGGCTTCGGAGAATGTCTGCGTGCTCGGAAGATTTTCCGGCCGCGGTCCGATGCTCGCGACATCTTCCGAAATTCGTGCCAGCAAGGACGGTGGAGGAGCGACTCCGGATGATGGTGCTGGGGCGCGCCGGTTCCCGATCGGGCTCGGCACGGACGCCAGCCGTGGGCGTGATCCGGTGTCTCGCGCGCACAACGGCGGAGATCGTGGGCGACACGCCGGTGCCGGATGCCGTTGCACGGCGTGTCGGCGATCAGGCCCGCAGTTGTGCTCGGGATGCGCGCCTGATCGGGATGCGCGTGTGGTCGAGTGCGGCCTGCCCGGGATGCGGGCCCGCCCGGGATGCGGGCCTGGCGGAGCTCACCTCGGGTCCTGGGCCCTGAGCGCCGTCTCCTCCGCGTCGATCGCCTGCAGCGCCGCCGCGACGGCCGGCTCCTGATAGCGGCCCTCCGAGCGCGCCTGCAGGACGGCGCCGCGCTCGGCGTCGAGCATCGAACGTCGAAGCCGCAGCTTCGCCTCGAACTGCGGGATCGAGGCGTCAGGGCCATAGGTCTCGAGGGTCTCCCCGAGGAAGCCGGCGTCGGATCGGAGCAGCTCGACGACCCGGGGCTCGTCGTCGCTCGTCGCCTCCTCGTCGAGCCGCTCGATGCCCGCTTGGCGGGCCTCGGCCATCAGCATCCGGCGTTCCGTGAGCTCCTGCATGAGGCTCGGCCTGGGGAGTCGGAGGCGCCGGATGATCCACGGCAGGGCGAGCCCGCCGAGCAGACTCGCGACCACGACGACGAACGCCAGGAACTGCAGGTACTCGCGGCCCGGGGTCTCCTCGGGCAGCAGGAAGACGGCGGCGAGCGTCACCACCCCGCGCACGCCCGCCGACGCGACGGCCACGCCGTTGCCCCAGGCCCAGCCCCGCTCGCGCATCCGCTTCGGCCCGTGCCGGTACAGCGCCGTCGTGCCGAGCACCCACGCGAAGCGCGAGGCCACGAGCGCGAGCAGCAGACCGACGCAGACCCACACCGTCTCCCACACGCCGGGGCCGGTGCGCAGGGCGCCCTCGAGGATCCCGTTCAGGTTCAGCCCGATGAAGAGGAAGACCGCGTTCTCGAGCAGGAACTGGATCGTGCGCCAGTTCAGCCGCTCGGCGACCCGCGCCTCCGCCGAGGAGACGACCGGGGCGCGATAGCCGAGGTAGAGCCCCGTCACCACGACGGCGAGCACACCGGATCCGTGCAGCAGCTCGCCGATCAGGAACGCCGCGAACGGCGTGATCAGCGAGATGCTCGTGTCGAGCACCGCTGATCGCAGCGCCCGACGCACGAACGAGACCAGGAACCCCACGAGCAGCCCTACCGTCACGCCGACCACGACGGCGACGACGAAGTCGATCGCGATGGTCGCCGGTGTGACGACGCTGACGATCGCGGCGATCGATGCGTTCAGGGCCACCAGCGCGGTGGCGTCGTTGAGCAGGCTCTCGCCCTCGAGGATCGTCACGACGCGACGGGGGAGCCCCAGCCGTCCGGCGATCGCCGTCACCGCAATGGCGTCGGTAGGGGCCACGACGGCCGCGAACGCGAAGGCGGCCGCGAGCGTGATGGCGGGGACCAGCAGCCATGCGGCGAAGCCGACTGTCACAACGGTGAACGCGACGAGCCCCACCGACAGCAGCAGGATGCTGTCGTTCCTGGCGCGCACATCGACGATCGAGGTGCGAAGCGCTGCCGCGAAGAGCAGCGGGGGAAGGATGCCGTACAGGATGAGCTCGGGCTGCACCTCGACCTGCGGCACGGCGGGGATGAAGGAGACGAGCCCGCCGACCAGAACGAGGGCGACCGGGGCCGACCAGCCGATGCGGCCGACGACCCCGGTCACGGTGACCGTGGTGATCACGAAGAGGACGATCCAGCTGATCGTGCCGACGGTATCCATCCAGTCAGTATCGGGCCCTCAGCCCGGTGAGCGGGTCAGCGTGTCAGCGGCGCGGGCGGTGCGTCATCGACGGTGTCCGCAGAAGGGCTCGCGACAGGCGCCGGGGCCGGGGTCGCCACGAGGTCGCCGGTCGGCGCCGCATCCCAGGGTCCGGCGTGGGCGTCGACCTGCTCGATGTCGACCACCTCGAGGGGCTCGGAAGGAACGAGGGCCCGCAGCGTGGCGATCGAGAGTGCGAGCAGGATGCCGACGAGTCCGGCGCCGAGCACGACGGCGCCGACGATGACGAGCGACTGCGGGCCGTAGACGTCGGCGGGGGTGGGCGCAGGGCCGCTCAGCGCGGCCGTCATCGCGGTGATCTGCGACAGCGAGAACCACGCACCGTAAGCCACGGCGGCGATCGAGAGCACGACGAGAGCCCAGAAGGGGATGCTGCGCGTGAGTGAGGGGCGTGCGGTGTTCATGTGACGTTCCTTCGGTTGGGATTCCGGGGGCGTACTGCCCGCGGCGTGCACCACGATTCCGCGCGCCTCCGTGCGGTGTGTGTGCGCGGACTATGGGTTGGCTGTGCGCCGGCCGGATGCGACGGAGGCTCGGTCGAGGTCCGGAATGTCGGGGTCGAGGACAGCTCGTGCGGCGGGAACGGGCGCCTTCAGGTGCAGCACGACCGCCGTCATCGCGGCAACGAGGCAGACGGCGAGCACCATGTGGATGTTCACGAGGACGATCGGCAGGCCCGTGCGGGCCTGCAGCAGACCGACGGCGATCTGCACCAGCTCGACCGCGAGGAGCAGCCCGACCCAGAGCCGGAGCGCAGGGGCGACGCGCAGGGCTCCGACCAGCAGCACGACGGTGAGCGCGAAGGTGACGTACCCCGGCCACGCGTGCAGGTGCTGCATCAGCTCGGGGTCCAGGCCGTTGCGCGCCGCGCCTGCATCGCCGGCGTGGGGACCGGCGCCCGTCACGAGGATGCCGACGAGCACGGTGACGAGCACGGCGGCGCTCGTGAGATGCGTCACCGCCGCGTACCAGCGCGGAACCGCCGAGGTGCGCGCGCCGGGTGCGGTGTACACCCGGTAGACGAGCACGGTCGCCAGCGCGACGAGGACGACCGAGGCGAAGAAGTGCAGGCCGACGACGTAGGGGTTCAGGTTCGTCAGCACCGTGATCCCGCCGATGATCGCCTGCAAGGGGACGTAGAGGCCGATCGACAGCGCCAGCCAGAACAGGTCCCGTCGCTCGCTCCGGAAGCGAACGACGAAGAGGAACATCAGGATCGCGACGGCGACCAGCACGAACGTCAGCATGCGGTTCGCGAACTCGATCGCGCCGTGGGCCGCCAGCTCGGGGGTCGGCACGAAAGAGCCGTCGGTGCACTGCGGCCACGTGGGACAGCCGAGTCCGGATGCCGTGAGCCGGACCAGCCCGCCGGTGCCGACGATGCCGATCTGCACCACGAGCGTCGCCCACGCGGCCGCGACGACGCGTCGGTCGATGCGATCGGGCAACCACGCCCAGAGGCGGGCGCCGAGCCGTGGTCGCTGGGTCGTGCCACCGGCGTCGGTCATCGGGTGAAGCCTCCTGGGATTGCCCTCCACGTCTTGCGGGAGGGGCCGGTGCCCGCCCGGCGGAGGGGGCGGAACCTGTAGAATCGAGGTGTTGCGGTGCGCGCGCTGAGCGTTCGACGCATCGCTTCAAGTGTAGGCGCGCGAGACTGCGCCTCGGAGAAGGGCCCACCAGCGGCATCCACCCCCACGAAACCTCGTGGTCTCGGATGTCGGGGCGGATGACACCGTTGAGGCCTAGAGGAGAGTGTGACGTCATGTCTGATGTGCTCATCGACCGACCTGAGCTCGCGGGGCTCGGTACTTACGAATTCGGCTGGCACGACGCCGACGCCGCCGGGGCGATCGCCCAGCGCGGACTGAGCGAGGCCGTCGTGCGCGGCATCTCGACCTTGAAGGACGAGCCGGAGTGGATGCTCAAGGCGCGCCTGAAGGGTCTGCAGCTCTTCGAGCGCAAGCCGATGCCGACCTGGGGAGCCGACCTCAGCGAGATCGACTTCGACAACATCAAGTACTTCGTGCGCTCCACGGAGAAGCAGGCAGGCTCATGGGAGGAGCTCCCCGAGGAGATCCGCAACACGTACGAGCGCCTCGGCATCCCCGAGGCCGAGCGCCAGCGTCTCGTCTCCGGTGTCGCGGCGCAGTACGAGTCGGAGGTGGTCTACCACCAGATCAACGAGCAGCTCGAGGCGCAGGGCGTCATCTTCATGGACACCGACACCGCGCTCCGCGAGCACCCCGAGTTCTTCACGGAGTACTTCGGCACCGTCATCCCCTCCGGTGACAACAAGTTCGCCGCGCTCAACACGGCCGTCTGGTCGGGCGGATCGTTCGTCTACGTGCCGCCCGGCGTGCACGTCGAGATCCCGCTGCAGGCGTATTTCCGCATCAACACCGAGAACATGGGCCAGTTCGAGCGCACGCTGATCATCGCGGACGAGGGCTCGTACGTGCACTACATCGAGGGCTGCACCGCCCCTATCTACAAGAGCGACTCCCTGCACTCGGCCGTCGTCGAGATCATCGTGAAGAAGAACGCGCGCGTTCGCTACACGACGATCCAGAACTGGTCGAACAACGTCTACAACCTCGTCACCAAGCGCGCGATCGCGCACGAGGGCGCGACGATGGAGTGGATCGACGGCAACATCGGCTCGAAGGTCACGATGAAGTACCCGTCGATCTTCCTCGTCGGCGAGCGCGCCAAGGGCGAGACGCTGTCCGTGGCCTTCGCCGGCCCCGGTCAGCACCAGGACGCCGGCGCGAAGATGATCCACATGGCGCCCTACACGCAGTCATCGATCGTCTCGAAGTCGATCGCACGCGGCGGCGGCAGGGCCGGCTACCGCGGTGAGGTGAGGGTGGATGCGAATGCGCACCACTCGGCGAACACGGTGCGGTGCGACGCGCTGCTGGTCGACACGATCTCGCGCTCCGACACGTATCCGGCCATCGACATCCGCGTCGACGACGTGCAGCTGGGTCACGAGGCCACCGTCTCGAAGGTCAGCGAGGAGCAGCTGTTCTATCTGCAGTCCCGCGGCATGCCGGAGGACGAGGCCATGGCCATGATCGTGCGCGGCTTCATCGAGCCGATCGCCCGCGAGCTGCCGATGGAGTATGCGCTCGAACTGAACAAGCTCATCGAGATGGGCATGGAAGGATCGGTCGGCTAGATGACGACCACGACACAGGCACCCGCCCCGGTGCCGGGCTCGACGGCGCACTCCGACGGCGGCTGGGCTCCGATCCAGACCCGATCAGAGCGCCCTCGTTCGTTCCACGCCGCTGACTTCGAGCGGCCGAGCGGGCGTGAGGTGAACTGGAAGCACACCCCCGTCGACCGCCTCTCGCCCCTGTTCGAGAACGTCGACGGCGATGCCGAGGCCGTCACGCTCACCGTGACCGCACCGGATGGCGTCGTCGCCGCGCCCAAGCGCGCGGCGGATGCGCCCCGCGGCGAGGTTTTCGTGCCCGAGGACCTGGCCGCCGCCATCGCCTGGGAGCGTGCCGTGGAGGCGCTGCACGTCCGCATCCCGGCCTCCGCCGAGCTCTCCGAGCCGGTGGTCGTCGACGTGCACGGCAACGGCGGGCTCACGCACGCCAACGTCCTGATCGAGGCCGAGCCGAACTCCCACGCGATCGTGCTGCTGCGCCACAGCGGGTCGGTGCAGGTCGCCGCCAACGTCGAGATCCTCGTCCGCGACGGCGCCCATCTCACGGTCATCACGGTGCAGCAATGGGCGGATGACGCGGTGCACGCGGCATCCCACCAGGCCCGCGTCGATCGCGACGCGACGCTCCGGCACATCGTCGTCAGCTTCGGTGGCGGCGTCGTCCGCGTCAACCCGAGCGTCGAGCTCGCGGGCACGGGCTCGCAGGGCGAGCTCTACGGCCTGAGCTTCTCGGACGCCGGCCAGCACCTCGAGAGCCAGGTCTACCTCTTCCACAAGGGCGCCGAGACCCGCGGCGACGTGCTGTACAAGGGCGCCCTGCAGGGCGCGGGGGCTCGCAGCGTGTGGATCGGCGATGTGCTGATCGGGCCGGATGCCGTCGGCACCGACTCGTACGAGGCCAACCGCAACCTCGTGCTCACCGACGGCGCTCGCGCCGAGTCCATCCCGAACCTCGAGATCGAGACCGGCGACATCCGCGGAGCCGGGCACGCGAGCGCCACCGGGCGCTTCGACGATGAGCAGCTGTTCTACCTGCAGGCGCGCGGCATCAGCGAAGAGGAGGCCCGTCGACTCGTCGTCATCGGCTTCCTCAGCGAGATCGTGCAGCGCATCGGCATCCCCGAGCTCGAAGCAGAACTGTCGGCGGCCATCGAGGCCGAACTCATGGAAGGTACGGCGCTGTGACCGCGACCCGCGTCTGCTCACTCAGCGAACTCGAGCAGGACACGCCCAAGCGCGTCGTCGTGAAGAAGGTGCCGATCGCCGTGGTCCTCGACTCCGCCGGCGAGGTGCACGCGATCGGCGACACCTGCACCCACGGCGACATCTCCCTCGCCGAGGGCTTCGTCGAGGGCGACAGCCTCGAGTGCTGGGCCCACGGCTCCGCGTTCTCGCTGCGCACCGGCCACCCCCTGAACCTCCCCGCGTATGAGCCCGTCCCCGTCTACGTCGTCGAAATCGACGGCGACGACGTGCTCATCGATCCGAACGTCACGAAGGAAGTCTGAACATGGCAGTGCTCGAGATCCGCGATCTGTACGTCACCGTCGAGACGGATGCCGGCACCACGCCCATCCTGAACGGCGTCACGCTCACGATCCGCACCGGACAGACCCACGCCATCATGGGCCCCAACGGCTCCGGCAAGTCCACCCTCGCGTACACGATCGCCGGTCACCCCAAGTACAAGGTGCAGAGCGGCTCGATCACGCTCGACGGCGACGACGTGCTCGCGATGACCGTCGACGAGCGCGCCCGCGCCGGCCTCTTCCTCGCGATGCAGTACCCGGTGGAGATCCCCGGGGTCACGGTCACGAACTTCCTCCGAACGGCCAAGACCGCGATCGACGGTGCGGCCCCGCCCATCCGCACGTGGACCAAAGACGTCAAGCAGTCCATGAAGAACCTGCGCATGGACCCGAAGTTCGCATCGCGCAACGTCAACGAGGGCTTCTCCGGCGGCGAGAAGAAGCGTCACGAGATCCTGCAGCTCGAGCTGCTCAAGCCGCAGATCGCAGTCCTCGACGAGACCGACTCCGGCCTCGATGTCGACGCGCTGAAGATCGTCTCGGAGGGCGTGAACCGCGCCAAGGCCGAGACTGATCTGGGCGTGCTGCTCATCACGCACTACACGCGGATCCTGCGCTACATCCACCCCGACTTCGTGCACGTCATGATC
The DNA here is from genome assembly GCF_049847225.1 of Micromonospora sp. DT81.3. NCBI lineage: Bacteria > Bacillati > Actinomycetota > Actinomycetes > Micromonosporales > Micromonosporaceae > Micromonospora > Micromonospora sp. DT81.3. Next base: position 16,889 of record NZ_JBNCNY010000004.1, read on the forward strand.
GGCGGGCGCATCGTCGAAGAGGGCGGGCCCGAGCTCGCAGACCGGCTGGAGGACGAGGGCTATGACAGGTACCTCGAGGCCGTCACAGATGTGGAAGCGTAGAATCGCCGTATGAACGCGACGCTCACACCGCAGAAGTTCGACGAGGTGACCGAGGCGCTCAAGGACGTCATGGACCCCGAGCTGGGCATCAACGTCGTCGACCTCGGGCTCATCTACGACCTCGGCTGGGATGACGAGAACGACGCGCTCGTCATCCACATGACGCTCACCAGCGCGGGGTGCCCGCTGACCGATGTGCTCGAGGAGCAGACGGCGCAGGCCCTGGATGACGTCGTCGACCGGTTCCGCATCAACTGGGTGTGGATGCCGCCGTGGGGTCCGGAGCGGATCACCGACGACGGTCGCGACATGATGCGCGCGCTCGGCTTCGCGATCTGACCCTTCGACAAGCTCAGGGCAGGCCCAACGGCGAAGGCACGCCGTAGGCTCGTGTGGTGACGATCGACGCCCGCACCGAACCCGTCCAGGCACTGCCGCTCGAGCGGCTCCGTGAGCGGACGAGCGAGAAGTGGCGCGAATACGACGCGGATGTCCTCCCGATGTTCGTCGCCGAGACGGATTTCCCCCTGGCGCCCGCGATCAGCTCCGCCCTGCACCGCGCCATTGACCTCGGAGACACGGGCTACACGGCATCCCGCAACCCGCTGGCGGGGGCCTACGCGGAGTTCGCGCAGCGGCGCTACGGGTGGACCGTCGACCCCGCGATGGTCCGCTCGACGGCCGACGTGAGCCTGGGGATCGTAGAGATCCTGCGCCGCATCACAAACCGTGGCGACCGTGTCGTGGTGACCCCGCCGGTCTACCCGCCGTTCTACGACCTGATCGAGGAGGCGGGCGCCGTGGACGAGCGCGTCCCGCTCCTGCGCACCGCGACCGGCTGGGAGCTCGACCTGGACGGGATCGAGGCGGCGTTCGCCGCGGGAGCCCGCGCCTTCCTGCTCTGCAACCCCCACAACCCCACCGGAACCGTGCACTCGCGCGAAAGCCTGGCGGCCCTCGCCCGCCTCGCCGCGCGGTTCGGCGTTCGCGTGGTGAGCGACGAGATCCACGCGCCGCTCACTCAGCCGGGGGTGCCGTTCACCCCGTTCCTGGATGCCGCACCCGAGGCTCGCGAGATCGGCTTCGCCGTGGCATCCGCGAGCAAGGCCTTCAACCTCGCCGGCCTGAAGTGCGCCGTCATGGTGACCGCGGGGGAGCGGCCCGGCCGGATCGTGCGCGGGATGCCGGTGGAGGTCGAGTGGCGCACGTCCCAGCTCGGGATGCTCGCGAGCGTGGCGGCACTCTCTCCCGAGAGCGATGCGTGGCTCGACGGGCTGCTCATGACGCTCGATCAGAACCGCCGGCTGCTCGCGGATCTGCTGGCCGAGCACCTGCCGGGTGCGCGGTACATCGCGCCGGATGCGGGCTACCTCGCGTGGGTCGACCTCACGGCCCTGGGCTGGGGACGCAACCCGGCCAAGCGCATCCTCCGGGACGCGAAGGTCGCGTTCCACTTCGGGCCGGCGTTCGGCGAAGAAGGGGTCGGGCACGTTCGCATCAACTTCGGCTGCTCCCCCGAGGTGCTGCGGGAGGCGATGGAGCGCGTGGGTGCGCTCGTCGACTCGTGACCGAGCAGCGCACCCGCGAGGAGCCGACCGGAATCTGGGACCCTCGCGTCGTCTGGGTCACGATCGGCTCCGTCGCGCTCGTCCTGCTGGCAGCCGTGCAGGCACTCGCCGTCACGACGGTCATGCCAGTGGTGAGCCGGGAACTCGACGGTGCGGCGCTCTACGCGGTGGCGTTCTCGGCGACCCTCGCCACCAGCGTGATCGGGATGGTCGCGACCGGTGCTTGGTCGGATCGGGCCGGCCCCATGCCGCCGCTCCCCGCGGCGACGGGCCTGTTCGTGGCGGGGCTGCTCATCGCCGGGCTCGCACCCACGATGGAGCTCCTCGTGCTCGGCCGCCTCGTTCAGGGGCTGGGAGCCGGCGGTCAGACGGTAGCGCTCTACGTCGTGGTGGCCCGGGTCTATCCGTCGGCCCTGCACGGCCGCGTCTTCGCCGCCTTCGCGGCGGCATGGGTCGTGCCGTCACTGGTCGGGCCCTTCCTCGCGGGCGCCGTCGCCGAGTTCCTGCACTGGCGCTGGGTCTTCCTCGGCGTCGCCGTGCTCACCGCGGTCGCCTTCGCGATGGTCGTGGTAACGCTGCGGGGCGTCGACATGCACTCGAACGGTACGGGGAAGAGCGGCGGGGTGGCAACCCGCCTCGGACTCGCGGTCTTGGTGGCGGCCGGCGCCCTCGCCCTCGGCCTGTCGGGCCAAGTGCCGGCATTCGGGTGGGCCGTGGCCGCGGCATCCCTCGTTCTCATCGGCCTCGCCGCCCGCCGCCTGCTGCCTCCGCACACCCTGCGGGCGGGTCGGGGGCTGCCGAGCGTCGTGCTGATGCGAGGACTCATCGCCGGAACGCTGTTCGGCGCCGAGATCTATGTGCCCTACCTGCTCATCGACCGCTACGACTTCTCACCGACGCTGGCCGGCCTCGGTCTGACGGTCGCGGCCCTGGCGTGGGCCGCGTTCGCCGACGTGCAGGGGCGGTTCGGCGACCGGCTGGGCAACAGGCGGATCACCCTGATCGGGATCACGCTTCTGGCGACATCCACCGCCACCGCGTGCGCGACGGCGCTGCTCGGTCTGCCGCCGGCGGTGCTGATCGCCGGCTGGACGCTCGCCGGCGCGGGCATGGGACTCATGTACGCCCGGCTGACCGTGCTGACGCTCGCGTACTCGACGCCGCAGAACCAGGGCTTCAACTCGTCGGCGCTGTCCATCTCGGACTCCATCGGCGCATCGGCTTCCATCGCGGTGATGGGACTCGTCTTCACGGCGCTCCAGACGGTGGATGCCGGGTTCCCGGCGGTCTTCGCCCTCGCCACCGGTCTCGCCCTCGTCGCGCTCGTGCCCGGTCTGCGGCTCGGGCACGCGCACGAGGCCTCCGCGGTCCGCGCCGCGTGAAGGGCCTCGTTCCACGAAGTCGCCGTCGAGTGAGCCGCCCGGTCGAGTGACACGCCGGGATTTGGCCCCGGAAGAGAGGTAAGGCTACCCTTACTGGGTGAGCTCTTCCACCGCACTCCGCACGCGCCCCGCGTACCGCCCCTATGCCGCGACGGTGGCCGAGGTGCAACGGCTCTCCCCGCACTTCGTGCGCGTCGCCTTCACGGGTCCCGACTTCGAGGTGTTCGGCACGGCGGGTCTCGACCAGCGGGTCAAGCTCATCCTGCCGCTCGAGGACGGCACGCTCAGCGACATCGGTCAGCACGACGATGAGGCGATCGACGCGGGGGACTGGTACACCGCGTGGCGGGAGATCCCCTCCGCGACGCGCAGCCCTCTGCGCACGTACACGGTCCGCCGGATCGATCCCGCCGCCCGCCGGCTGCTCGTCGACTTCGTCGTGCACCACGACGCCGGTCCGGCCGGCAGCTGGGCGGAGCAGACCGCGGTCGGTCAGGAGATCGTGGTCGTCGGACCCGATCAGCGAAGCGAGGGTTTCCGACTCGGACTCGATTGGCACCCCGGCACCGCCCGCCGGGTCGTGCTGGCGGGCGATGAGACGGCCGCTCCGGCGATCTGCTCGATCCTCGAATCGCTCGACGAGTCCTACGCCGTCGATGCGTTCATCGAGGTTCCGACCGCTGACGACTTCCTCGAGGTCGACCTGCCGACCGGCTTCCGGGTCACGTGGCTCGCGCGCGGAGACCGTGCGCACGGCGCCGCCCTCACCGAGGCGGTCACCGGCTGGAGCGCCGGAGCGGCGGACGTCCTCGCCGCCGCGGCGTCCCCCCGGCGTCAGGAACTCGCCGAGGTCGATGTCGACGTCGATCTCCTGTGGGACAGCCCGGACGACTCGGACGGCGAGTTCTACGCCTGGATGGCGGGGGAGGCGGCCATGGTCAAGGGCCTGCGCCGTCACCTGGTGCAGGGGTGCGGGGTGGATCGCAAGCGCGTGGCCTTCATGGGCTACTGGCGCCTGGGCCAGTCCGAGCGCCAGGAATGACCACCGCTCGCGATCGACGAGGGCGTCTGCTGCTTCTTCTCGCGGTCGCGCTGCTCCTGCTCCTGATCGGTGCGAGCCTGGCGATCGGAGCGCGGCCCGTCGCGCCCGCGGTGGTGATCGACGCCATGCTGCGGCCGGACATGTCGATCGCCGACCACACCGTGATCCTCGGCCAGCGCGTGCCGCGCACGGCGATCGGGGTGCTGGCCGGAGCCGCCCTCGCCCTGGCGGGCACGCTCATGCAGGGTCTCACCCGCAACCCGCTCGCCGACCCCGGTCTGCTCGGCGTCAACGCCGGCGCGTCGGTGGCCGTGCTCGCCGCGATCACGCTCCTCGGCATCACCGCGCCTTCCGGCTTCGTGTGGTTCGCCTTCGCGGGCGCCGCTGTCGCGTCCGTCGTCGTCGCGGCGATCGGAACGCGCGGTCCGGACGGCTCCAGTCCCGCGAAGCTCGCTTTGACCGGCGCCGCCGTGACGGCGGGGCTCACCGCCGTCACGATGCTGATCCTGACCACCTCCATCACGGCGTTCGACGTCTTCCGCTACTGGCAGGTCGGCGGCCTGACGGCGCGCGGGCTCGACACCGTCGCGGTCGTGCTCCTGCCTCTCCTCGTGGGTGCGATCATCGCCTTCACGTCGGCGCGTGGGCTCGATCTCATGGCTCTCGGAGACGACACGGCCACCGGTCTCGGGCACAGCGTCGCCCGCACGCGTGCGCTCGGCATCGTCGCGACGGTACTGCTGTGCGGCAGCGCGACCGCCATCGCCGGGCCGATCGTCTTCGTCGGCCTGCTCGTGCCGCACGCACTCCGAGCGCTCATCGGGGGCGACTACCGCTGGCTGCTGGCCATCGGTGCCCCCGCGGGCGCCGTGGTGCTGCTCGCGGCCGACGTGCTCGGACGGGTGATCGCGCTGCCGGGCGAAGTGCAGGCGGGGCTCGTCGTCGCCTTCGTAGGCGCTCCCGTGCTGATCTCCATCGTGCTGCGGCCGGGGCGGGTGACGCTGTGACGTCGTCCGTGCTCGAGATCCGCTCGCTCGTCCGTCGGCGCCGGACCACGGTCGTGGTCTCGGTCCTCCTCGCGGTTCTCGCCGTGGCGATGCTGTCGCTCTCCATCGGCGACTACCGGATCGCGCCGGCTGACTTGTGGCGCACCCTCTGGGGCGGCGGCGAGCGCGTGGAGTCGTACGTCGTCTTCCAAGTGCGCGCGCCCCGGCTCGCGATGGCGCTTCTCGTCGGTGCCGCGCTCGGCGCGGCCGGCGGGCTGCTGCAGTCCCTCCTGGGGAACCCGCTCGCGAGCCCGGACCTGCTCGGAATCAGCGGCGGCGCGGGCGCAGCAGCGGTGTTCGCGCTCCTCATCCTCGGCGTGGGCGGTCCGCTGCTCGCGGCCGCGGCGTTCCTCGGCGGGATCGCGGTCGCCGCATTCCTGCTGCTCGCCGGCCGGCACCGCGCGGACGGCGGCTATCGCCTGATCCTCGCCGGCGTGGGAGTCGCCTTCCTCAGCGTCGCCATCACGAATTACCTGATGGTGCGGGCTCAGGTGGAACTGGCCCAATCGGCCCTGATCTGGCTCACCGGCAGCCTGGCATCGACGCCGTGGTGGAACGTCGCCACCGTGCTCATCGTCCTCGTCATCGCTACGCCGGCGGTCGTCGCGTGTGCGCGCTGGCTGCCGATCACCCAGATGGGGGCGCCCACGGCCGCGTCGCTGGGGGTGCGGTCCTCGACCGTGCGGCTGGTCACGATCCTCACCGCCGTCCTGCTGACCGCCGTGACGTGCGCGTTCGTGGGTCCCATCGCCTTCATCGCGCTCTGCGCCCCGGCCATCGCGCGGCCGCTTCTCGGTCACGGCGCGGTCGGCATCGGCACGAGCGCCGCGACCGGCGCCGGCCTGCTCGCGGCGGCCGACCTCGTCGCGCAGTTCGCTCTTCCGGGCGTGTCGGTTCCCGTCGGCGTCGTGACCGGCGCGATCGGCTCGGTGTTCCTGCTCTGGCTGCTCGCCACATCGAAAGGACGGCACCTGTGACCACGGCATCCGCCCCACGTCTGTCGGCCAGAGGTCTCTCCGCCGGCTATCCGGGCCGCCGCGTCATCGAAGGCCTCGACCTCGACTTCGCGCCGGGACGGATGACGATGATCATCGGTGCCAACGCGTGCGGCAAGTCCACGCTCCTGAGCGTCCTCGCCCGCGTCAACGAACCCCTTGCGGGAACGGTCGAACTCGACGGAGCCGACGTCTCGACGCTGCCGCGCCGGCGGTTCGCCCAGAGCGTCGGCCTGCTGCCGCAGCATCCCACCGCCCCCGACGGGCTCACGGTCGCCGAGCTGGTCTCGCGCGGCCGCCACCCGCATCGTGGGCTCTTCCAGCGCTGGAGCGCGGCGGACACGGCGCGGGTGGACGACGCGATGGCGAAGACCGGCGTCCGCGCCCTCGCCGATCGCCCGGTCGGCGACCTGTCGGGCGGGCAGCGCCAGCGCGTGTGGATCGCCATGGCCCTCGCTCAGGAGCCCCGTGTGCTGCTCCTCGACGAACCGACGACCTTCCTCGACCTGAGCCACCAGATCGAGGTGCTCGATCTGCTGCGCACCCTGAATCGCACAGACGGCACCACCATCGTCGTCGTGCTGCACGAGCTCAACCTCGCCGCACGCTACGCCGACGACCTCGTCGTGATGAGCGCGGGACGGGTCGTCGCGCACGGCGAGCCGTCCGCGGTGCTCACCCGCGAGGTGGTGTCGCAGGCGTTCGACCTCGAGGCCCTCGTGATACCCGACCCCCTCACCTCCACCCCCCTCGTCATCCCCGTCCCCGGCGGCGCCCACGCCGCCGCGGACGAGGCATGACGCGACCGAAAGGAAAGTCCCGCATGTCCTCATCCACCTCCCGCCTGAGCGCCCTCGCCGCGCTCACGGTGGCCGGCGGGCTGGTCCTCGCCGGCTGCGCCGGCACCCCCGGCACCGAGACCGCCGGCTCCTCCGACGCCCCCGCCGGCTCGGCGGACGCGTTCCCCGTCACGTTCGAGCACATGTACGGCGAGACGACCATCGAGTCCGCTCCGGAGCGCATTGCGACCTGGGGCTGGGGTGCCACCGATGCGGTGCTCGCGCTCGGCATCGTGCCCGTCGCGATCGCCTCGATGGACTACGGCGGGGGCGACAACCGCATCACGCCATGGGTCGAGGATGCCATCGCCGACCTCGGCGGCGAGGAGCCAGCGATCCTCGACAACGCCACATTCGAGCTCTCGGTCGAAGAGCTGCTGGCGTCGGACCCGGATGTGCTCATCGCGCCGTACTCGGGTCTGACGCAGGAGGAGTACGACGCGGTCACCGGCGCCGGCATCCCCGTCCTCGCCCCCGCAGAGGCGCTCTGGTCCACTCCGTGGCGCGAAGTCATCACCGAGACGGGCAAGGCGCTGGGTCTGGATGCGGAGGCGGAGCAGGTGCTGGCCGACCTCGACCAGCAGGTGGCCGACGCCGCGGCGGAGAACCCGGAGTTCGACGGCACCACGATCGCGTACGCGGCCGACGACGTCGACACGTTCTACCTCTATCTGCCGGCCGACCCGCGCGTGGAGATCCTCGAGGACCTCGGCTTCGTCACCGCCGAAGCGGTCACCGCACTCGACACCGGAGAAGCCACGTTCTACACCACGGTCAGCAGCGAGAACCTCGACCAGATCGACGCCGAGGTGATCTTCACCCAGGTGGACAGCGAGGACGAGCTGCAGACCTTCCTCACGTCCGACCGGACGAAGCTCATCCCCGGCGTGGCATCCGGTGCCGTGGGTGCCATCGTCGGAGAGGAGAACGTCGCCGCCATCTCGCCGACGGCGCTGACCCTCCCGTGGATCCTGCCCCAGGTGGTCGAGCAGCTCGCGGCCGCCACGGCGGCGGCTCAGGGCTGATCAGCTCGAACATGGCGAAAGCCCCGGCCATCCCGCCGGGGCTTTCGTGCGTTCAGGATGCCGCGGCACTCACTTGCGGGCATCGAGGGCGCGAACACCGCGCCACGCGAGCGGGATGGCGAGGGCGGCGATGGCGGCCTTGATGACGCCACCGGCGATGAACGGCAGCACGCCCGCCTCCATCACCGACGCGAAGGTGATGTCGACACCCATCACGCTGCTGAGGATGAATGCCATGTACGGAACGCCGACGAGGAACGGGATGACGCTGGCCGCGACGAAGCCGACGAAGGCGAGCACGGGCTTGCGGTCCCACGCACGCTCGGCGAACCAGCCCGCGACGAAGGCCGCGGGGATGAAGCCGACGATGAACCCGAACGAGGGCGACAGCACGTAGGCGGGGCCGGCGACCGGACCGGCGAAGATGGGGAGCCCCGCGAGGCCGAGCAGCATGTACGTCGTGAGGCTGGCGGCGCCTCGCTTGGCGCCGAGCGCGGCGCCGACGAGGATCACGCCGAGCGTCTGGCCGGTGATGGGCACCGGGCCGATGAAGAACGAGACCTTGGCGAGCACCGCGACCAGGGCGACACCCGTGAGGACGAGCGCCGTGTCGAGGGCGAAAGCCCGCGCCCGTGACGAGGGACGGGCGATCACATCGGCGAGGACGCGACGGGGCGAGGGGGCGACGGCGATGGCTGACATGGGACTCAGCCTAGAGGGCGGCTGTCCGCACATCTTGGATGGAGTCCACCAATGATCGGCGCGCCGTCTGTAAGGGATCTCCAGCGCCCCGGGCGTCGAGGACGCACTCCGCTTCCAGCCATCGCCGCTTATACTTGGAGGTCGGCCGATCGGCCGCCCCTCACCTTCCTCCCTGAACGAACGGACGTTTCGCTGTGCTTGCCGTTCACGACCTCGAGATCCGCGTCGGCGCCCGCGTGCTCATGTCCGACGTGTCGTTCCGCGTCTCGCCGGGCGACAAGGTCGGCCTCGTCGGGCGCAACGGCGCCGGCAAGACCACGCTCACCAAGGTGCTCGCCGGCGACCTGCTCCCGGCCGACGGCCGCGTGGAGCGACACGGTGAGCTGGGCTACCTTCCGCAGGACCCCCGCACCGGTGACCCCGACATGCTCGCGCGCACCCGTATCCTCGACGCGCGCGGCCTCGGCACGATCGCGCTCGGCATGCACGAGGCGTCGATGGCGATGGGCGATGAGAACCCGGATGTCGCCGCCAAAGCGATGAAGCGCTACAGCAGCCTGACCGAGCGGTTCGAGGGGCTCGGCGGCTACACGGCCGAGGCCGAAGCGGCATCCATCGCCCACAATCTCTCGCTTCCCGACCGCATCCTCGACCAGCCGCTGCGCACCCTCTCCGGCGGTCAGCGCCGACGAATCGAGCTGGCGCGCATCCTGTTCTCCGACGCGGACTCGATGATCCTCGACGAGCCCACCAACCACCTCGACGCCGACAGCGTCGTGTGGCTGCGCGAGTTCCTGAAGAACTACAAGGGCGGGCTGATCGTGATCAGCCACGACGTGGAGCTCGTCGGCGAGACGGTCAACCGCGTCTTCTACCTCGACGCGAACCGCCAGGTCATCGACGTCTACAACATGAACTGGAAGAACTACCTGCGCCAGCGGGTGGCCGACGAGGAGCGTCGCAAGAAGGAGCGCGTCAACGTCGAGAAGAAGGCGACTCAGCTGCAGATGCAGGCCGCCCGGTTCGGAGCGAAAGCGTCGAAGGCCGCGGCGGCGCACCAGATGGTCGCCCGTGCCGAGAAGATGCTCTCCGGCCTCGACGAGGTGCGCCAGGTGGAGCGCGTGGCGAAGCTCCGGTTCCCGAAGCCCGCGGCGTGCGGCAAGACGCCGCTCATGGCGTCGGGGCTGTCGAAGTCCTACGGCTCGCTGGAGATCTTCACGGATGTCGACCTCGCCATAGACCGCGGCTCCAAGGTCGTCGTGCTCGGCCTGAACGGCGCCGGCAAGACGACGCTGCTGCGCATTCTCGCCGGCGTCGACAAGCCCGACACCGGGCAGCTCGAGCCGGGACACGGGCTGAAGATCGGCTACTACGCCCAGGAGCACGAGAACCTGGATGTCTCGCGCTCGGTGCTCGAGAACATGATGTCTGCCGCGCCGGACATCAGCGCCACCGAGGCGCGCAAGGTGCTCGGCTCCTTCCTGTTCACCGGGGATGACGTGCTCAAGCCCGCGGGCGTGCTCTCGGGCGGCGAGAAGACGCGCCTGTCGCTCGCGACGCTCGTGGTGTCATCCGCCAACATGCTGCTGCTCGACGAGCCGACGAACAACCTCGACCCGGCCTCACGCGAGGAGATCCTCGGTGCGCTCGCGCACTACGAGGGCGCCGTCGTGCTGGTCTCGCACGACGAGGGCGCCGTGTCGGCGCTCAACCCCGAGCGCGTGCTCATCCTGCCCGACGGGGTCGAGGACCTCTGGAATCGCGAGTACCAGGACCTCATCGCCCTCGCCTGATGTCGAAGGGTCAGCGGCCCGCTGAGTCGAGGATCGCGTCCTCTTCCGACATGTCGCGGTCGCGACGCCTGGTCGGGGTGCGCTGCCGACGCGGGGGCTTCGGCGCGTCCTGCGGAAGTTCGGCTTCCGCAGCCGCATCCTCGGCGTCTTCACGGCGCACCTTGATCTCGGTGCGGATGATGTAGCCGATGAAGATGAAGCCCATGAGAGCGAACAGAATCCACTGGATCGCATACGACAGGTGCGGTCCGGGGTCCTCGGTCGGCGCGTCGAGCGCGTTGGGTCGGGTGACAGGGGCCGGGTCCTCCGAGATCATCAGGCCATAGGCGGAGGTGATGGTGCTCGCCCCGCTGACCTCGGCGATGCTCGGAAGGTGGATCGTGGGAACCTGACCCTCCGGCGCCGAACGGCTGGGAAGCGCCTCGCCGGGGCGCAGTCGCGCGATGACGGTCACCTCGCCGGTCGGAGGTGCCGGGATCACATCGGGCACCGTGCCCTCACCCGGCGGCACCCACCCGCGGTCGACGATGAAGATCCGACCGTCATCGAGCCGCAGGGGCGTCAGCACCTCGAAGGCGCTGGTGCCGCCGCGCGGTCGGTTGCGCGCGAGAAGCTGGTCCTCGACCACGTACTCGCCCGTGAGCAGCACGGGCAGCCATTCGTCGCCCGAGTCGAAGTCCACCAGCCCGGTCAGGACCTCGCCGATCGGCACGGGATCCGCGTCGTAGTTCTCGGCCACGAGGTCCAACTGAGCCGCGCGCTGCTCATTGCGCGCGAACTGCCACTGCGAGAGGAACCAGCAGCCGACCGCGAACGCGAGGGCGAGCGCGACGTACCCGCTCCAGCGAAGCGCAGCCGAGCGCCGTGTGTCGCTCCGGCGCGGCGCCTGCGCCACCTCGGCCTCCCGCAGGCTCACGGCGCGACCACCGTCGGGTCGGCCCCATCAGGGGCGCGCGTCAGCGAGCCGGGGGTTTGGGGCGGAGCCCCATCAGGGGCGCGCGTCAGCGAGCCGGGGGTTTGGGGCGGAGCCCCATCAAGGGGCGCCACGAACGGCGAGACCGAAACGGGGAACGACCGAGCCGCGAGGTAGTCCCTCAGGTACGGTGCGTGCTCGTCGCACGCCAGCCAGACCTTGCGGCGGTCGGCCGTGTGGATCCGGGGGTTCCGCCACACCACGCTCTGCGTCGCGGGGGCGCGGCAGCCCGCGCGAGAGCAGACGGGCTGCTCCGGTGGTGCGGCCACGATCAGGCCTGTCGGGGTTCCGTCGGTGCCGGCGGCGCCTCGGCGATGCGGATGACCGGCGGCGCCGCGCTCGGTGGCTCGATCGGGGGGAGAGGCGCTTCGATCGCGATGAACGGGCTCTCGGCACGGGAGATGTGCGTGTCCTGGCCGACGTTCGCGAGCACCACGGCGACGTAGGGCAGCACCATCGCCCCGATGCCGAAGACCCACGTGTACCAGCCGTACGGCGTGATCGCCACCATCAGGATGAAGCAGGCGATGCGGATGCCCATCGTGACGAGGTACTTCGTGAAGCGCGCTCCGGCCTCCTCGTGCGGGGCACGCGGCACCGACGTCGTGGATTGGGCCTTCGCGGTGGATTTCACGGTACATCCAGCGTACGCCGCGCGAAGCGACGCAGGCCGGGTGCACCATGAGAGTATCTCGTCGTCGAGACGACTGACAGCGAGCGATTAAGCGCGGTAGTTCTGCGGGTTGTTGGCGATGTCGATCAGCAGTGGAAGCATCGCGAACAGGATGATGACGCCCAGCACCGCCAGGGCGATGCCGACCCATCCGATGATGGTTCCGGCAAGGGCCATTCCGCGGCCCTGCTCGCCGGTCTTCTTGATCTGACCGAGTGCCATGTGCCCGGTCACGACCGCGACGATCGACGCGATGAAGGGCAGGATGACGAAGCCGGCGATCCCGCTGATCAGGGACACGACGGCGAGCGTGTTCGTCTTCGGCGGCGCGCCCTGGCCGTACGCACCGTAGGCCGGAGCCTGCCCGTATGCCGGTGCCTGGCCGTAGGCCGGGGCCTGCCCGTAGGCGGGAGGCGAGTAGGCCGGGGGCTGTGGTGCAGCGCCCGGGTGGTCGGAGGGGGGCTGCGGGGGATTCGAGCCGGGTGTGGTGTTGTCGCTCATGGTGTGCCTTTCGTTGCTGTTCCATACAGCGTTCCAGCGGGGACCGGGGGTGTCAATGTGAGGCGACGCTAGGCTGGTGCGGACTCGGCCGCGAGCGCTCCGGCGCCGCCCTCATCCCTCCCCAGAGCATCGGAGTACCCCATATGACCAGCGATCGCGTCGTTCTCGTCACCGGAGGAAACCGAGGAATCGGCCGCGCCATCGCCGAGCGCTTCGTCGCGGAAGGCTACCGCGTCGCCGTGACCGCGCGGAGCGGTGAGGGACCCGAGGGCACGCTCACCGTGCGAGCGGACGTGACGGATGCCGCTGCCGTGGATGCGGCGTTCACCGAGGTGGAGGCGCAGCTCGGTCCCGTCGAGATCGTCGTCGCGAACGCCGGAATCACCAAGGACACGCTGCTCATGCGGATGAGCGAGCAAGACTTCGACAGCGTGGTGTCGACCAACCTGGGTGGGGCTTTCCGCGTCGTCAAGCGCGCGTCCAAGGGCATGCTGCGCGCTCGGTTCGGCCGGGTGATCCTCATCTCCAGCGTCGTGGGTCTCTACGGCTCGGCCGGTCAGGTGAACTACGCGGCGTCGAAGAGCGGGCTCGTCGGCTTCGCGCGATCGCTCACCCGCGAGCTCGGGGGGCGCGGCATCACCGCAAACGTCGTCGCGCCGGGGTTCATCGAGACCGACATGACGGCCGCACTGCCCGAAGACACGCAGGCGGAGTACAAGCGGAACATCCCGGCCGGCCGCTTCGCGACCGCCGACGAGGTTGCGGGTGTCGTGACGTGGCTCGCATCGGATGCCTCGGCGTACATCTCAGGCGCCGTGATCCCGGTCGACGGCGGCCTCGGCATGGGCCACTGAGCATCCGGTCGACTGAGTTCGCGGTGCGAACCGGGGGCGGGCCGATGCACGCTGTCAGTCGGTCAACGAACGGACGATCGCCTCGCCGAGTTCGGTCGGACGGCTGAATTGCGGCCAGTGGCCCGCCGGCAGGTCGACCAGGTCGAGATCTTCGATCGCGGCGAGCTCCGCAATCCATGGCGGACCCTGAGCCATGTACTCCCGCACCACGCCGGACGGGACGCTGCACGTGATCATGGTCATGGGAACCTCACGCCGGCGGACGTCCGTGAGCACGAGCGGGTCGGCGGGCACTTTGCGGGGGACCGTCTTGACCACTTGCTCGATCCGAGCGCGCGCATCGTCGTCGAGGTCCTGGATCTCGTTCTGCTCGAAGGCGTCCCAGCCCGGGAAGGGGATGACCCCGTCGACCTCGGGGAACTCATCCCAGATGATGCCGCCGTCGCCCTGCGGAAAGGTGTCGACGAGGATCACCCTCGCTACCTTGTCGGGGCGCGCGTCGACGGCACCGTAGGCGACGTTGCCGCCGCCGCTGTGCCCCACGACCGCGACGGGTCCGGTGAGCGCGTCCAGTCGGGCGACCGCCGCGTCAATCCAGTCCCCCATCCCGACCTCGCGGGACTCGTCACCGGGTGAGCCCACGCCGGGCATGCTGAGCGGGTGCGGTGTGTGACCAGCGGAACGCAGAACGGGAATCACGTCGTCCCACGACGACGCATCGAGCCAGAGGCCCGGAATCAGAAGAACATCCATGCCGAGACGCTACGCCCCGCCTCCGACACCGGCCACGATCACAACCCTGACCACGACCCCGCTGCTCCCGCCTCTCACCGTGGAGGCAGCAGCGGGATGACCTCACGGAGGTCGAGAGGACCCACGACGAGGTCCGCGGCCGCCCGGACCGCCGGCTTGGCGTTGAAGGCGAGGCCGAGTCCCGCCACGCCGAGCATCAGCAGGTCGTTCGCACCGTCCCCGATCGCAATCGTGGCGCCGGGTGGGACGCCGTGCATTGCGGCCCACTCGACCAGCGCGGACGCCTTGGCCGACCCATCGACGATATGACCATCGACCAGCCCCGAGAGCGCCTCGTCCTTCACGCCGAGCCGGTTGGCGCGCCAGATGTCCACTCCGAGATCGGGGCAGATCACGTCGAGGATCTCGTGGAAGCCTCCCGAGACCACACCCACGGTCCCGCCCCGCTCGTGCACGGCGGCGATCAGCTCCCGCACACCGGGTGTCGGCTCGATCCGCGAGATCACGTGGGCGAACGCCGACACCGGCACACCCGTGAGAGCGGCGACTCGGGTGCGCAGGCTCTCCGCGAAGTCCACCTCCCCCCGCATGGCGGCCTCGGTGGCGGCGGTGACCTCGGGTCCCCGTCCGGCCTCGTCTGCGATCAGCTCGATGACCTCGTTGCGGATGAGCGTTGAGTCGGCGTCGAGCACGACGAGCAGGGGTCGGGAGGGCACGACACAAGAGCGTAGCGGGACGGCCGTCATCGCCGTCGATGCCGACCCATCGCGCTCGCGCAGCAGTGCTCGTCGCGCGCTGCGTCACATCGCGGCGCGAAAAGCAAACGGCAGCGCGTCCCGCGGAGGTACCGGATGCACCGCGGCATCCGGTTCATGCCGTGATGTGAATGCCCTTTGCCACCACCGTGATGCCCGAGTCCGTCACGGTGAAGCCGCGCTCCAGGTCTCTGTCGCGGTCCACGCCCACGGTGGCACCGTCATCGAGCACGACGTTCTTGTCGAGGATAGCCCGATGGATGCGGGCTCCTTTGCCGATGAGGACCCCGTCGAAGACGACGGCATCCGTCACGGTCGATCCGCCGCCTGCCAGCGTCCACGGACCCACCACGCTGCGCTCGAGATGCGTGCCCGAGAGCACCGATCCGAGCGAGACGATGGAATCGATCGTGTTCGTGATGCGCCCCATCGAGTCCCGTACGAACTTGGCCGGGGGCGAGTTCACCGTCTGGGAGTGGATCGGCCACTCCATGTTGTAGAGGTTGAACACGGGCAGCGTCGAGATCAGGTCCATGTGCGCGTCGAAGAACGAGTCGATCGTTCCCACATCGCGCCAGTAGTCGCGGTCGCGCTCCGTCGAGCCGGGCACGTCGTTCGCCTTCATGTCGTAGACCCCCGCCTCGCCCCGCGACACGAAGTACGGGATGATGTCGCCGCCCATGTCGTGGTTCGAGGTGGGCAGCTCGCCGTCGTGCTCGACCGCCTCGATGAGGGCGTCGGCATCGAAGATGTAATTGCCCATCGACGCCAGGATCTCGCCGGGGGAGTCCTGCAGCCCCTCGATCTCGCTCGGCTTCTCGAGGAACTCCCGGATGCGCGTGGCGTCATCGGGCTGCACGTCGATGACCCCGAACTGGTTGGCGAGCTCGATCGGCTGCCGGATGCCGGCGACCGTGGCTCGTGCGCCCGACGCGATGTGCGCGTCGAGCATCTGGCGGAAATCCATCCGGTAGACGTGGTCCGCGCCCACGACGACGACGATGTCCGGCTTCTCGTCGCGGATCAGATTCAGGCTCTGCAGGATGGCGTCGGCCGATCCGCTGAACCACCGCTTGCCGAGTCGCTGCTGGGCGGGCACGGACGTCACATACGAGTCCAGCAATGCAGACATCCGCCACGTCTGCGATACATGCCGGTCGAGGCTGTGCGACTTGTACTGCGTCAGCACGACGAGCTGTCTGAGGCCGGAGTTGATCAGATTGGATATCGCGAAATCGATCAGCCGGTATTGCCCCCCGAAGGGCACGGCGGGCTTCGCACGGTCGACGGTGAGGGGCATGAGGCGCTTCCCCTCCCCACCGGCGAGGACGATTCCAAAGACCTTCGGCGCTGTAGGCATGGCACCACCCTAGAGCGCCCCGCCGCGCTGTACTAGCGTTCTGGCATGCGCGTCGACATCATCACCAAGGAGTATCCGCCCGAGATCTACGGCGGAGCGGGGGTGCATGCGGCCGAACTCGTGAAGGCGCTCAGGGCGGTCGATTCATCCGACGGGCCGCTCGATGTGCAGGTGCGCTGCTTCGGCGCGCCGCGCGACGAGGAGGGCACGACCGCGTACGGCGTGCCGACCGAACTGGCCGGCGCGAACGGCGCGATCCAGACGATGGGAACCGACCTCGAGATCGTCTCGGATGTCGCCGGCGCCGACGTCGTGCACAGCCACACCTGGTACGCGAACTTCGCCGGTCACCTGTCCTCGATGCTGCACGGCATCCCGCACATCGTCACCGCTCACAGTCTCGAGCCGCTGAGGCCGTGGAAGGCCGAGCAGCTCGGCGGCGGATACGCCGTTTCGAGCTGGGTCGAGAAGACGGCCTACGAGTCGGCGGCCGCGGTGGTGGCCGTGAGCGAGGGCATGCGTGCCGACATCCTGCGCAGCTACCCTTCGCTCGATCCTGCCAAGGTGCGCGTGATCTACAACGGCATCGACGTGGATGCCTGGGGTCCGGTCGAGGACGCCGCCGTGCTCGAGGCCGAGGGCATCGACCCCTCCAAGCCGTCCATCGTCTTCGTCGGTCGCATCACCCGTCAGAAGGGCCTCCCGTACCTACTGCGCGCGGCGGAGCAGCTGCCCCCCGACGTGCAGCTCGTGCTCTGCGCCGGCGCCCCCGACACTCCGCAGATCATGGCCGAGGTGGAGGCGGGGGTGCGAAAGCTGCAGGAGACGCGCTCGGGCGTCGTCTGGATCGACCGCCTGCTGCCCCGGCACGAACTCTGCGCGATCCTCTCGTCGGCGACGACGTTCGTATGCCCGTCGGTGTATGAACCGCTCGGGATCGTGAACCTCGAGGCGATGGCGTGCGGCGCGGCAGTCGTCGGCACGGCGACCGGGGGCATCCCCGAGGTGGTCGTCGACGGCGTGACCGGCCGGCTCGTTCCGATCGAGCAGGTGCAGGACGGCACCGGCACGCCCGTCGACCCCGACCGGTATGTGAACGACCTGGCCCGCGTGCTGACCGAGGTGGTCAGCGATCCGGCGCGTGCTGCTGAGTACGGCCGGGCCGGGCGGGAGCGCGCGACGAACGACTTCAGCTGGGGGCAGATCGCCGCCACCACAGAGGCGCTCTACTCCGAGGTCGCGAGTGCCGCACGCGCCGCGGCGGGCACGGGAGCGGCAACGACGAGCCGATAGGCTTGGCGGCATGCCGCACGTGCTGGAGTTCTCCGACGTCGCTGTCCGTCGGGACGGCCGCAACATCGTCGATCGGCTCACGTGGTCGGTCGACGACGACCAGCGATGGGTCATCCTGGGACCGAACGGCGCCGGTAAGACGACCATCCTGCAGCTCGCGGACACGCTGCTGCATCCGACCTCGGGAGAGGTCACGATCCTCGAGGAGCGCCTGGGTCGCACCGACGTGTTCGAGCTGCGGCCCCGCATCGGGTTCGCGTCGTCCGCGATGGCCAAGCGCATCCCGGGTGAAGAGACGGTGCTGAACGTCGTGCTCACTGCGGCGTTCTCGGTGCTCGGTCGCTGGAACGAGGAATACGACGACATCGATGAGCGGCGCGCCCTGCGCGTGCTCGCCGAATGGCATCTCGAGGGCCTCGCGGATCGCACCTTCGGCACGCTGAGCGACGGCGAGCAGAAGCGGGTGCAGATCGCGCGGGCGATCATGACCGACCCCGAACTGCTGCTGCTGGACGAGCCGACCGCCAGTCTCGACCTCGGCGCTCGCGAAGAGCTGCTCCTGCTTCTCGGCGGTTACGCGCAGGCGCCGACCACGCCCGCGATGATCATGGTGACGCACCACGTCGAAGAGATCCCGGTGGGCTTCACGCATGTGCTGCTCATGAAGGACGGCGGCGTCGTGGCGGCCGGGCCGCTCGCCGAGACGCTGACGGCGGAGTCGCTCACCGAGACCTTCGGAGTGCCCATCGTGCTCACCCACGACGAGGGACGCTACGCGGCCCGCGCAGCATCCTGAGCACCGCGCTTCATCTGATAAGATCGATCCTTGGTGCACACGGCACCGCAGACTTTCCACGGGTCCCTGAACTCCTCAAGGGCCGCACATCCCGCAAGGACTTCCCATGCAGACTGAGATTCACCCCGAGTACCGGCCGATCGTCTTCCGCGACCTCGGCTCGGGCGAGACGTTCCTCACCCGCTCCACGGTGACGAGCGACAAGAAGATCGAGATCGACGGTGTCGAGTACCCGGTCATCGATGTCGAGATCTCGTCGGCGTCGCACCCCTTCTACACGGGCAAGCAGCGCATCATGGACTCCGCCGGTCGCGTCGAGAAGTTCAACCAGCGCTTCAAGAACTTCGGCGGCTCGAGCAAGTAAGCCACCACGAAAGGCCCCGCCTCGGCGGGGCCTTTCGCGTGTCCGGCTACCGGATCGGCCAGCTGCCGTCGAGCTCGTCGTCCGGGTCCAGCCGGCCGATGCTGATGAAGTACTCCGTGAGGCTCATGGCCTGAGCCCGCGCCCATGCGATCTGCCTCGTGTGCAGCTCGTCGACGGTCGGCGGCAGCACGTCGGCGAAGCGCTGCGCGATCGCCTGGGCGACGCGGCCGGCGGCGATCGCGTCGGCCGATGCCTCGTGCGCGCCATCGAGCAGCACCGCGTAGTGCGCGGCCACCACGTCGAGGGTGCGTTTGCCCTTGCGATACCGATCGAACGTCTTGTCGACGACCAGCGGGTCGATCACCGGAGACGGGGACGCGATCGGCTCGATGCCATGGCGGAGCGCCTCGTACTTGAGCAGCGAGAAGTCGTACGGCGCGTTGTAGGCGACGACCGGGATGCCGTTGGCGAACAGCGCACGCAGCGCGGCGATGATCTCGCGGATCACCTCCGGCGCCGGTCGCCCCTCCGCGCGAGCCCTCGCGGTCGTGATGCCGTGCACAGCCGTGGCGCCGGCCGGGATCTCGATGCCGGGGTCGGCGATCCAGTCGCGGGCGCGCAGAACGGTGCCAGAGGCATCGAGCAGGCCGACGTGCGCGGTGACGATGCGATCCGCCTCGACATCGATCCCGGTGGTCTCGAGGTCGAACACGCCGACGACGTGGCTCCAGGCGGGCGTCTCGAAGAGGGCCAGTGGAACGGCGTGCCAGGTGCTCATGCGCCCAAGGTATGGGCCGGCTCGGACATCGCCCTCCAGGCACACCGGGCTTGGCCTCCAGGCACACCGGGCTCCGCCCGCAGGCGCACCGGGCTCCGCCCGCAGGCGCACCGGGCTCCGCCCGCAGGCGCACCGGGCATCCGGTCCGTAGACTCGGGCGGGTGCCCGCTCCCCACACCACTGCGTCAGGCCCGATGGTGCCCCACCCCGTCGTGCCCCTCGACACGCTGGCGCCGACACGCCGCGAACTCGAGGCTGCGGGGGGCACGACTGCCTACTGGGTGTACGGTCCAGCGGATGCCGTGAACACCGTCGTCGCGGTGCACGGCTTCCGGGGCGAGCACCACGGACTCGAGCCCGTCGTCGCGGCTCTTCCCGGCATCCGCATCATCTCGCCGGATCTTCCCGGTTTCGGCGAGACGCCGCCCCTCCCCGGCCGCACGCACGACATCGACGCGTACTCCGACTGGCTGCGGGCTTTCGTCGAAGGGGTCGCGCCCGGCGCTGTGATCCTCGGCCATTCATTCGGGTCGATCGTCGCCTCGGCGGCGGTCGCCGCGGGTCTGGTGACGCCGCGCCTCATCCTCGTGAATCCGATCGGCGCTCCAGCGCTCACAGGGCCGAGGGGCGTTCAGACGAGACTCGCCATCTTCTACTACTGGGCGGGCGCGCGCCTGCCCCGGAAGCTCGGCACGGCTCTTCTGCGCAACGGGGTGATCGTGCGCGTGATGAGCGTGTCGATGGCGAAGACCGACGACAAGCGCCTGCGGCGCTTCATCCACGAGCAGCACGACACCTACTTCTCGCGGTTCGCCGACCGGGACGTGCTGCGCGACGCATTCGTCACGAGCGTCTCGCACGATGTCAGCGAGTACGCCCCGGGCATCGCCGTGCCGACTCTCCTGGTGGCCGCCGACCGCGACGACATCACGCCGATCGAGGCCGAGCGCCGGCTGGCGCGCATCTTCCCCGACGCGCAGCTCGTCGAGATCGCCGACGTCGGCCACCTCATCCACTACGAGAAGCCGCTCGAGGCGGCCGCCGCGATCACGGGGTTTCTTGCAGCCCCCGCCGACGGCGGTACGCGTTGACGTTCATCCGGTTGCCGCAGTTGCCGGAGTCGCAGTAGCGCTTCGACCCGTTGCGGGAATAGTCGACGTAGACCCCGGCGCAGTCGTCGGCCTCGCAGACGCGGACGCGGTCGTATTCGTCGGCGCGGATGACGTCGACGAACGCCATGGCCGTCTCCACGAGGATCCTCGTCGCCAGGGGCGCGTCGTCACCGGTGGCATGGACGTGCCAGTCGTACTGGTCGTGGATCACGAGCTGCGGCAGCGCTCGGCCGTCGCGCAGCATGGCATTGACAAGCGGAACCGCGCCGTCGCGGTCCGTCGCCCACAGCGCGAGCAGCCGTGGCCGGATCTCGCGCATCTCCGCGAGCTCCTCTGCGTCCCGCCGGATGTCGCCCGTGTAGGGACGGTCGCGAAGGAAGGCGTCGAGATCGGCCAGATCGCTGAGGCGGTCCGCGCCGTCCCTGTCCGTATCGGGGTGCGTGTTTGCGAGCGCCGCCGCCGCCTCGAGCGCAAGGCGCGTGTCATCAATGAAAACCATCTTGACTCCTGACAAGCAAGTACCGTATCGTCACGAGTGTAACGCTCATTGACTCCTGACAGACGGATCCCGCATGACTGCTTCGACCGCATCCATCGCTCCCGCTCCCATGGCGGCCGTCTCATCACGTGTGCGCACCACAGGTCTCCTCATGGCCGTGGCCTCCGCCCTCGCGTTCTCCTCGAGCGGGCCTCTGATCAAGCCGCTGCTGGAGGCGGGATGGTCGGTCGGCGCCGCCCTGCTGGTGCGCATGGGAGTCTCGGGGCTCATCCTCTCCGCGCCCCTCCTCCTCGCGATCACGCGGCAGCCGGGGTTTCTGCGTCGCCACGGCCTGCTGATCGTGGGCTTCGGACTCACCGCGGTGGCCGGCTGCCAGATCTTCTTCTTCGGGGCGATGCAGCGGATGCCGGTGGCCATCGCGCTGCTGATCCAGTACCTGGCACCCGTGCTGCTCGTCGGCTATGCCTGGGTGCGCACCCGGCGTGCCCCCTCCCGCCTCGTCATCGCGGGCACCATCGTCGCCGTCACGGGCCTGGTGCTGGTCGTCGACATCGCCGGGGCGAAATTCGATCTCATCGGAACGCTGCTCGCCCTGGCCGCGGCCGTCTGCGTCGCGGCCTACTTCCTGATCTCGGAGCGGGCAGGCGATGACCTGCCCCCGCTCGCCCTCGCCGGGGGAGGACTGCTGGTGGGCACGGCGTTCATGGGCCTGCTCCTGGTCAGCGGCATCCTGCCCTTCGCGGCTCCCGCTGTCTCGGTTCCGCTCGCGGGCATGGAGCTGCCGTGGTTCGTCCCGCTGCTGTGGGTCGCGGGCGTCGCGACGACGGTGGGCTACGCGCTGGGCGTGATGGCGGTGCCCCGTGTGGGCTCGCGAGTCGCCTCGTTCGTCGGCCTCTCGGAGGTGCTGTTCGCGCTGGGATTCGCGTGGCTGCTGCTGGGGGAGGCGCCATCTGTGGTGCAGCTGTTGGGCGGAGCGCTCATCCTCGGTGGCGTCATCCTGGTCAGGATGGATGCCGAGGCGGTCGCCGCTGTCCCACGCCGCTCCGCGGCGGCTGAGGCGGATCGCTCCGCGACGGCTGAGGCGGATCGCTCCGCGGCGGCTGAGGCGGATCGCTCCGCGGCCGCGGCTACGGCTCCCGCCGTGCCAGCTCCATGAGCGGGGCCAGGCGGTAGGGGATCACTTCGCCCATCACGAGGGAGGTCTCGGTGCGCTCCACGCCTTCGATGCCCAGGATGCGCGCGTCGATGTCGAACAGGTGCCGCGCGTCTCTGCAGGCGACCCGCGCGAGCAGATCCACCTGACCGCTCAGCCCGTGGGCCTGTACGACCTCGGGGATCTGAGTGAGCTCCTGGGTGATGCGCGGCAGCTCCACCTGGCGCACCTCGACGTTGATGAAGGCCTCGAGGGGAAAGCCCAGCGCACTCGAGGAGATGGCCCGTTCGAAGGAGAGGAAGACCCCGGCGCGCTCCAGCCTGGCCATCCGGGCCTGCACCGTGTTGCGCGAGAGCCCCAGTCGATCGGCGAGCGCGACGACGGTGGCGCGGGGATCATCGGCGAGCGCGGCGAGAAGCTCGAGGTCGACGTGGTCGAGGGAGGCCATAGTGCGAAACAATAGCACGTCATCGGGGTGCCCCACTTGGCAACATGCTCAAGTCTCATGCACATGCTTGAGCTAGGTGCCTCGCCGACGTAATCTCGAATGGTCGGCGAAGCTGCCGGCGATCGGTCCGGTCGGCCTCACGAGGGCGGACCGCGATTCTGGAGGTACAGCGATGGCGCAGACCCGAACACCCGCAGCAGAACCCTCGATCGACGTCGACGACGTCTCCAGGGTTCTCGATCAGAACGGTGAGAGGCTTCCGAACGCGGACCTCGACCGATTCCTCGCCGGCATGGACGTGGCTGAGATGGAGGGCCTCTACCGCGACATGGTCGTGGTGCGCCGCATCGACGCCGAAGGCATGGCGCTGCAGCGTCAGGGCCAGCTCGCGCTCTGGGCGCCGTGCCAGGGCCAGGAGGCCGCCCAGGTCGGCACCGCCCATGCGGTGCGCTCCGACGACTTCATCTTCCCGAGCTACCGCGAGATCGGCGTCAACTACGTGCGGGGCGCGGAGCTCGTCGACTTCGTGCGGGCGTGGCGCGGTGAGGAGCACTCCTCCTTCAACCCGTACGACATCAACGTCGCGACGCCGCAGATCATCATCGGAGCGCAGACCCTGCACGCCGTCGGATACGCCATGGGCATCCAGAACGACGAGACCGATCAGGTCGCTGTCACGTACTTCGGCGACGGAGCCACCAGCCAGGGCGATGTCAACGAGGCGATGATCTTCGCGTCGTCGTTCCGCGCGCCGGTCGTCTTCGTCTGCCAGAACAACCAGTGGGCCATCTCCGAGCCGGTGACGGTTCAGGCGAAGTTCCCGATCGCCGGCCGGGCACCGGGCTTCGGCATCCCGAGCATGCGCGTCGACGGCAACGATGTGCTCGCCTGCGTGGCGGCGATGCGGTGGGCGCTCGAGAACGCGCGCAAGGGCAACGGTCCCGCCTATATCGAGGCCGTCACCTACCGGATGGGCCCGCATACGACCGCGGATGACCCGTCGCGCTACCGCGACAAGGACGAGGTGGAGCTCTGGCGTCGCCGCGACCCGATCGCGCGCCTGGAGGCCTACCTTCGCGGCATCGGCGGCTTCGACGAGGCGTTCGCCGCATCGGTGGCCGAAGAATCGGACCGGGTGGGCGCCGAGCTGCGGGCCCAGACGCTGGCACTCACCTCCCGGCCTCCGATCGGCGTGCTCGACCACGTCTACGCCGAACCGCACTCAGGGCTGGACCGCCAGCGCGCCGAGTTCGCCGCCTACCTCGACGGCTTCGCACCGGAGCCGGGCGCTTCGAGCGAGGGAGCGGGACGATGACGCAGCTGACGATGGTGAAGGCCATCAACGAGGGGCTCCGTCAGGCCATGAAGGACGACCCCAAAGTCGTCGTGATGGGAGAGGACGTCGGCAAGCTGGGGGGTGTCTTCCGCGTCACCGATGGGCTCATGGACGAGTTCGGCAAGCGCCGCGTCATCGACACCCCGCTCGCCGAGTCGGGCATCATGGGCACCGCGGTGGGGCTCGCGTACCGCGGCTACCGGCCGGTCGTCGAGATCCAGTTCGACGGGTTCGTGTACCCCGCGTTCGATCAGATCGTCTGCCAGGTCGCGAAGCTGCACTACCGCACCCGCGGCAACGTCACGATGCCGATCACGATCCGCATCCCGTGGGCGGGAGGGGTGGGCGCCGCCGAGCACCACTCCGAGTCGCCGGAGGCGTACTTCGTGCACACCTCGGGTCTGCGGGTCGTCGCCGTGTCCAATCCGCAGGACGCCCACCTCATGCTCCGGCAGGCGATCGCCTCGAATGACCCCGTGGTCTACTTCGAGCCGAAGCGGCTGTACCACACCAAGGGCGAAGTCGACCTCGGCGCGAGCCTGGCCGATGCGCCGCCCATGCACGTCGCGCGCGTCGTGCGCGAGGGCACGGATGTCACGCTGATCACGTATGGCGCCCAGGTCAAGACGGCGATGGATGCCGCGGCCGCGGCCGAGGACGAGGGCACATCGATCGAGGTGATCGACCTGCGATCCGTGTCTCCGGTGGACTACACGACGATCGATGCATCGGTCCGCAAGACCGGTCGGGTCGTCGTCACCCACGAGGCGGCGCGGGAGGGCGGCGTCGGAGCCGAGCTCATCGCGAGCATCACCGAGCGCTGCTTCAACTACCTCGAATCGGCACCCGTGCGCGTGACGGGCCACGACATCCCGTACCCCCCGGCCAAGATCGAGCAGTTCCACATCCCGGACCTCGACCGCATCCTCGACGGCGTCGACCGCGCGCTCGACCGCCCCAACAGCCTCTCGGGGGTTCAGCTGTGATCCAGGAGTTCACGCTGCCCGACCTGGGCGAAGGCCTTCCCGAGGCGGAGCTGGTGTCCTGGCTCGTGAGCGTCGGCGACACGGTGACGCTCAACCAGACGATCGCCGAGGTCGAGACGGCCAAGGCCGTCGTCGAGCTGCCCTCACCGCACGCCGGCGTCGTCACGACACTCCACGCCCAAGCCGGCGACGTCGTCGCGGTCGGCGCCCCGCTCATCTCGTTCGAGCTGGGTGGCTCCTCCGCGCACGCGGCGGCGCCCGATGAGACCGCCGAGGCGGAGAAGCTGCCACCGAACCTCGTCGGCTACGGCGCCGCTCCCGCGGCATCCGGTCGACCCGCTCGTCGCGCACGCGGCGCCCGTACCGACTCTCCCGCCGTCGACACCGCCGTCCTCGAGGCCGCGCCGCACGACGTGCTTCGCGAGACGGAGCTCGCTCACGAGGTGCCGATCGAGCGCCCGCGCTCCACCCCTCCGGTGCGCAAGCTCGCGAAGGACCTCGGCGTCGACCTGGCGCTCGTCGAAGGGTCGGGGGAGTCCGGCCTCATCACCCGCGCAGACGTCGAGGCCTACGCGTCTCGGGTAGCCGCGCCCGTGACCGGGCCCGCGGCTGCGCGTCCCACGTCGGCCGCTCCGGCGCCCGGCCGCGACGATGCCACCCGCACGACGCGCGTGCCCATTCGCGGCGTGCGCAAGTTCACGGCGGAGGCGATGGTGCGCAGCGCCTTCACCGCCCCGCACGTCACCACCTTCCACACGGTCGATGTGACGCCGACGATGGAGCTGATCGCCTCGCTCCGCGCGGACAAGTCGCTCGCCGAGCACCGCATCGGCGTTCTCGCCGTCGCGGCGAAGGCGGTGTGCCTCGCCCTGTCGCGCACGTCGAGCCTGAACGCGAAGTGGGACGAAGCCGCCGGCGAGATCGTGCAGCACCACTACGTGAACCTGGGCATCGCCGCGGCCACCGAGCGCGGCCTGGTCGTGCCGCACATCAAGGACGCCGACGCGATGAACCTCGTCGAGCTCTCCGATGCGATCGGCGCCCTCGCTACGACGGCTCGGGCGGGCAAGACCACGCCGGGCGACATGACGGGCGGCACCTTCTCGATCACCAACGTCGGCGTCTTCGGAGTCGAGGCGGGGACGCCCATCATCAACCCCGGCGAAGCGGGCATCCTGGCACTCGGCGCGGTGCGGCGTCAGCCGTGGGAGTACCGCGGTGAGATCGCGCTGCGCGACGTCATGACGCTGAGCCTCTCGTTCGACCATCGTCTGGTGGATGGCGAGCAGGGCGCGCGGTTCCTGGTGGATGTCGGCGACATCCTGCGCGAACCCGGCCGGGCGATGCTGCTGGGCTGACCTGAACGATCTTGCAGCGAGACGATCGCCGACGATCAGACGTTGAGGTCTAGACGCTCGGCATGCGCGGGCGTAGTCTGACTATCGCAATCGGGGCGCACCGGCTGGGGCGGGTGGGGATCAGTCGCACCGATGACGCCTTGCAAAGTATGCGCTCGGGTCGATGTCGACCCGAGCGCATTTCTTCGGCCCGTCCGGCCACGCACGCCCTACGACCAGTCTTCGTCGGGCGCGGGCCGCAGGCGCTGGGCGGCGTCGACCACGTCCTGCAGGTCCACCGGATCGCTGAACGGGTCCTCGTCCAGCTCGGTCACCCGGTTCAGCTCCTTCTGCCAGCGCCGCAGTTCTGAGATGTACGGCTCGTGCGGCACGCGCGACAACTCCTGTCCAGAGGGCACCAGATCACAGATGCCGTTGTGCAGCCACTCGCCCGTGTGCCAGTCGGGCATGTCCACACCGGGGAACAGGCAGACGCCGTGCAGGTCCATGCCCAGGTTGACGGCCGCCATCGACTCGTTCATCACGTCCCGCAGCCAGTCGGGACGCCCTTCGCCCAGGCCGCTGGTCTCTCCGATGATCATCGGCCGCCGGTAGCGGTCCCAGATGCGCTGCAACAGGGTGGACAGCGGCTGGATGCCCGGACTGCCGGGAGGCAGGGCCTGGTGGGGCCCGCTCTCGCGGTATTCCATCTGCCCGAACGAATAGTTGTTGGCCCCGACGATGTCCAGGATCTCGGGCGCGCCGCCGAGTTCCGGGTGCTCCCTGCCGTACAGGATGTCCCACGCCAGGAAGGCGTCGACGAAGGTCTCGTGCTCCGCGGCCTCCTGCTGGTCCGGGCGGTCCGGCGGGGCCACCACCTGGATCAGGGGGTCGACGTGGACCATCCGCGACTGCGGCAGCACCTCGCGCAGGGCCTTCACGCCGGCGATCGACGCTGTGCAGAGCGCGAGCCGGAAGCGCTCGCGCGTCTGCCGGTCCTTGCCGTACGGCGCCGCCCAGCCCCACTCGCCCCCGGCGAACGAGAAGAACGTGATCTCGTTGACGGGGGTGAACCAACTCGGGCCGTCGAGCTGTTCGGACACGTGCCGGGCGCAGGCACGGCAGTAGTCCGCGAACCGGGCGGCGAAGGCATCGTCGAACGGGTCGCTGTCGCCCGGGTAGCCGTAGTGGAAGAGATCCCAGATCGGCCGCACGCCGGTCTGCCGCATCGCATCGAGCACGGGCTCGATGGGGGAGAAGTCGTAGCGGCCGCCACCCTTGTCGACCAGCGGCCACGGGATGCCCTCGCGGGCGACCGCGATGCCGAGGTTCCGCAGCACCCGGTAGTCCTCCAGTGCGTGCGCGCGGTGTTGCGTCTCGGCCACCAGGTCACGGCGACGCCCGTCCTGCCACAGGAACGTCGAGCACTCGAAACCGGAGAGGAAGAAAGTGGGAAAGATCCCCTGGCGCTGCGGCTGGCCCATATTCCACTAGACCACAGAGCGACCGGCCGCGGGAGGCCCCGCTGTTCCGAAGTGCAAGAGCCGCCGTAGAGGCGCGGACCGGGTCGACGGTGAGTGCCCGACGGAGTCCCACCCGACGATGGGCACCTGGCCTCCGCGCGAGCGCGCATTCGCGGCCTATCGTGGGGCGCATGGCATGGCAGACTCTCGCGTCGCGGACCGTCTACGAGAACCGCTGGATCCGCGTACGGGAGGACGACGTGATCGGCCCTGGGGGGCCGGGCATCTACGGCGTGGTGGAGATGCGGCATCCGGCGGTCTTCGTCGTCGCGGTGGACGAGTCCGATCGGGTGTGTCTGGTCCGGCTGGAGCGATACGCGACCGGCGGACCGTCACTCGAGGTCCCCGCCGGCGGAACCGACGGAGAGGATCCGCTCGCCGCGGCGCAGCGCGAGCTGCGTGAAGAGACCGGACTGATCGCAGAGGACTGGCTCGAGGTCGGCCGCATGAACGCCCTGAACGGCGTCGCCAGCGCGCCTGAGCACGTCTTCCTTGCGCGCGGACTTCGCTCCGATGCCGGAGGTCTGCTCTCCGAGGCGCAGCGGGAGGAGGGCATCGACGCAGTGGAACGGATGCCGTTCTCGGAGCTCGTGTCGCTGATCGGCCGCGGCGGCATGAGCGATGGCGAGTCGATCGCGGCGATCGCACTGGCCGCGGTTCACCTCGGCCGGTTCGCCTGACCCAGTAGGTTCGTTCACATGCACCTCGCCGCCAGGATCACCACGGGCGTTGCCGTTCTCGTCGTCGGTGGCCTCGTCGCCGTCGCTGTGCCGACCGTGTCTGGCGCATACGCTCAGCTGTCGTCCTGGCCGATCTTCCAGCCCACCGAGGAGCCGACCCAGGAGCCGAGCGGGGAGCTGGCGTCCGCGGAGGACGACCCGATCGGCAAGAAGATGATCGATGAGCTCGGCGACGGCTACGTGTACGTCGGAAACGGCACCGCCATCCCCAAAGGCGTTCCTGCCGGATGCGAGAACCCGGCCTGGCTGAACGCCGGAGGGATGAGCGCAAGCCTGAGTGTGGACCTGGTGGACCGCGGCGCACGAGACCTCGCCGCGGGCATCACAAGCCTGGACGACGAGGGCCGGATCGTGACCTACACCGTCGCTCCCGGTGACGCGCTCTTAGCGATCGGTGACCGGTTCTGCATCGCGAACGCGCTGGCTATCGCCGACCTCAACCACACGCGGACGATCCAGCCCGGCGAGGTGCTGCTCCTCCACCCTGACAGCTCCATCCCGTGGATTCCGTACTTCAGCCCCGACGACGCGCCCGCCGGGTACCAGCAGATCCCGTACCAGCTCGCGGTTGAGGCGATGAGCGCCGCGGCCCACGCGGACGACCTCGAGGCCATGCGCGCGATCTTCGCCGACGACCTGTCTCGCCTGTTCCCCAACCCCGCCCACGCCGACGTCATCGCGCAGGCGCTCGCCGTCGGCGATCTCGACGTGCTGCGCCAGATGTTCGCGTGACCCCTAGCCCGCCAGGCCCACGCCAGACTGCGACCGTGCCCCCTGAACCCGAGCGCCCCACCGCGGTGTCGACCGCGTACGGAGTGAGGTCGATCGTGCTCGCGCCGACGTCCTTCCTCGTTGCAGTCGTCGCCGCAGTCGTCGTCGCGTTCACCCCGTTGGCCCTTCTCGGGCCGAACGTCATAGTGGGGGTTCCTTGCGCCTTCGGGCTGCTTACCGCGTTCGTGGGAATGGCGCTTGGGCTGATCTGTTGGATCGAGGGCCGATCGAGCTCTGCTGACGCCCCCCGGCGCCGGGCCGCGATCAATCTCGGGTGCACAGGCGCGACCATGTGTGCAGTCTCCGTTCTCGCACTGGTTTCACTTTGGCTGTATCTCCCCACCCAGATCGTCCACACGCCGCTGTGGTCTTGAATCAGCCGAGCTGGGCTGGAGCTGGGGAGGCCGCGGCATCCGGATACGGGTCCCTGCCAGGGTGTGCGCGTCCGTTGCGGTAGACTGGGGATACCTGCGGAGCTCATCTGCTCCCTTGCGTCGTCAGAACGCACCATGAGGCCCTCGCTCAGCGAGCGGATTCCTGCATAATTCTCACGGCGAACGGATGCGTCGACCGACGCCTTCGCCTCATCCCCACCGCGATGCCGCGCCCGAACGCAGCATGACAGCGCCTTCCGGCGCGTGCGGGTGGACACTGCCCGAAAGGCACCACCACATGACCACCGAAATCCCCACCTTCGCCGCTCTCGGCGTACCCGCCCCGCTCGTGCGCGTCCTCACGGAGCAGGGCAAGAGCGAGCCGTTCCCCATCCAGGTCGACACCCTGCCCGACACGCTCGGCGGACGCGACGTGCTCGGACGCGGCAAGACCGGCTCGGGAAAGACGCTCGCGTTCGCGCTGCCCCTCGTCGCCCGCCTCGGCGGCAAGCTCGCCGGCGGCAGCCGCCGCGCCGGCCGCCCGCTCGCCCTTGTGCTCGCGCCGACCCGTGAGCTCGCCACCCAGATCGACGAGGTCATCAAGCCGCTCGCAGCCGCCTACGGCCTCAAGACCACCACCATCTACGGCGGCATCAACCAGAAGCGCCAGGTCGACGCACTCAACGCCGGCGTCGACATCGTCGTGGCCTGCCCCGGTCGCCTCGAAGACCTGATGAACCAGCGGTTCATCACCCTCGACGCCGTGGAGATCACCGTGCTCGACGAGGCCGACCACATGGCCGACCTCGGCTTCCTCCCGGTCGTCACCCGCATCCTCGACAAGACGCCCCAGGGTGGCCAGCGGCTGCTCTTCTCCGCCACGCTCGACAACGGCGTGGACAAGCTTGTCCGCCGCTTCCTTCAGAACGAGGTGCTGCACTCCGTCGACGAGGCCACCTCGCACGTCGCGGCGATGACCCACCACGTGTTCGAGACTGCCGACAACGACACGAAGCGCAATCTGATCAACACGCTCGCGTCCGGTCGCAGCCGTCGCATCCTCTTCACTCGCACGAAGCACCAGGCAAAGAAGCTCGCCAAGCAGCTCACCGAGTCGGGAATCCCGGCCGTCGACCTGCACGGCAACCTGTCGCAGCCGCAGCGTGACCGCAACCTCGCCGCGTTCGGCGACGGTTCGGTCCGGGTGCTCGTGGCGACGGATGTCGCGGCCCGCGGTGTGCACGTCGACGACGTCGCGCTCGTGGTGCACGTCGACCCGCCCATGGAGCACAAGGCGTACCTGCACCGCTCGGGCCGCACGGCTCGCGCCGGCAGCGCGGGTGACGTCGTGACGGTCATGCTGCCCTCGCAGCGCGGCGACACCGTGTCGCTCCTCAAGAAGGCCGCCATCGCCGTGAAGCCTACGCCGGTGGTGCACGACTCCCACGCCGTGACGACGCTTGTCGGCGAGACCGCGGCGTACGTGAAGCCCGAGCCGCGCCCGGTGGTCCAGCAGCAGGGTGGCGGCGGGCGTTCGCAGGGTGCCAACGCGCAGCGCAAGCGCGCGGCGCGCGACGGCGCTCAGGGCGGACAGCGCCAGGGACAGCGCGGCCAGGGCGGGCACCGTTCGGGTCAGCCGGCCGCACGTGGCGAGGGTCAGCCGAGCACGCGCAGCGGCCAGTCCGGCCAGCGCACCGGCGGCGGCGGCCAGCGCTCGGGCGGTCAGGCTCCCCGCAGCGGCGGCATGCGCGTCGGCGACACCGTCGGTGGACGGCCCCGTACCAACCGCCGCTCGCAGGGCTGATCGCTCTACCCGAGGCGCCTACACGCGCTTCGGGTAGAACAGCCCGAGCCCATGCGTCTTGAGCACGTTGTAGGCATCGGCGTAGGTCTCGGGCTCGGGGTCGGAACCCGACCCGTACCG
Organism: Micromonospora sp. DT81.3; assembly: GCF_049847225.1. Lineage (NCBI taxonomy): Bacteria > Bacillati > Actinomycetota > Actinomycetes > Micromonosporales > Micromonosporaceae > Micromonospora > Micromonospora sp. DT81.3. The sequence goes on from NZ_JBNCNY010000004.1 coordinate 48,686, forward strand.
CGCGAGCAGCAGGCCCACGAGTCCCTTTCCCGGAGGGCTCAGCGGCTTGTCCTTGTGCGGATGCTGGGTGGGATCCGGCGCGTCCTGCGCCTCCGGGTTCGACGGAACATACATCGGGTGCACGCCCGGCCATTGCCGGGGGTCGCGCGGCGTCTGCAGGTTCACGATCGAGAACAGGTCGTTTGCTCCGGCGTCTCGCCTCGTCAGCGGACTCAGCCCGTGCCGCCGGCAGAGCGTGGCGATCACCGATCCGTGGTGCATCTCGTCGTGGACGATCGTCCCGGCCCGGGTGTACGCAGACACGGCGATCGCGGGCACGCGCGGACCCAGCCGATCGAAGGCGAACCCATCTCGCCCGCAGGTGCATCGGCCTCCGGCGGCGTCGCGGCCGGGGGAGCGACGTGGTCGTACGTGCCGCCGTGCTCGTCGAAGGTGATCAGCAGGAGAGTGTTGAGCGCGTTCGAACCCTCAGGAGTGGCGCTGCGCCGCACGGCGTTGTAGACGTTCGCGACGAGCGCCTCACCCGCCCGGACGTCGGACACGGCCGAATCGAGCACCTCCGACCCGTCGACCTCACTGCTGCGGAAGACGCCGAACGGCGGGTGGAAGTCGTTGTGGTTGTAGATCATCCGCGGCTCGATGAACGCGTACGCCGGCAGGGTGCCGCTTTCGGCATCCTCGTAGAACTCCGACATGAACCCGAAGTGCTCGGTGCGCCAGTAGTCCTCGAGCGCAGGGGCGTGGATGACGCCCGTGAGGGAGACCAGCTGCTGCTCGTCGTAGTAGACCTTCCACGACAGCCCGGCCTCCTGCAGGCGGTCGAAGATCGTGGTTGCCGGGGCCGCGTCGATCCATTTCGTGTACCCGCCGCCGTGCTTGTTTGTCACATGGCCGTGCGAGGTGGATGCGTGGAAGAACGAACGGTTGCAGTACGTCTGCGACGGCACGGCGGCGAACCAGGCGTCGAAGACCGCGAACTCCTTCGCGAGCGTCGAGAGCACCGGAAGCATCTCTGGGGCGAAGCCACCCATGATGTGATCGGCCTCGGCGGGGTCCGGCACTTTGCCCTTCCGCGACCGCTCGATGTTGATGTAGTAGTCCTGAACGAAGCCGTCCATGGTCGCAGAGGCGCCGGATGCCGGAGCGTTGTACGGCGCCGTCATGGCGTCGACCCAGAGCTGCGCGTTTCCCGCCGGATCGACCGTGCCGAAGAGCTGGGTGTTGACGTGCGGGAACTCCTCGCCCGGATCGGGGTTGGGCCTGCCCATCACCTCGTCGGTCGGTCCTTCGTATCGATGCGCCGGGACCCGTCGGCCCGTGGGGTCGAGGTTCGAGTAGTCGCCGAACGCCAGGCCGTCGAAGGTCTCGCCCCCGGGCAGCGTGTCGGGGGTGTACAGCCAGCCGAGCAGGTTGTCGAATGAGCGGTTCTCGCCCATCAGCACGATCACGTGGTCGAATCCCGGCTCTTCACGGGGGGAGAGGGCCCCGTAGTCCAGCGCGCCCTCCTTGTACCCTGCGGCATGCCCGATGGCGGCTCCCGCCGCGGCGCCCGCCGCTCCGCCGACGAGGAGGCCCGCGGCGGCGAGACCGCCGACCTTGAGGAAGTCGCGCCGCGACGAGGCGGTGGCTGGAGACGCGGTGGGGGCGGACGCCTCAGCATCCGCCTCGCCCTCGGTGTTCCGCTCCCGCGCCATCGCCTCCAGGGTACCGGCGCCCTGGGACCCGAGGGTGGGTGGAACGGGGACTACGAGATGGCGGCGAGGGCCATCGACTCGAGGAGTTCGCGGACGGTCTCCTCGTCGGGGGCGTCGCGGAGTCCGCGCACGCTGTGCGGGGTCGAGTTGATCAGGCCGAAGCAGGCGTGCGCCCGTACGCGCAGCTCGCGTTCGGCCGCATCCGGGTGCGCTTCCGCGAGCACACCCACCCAGGTCTCGACGTATTCGCGCTGCAGGCGCCGCACCGCGCGGCGATCGTCCTCGACGAGGTTCGCGAGCTCGCGATCCTGCACCCGGATGACATCGGATTGATTGAGGGCGAAGTCGACGTGGAAGCGCACCAGCCCCGTGAGCCGTTCGCGTGCGCTGCCACCGGCCTCGACGACCTCCCGACCCCCGTCTCGGAGCCCCTCGCTGACACGCACGAGAATGGCGCCGAGGAGCGCCTGCTTGCCGGCGAAGTGCCGGTAGACGGCCGGCCCGCTGATTCCGACCGCCGCCCCGAGCTCCTCCAGGCTGACGCCCGAGAAGCCCCGGTCCGCGAAGAGGCGGGCCGCCTCGCGCAGCAGCGCGGACTGCCGGTCGGCCTTGGCCCGGTCGCGTTCGGTGGGGACGCTTGCCATCTCAGTTAATCCTCGCTAACCTTGGATTTCAGTTAGTGCACACTAACCGGGTACACGCGCGGCGGACAAGCCGTGTGATGAGATCGTGACGTCGACGGAGACCGGATGCCGACCCGCAGCAGCATGACGACCCTGTCCAGCGGGGTGGTGCACGACGATGCCTTCACCCGCACGCGCGACGGGCAGGCGGGGCTCGCCGCCGACCTGCGGGAGCGGCTGGCCGCGGCATCCCTCGGCGGGCCGGAGTCCTCGCGCACGCGCCACACCGCCCGCGGCAAACTGCTGCCGCGCGACCGCGTCGAGCGGCTGCTCGACCCGGGCAGCCCATTCGTCGAACTCGCGCCGCTGGCCGCCGACGGACTGTACGACGACGAGGTGCCCGCCGCCGGCGTGATCGCCGGAATCGGGCTGGTGCACGGCCGCCACGTGATGGTGGTGTGCAACGACGCGACGGTGAAGGGCGGCACATACCTGCCGATCACGGTCAAGAAGCACCTGCGCGCACAGGAGGTGGCGCTGGAGAGCCGGCTGCCCTGCATCTACCTCGTCGACTCCGGCGGGGCATTCCTGCCCAAGCAGGACGAGGTGTTTCCCGACCGCGACCACTTCGGGCGCATCTTCTACAACCAGGCGCAGATGTCGGCGCAGGGGATCCCGCAGATCGCCGCGGTGCTGGGTTCGTGCACGGCCGGGGGCGCCTACGTTCCCGCGATGAGCGACGAGACCGTGATCGTTCGCAACCAGGGCACGATCTTCCTCGGCGGGCCGCCCCTCGTGAAGGCCGCCATCGGCGAGATCGTGACGCCGGAAGAGCTCGGCGGGGGAGACCTGCACGCCCGAACCTCGGGGGTCGTGGATCACCTTGCGGAGGACGACGAGCACGCGCTCGAGATCGTCCGCGACATCGTCGCGACGCTGCCCCCGCCGCTCGCGCCCGCGTGGGACGTCGCGGAGACCGTGCCCCCGGTGGTCGATCCCGACGAGCTTTATGGCGTGGTGCCGGTCGATGTCAATCAGCCGTACGACGTGCGCGAGGTCATCGCGCGGCTCGTGGACGGCAGCGAGCTGCACGAGTTCAAGCGGCTGTACGGCGACACGCTCGTCACGGGATTCGCCCGCATCCACGGTCATCCGGTCGGGATCCTCGCGAACAACGGCGTGCTCTTCTCGGAGTCCGCGCAGAAGGGCGCGCACTTCATCGAGCTGTGCGACCAACGAGGGATCCCCCTGCTTTTCCTGCAGAACATCTCGGGCTTCATGGTGGGGCGGGATGCCGAGGCCGGCGGCATCGCGAAGGACGGCGCGAAGATGGTCACGGCTGTCGCGACCACGCGCGTGCCCAAGCTGACGGTCGTGATCGGCGGGTCCTTCGGGGCCGGCAACTACTCGATGTGCGGCCGGGCGTACTCGCCGCGGTTCCTCTGGACCTGGCCCGCGAGCCGCATCTCCGTCATGGGCGGCCCGCAGGCGGCATCCGTCCTCGCCACCGTCAAGCGCGACCAGCTCGAGGCACGCGGAGAGGAGTGGTCGGCCGAGGACGAGGCTGCGTTCCGGGAGCCGATCCGGGAGCAGTACGAGACGCAGGGCAGCCCCTACTACGCCACCGCGCGGCTCTGGGACGACGGCGTTCTCGATCCGACCGACACGCGTGACGTGCTCGGGCTCGCGCTCGATGTCGTCTCCCGGTCGCCGCTCCCCGAACCACGCTTCGGCGTCTTCCGGATGTGAGCACCATGGAGAGCACAATTCCCACTCCGGTCCCTGAGCCTGTCCCGGTCCCTGAGCTTGTCGAAGGGCACCAACCGTCGACGCCGGTCCCTGTGGTTCGACAGGCTCACCAACCGTCGACGCCGGCGTTCGACACCGTCCTGGTCGCCAATCGGGGCGAGATCGCCCGCCGGGTGATCCGCACCCTGAAGCGGCTCGGCATCCGCTCGGTCGCCGTCTACAGCGACGCGGATGCCGACGCCCCGCATGTGCGAGAGGCGGATGCCGCCTACCGCATCGGTCCCGCGGCGGCGGCGCTGTCCTACCTGGATGCCGATGCCATCCTCGCCGCGGCCCGGGAATCAGGGGCGCAGGCCATCCACCCGGGGTACGGGTTCCTGTCGGAGAACGTCGCCTTCGCCCGCGCCTGCGCCACCGCGGGCATTGTCTTCATCGGCCCGGGGGAGCGGGCGCTCGACGTCATGGGCGACAAGATCCGGTCCAAGGCGCACGTCTCGGCGAGCGGCGTGCCGGTCGTTCCCGGGATCGACGCGACCGGCCTCACGGATGACGAGATCGCGGATGCCGCGGCAGCTGTCGGCTACCCGCTGCTGATCAAGCCGTCCGCCGGGGGCGGCGGCAAGGGGATGCAGGTGGTGCGCGAGGCATCCGCGCTGCCGGAGGCGCTCGCCACCGCCCGTCGCGTCGCCAGCGCGGCCTTCGGCGATGACACGCTGCTGCTCGAACGGCTCATCGAGCGCCCTCGGCACATCGAGGTGCAGGTTCTCGCCGCCGCGAACGGCACCGTGCTGCACCTGGGCGAACGGGAGTGCACGATGCAGCGCCGGCACCAGAAGGTCATCGAAGAGGCCCCGTCGCCGATCGTGGACGTCGCCACACGCGAGCGGCTGGGCGCGGCGGCCTGCGCGGCCGCCGCGAGTGTGGACTACCGAGGCGCCGGGACGGTCGAGTTCCTGGTCGCGGCCGCGCGTCCCGACGAGTTCTTCTTCATCGAGATGAACACGCGCCTGCAGGTCGAGCACCCCGTCACAGAGCTCGTCACGGGGTTCGACCTCGTCGAGCTGCAGCTGCGTGTCGCGGCGGGCGAGCCGCTCGGGTTCACGCAGGATGATGTGCGGCTCACGGGTCACGCGATCGAGGCCCGCGTGTACGCGGAGAGCCCCGAACGAGGCTTCCTTCCCGCGACCGGCGACGTGCTGGAGTGGATCGAGCCGACCGGTGCCCATGTGCGCGTGGACTCGGCGATCGAGACGGGCTCGCGCGTGAGCCCCGACTACGACCCCATGATCGCCAAGGTGATCGCGTGGGGTGAGGACCGTGCGGGGGCGCTGGCAACGCTCGACGGCGCGCTCGCTCAGACGGCGGTGCTCGGTGTGGACACGAACGTCGGCTTCCTGCGAGCGCTGCTGGCGGATGCCGCGGTGCGAGCCGGCGACCTCGACACCGGGTTGATAGGCCGGATGCCGCCCTTCGTCGCCGCGGGGCCGGCCGAAGCCGCCCTCGGCGCCGCCGCATCGTTCGTGAGAAACGTGATGCGCGGCGAGACGCCACGCGGCGCGTTGTCTCTGGATGGCGGCGTAGTGCCTCGTCCGGCCCGGCTCGCGAGCCCCCTGTGGCGGGCGGGCAGCGGCTGGCGCCCCGGGCTGCCGTCCCGGCCCGCTGCGCAGACCTTCGCGACCGACACGGGGGAGATCCTGAGTGCGACCACACCGCGGAATGGGGAGGCCGTCAGCATGGGCACCGGCGCCAAGCGCCGGATGCTCGGCTATTCCGGCCCACCGGACACGCGGGTCGCGATGGATGCCGACGGCTCCCTGTGGGTGCACGCCGATGGCGCCACTCACCGGCTCACTGCCCTGACGCGTCGTGTGGCGCTCGAGCGCCGACTGGCCGAGGCGGACGGCGACATCGCCGCCACGCATCCCGAGCTCCTCGCCCCCATGCCGGGAACCGTCGTGGCGGTTCACGTCGCGGACGGCGCGATGGTCCAGGCCGGGGACCGCGTCGTCACGATCGAGGCGATGAAGATGGAGCAGTACGTCACCGCTCCGCACCCGGGAACCGCGCGCATCCTCGTCGCTCTGGGCGACCAGGTGCGCCGAGAACAGATCCTTGCCCGCGTCGAACCCGACGCCGCAGCATCGCTCGACTGAGAACCAGAGGACACCCCATGTACGACTCCCTGCACACCAATGACCAGCTGACCGACGATGAGCGCGAGCTCGCCTCGATGGTGCGCGACTTCGCCGATGAGGTGGTGGCGCCCCGCAGCTACGAGGCCGACCGCACCCACAGGCTGCCTCTGGACGTCGTGGCGCAGATGGGGGAGATGGGGCTGTTCGGGCTCCCGTTCCCCGAGGACGTCGGCGGCCAGGGAGGCGACTACTTCGCCCTCTGCCTCGCGATCGAAGCCCTCGGCCGGGTCGACCAGTCGATGGCCATCACGCTCGAGGCCGGGGTCAGCCTCGGCGCCATGCCGGTCTTCCGCTTCGGCACGGACGCGCAGAAGGCGGACCTGCTGCCCGACCTGCTCGCCGGCCGCTCGCTGGCCGCGTTCGGGCTCACCGAGCCGGAGGCGGGCTCGGATGCCGGCGCGACCCGCACGACCGCGCGCCGAGAGGGCGAGGAGTGGGTGATCAACGGGTCCAAGCAGTTCATCACGAACTCCGGCACCGACATCACGCGCTTCGTGACCGTGACCGCCGTGACCGGCGAAGAGAACGGCCGCAAGCGGATCTCCACGATCATGGTGCCCCACGGCACGCCGGGCTTCACCGTCGAGCCGGCGTACGACAAGGTCGGCTGGAACGCGTCGGACACGCATCCGCTGACATTCCAGGACGCTCGCGTGCCCGTCGGCAATCTGCTGGGAGAGGAGGGCCGCGGATTCGCGAACTTCCTGCACATCCTCGACGAGGGGCGCATCGCGATCGCGGCGCTCGCCACCGGCGCAGCAGAGGGATGCCTTGAAGCGGCCATCGACTACGCGAAGAAGCGCACCGTCTTCGGCGAGGTGCTCTCAAGCCGCCAGCACATCCAGTTCACGATCGCCCGCATGCAGGCCCGCGTGCACAATGCCCGGCTCGCCTGGCACCACGCCGCCCGGCTGCGCGACGCGGGCCGGCCGTTCAAGGTGGAGGCGGCCATCGCGAAGCTCACCTCGAGCGATGCGGCGATGGACAACGCCCGCGACGCCACTCAGATCTTCGGAGGCAACGGCTTCATGAACGAATACCCCGTCGCCCGGCACTATCGCGACTCGAAGATCCTCGAGATCGGCGAGGGCACGAACGAGGTGCAGCTTCTCGTCATCTCGCGCGCGCTCGGCCTGCACGGGTAGCGTGGCGAGCGTGGCGCACAGCGAAGGGCCGGACTCCGGGCGAGAGATCGTGCAGCGCGGGCTGTACTTCGAGGAGTTCGAGGAGGGCGCGCGCTACGCGCACCGGCCGGGGCGGACCGTCACCGAGGCCGACAACGTGCTGTTCTCGGCGCTCACCATGAACACGCAGGCACTGCACCTGGACGCCGCGTACTCCGCGACTCAGCCGTTCGGTCAGCGGCTGATGAACTCCATGTGGACGCTCGCGACGATGGTGGGCGCATCCGTCACGCAGCTGACACAGAGCACGCTCGTGGCGCAGCTCGGCCTGTCCGACATCGCCTTCCCGCATCCGCTGTTCGCCGGCGACACCCTCTACACCGAGACGACGATCGAGTCGAAGCGCCTCTCTTCGTCCCGCCCCGGTCAGGGGCTCGTCACGATGCGGCACACCGGCCGCAACCAGGACGGCACCGTGGTGGCCACCGCGACGCGCGTGGCGCTGATGTGGTGCGCGGATGCCCATGCCGACCGTCCGGCCCCCCCTGTCGACCGACCGGTCCCCGAGCCTGTCGACCGTCCGGTCCCCGAGCCTGTCGACCGTCCGGTCCCCGACGCCGACGGTCCGGTCCCCGAGCCTGTCGAGGGGTTGGTTCCCGACGCCGACGGTCCGGTCCCCGAGCCTGTCGAGGGGTCGTCGTGACCGAGTTCACGCTGGGCCCGGCTCTGCTGTTCTGCCCGGCAGACCGGCCCGAGCGCTTCGCGAAGGCGCTCGAACGAGCGGATGCCGTCATCCTCGATCTGGAGGATGCGGTCTCGGCGACGTCCAAGACGGCGGCGCGCGGTGCGGTGATCGAGTCCGACCTCGACCCAGACCGCGTGATCGTGCGGATCAACCCACCGGGTACCGAGGAGTTCGCGTCGGACCTGTCGACCCTCTCGCAGACCGACTATCGCACCGTGATGGTGGCGAAGGCCGAGGGCGTCAAGGTGCTGAAGGCGATCGACCCCCGCTTCTCGCTCATCGCGCTGTGTGAAACGGCACGAGGAGTCGCGGCCGCGGAGAAGCTGGCTGCGAGCCCTCAGGTCACGGCGCTGATGTGGGGCGCGGAGGACCTGGTCGCCTCACTCGGCGGCAGTTCGAGCCGCAAGCCGAACGGCCGCTATCGCGACATCGCGCGGTATGCCCGCTCGCGGGTGCTCCTCGCCGGGGGAGCGCGTGGCAAGGCGGTGATCGATGCCGTGCACCTCGATATCGCCGACACGAAGCGCCTCGCCATCGAGGCCGCCGACGCCGCGGCATCCGGCTTCGCGGCCACCGCGTGCATCCATCCTTCTCAGGTGGACGTGATCCGCGACGCCTACCGGCCGGCGGAGAAGGACCTCACGTGGGCACAGTCCGTCCTCGCCGCCGCGCGAGGCGAGCGAGGCGTCTTCACGTACGGCGGCAGTATGGTCGACGAGCCCGTGCTGCGGCACGCGCGGGCGATGCTGCGGCGCGCGGGCTCCTAGTCCGCGGCACGCCGCTCGAGCCTCTCGTCCACGGCCCGCCTCTCGGCGATGGCGGCCGTGACCCGGCCGCGCGTGATCGCCTCACCCTCGCCGCATCGTCGGCGGCGGACTACCCTCGAAGAGATGACGGTCCTGCCCGCCGATTCGCACGTCCACAGCGAGTGGTCCTGGGATTGCGGCTCCGATCCGGCGTCCGCGGGGTCGATGGCCCGCACGTGCGAGCGGGCGGTGCGGATCGGACTGCCGGCCGTGGTGTTCACCGAGCACCTCGACTTCGAGGACGCCTGGCGGGTCGATGACGGCGACATCGGCGAGCACGCGCAGAAGTACGTCGACGCGACCGGCCATGTGCGACTGCCGCCGTTCGACGCCGACGGCTACCTGGAGGCGATCGATCGCTGCCGCCATCGCCACCCGGGTCTTCGTATCCTCACGGGTGTCGAATTCGGGCAGCCGCACTTGAGAGACGCACAGGCCGCCTCCTTGCTGTCGAGCGGTGTGATCGACCGCGTGAACGGTTCGCTTCACGTGCTCCCGTTCGAGGACGGGAATCGGTCGGAGCCGACCACACTGTTCCGCTACAGGCCGGCAGAGGAGGTGATGCGGGCGTACCTCGAGGAGATCCCGCGGATGGTCGCCGGATCGGATTCGTTCGTGGTGCTCACCCACATCGACTACGCGGTGCGCTACTGGCCGGTCGAGGCCGAGGGTCCGTTCGACCCCCGCAGGTTCGAGGATGGCTTCCGGGCTGCGATGCGTGCGCTCGCGGACTCCGGCCGCGTGCTGGAGATGAACACCCGGCGCCTGTGGCCGTGGCTTCCGCAGTGGTGGAGGGAAGAGGGCGGGCGAGCCGTCTCCTTCGGCAGCGATGCGCACGGGGCCGACGGTCTCGCAGCCGGCTTCCCGGAGGCGACGGCGATGCTCGAGTGGTTCGGATTCCGAGCGGGGTCACGCCCGGAGGACTTCTGGATCCGGTGACGCCGCTCGGAGGCTAGAGGACCGCGCCCGCGTACGACACCAGCCGGATGCTGTGCCGTTCCACGACGAAGCGGTGCAGGGAGCCGTTGCCCAGTCGTTCGCCCGGAAGGGGAAGGCTGTCGCCGCTCGCGTGGCGGATCAGCTCGCTGATCAGGGCCCCGTGCGACACGGCGATCACCGCGACGGGACTCGGGGCGGTGTCGTGCCGCACATCGCGGACGACGCGCCGAGCGGCTCGTACCGCTCTGCGGCGCAGGGCGCTGCGGGACTCGGCGCCCGGGATGCTGTCGCGGTCCCACCCGCCGAAGCGCTCCCCGAACTCCTCGACGAGCACGCCCTCGGCCTCGCCGTACGCGCGTTCGCGAAGTTCCTGGTAGAGCCGCGGGGCGGGGAGACCGAGCTCGGTGGCGATGATCTCCGCTGTCTCGCGGGCCCTCGACAGGTCGCTCGCGACGATCACCGGGGCGGGGCCGCCTTCGGCCTCCAGGTCGTGGCGGATGGCGGCGGCGGCAACCAGCGCCTGCTCCCGACCCGTGTCGTTGAGGGGGACATCCGTCGATCCCTGGATACGCCGCGCCAGGTTCCAGTCGGTCTGGCCGTGGCGCACGAGGGTCAGCAGGGTCACCATCCGAGCCTAGGGGGCTTCAGCTGGGAAGAGCCTCGGCCAGGGTCCGGAGCACCTCGCTCGTGCCAGCATCGACCTTCACGGTCGCACGGGCGTCGGCGCGGGTCTCGCCCCTGTTCACGATGACCACGGGGATCCTGCGGCGGCGGGCGCGCTCGACGAGCCGGATGCCGGAGTTGACCACCAGCGACGATCCGGCGATGAGGAGGGCATCGCTGCTCCGCACGAGCGCTTCGGCCTCACGGAATTTCTCGAGCGGGATGAACTCGCCGAAGAACACGACATCCGGCTTCAGCATCCCGCCGCAGACGGTGCACGCGGGAACGAGGAAGCCGTCCGTGCTCTCGGGCAGCACGTCGCCGTCGGGCGCCAGGCGGATGTTCGCGGGCACGGAGATCCAGGGGTTGTCGGCCTCGACGCGCGCGGCGATGTCGCGCCGGTCGAACACCTGGCCGCAGTGGGTGCAGAAGACCCGGCGCATGGTGCCGTGCAGTTCCACCACACGGCTGCTGCCGGCTCGCAGGTGCAGCCCGTCGACGTTCTGCGTGATCACGCCCGTGGCGATGCGGCGTGACTCCAGCGTCGCCAGGGCCTCGTGCCCTGCGTTGGGGGAGGCGGCAGAGAAGGCGTTCCACCCGAGGTGGCTGCCGACCCAGTACCGCCGCCGCGCCGCCTCGTCGGCGAGGAACTGCTGGGCCGTCATGGGGGTGCGCACCGGGGCGCCCTGACCGCGGTAGTCCGGGATGCCGGAGTCCGTCGAGATGCCCGCGCCGGTCAGCACGGCGACGCGCCGTCCGGCGAGCGTGGCGATGGCGCGATCGACCATGGCGGTCGCTTCAGCGTCGAGCTGTGGAACGGTCGCCACTCGATTCGCCTCCTCTCGCGGTGGGGCGAGTCTACGTGCCGGGCTTTTCCGGGATGTTACGGGCCATCCGGGATCTGAGGCGTAGCGGCCCGGTGCGGGGGAGTGCCCGATGCGGGGGAGTGCCCGATGCGACAGAGTGGAGTCGAGCGGAGCGGAAGGGAGCGTCGATGCGCGTCATCCCGGTCGGCGACCCCCAGGATCCGCTGCTGCGCGACTATCGCGACCTGACCGACATCGCGCTCCGGCGTGTGCTGGAGCCGGAGGGCGGGCTCTACATCGCGGAGTCGGCGAAGGTGATCGCGCGGGCGCTCGCGGCGGGGCACCGGCCGCGATCTGTGCTCGTGCAGGCGAAGTGGCTGGCGGATGTCGAGCCGCTTCTGACCGACGACACTCCCGTGTTCGTGGTCGCGCCCGAGATCGCCGAGGCGCTGACGGGGTATGCCGTGCATCGGGGAGCCCTTGCCGCGATGCATCGCCCTCCGCTGCCGTCCGTCGCGGACATCGTCGCAGACGCTCGGCTCGTCGTCGTGCTCGAGGACATGGTCGACCACACGAACGTCGGCGCGATCTTCCGCGCCGCCGCCGGTCTCGGCGCCGATGCGGTGCTGGTCACCCCGCGGTGCGCCGATCCGCTCTACCGCCGCAGCGTCCGGGTCAGCATGGGCACCGTATTCCAGGTTCCGTGGACGCGTCTGCCGGACTGGGGGCAGGCGCGCGACATCCTGCACGCCGCGGATCTTCACATCGCGGCGCTCGCCCTCGCCGACGGGGCGGTGCCGTTGGACGAGTTCGCGGCGGCCGCGCATGAGCGGGTCGCGGTGGTGTTCGGCGCCGAGGGTGACGGACTCACCTCGCGCGCCCTCGAAGCGGCGGACTCGATCGTCACGATCCCGATGGCGGGCGGCGTCGACTCGCTCAACGTCGCGGCCGCGAGCGCCGTCGCGCTGTGGGCGCTCCGGCGCTGAGCAGCCGCAGTCCTCGCGCCGAGAACGGCACCGGCGTTACCATGGCCGCGTCTCGCGCTCCTGCGGGCCGCAGCGGAAGGAAAGCGTCATGCAAAGGGTCACCGTCGACTTCATCATCTCGCTGGACGGATACGGGGCGGCGGAAGGCTGGCCCGGCTTCTGGGGCATGGAAGGTCCGGAATACCTCGGCTGGCTCGACACGTCGCCCGAGAAGGACGACATCGTCCTGATGGGGGCCAACACGTACCGGCTGATGTCCGGCTTCGCCGAGACGGGCGAGGAAGGGGGGATGGGGGAGCTGACCGCCGCAACGAAGGTCGTGTTCTCATCGACTCTCGAGGCGCCGCTCTCGTGGGCGAACACAGAGCTCGTGACAGAAGACGCCGTGGAGGCGGTGCGTTCGATGAAGGAGTCCGCCGACCGGCCGATGCGCACCCTCGGCAGCGTCTCACTCTGCCGCGATCTGCTCCGCGCCGGTCTCGTCGACCGCTACCGGGTCGTTCTCTTCCCGGTGATCACGGGCGCCACGGGGACGGACCGGATCTTCGACGGGTACCCGGATGTGCGCCTCGAGCTTGTACAGAGCCGCCTGTTCGACGGCAGACTGCAGCTGCTCGAATACGTGCCGACGCCGCTCGACGGACCTCCCGACCTCGCCGGGCACGCCTAGGCGCGTCCCCGATATGCCGCTCTGACCTGAGCGACGTACGAAAACCGCCGCCTCCTCCCTCTTACACATCGAGATGCAACCCCGTATGGGCGGGTTTGCCTCGACGAGTTCGGGAAGGCGAACGCCATGCTGATCGATCCATGTGACGCGAGAACGTGGACCGTCCTGAGTCAAGCCTCGCCAGCCGAACGTCGGCTCCTGGCGCTCGTCTGCTGGCTCACCGGGCACATCCGCGCGGATCGAAGCGTCAGGCCTTCTCGCCGGGCTCTGCCGCGGCATCCGCACCCGGCGCCAGAGTGATGATCGGCAGCGGCTCCGGCCGTTTCGCCGTGACGTGATCCCCCGACGACTCATGCCGCAGGCGTCGCAGCACCCAGGGCATCAGGTGCGAGCGAGCCCACACGAGATCGCTCGCCCGGGCCTGCCGCCACTTCGTCAGGGGAAGGGGGTCGGGCTGCATCGGCTGCAGGTCGTTCGGCACGTTGAGCGCCCGCAGCACCATGCGCGCGACCTCGTGGTGGCCCAGGGGATTGAGGTGCAGGCGATCCGGGTCGAAGAAGCGCATGTCCTGGACCTCCTTCAGCGCCCACATGTCCGCGACGATGCAGTCGTAGCGCTCGGCGACGGCGCGGATGTTCTCGTTGTAGATCGCCACCTTTCCCCGGATCCCGCGGAACACCGGCGTGAAGTACGTGTCGATTCCCGTGAAGACGACCACGGTGGCGCCGTCGCGGCGCAGCCGCACGACGGCATCCTCGAACTGGTTCGCGACCGCATCCGGGTCACTCCCGGGCCGGATCACGTCGTTGCCGCCGGCGGAGAACGTGACGAGATCGGGCTTCAGCGCGAGCGCCGGCTCGATCTGGTCGGCCACGATCTGAGCGATCAGCCTGCCCCGCACCGCCAGGTTCGCGTAGGCGAAATCGTCGACCTGCAGGGCGAGCACCTCGGCGACGCGGTCGGCCCATCCGCGATGCCCGTCGGGAAGGCTCGGCTCCGGATCGCCGATCCCCTCCGTGAAGGAGTCGCCGATCGCAACCAAGCGCCGCCAGGGGTGCGGCGCCGGGTTGGCGGGCGGGTGATCCGCCTCAATGCTGGACATGTCGCTCCTCGTTCGTGACCCCCGCCGTCGACACTAGCGCGGGACGTCGACATGCCTCTGTCGGCCACCTCGTCTATGGTGGACCCTCGTGTGTCGCGCGGCGCACGGGTACGGAAGGGGGCGCGCATGACGGATGTCGAGGCCGCCCCGCATCTCGGCTCCTTCGCCGCCGAGCACCTGTCGCCTTCCTACCCGCAGCGAGCCCCGTGGGGCACCGCGGAGCGGCTCCGGGCGTGGCAGGCCGAGGCGCTCGACCTCTACTTCGGCATGGACGGGCCTGACGGCGTGGGGTCAGGGCCACGGGACTTCCTTGCCGCCGCCACACCGGGCGCCGGAAAGACGACGTTCGCCCTGCGCCTGGCGACCGAGCTCATCCGGCGCCGGGTGATCGACCGCATCGTCGTCGTGGCACCGACCGAGCACCTGAAGACGCAGTGGGCGGATGCCGCGGCCAGGGTCGGCATCCGGCTCGATCCGGCGTTCAGCAACCGGTACTCCGCGCCTGCCCGGCACTTCCACGGCGTGGCCGTGACCTACGCGCAGGTGGCGACGAAGGCGTCGGTGCACGAGCGGCTGATCCTCGAGCAGCGCACGCTCGTGATCCTCGACGAGGTGCACCACGGCGGTGACGCGCTCAGCTGGGGCGACGCGCTCCGCGTGGCCTATGCCCGGGCGACGCGCCGCCTGCTCCTCTCCGGAACCCCGTTCCGCAGCGACACGGCGCCGATCCCGTTCGTGGAGTACCTCCCCGACGAGCACGGCATCCGGGTCTCCCGCACGGACTACTCCTACGGCTATGCGCGGGCCCTGGCGGACGGCGTCGTGCGCCCGGTGCTCTTCCACGTGTACGCCGGCAAGATGCGCTGGCGCACGCGAGCGGGCGATGAATTGGAGGCGCACCTCGGCCAGGACAACACGAAGGATGTGAACGCGCAGGCGTGGCGCACGGCACTCGATCCGGCGGGGGAGTGGATGCCGGCGGTGCTTCGCTCGGCCGATCAGAGGCTCACCCAGATCCGGGAGCATGTGCCGGATGCCGGCGGCCTCGTCATCGCCACCGACCAGACCAGCGCGCGGGCCTACGCCGAGCTGCTGCGCGGCATCACGGGCGAGCGTCCGACCGTCGTGCTGTCCGATGAGGCCGAGGCCTCCGCCCGCATCGAGAAGTTCGGGTCCTCGACCTCGCGCTGGATGGTGGCGGTCCGCATGGTGTCGGAGGGGGTCGACGTCCCGCGCCTCGCGGTCGGCGTCTACGCGACCTCCGCCTCCACGCCGCTCTTCTTCGCCCAGGCCATCGGCCGGTTCGTGCGTGCGCGGCGGCGAGGTGAGGCCGCGAGCATCTTCCTGCCCAACGTGCCGACGCTGCTGGCCCTCGCGGGCGAGCTGGAGCGACAGCGCGACCACGCCCTCGATCGCGGCGAGAAGGACGACGACGGGCTCGACGACGACCTGCTCGAGTCGGAGAATCGCGAGGAGAAGGCGTCGGACTCCCTGACCGAGGAGTTCACCTACCAGGCCATCTCCTCGCTCGCGCACTTCGATCGGGTCGTGTTCGAGGGCAAGGAGTTCGGTCAGCTCGCGGAACCGGGCACCGAGGAGGAACTGGAGTTCATCGGGCTTCCGGGCCTGCTCGAACCCGAGCACGTGCACGACCTGCTGATGCAGCGTCAAGCTCGGCAGTCCCGCCACCGGCACTCGAGGGAGCAGCGGGAGGCGCAGAATCCGGATGCCGCGGCATCCACTCTCCCCGTTGCCTTGCACCGCACGCTGAAAGAGCAGCGGCAGCTCCTGAACAGCCTCGTCGGTCTGTACGCACGCCAGACGAACGAGCCGCACGGTGCCGTGCACGCCGAGCTCCGCCGCGTGTGCGGCGGGCCGGCGGTCGCGCAGGCGACGGTCGCACAGCTGCAGGCCCGGGTCGACGTGCTGCGCGCGCGCGTCCGTTCGTAGGCCTGCCGCCCCGTCCAACCGCCTCTGGACGCCTGGCGCCCTACGCCCGCCGCCCGGCGCCGGTCGTGCGCCGGCCGCTGCACCCCTGCCGCTTCGGGGGTCCGAAATACTGACAATCCCCGTCTCGAGGCGGGCGGCAAGCGAAGGCGTCGGTAGCGTGGAGACGTCCCCCCTCGTGCCCGCCTGTCTCCGGAGGCCCCTATGAGCGCGCCCGCAGCACCCACCGCAGCCGATCGCCGGCGGTGGGCGCGCTATCTCGTCAACGAGCGCGCCGAGGCGCGCCTCTACCGGGAACTGGCCGCCCGCAAGTCCGGCGAGGATCGCGAGATCCTCCTCGAGCTCGCGGCTGCCGAGGGCAGGCATGAGAGGCACTGGCTCACGCTCCTCGACGGGGAGCCGGCCCGGCTCCCGCAGCCCGACCTGGGCACCAGGACCCTCGCCTGGATGGCTCGTCACTTCGGCACCATCTTCGTGCTCGCTCTCGCACAGCAGGCCGAGGGGCGCTCGCCGTACGAGAAGGACGACGCGGCCACCGACACGATGCGCGCCGACGAGAAGATCCACCACGAGGTGGTACGCGGACTCGCGGCGCGCGGGCGCCGGCGCCTGTCCGGCACCTTCCGGGCCGCGGTCTTCGGCGCGAACGACGGCCTCGTCAGCAACCTCGCGCTCGTGCTCGGCATCGGAGCGACCGGTGTCGCGCCCCAGTTCGTCCTGTTCAGCGGCATCGCGGGTCTCCTTGCCGGTGCCCTCTCCATGGGGGCGGGGGAGTTCGTGTCGGTGCGGTCGCAGCGGGAGCTGCTCGCCGCGACGGAGCCGAACGGATACGCCGACGACGTGCTGCCCGACCTCGACCTCGACGCCAACGAACTGGCTCTCGTCTACCGGACGAGGGGTATGGACAGCGACGAGGCCCTCGCACGGGCCCGTCTCGTCGTCGAAGCGGCCCGAGCGGGCGCGTCGCCCGCTGCCGCCCACGACGGCCCGGACGGGTACGACGTCGTCGGCGGCGCCTGGGGCGCGGCCGTCTCGAGCTTCCTCTTCTTCGCTTCCGGGGCGATCATCCCGGTGCTTCCATGGATCTTCGGACTGTCCGGAGTCGCCGCCGTCGTCGTCGCGCTGGTGCTTGTCGGCATCGCGCTGCTCGCCACCGGCGCGATGGTCGGGCTGCTCTCGGGCGGCCCGCCACTGCGACGGGCGCTCCGCCAGTTGATGATCGGCTACGGCGCGGCGGCGATCACCTACGCCCTCGGTCTGCTGTTCGGCGTCTCGATGGGCTGATCCGCGACACCACGTGGTGTGGATGCCGCGACCCCGGTCCTGCTCGTGTCTAGGTCAGCTCACGGCAGACGTCGATGGTCCGTCCCGATGACCCGGTGATCGTGAAGTCATTGGTGGCTGTCGACGTATAGGTCACGCGGCCCACGTACAGCGTCGTGCTGGGCCCGGCCGGGACATCGGTGGGGAAGAGGATCACCAGGGTGTGACCGGTGCTGGTCACGGTGGAGGATCCGTCGGGATTGAGAACGGTCCGGGTGGCGAATCCGTTGCTCCGGGAGGAGAGCGCAGCTCCGGTGTCGACGTTGGTGAAGGTCAGGCCGAATCCCTTCCCAGCCGTGAGCGTGCGCACGACGTTGCCCTCGCGGTCGGTGAATTCCCGCTCGACCATGTTTCCACCGGACGTGATGTTCAGCCCGAGCTCGAAGCTGCAGGCTTGACCGGCGGGGAATTGCGCGTCATACGGTTCGGCGGCCAGCGCCGCCGACGGCAGAGCGACGACGCTGAACGCCGCCGCGAGGAGTGCTGCGACACCGAGCCGGCGTCGCGAGGCGATGAACATGAGAGCCTCCCGGGATAGGGCGGTACGTTCCACGTTCGGGCGGTCGGGTGGGCGAAACGGCGCTACGACCCAGGGCGTCGAGATACCGCGATTGAGACACCAGGATCCCACTGGGCGACACGCACCTCAATGGGCGAGACGGAAGAAGGCCCCCTACCGGGGGCCTTCTTCACGAATGTGCGCGAGGGGGGACTTGAACCCCCACGCCCTTTCGGGCACTAGCACCTCAAGCTAGCGCGTCTACCTATTCCGCCACCCGCGCAAGGGTGTCTCGGCTGTTCCCAACCGAAGAACGACATTATCACGTTTCGGGTGGGCGACCGAACGCAGGTAGCCTGGTGCGCATGCCCGCCGAACCGCACTCCGACGAGACGCGCGCAGCGGCATCCACCGACCTTCCCGAGGTGGCGCGCATCGCTGCGGACCTCATCCGGTTCGACACCAGCAACTACGGCGGCGGCAACGCGAAGGGCGAGCGGGAAGCGGCCGAGTACGTCGGCGCCTACCTCGAGAGCATCGGCCTGAAGCCGGAGTACTTCGAGCCGATCGCGCGGCGTACCAACGTGATGGCGCGCGTGGCGGGTCGCAATCCCGACAAGCCCGCGCTCATCCTGCACGGGCATCTGGATGTGGTTCCGGCGGCTGCCGAGTCGTGGAGCGTGGATCCCTTCGAGGGCGTCGTGCGCGACGGCCTGCTCTGGGGCCGTGGCGCCGTCGACATGAAGAACATGGATGCCATGATCCTCACCGCCGTGGCGGACATCCTCCGCGCGGGCGAACAACCCGAGCGGGACATCATCCTGGCCTTCTTCGCCGACGAGGAGAACGGCGGCGTCGAAGGCTCGGCCCTGGTCGTGAGGCAGCGTCCCGAGTGGTTCGAGGGAGCCACGGAGGCGATCAGCGAGGTCGGCGGCTACTCCATCTCGGTCGGCGACCGTCGGGCCTATCTCCTGCAGGTCGGAGAGAAGGCCCTGGTCTGGATCCGGCTCCGCGCCCGCGGACGCGCGGGTCACGGCAGCCGCGTGCATCCCGACAACGCGATCACGCGACTGGCCGAAGCCGTCGCGGCGCTCGGCCGCACCGAGTGGCCGGTGAGCCTGACGACCACCACCGAGGCGCTGCTGGCCGGCCTGAAGGATGTCAGCGGGTCGAACGACGACGATCCGGACGCCCTCGCGGAAACCACGGGCGCCGCAGAGGCGTTCATCCGCTCGACGTTCCGCACCACGACGAATCCCACCGTGCTGACCGCCGGCTACAAGCACAACGTCATCCCCGACACCGCCGAGGCCCTCATCGACGTGCGCACCCTCCCGGGCACCGAAGACGCGGCGCTCGCCGACATCCAGCGGATCGTGGGCGATGACATCGAGATCGAGATCGTCGTCCGCGATATCGGCCTCGAGGTGCCTTACGAGGGATCGCTCGTCGATGCGATGGTCGCCTCGCTCGGTCGCCACGACCCGGGCATCCCCGTCATCCCATACCTGCTCGGGGCGGGCACCGACAACAAGGCGCTCTCCACTCTGGGCATCACCGGCTACGGCTTCGCGCCCCTGCGCCTGCCGGCCGATCTCGATTTCACGGGTATGTTCCATGGTGTGGACGAACGCGTGCCCATCGACGCGCTCGTCTTCGGACAGCGCGTGCTGACCGACCTGCTGCGAAGCTACTGACCCCCCGGATGCCGCGAGCGTGGCATCCAGATCACCCCTCGCACCGTCGCGTCCAACCGAAAGGCGCCGTCCATGCAGTTGATCGAAGCGATCATCCTCGGCCTCGTGCAGGGCCTCACCGAGTTTCTGCCCATCTCATCCAGCGCACACCTGCGCATCATCGGCGAGTTCCTGCCGTCCGCGCAGGATCCGGGCGCCACGTTCACCGCCATCACGCAGCTCGGCACCGAGACGGCGGTGCTCGTGTACTTCTGGGGAACGATCACCCGCGTGATCAAGGCGTGGTTCCAGGCGCTGGGCGGCAAGATCCCCCGCAACGACCCGGACGCCCGCATGGGCTGGCTGATCATCATCGGCACGATCCCCATCGGCGTGCTGGGCTTTCTCTTCCAGGACGTCATCCGCGGTACCTTCCGCAACCTGTGGCTCGTCGCGGTCGTCATGATCGTGTTCGGCCTTCTGCTCGGCGCGGCCGACCGCTACGGCAAGCGAACGCGCGAGCTTCCCGACCTGACCTACCCGCACGGCCTGGGCCTCGGCTTCGCGCAGGCGTTGGCACTCATCCCCGGCGTCTCCCGCTCCGGGGCCACCACGACGCTCGGACTGGCGCTGGGCTACACGCGTCCGGCCGCCGCGGAGTACGCCTTCCTGCTCGCGGTGCCCGCCGTCTTCGGCAGCGGCCTGTACGAGCTCATCCAGAGCTTCGAGGAGCAGGGCGGCCCGTACGGGCCGATCGACACCGCCGTCGCGACGGGCGTCGCCTTCGCGGTCGGCCTCGGCGTGATCGCGTTCCTGATGCAGTACCTCAAGCGCGGCAGCTTCCTGCCGTTCGTGATCTACCGGCTGGCTCTGGGCGTTCTGCTGATCGTGCTGCTGAGCACCGGGGTGCTCCAGCCGTACTGATACCCGCAGCCAGACGGTCCCTGAGCCTGTCGTGGGGTCAACGGCGCGGGTCGTCGCGACCGGGCTTGGACGGCCCGTCGCCGCCGCGGCGGAGGTAGCGCTCGAACTCCTGGGCGATCGCATCCCCGGAGGCCTCCGGCGAGTCCCACGTGTCGCGGGTGCGCTCCAGCTGGCGGATGTACTCGGTCATCTCCTCGTCGTCAGCCGCTGCCGCGTCGATCGATGCCTCCCACGCGGCCGACTGCGTGGCCAGTTCCCCCCGGCTCACCTCGGCTCCCGTGATGTCCTCGAGGCGGTCGAGCAGGGCGAGCGTCGCCTTCGGAGAGGGGGTGTGCCCGGCGACGTAGTGCGGCACGCTCGCCCAGAGGCTGGCGGAGGGGATGCCGGCCTGCTCGGCCGAGTGCGCCAGCACGCTCAGAATGCCGACCGGGCCTTCGTAGGTGCTGCGCTCGAGCCGGAGCTCATCCCGCACCCGTTCGTTGTCGCTGCCGGCGAAGATCGAGATCGGGCGGGTGTGCGGCACGTCGGACATCATGGATCCGAGCGCGACGAAGCCCGTGATGTCCTCGCGGAGGGCGACGTCGACGAACTCCGTGGAGAACGCCTGCCACGCGCGAGCGGGCTCCACGCCCGTCAGCAGCCAGAGCTGAACACCGCGACTCGGCTTGACCGGTCGCAGCAGCGTCGCCTCGGGCCAGCGCAGCTCGCGGTTGCCCTCCCCGTCGATCGCGACGGTGGGTCGCGTGTACTGGTAGTCGAAGTAGAGCTCCGGGTCGACGGAGAACACCGGCTCGTACGAGCCCTCGTCGCGAAGCTGCGCCACCGCTGAGGAGGCCGCCTCGCCGGCGTCGTTCCAGCCGTCGAACGCGGCCACGATCACCCTGCGTCCCAGTCCGTCCACCACACCTCCAGCGCCCGCCGCGCGGGTTCCCTCCAGGATAGGCGCACGGTCTCCGGAGCGGGCGGCGGCATCCCGCCCGGTAACCTGATGAAGTGACAGCGCCCCTTCCTCCGCGCGCCGTGCTGTGGGACATGGACGGCACGCTCGTCGACACCGAGCCGTACTGGATGGCGGCGGAGTACCCCCTCGTAGAGGGCTTCGGGGGCACGTGGTCGCACGAACAGGGCCTCCAGCTCGTCGGGCTGGGGCTCGAGGACTCGGCGCGGATCTTCCAGAGCGCCGGCGTGCGGATGGGCGTGCACGACATCATCGAGACCCTGACCGACAGCGTGCTGCGTCGGGTGGCTGCGGACGGGGTTCCGTTCCGTCCCGGCGCGCGCGAGCTGCTCCAGGACCTCAAGATGGCAGGCATCCCGACCGCGCTCGTCACGATGTCGGTGCGTCGCATGGCGCAGAGCATCATCGAGCTGATCGACTTCCCGGCGTTCGACGTGGTCATCGCCGGCGATGAGTCCACGCGTCCGAAGCCCTTCCCCGACCCCTATCTGCAGGCCTGCGCCGCGCTCGGCGTCGACCCGAGCGAGACCGTGGCGATCGAGGACTCCCCGAACGGCATCCGCTCGGCCGTCGCATCCGGCGCGGTGACCCTCGGCGTGCCGCACATGGTCTCGCTGCAGGGTGCCGGCGCCGCCGGCCTCTGGCCAAGCCTCGACGGGCGCACCGTCGACGACATCGCGCAGTTCCATGCCGCGCACACAGGAGCGAAGAGATGACGGATGTCGACACCCGGCCGAGCGGACCCTTTCGGCTCGGCGATCGCGTGCAGCTGACCGGACCCAAGAACCGGCTGCACACCGTGACGCTGCGACCGGGCGGCGAGCTGCACACCCATCACGGCGTCCTCAAGCACGAGGCTCTCGTCGGGCTTCCCGACGGATCCGTGGTCCCCAACAGCGCTGGTCACGAGTACCTCGCCCTGCGGCCTCTTCTGCGCGACTTCGTGATGTCGATGCCGCGCGGGGCCGCGATCATCTACCCGAAGGATGCCGCGCAGATCCTCGCGCAGGCCGATGTGTTCCCCGGTGCCACCGTCGTGGAGGCGGGTGTCGGCTCGGGCGCGCTGGCACTGTGGCTGCTGCGGGCCATCGGCCCCGAGGGGCGCCTCGTCTCGTTCGAGCGACGCGAGGAGTTCGCTGATGTCGCGAGGGCGAACGTCGAGACGTTCCTGGGAGAAGCGCCCCCATCATGGGAGGTGGTGGTGGGAGACCTGGTCGAGGAGCTGCCGGATCACGTGGCGGCCGGAAGCGTCGACCGCATCGTGCTCGACATGCTGGCGCCGTGGGAGTGCATCGACGCGGTCGCGGATGCCCTGACGCCTGGGGGAGTGGTGCTCTGCTATATCGCGACGGCCACGCAGCTGTCCCGTGTCGCGGAGTACATCCGCGGCACAGGCCTGTTCACCGAGCCCGATGCCAGCGAGACCATGGTGCGCGGCTGGCACGTCGAGGGACTCGCCGTGCGGCCGGATCACCGGATGGTGGCGCATACCGGATTCCTGCTCACGGCCCGGCGCCTGGCGCCGGGGTCGGTGCTGCCGGAGGTCAAGCGCCGCGCGTCGAAGTCCAGCTACGGAGACCAGGACGTCGAGCTCTGGACGCCTGGGGCCGTCGGTGACCGCGACATCACCGACAAGAACCTCCGCAAGCGCGTCCGCGAGGCGCAGCGCGCCGCGGACGGCGCTCGCCTCGCGGCATCCGCTCCCCCCGCAGACGACTCCCGCTCACAGCCGCAGATCGCGCCGGAGCCGACCGAATAGACTGAAGCGCGTGCG
This sequence comes from Micromonospora sp. DT81.3, assembly GCF_049847225.1. Taxonomy (NCBI): domain Bacteria; kingdom Bacillati; phylum Actinomycetota; class Actinomycetes; order Micromonosporales; family Micromonosporaceae; genus Micromonospora; species Micromonospora sp. DT81.3. The sequence goes on from NZ_JBNCNY010000004.1 coordinate 71,889, forward strand.
TAGAATCCCCGCTGTCCTGGCCGTCTCGGCGCTCGCCGCTCTGACCCTCGCCGGGTGCTCCTCGTCCGGTTCCGCGAGCCCGGACGGATGCACCCGACCGGCCTCGGACGGGGCCGCGGCCGATCTCGTCACGGTCTCCGGTGACACGGACTCCGCTCCGGAGGTCGACGCATACACGCCGCTGAAGGCCAAGTCCACCACGTTCGCCGACATCGAGACGGGCACCGGCGCCGCCATCACCGAGGACGGCCAGCTCGTCGTGCTCGATCTGACCATCGTCAACGGCACCGACGGCGAGACGCTCTTCCAGACGGCCTACGACGGCTCGAATGCCCAGGTCGTCCCGCTGTCGGACTGGACCGGGGCGGTCCCGGGGCTGGGCGACGCGCTGGAGTGCGCCACCGAGGGGTCCCGGGTTGTCGCCGTCATCGCCCCCGATGACATCGACGCCGGCGCAGCGTCCACGATCGGCCTGGCGGAGGGCGACTCCGCCGTGGCCGTGGTCGACGTGCGCAAGGTCTACCTTCCCAGGGCCGACGGCAGAGACCAGTTCGTCGAAGGCCGGGGGCTGCCCACGGTCGTCCGTGCGGCCGATGGCACGCCCGGGATCATGATCCCGGATGCCGCCCCGCCGAACGAGGTCGTCGTGCAGGTGCTCAAGAAGGGCGACGGCGAGGTCGTCACCGGCGATGACCCCGTGCGCGTCCACTACACCGGTGTCACGTGGGCGGAGAAGGAGGTCTTCGACAGCTCCTGGGGCAAGGAGCCCGTATCGCTCACGGTCGAGGGAGTCGTCGAGGGCTTCGGGCAGGCGCTCGAGGGTCAGACGGTCGGTTCGCAGATCCTCGTGGTGATCCCGCCGGAGGCCGGCTACGGCGACCAGGCGCAGGGCAGCATCCCGGCGAATTCGACGCTGGTGTTCGTGATCGACATCCTCGGCATCGACGCCGCCCCCGCGCAATAGTCAAGGGGGCCGGAACCGGCGCGAGGCCCGTCCTAGGATGGGGTCGTGCCCACCAAGATCCCTCCTGAGGAGCGCCTGCTGAGCCTCACGGTCGCCCTGATGGCGAGCCGTTACGGGCTCACCAAGGAGCAGGTCCTCTCGAGCGTCTCGGGGTACCGCGAGAAGCGATCGGAAGGTGCCAGCGCCGACGCCCTCGAGAAGATGTTCGAGCGCGACAAGGACGAGCTCCGCCGCCTCGGCGTGCCGATCCAGACCCTCGGCGACAACGCCGACCCGGACGACCTGCGCGAGGCGCGCTATCTCATCCCAAAGACGGACTACGTGCTGCCCGAGGACATCGTCTTCACTCCCGCCGAGGTCGCCGTGCTGAATCTCGCAGGGGCGGTGTGGAGCCAGAGCTCGATGTCGACCGATGCGCGGAGCGCGCTCCGCAAGATCCGCTCGCTCGGCATCGACGTCGATGAGCCCATCATCGGCTACGCGCCGCGCGTGAGCCTTCGCGATCCCTCGTTCGCCGCCCTGCAGACGGCGCACGAGCAGTCGCGCGTCGTGCGGTTCTCCTACGTCAAGCCCGGCGACGACGCGCCTCGGGTGCGCCGCGTCGCCCCGCTGGCCCTGATCGAGTTCGAGGGCCGGTGGCACGTGTTCGGCATCGACCTCGACATCGAGGAGGAGCGCACCTTCCTGCTGACGCGCATCGTCGGGCCGGTCGAGGTGACGAGGGAGACCTTCGACCCCTCGCTCCGGGAGGGCGCTGGGACCCGTGCCGAGGAGGGGCTGCAGGATGTCGCCCGCCGCAACATCGCGGTGCTCGAGGTGCGCCCGGACACCGAGGCCGCGCTGCGCCTGCGGCGGGGGACCGTCGACGGCGCCACCGTGCACGTCCCGTTCGTCGACGTGCACGTGCTGGCCGACGAACTGGCCTCGTACGGTCCCGAGGTCCGCGTGCTCGAGCCCGCCGGCCTGCGCCACGAGGTCATCGCGCGGCTCCGGCGCACCATCGATGCCCACGCCGCTGCCCACACCATCGGAGGTGCCCCGTGAACGGTCAGAAGCCGGCGCTGCTCACGTCCGACCGCGTCTCGATCGTCATGACCCTGGTGCCCTATCTGATCGAGAAGGGGCCGGTGCCGGTCGCCAAAGCGGCGGCCGACTTCGATGTCTCGCCGCAGGTCATGCGCAAGATGGCCGAGGGTCTCACGCTGATCGGCCTCCCGAGCGGCATGGACAACGACCTCTTCGGGATCGACTGGGACCTGCTCGACGAGCACGACGAGCTCGCCCTCGACCTCGACCACATCGTCGCCTTCGAGCGCGCCCCTCGCCTGACATCCCGTGAGGCCGCGGCCCTGCTCGCGGGACTTCAGCTCGCGCAGTCCCTTCCGGGCGTCGCGAGCCGGGGCGTCGTGGCCGGGCTCATCGCCAAGCTCGCGCGCGGCGCCGGCGCGCCGCCCGCCGAGCTGGTGCTCACCGCCGACCCGGTCGACGAGGTGCGGGAGGCGGTCATGGATGCCCTCGACCGGGGCGTCGCCGTGTCGTTCACCTACCGGCGGCCGGATGCGGCATCGGCGACGACGCGCACCGTCGACCCCGTGCGGGTGCTGATCAACGACGCGCAGTGGTACCTGCGTGGCTGGTGCCACATGAGGCAGGACATCCGCACGTTCCATCTCGATCGCGTCAGCGACCTCGTCGTCACCGACATCCCGTCCGGCCGGCACGATGACCCGGAGACCCAGGTCTTCTCGGGAGACGGGGGAGACCTCGAGATCCGCGTGACCTACCCGAACCACCTGGCACCGCTGCTCGGGCAGTATCTCGATCACGCGGTGGTCGAGCAGGGCGCGGGGCGTTCGTCCGCAACACTCCGCGTCGCGGACGAGCAGGCGCTGAAGCGCCTCGCCGCGCGACGAGGCGGAGCGGTGGTCATCGAAGAGCCGGAGGCGGCCAGAGTCGCCGCCGTCGAGTGGGCAGAGGCCGGGCTCGCGCAGTATTCATAGACCGTACACAGGGCTGCAACGGCGGCGGCGCCGGGGCGGAGCGTTAGACTGTCGGTACGCCCGCGAAAGGAAACGACCATGTGGCAAGGACTCACCGGATGGCACCTTCTGATCGTCCTGGCGGTCATCCTGCTGCTCTTCGGCGCAGCGAAGCTTCCCGCTCTGGCCAAGAGCATGGGTCAGTCCGCGCGCGTCTTCAAGGGCGAGATGAAGGCGATGAAAGAGGATGACGCGACGACCGCCCAGTCCGTAGAGGCACCCGCGACTCCCAGTGCGACGGGAACGCCGACGCCCGGGACGCCCGTGCGCGCGCCCGCCGACTCGTCCGGCGGAACCGCCGAATCCAAGCAGTAGGGTGGCCGTGGCCACGGCCAACCCCCTAGGCGTGCCTCAGCCGGAGGTCCCTCGGCGCGACAAGCGCATGTCACTCGGCGCGCATCTGGTGGAACTGCGGCGCCGCCTGCTGATCTCGGTGCTCGGACTCATCGCCGGCATGGTGATCGCGTTCATCGTCACGGACGCCATCATCCAGGTGCTGACCGACCCCATCCGCCTCGTGGCCGAATCGCGCGGCGATGCGGACCAGGTCGCTCTGATGTTCACGACGGTCACGAGCGGTTTCGAGCTGCGCATCCGCATCTCGGTCGTGGTGGGGCTCATCCTCTCCGCGCCCGTCTGGCTGTCGCAGATTTGGCTCTTCGTCATGCCCGGCCTGACGCGGAAGGAGACCCGCTACACGTGGGGCTTCCTCGGCGCCGCGATTCCGCTGTTCTTCGCGGGCACCTACGTCGGCTGGCTGATCGTGCCGCACATCGTGGAGCTGATGGCGACCTTCGTGCCGGACGGCGGAAGCCTGTTCTACGACACCACGTACTACTACGACTTCGTGCTCAAGCTGCTGCTCGTCGTCGGCGTCTCGTTCGTGCTTCCCGTGTTCCTGGTGCTGCTCAACCTCGCCGGGATCATGAGCGGCATCGCGATCCTCAAGGGGTGGCGGGTCGCCGTGCTCGTGATCACGCTGTTCGCCGCGATGGCGACCCCCGCGGCGGACGTGGTGTCGATGCTCATGCTCGCGGGCATCATGGTGGTGCTGTACTTCGCCGCCGTGGGTGTGGCACTGCTCTTCGACCGGCGCCGATCCAAGCGCGAGCAGAAGCTCCTGGCCGACGGACCTCCGGCGTGAGCACGCCGTCGCCCGCGGAGCGCTACGCGGCCGCGAGCGAGGGCCGCCGGCATCCGATCACCGCGAAGTTCGCCGAGGCCCAGAGGTTCTCGCTCGACCCCTTCCAGGTGGAGGCGTGCCGCGCGCTCGAAGAGGGGCGCAGCGTGCTGGTCGCGGCGCCGACCGGTGCCGGCAAGACGATCGTCGGCGAGTTCGCAGTGCACCTGGCGATGCTCGCCGATGGCGACAAGGCGTTCTACACGACGCCGATCAAGGCGCTCTCGAACCAGAAGTTCCGCGAACTCCAGGACGTGTACGGCGCCGAGAACGTCGGCCTTCTCACGGGTGACACCAACATCAACGGCAACGCGCGCATCGTGGTCATGACGACCGAGGTGCTGCGCAACATGCTGTACGCCGATTCGTCGGCACTCCGCGGCCTGCGTTTCGTGGTGATGGACGAGGTGCACTATCTCGCCGACCGTTTTCGCGGCGCGGTGTGGGAGGAGATCATCATCCACCTGCCGCAGTCCGTGCGGCTCGTCTCGCTCAGCGCGACCGTGTCGAACGCCGAGGAGTTCGGCGACTGGCTCGACACCGTCCGGGGCGACACCGAGGTGATCGTCTCCGAGATCAGGCCCGTGCCGCTCGAGCAGCATGTGCTCGTGCGAGGCGACCTGCTGCCCCTCTTCGATGACCGCGCGGGCGTCGCCACGGCGCAGGTCAACCAGGAGCTCATGCGCATCCGGTCCTTCAAGGGCCAGAACTTCGAGGAGAACCGGCGCGTTCAGAACGCGAACAGCCGACGGCAGCTCGGAGAGGTGAGCCGTCGTCCGAACCGGGGCGGGCGCCGCCCGGTCCGGCCGGGAAACGTGCAGCGCATCGAGCGGCTCGATCGGCCGGACGTGGTGGAGCTGCTGGCCCGCGCCAACCTCCTTCCCGCCATCTTCTTCATCTTCTCCCGCGCCGGATGCGAGGGCGCTGTGCAGCAGGTGCGCCGCGCCGGTGTGCGGCTGACCTCTCAGGAGGAGCGCACCGAGATCCGGGAGATCATCGAGGAGCGCACCCGTGCCCTGCACGACGAGGACCTCGCCGTGCTCGGCTTCTGGGAGTGGCGGGAGAACCTCGAGCGGGGAGTGGCCGCACACCACGCCGGTCTGCTGCCGGCCTTCAAGGAGGTCGTCGAGGAGCTGTTCAAGCGCAAGCTCGTGAAGGTGGTGTTCGCCACCGAGACGCTGGCCCTCGGCATCAACATGCCGGCGCGCACCGTCGTGCTCGAGAAGCTCGAGAAGTTCAACGGCGAAGCGCGGGTCGCGATCACGTCGGGCGAGTACACCCAGCTCACCGGCCGGGCCGGCCGGCGCGGCATCGACGTCGAGGGCCATGCCGTCGTGCAGTGGACCGAGGGCGTCGATCCTCAGCAGGTCGCTGCCCTCGCCTCTCGGCGGACGTATCCGCTCAACTCCAGCTTCCGGCCGACGTACAACATGGCGGTCAACCTCATCGACCGGTTCGGGCGTCCGAGAGCGAGGGAGATCCTCGAGTCGTCCTTCGCACAGTTCCAGGCCGACCGCGCGGTCGTGGGGCTCGCCCGTCAGGTGCGCGAGGGGGAGGAGTCCCTCGAGGGCTATGCAAAGGCGATGACCTGCGACCGCGGCGACTTCGCCGAGTACTCGGGCATCCGCCGCGAGCTGAGCGATCTCGAGAAGCAGAACCGGGTCGACGCCGGCGTATCGCGCGGAACCCGGGAGCGCCGCCAGCAGCAGATCGCCACGCTTCGCAAGCGGATGCAGCGGCATCCGTGCCATCAGTGTCCCGACCGGGAGCAGCACGCCCGCTGGGCCGAGCGGTACTGGAAGCTCAAGCGCCAGGTCGACAAGACACGCAGCCAGATCGAGCAGCGCACCGGTACGGTCGCGCGGATCTTCGATCGCGTGGTCGATGTGCTGCAGGCCCTCGACTACGTGCGCATCGACGACGAGGGCGCGACGAGCCTGACGCCAGCGGGTCGCACGATGCGCCGCATCTACGGGGAGCGCGACCTGCTCGTGGCGGAGTCCCTGCGGCTCGGACTCTGGAAGAGCCTGGATGCCGCATCCCTTGCGGCGGTCGCCTGCTGCCTGGTCTACGAACCGCGGCGGGACGAGGCAGGGCCCGACGAGCGCGGGTGGCCGCGCGGCCCGTTCCGCGTCGCGCTCAACGAGACGCTCGAGCTGTGGGCCCGCCTCGACGACCTCGAGCAGGACCACCACCTGCCAGGGTCGGAGGCCCCATCCGCCGGACTCGCGCAGGCGATGCACTCCTGGGCGAAGGGCATGCCGCTGGACCGGGTGCTCGACGAGGCCGACATGGCCGCCGGCGACTTCGTGCGGTGGGCGAAGCAGACCATCGATCTGCTCGATCAGCTCTCCATCGTCGCCGAGGACGGCAACCTCGGCCGGACGGCCCGGAAGGCCCTCGACGCCGTGCGCCGCGGCATCGTGGCCTACTCGAGCGTATGAAGCCGCTTCTGCCGCTGTGGGCGGCGCTGCTCGTTGCGGCCGCCGCCGGCCCGATCCTCGATATGGCGTATCCGTCCGTCGGGGCATGGCCCGTCGCCTTCATCGGCGTGACGATGTCTCTGCTCACGCTCATCGGGCGGAGCGCCTGGGGATCCCTGGCGGTCGGCCTCGTCTTCGGCGCGTTCTTCTACTTCGTGCACATCGCGTGGATCACCCGCTACCTCGGCGTCGTCCCGTGGTTCGCGCTGGGCGGGCTCGAGACGCTCTTCATGGGACTGGGCGCCATCCCGATAACTCTGGCGTACCGCTGGATGCCGCGGGCGCTTCCGGCCCGCTGGGCGCAGCTCACGCTGCTGCCGCTGCTGGTCGCCGGACTCTGGACCGCGCGCGAGCTGTTCATGGGGTCATGGCCGTACACCGGCTTCCCATGGGCGCGCCTGGGCATGAGCCAGTCCGAGAGCCCCTTGGCGCACGTCGTGTCCTGGCTGGGCGTGGCCGGGCTGACGTTTCTGATGGTCGCGCTCTGCGCCGCGGCGATCGAGTGGGGGCGCAACGCGCAGTTCAAGGACCTGCGCACGGCGCTGCCCTCCGGCGTCCTCGCGCTGCTGGTGCTCGCCACTCCCGCGTGGCAGACGTCCACGGCGGGCGAGCTGCGGGTCGGCAGCGCGCAGGGGAACGGCCCGTCCGGCTACTTCGATGAGCGAGCGCAGAACGCCGTGCTGCAGGCTCAGGTCGATGCGTCCGTTCCGCTGTTCGGCGAGGACCTCGACGTGCTGCTGTGGCCCGAGGGTGGCATCGACTCGGATCCGCTCCGCAACGAAGCGACCGCGAGCGTGCTGGATGCGCTGGCGGAACGGGTGGGCGCGCCGCTGCTCGTCAACGCGGCCACCACCCGCCGAGAGGACATCTTCAACACGTCGATGCTCTGGGTCGGCGGGGAGGGTGCGGTGCAGCTGCACGACAAGCGCAACCCCGTGCCGATGGGGGAGTACGTGCCCGATCGGCCGTTCTTCGAGGCCCTCGCCCCCGACCTGATCGGCCTCATCCAGCGGGAGTACACGCCGGGCACGAACCCGCCGCTGATCGACCTCGACGGCGTCGGGATCGGCCTGGCGATCTGCTTCGACGTGATCTACGACGGCGTCATCTGGGAGGGCGCCCGCGACGGCGCCCAGGTCTACATGTTCCAGACGAACAACGCCGACTTCCGTGACACCGACGAGAACCTGCAGCAGCTCGCCTTCGCCCGGATGCGGGCCATCGAGACCGGCCGATCCGTGGTGAACATCTCGACCGTGGGAACGAGCCAGGTCATCGGCCCCGACGGCATCACCCTCGACACGCTGCCGGCGGGCGAGGCGGGCCAGATGCTGACGGATGTCGAGCTCCGCACGGGCCTCACGCCGGCGGTGCTGCTCGGGCCGTGGGTGCAGGTGCTGATCGGGTGGGGGAGCGTCGCGGCGCTGGTCGCGCTGGGCCTCACCGTCCGCCTCCGCGCACGCAAAGAGACGCCGGCCCCGAAAGGGCCGGCGTCTCTGAACGATGCGCTGGTCTAGGCGCCGATCTTCTCCGCCGTGACGTCTTCACCGGCGCCTCGACGGGCGCGGATGAAGGCGAGGCGCTCTTCGAGCAGCTCCTCGAGCTCGGCGCGGCTGCGGCGCTCGAGCAGCATGTCCCAGTGGGTGCGGGGAATCTTGTCCTCGCTGTGGTCGATGACCGCCGTGCCTTCCCCGATGCGGAGAACCGCTTCGGCACCGCACGTGCGGCACTCCCACGTCTCGGGCGCCTCGGCGTCGGCCGCGAAGGTCAGGGTGGTGTCGCGCCCGCACACCGTGCAGGCGTAGATGTGTTGGGTGCGCTCCATGAACACGACGCCCTCTTCGCTCTGTAAGCTCTGGGCACCGAGTCGGATGCCGCGCAAACTGCGGTCTGCCATTGTGTGGTCCTCTCGTCGCTACCCAGGTATAACGTCCTAGTCTGAGCGCATCATCCGAACTGCGGCCATTTTCCGCCCTTTCCCAGTCAATGCACAGCAGCCCTTGTGGCAGCCGCATCCGCGATCTACAATGCGGGCCCTCCGAAGGCACGGAGCGCCGCGTCTGCTCGGTCGGTGACGACGGCATCGACCCCCATGTCGACGAGCCGTCGCATCTGATCCACGTCGTTCACCGTCCACACGTGAACCTCTACGCCCAGGGCGTGCGCCACGTCGAGCAGGCGGGGCGTGAGCAGGCGCAGCCGCCCATGGCGTTCGGGGATCTGGAGCGCGTCGATGCCCTCCAAAGCTCGTACCGCGAGCGGACGCGAGCGCAGCGAAACGGCCATCACCACATCCAGGATGGTGCGGCTCCCCGCCGACGTGGCGGGGCGGATGCCGGCACCGGCGTCGACGGCGGCGTCCACGGCGGCGCGGCGGCGGGCATCGGAGAAGCTCGTCACCAGGACCCGATCGGCGTGCGGCGCGACGATGCGCCCGACCGACGGCGCGGCGTCGGCCGCCTTGACATCGAGGTTGAACCGCACGCCGGGAAAGGCGTCCAATGCCTGCGCGAGGGTGATCAGACCACCCCGCGGCGCCATCAGCTGCTCGAGCTCTCGCTCGGTCACCTCGGAGACCAGCCGCCGGTCGCCGGTCACGCGCTCGAGGCCCGGATCGTGGAACAGCACGACCGTGCCGTCGACTGTGCGATGGCAGTCCGACTCGATGTAAAGGGCTCCGGCGGCGTGGGCGGCGGCCACGGCGGCGAAGGAGTTCTCCGCGATGCCGTGACTCGCGGCATCCGCCGTCACCAGCCCGCGATGCGCCAGCACCCGGGGGAGCGCGGCTCCGGCCAGGTAGGGATGGGGGCTCACGCGAGGGGAGGGGGAGGCCTGTTCTCGTCGCGCTGCGCCGAGAAGCCGCCGGCGATGCCCTTGAGCGCATCGGTGAGCTCGCTGGGCACGATCCACAGTTTGCTCGAGGCGCTGTCGGCGATCTTCGGCAGCGTCTGGAGGTACTGGTAGGCGAGCAGCTTCTCGTCGGCGTCGCCCCGGTGGATGGCGTTGAACACCATCTCGATGGCTTCGGACTCGCCCTGAGCTCGAAGGACGGCGGCCTGCTTGTCGCCCTCCGCCTTCAGGATCTCCGCCTGCCGCTGTCCCTCCGCCGTGAGGATCGCGGACTGCTTCGTCCCCTCTGCGGTGAGGATGAGCGCCCGGCGGTCCCGCTCGGCGCGCATCTGCTTCTCCATGGAGTCCTGGATGCTGTGCGGCGGGTCGATCGCCTTCAGCTCGACGCGGCCGACCCGGATGCCCCACTTCCCCGTGGCCTCGTCGAGAACGACACGCAGCTGCCCGTTGATGTTGTCGCGACTGGTGAGGGCCTCTTCGAGATTGAGCCCGCCGACCACGTTTCGCAGCGTCGTGGTGGTGAGCTGCTCGACGGCGCCGAGGTAGTTGGCGATCTCGTAGGTGGCGGCGCGGGCATCGGTGACCTGGAAGTAGACGACGGTGTCGATCGAGACGACCAGGTTGTCCTCGGTGATGACGGGCTGGGGCGGGAACGAGACCACCTGTTCACGCATGTCGATGAGCGGGCGCACCCGGTCGATGAAGGGCACGAGGAGGTTCAGTCCGGGCATCAGAGTCTTGTGGTACCGGCCGAGGCGCTCGACGACGCCCGCCGTGGCCTGCGGGATGATCCGGATGGAGCGCACGATGATGACCAGCACGAAGACGAAGACCGCGAGGGCCAGCACCCACCCGATCACCGTGGGGATGTACTGCGTCACTTCGGTCACGCTTGCGGCGGTTCTCACAGCTGTGGCTCGCTCTCGGAGGTGATGGCGCCCTCGGCCGGCGTCACCAGGGCGGTCGCGCCGTCGATGGCCGCGACGGTCACGGAGGTGGCGGGGGGAAGTTCGTGGCCATGGGTGCGAGCGGTCCAGACATCGCCGTTGCTGAGCTTCACCTGTCCGCTCAGGCGGGAGACCGTCGAGATGACCTGCCCGTGAAGGCCGATCAGGGCCTCCACGTTGCTCTTCGCGGGGTCCTCACCGCGGCGCAGTCGTCGCAGGAGCGGTGGACGGATGGTGAACAGCAGCACGGCGGCCGCCAGGGCCGCGATGATCACCTGCAGCCAGACGGGCGCTCCCAGAAGGTCTGACAGAAGTCCGACGATCCCTCCGATGCCGAGCATCAGGAAGGTGAAATCGAGGGTGAGCATCTCGATGATGAGGAAGGCGGCGATCAGGACGAGCCACCCGATCCATGCGTACTGTTCGATGGTCTGGATGAGCTCCACGGTGTGCCTCCCTGCTCTCGAACCTATCACGGTGGTCCTTTCGGAGGACGGGATCCGAGGCCGCCGGAGCCCGTTCCGAAGTGGCCTCGGCGGTGCCGGTTGGTAGGGTCGAAGGGCCCCTCGCGAGCACCTCGGAGGGGCGCGACCGCGTACGAGAAACCGAGGAGTCACCCGTGTCCGAGTCCCTTGCACCAGGATCGCTGAGCGGCAGGACCGCGCTCGTCACGGGGTCGTCCCGAGGGATCGGAGCCGACACCGTCCGCCACCTCGCGGCGGCGGGCGCCGACGTCGTCATCAACTTCCGCAACAAGGCGCCGCGGGCCGAGAAGCTCGCCGCGCAGCTGCGCGAGACGGGGGTCCGCGCTCTCGTGGTCGGCGCCGATCTCACCGATCCGGCATCCGTCGCGGACATGTTCGACGAGGTGCGGCGCGAGTACGGAAAGCTCGACATCCTGGTGCTGAATGCCTCCGGAGGCATGGAGTCGGGCATGGCCGAGGATTACGCGCTGAAGCTCAACCGCGACGCTCAGGTGAACGTGCTGCAGACGGCGCTGCCGCTGCTCGGCGACGGCTCTCGGGTGGTCTTCGTCACCAGCCACCAGGCGCACTTCATCGAGACGACGCCGACGATGCCCGAGTACCTCCCGGTGGCTCTCTCGAAGCGAGCGGGCGAGGACGCGCTCCGCGCCCTGATCCCCGAACTCGAGGGGCGCGGAATCGAATTCGTGGTCGTCTCGGGCGACATGATCGAGGGCACCATCACGGCGACGCTGCTCGAGCGGGCGAACCCGGGGGCGATCGCCGGACGTCGCGACGCGGCCGGCAAGCTCTACAACGTCGACGAGTTCGCCAGGGAGGTCGCGCTGGCCGCCGTCGAACCCGTGCCGGCCGGCAACACCCGTCTCGTCGGCGACACGAGCGACTTCGAAGGAAGGTGACGATGCGCCCCGCCGACATCGACAAGCTGGTCTCCGTCTCCCGGCCCACGGTCGCGCCCGACGGATCGTTCGCGATCTTCGCGACGTCGCGCCCGGATGCCGCCGCGAACCGGAACGTCGGTCAGCTGTGGCGCGTGGAGCTCGACGAGCCGGGAGCACCGCGCCGCCTCACGCGGGGCGTCGCGGATTCGTCACCGCGGCTCGCGCCCGATGGCGGTCTCGTGGCGTTCCTGCGTGGCGACGAGAAGAAGCGGCCGCAGCTGCATGTCGTCGCCGCCGCCGGGGGAGAGCCGGTGCAGGTCACCGACCAGCCGCTGGGGGTGGGCTCCTTCGACTGGGCGCCGGACGGAGCGCGCCTGGCCTATTCGGCGCGTGTGCCCGAGAAGGGGCGCTACGGCTCCGTGGAAGGGCTGGATGCCGACGCCGAGGCGCCTCGGCGCATCACGGGCATCCGGTGGCACGCCAACGGTCTCGGGTACATCGCCGACCGGCCCGCGCAGGTCTTCGTCGTGGATGTGCCGGATGTCGGGGCGGAGCCGCTCTACGCCCCTGCTTCGTCCGTGCTGCCGGAGGGTGCCCAGGCGCCGAAGAAGCCGGCCGTCCCCGCGGAGTCCATCCAGGTCACGTCCGGCGTGGCCGATCACGGCAGCGTCGTCTTCTCGCCCGACGGCTCCGAGGTGCTGACCGTGGTCGATGAGATCGAGGGGCACCGCCGGGATCTCCGCTCGCGGCTGGTGGCGGTGCGCGTCGACGGCTCGGGCGAGCGCGAGGTTCTCGGCCGCACGGCGAACCTGTCTTTGTCGGATGTCGTGGTCGCCGAGGACGGCGCGATCGCCGTGCTCGCCTCGGACGTCGGCGCCGAGGGCATCGATTTCGTCGCGCCGGGCGTGGCACTGTGGCTGCTCGAGGAGGGCGGTCCCCGACGGATCACCGATGCCGACACCGTCGATCTCGGCGAGGTGGGCAGTCACATCACGCCTCTCGGCGACGACTTCCTCGTGCAGAATCGCACGCGCGGCCGGGTGCACCTTCTGCGGATCACGCGTGCCGGCGAGTCTGCGGCGGTGATCGGCGGAGACGTCGAGGTCGGTGGCCAGGATGCCGCGGGTGAACGCATCGTGGCGACGCTGGCCCGGCCCGACACGTTCGGCGAGCTCGTGCTCGTCGAGAACGGCTCCGTCCGCCCGCTGACCGACTTCGGGGCGGAGCTGCGGCGCGCGCGGCTGGCTCCCGTGCGCGAGCTGACGATCGACGGACGCGACGGCTACCCGGTGCACGGCTGGGTGGCGGTGCCCGACGGCGAGGGGCCGCACCCCGTCATCCTCATGATCCACGGCGGTCCGTATGCCACGTACGGCATCCACCCCTTCGACGAGGTGCAGACCCTGGTGGACGCCGGCTACGCCGTCGCCTACTGCAACCCGCGCGGCTCCGCCGGGTATGGACGCGAGCATGGCCGCAGCATCCGCCAGGCCATGGGGACCGTCGACTTCGCGGACGTTCTCGACTTCCTGGACGGCGCGGTCGCGTCGGACGACAGGCTGGACGGCGCGCGCGTCGGCGTGATGGGCGGGTCGTACGGGGGCTACCTGACCGCGTGGGTGATCGGGCACGAGAACCGCTTCGCCGGCGCCATCGTGGAGCGGGGATTCCTCGACCCCGTGTCCTTCCAGGGCACCAGCGACATCGGATCGTTCTTCGGCGACGAATACGTCGGGATCGACTCGGAGGCGATGCAGCGGCAGAGTCCCATGGCGGTGGTGGGCAAGGTGCGGACCCCCACGCTCGTCCTTCATTCCGAGCTGGACTTCCGCTGCCCGCTCGAGCAGGCGACGCGGTACTACTCGGCCCTGAAGCGCAACGGCGTGGATGCGGAACTGCTGATCTTCCCCGGCGAGAATCACGAGCTGACGCGGTCCGGGCAGCCCCGGCACCGTCTGGAGCGCTTCGACGCGGTGCTGGACTGGTGGGCGCGCAAGCTGCCGGCTCGCGCCTGATACCACGAGCGCCCCATACGCTCACGCAGAAGGGCCCGGTACACGTCCCGGGCCCTTCTGCGTGCGTGCCTCGGTCAGGCCCGGCTGTTGCCGAACGTGAACGCGCGCACGATCTGGATGATGCCGAGCACGACGAGCCCGATGCCGAGCAGCCACCAGAGGACCGCCGCCCCGTAGAGGGGGGAGAAGAGCAGTGCGATACCGGCGATGATGCTGATGATCGCGAAGAAGACGGTCCAGCCCTTCGATCGGGCGTCCCCGAGGGTCGAGAGGGCCACCACGCCTTCGACGATCCAGAGGATACCCACGAGGATGCCCGCGAAGGTCGCGAACCACGCGGCCGTCTGACTCAGGTTCGCGAATGCGACCACGCCGGCGATGATGAACAGGATGCCGAGCACGATGTGGCCGAGGCGGGACCAGCCGCGCTTGTTCTTGGAGAAGATCCCGAGACCGGCGTACACCAGGCCGGCGGCGATGACGTAGACGGCGATGATCGCCGTGACGACGACCGCGGACTTGCCCGGCCAGACCAGGATCGCGATACCGACGATGAGGGAGATCACTCCGCCGAGACCGAGGGCGGTACGGATGCCGTTGAGGGCCGCCGTATCCTCAGAGCGGGGGGTTGCAGAGGACATGAAAGTGCCTTTCTGGGAATTTACTGTGAGTGGCGTCCCTCAGATTACGCCTTCCCGGCGTGGCGCCCCCGCACATTTCAGTGGCGCGTCACATCACGATAAGAGCACGGATACGAGCAGCAGCACGGGGATGCAGCCGATCGTGGTCAGGAAGATCGTGTCGCGGGCGATCGTCTCGCCGACGTCGTACCTCTGCGCGTAGTTGAAGACGTTCTGGGCGGTGGGAAGGCTCGCGAGCACGACGACGATCAGCACGCCGGTGGGGGAGAGGTGGAAGACGAAGGCACCGAGCGCCCACGCCACGACAGGCATCGCGATCAGCTTCAGCGCGGTCGCGAGCACGATGTCGCGACGACTTCCCGCCGAGGTCAGCACGCGCTGGCCGTGCAGCGAGATGCCGTAGCTGATCAGCATGATCGGCACGCACGCGTTGGCGATGAGCGTGAGCGGATCGAGCGCGATGGGCGGCAGCTCGATGCCGGACAGCGACACCAGCACGCCGAGTGCGGAGCCGATCAGCATCGGGTTGCGCACCGTCTGACGCATGATGCGCCCGAACGACTTCGCTCCTGAGGTGGCGGCATCCAGCAGTGCCAGCGAGATCGGCATGAAGACGAGCAGCTGCACGAGGATCACGGGAGCCGAGTAGGCGGCGTTGCCGAGCAGGTAGAGCGAGATCGGGATGCCGATGTTGTTCGAGTTGACCATTCCGCTCGAGAGCGCCGCCACCACGGTGTCGCCCAGTCCGCGGCGCCACAGGAGGCCACTGAACACGGCCTGCACGGCGAACACGACGATCGCCGCGAGTGCCGACACCGGCAGCAGCGACGAGAAGAGCGTCCGGACGTCCGCGCCGGCCAGCACGACGAAGAGCAGGAAGGGCGACAGCACGAAGAACGTCAGGCGGCTCAGCACGAAGCGCGCGTGCTCGCCGAGCAGGTCGAGCCGTCCGAGGATGTAGCCCACGACGATCGCGAGTCCCACGACGACGAATCCGGTGAACACGCCGATCATGGCAGACCCGGGGATCTCAGGAAGCGAACCGCAAGGCGGACGCCGCGGTCGCGGCGGCGCGATGTCATGCTCCGAGCCTAGGGGTTCATCGTTGCGCGGCCATTCGCGCAATTGCCGATAATGCGCATTATGTCAGTTCGAGGAGAATCACGTCGTGCAACGGGCGAACTAAGGCGTCCCCCGCAACGCCTGGGTCTCTTCACGATTGATCTCCGTGGCGCGCGTGAAGAGCTCCTCGGCGAACTGGAGCTGCTCGTCGCTCAGCGTCTCCAGG
The DNA here is from genome assembly GCF_049847225.1 of Micromonospora sp. DT81.3. Classification (NCBI taxonomy): domain Bacteria; kingdom Bacillati; phylum Actinomycetota; class Actinomycetes; order Micromonosporales; family Micromonosporaceae; genus Micromonospora; species Micromonospora sp. DT81.3. Next base: position 87,662 of record NZ_JBNCNY010000004.1, read on the forward strand.
TAGTCGGCCCAGCGTGCCGCGATTCGTCCGTAGATCGGCCCCACCTTCGCCAGAACCGTCTCGGGCACCGCCGTGACGATGACCCGGCGGCGGTCCGCCCCGTCGCGCTGGCGGGTGACGTAACCCGCCCGCTCCAGGCGGTCGATGACGGCGGTGATCGCCCCTCCGGCGGTCATGCCCGTGCGCTCGGCCAGTTCCCCCGGTGTCGCCGGGCCCTCGCTCATCAGCAGGCCCACCGCCTGCATGTCGGTGCTGTTGATGCCGCCGTAGCGTGCAACGGCATCCTGGAAGAGCACCGCTCGCGCCATGAAATTGCGCATGACGTCTGCCATGCGCTGAATCGATGCGTCCCGCGTTGACTCTTCCACCGGCATCCGCTATTCTCTCCAAATACGAGAGGCTCCATATGCGAGAGTCTCCAGCTCACTCCACACTAGCAAAGGTTCTTCGCTCATGCCCAGAGCACTCGTCATCGGCGCCGGCATCGCGGGTCCGGCCACCGCCCTCTTCCTCACGCGGGCCGGGTGGGATGTCGAAGTGTTCGAAGCCGCCGACTCCCCCGACCCGTACGGCGGGCTCTTCCTCAACGTCGCGACCAACGGCCTCGCGGTGCTCGCACAGCTCGGGCTGCGGGAGCGCCTGCTGACAGATGCACACAGGGCGTCGCGCATGGTGATGCTCAGCGGAACCGGGCGCACCCTCGGCGAAGTGCCCAACGGTCCCGCCCGCGACCTTGAGCGAGGCAGCGTCATCGTGCGGCGAGCCTGGCTGCACCAGGTGATCCGCGAGGCCGCGACGGCCGCCGGCATCCCGTTCCGCTCCGGCGCGCGCCTGGCCTCCATCGAGGAGACGCCGACCTCTGTGCACGCGCGCTTCGCCGATGGAAGCACCGCGGAGGGCGACATCCTCATCGGGGCCGACGGCATCCATTCCCTCACCCGGCGCTGGATCGATCCGTCGGCACCGGTCCCCCGCTACTCGGGACTCGTCGGCACGGGCGGGATCGCGCGGATCGACGGGCTCCAAGCGACGCCCGACGCCCAGCACTTCGTCTTCGGGGCGCGCTCATTCTTCGGCTATCTGGTGCGGCACGACGGCACCGCGTACTGGTTCGCGAACCTGACGATGCCCGAGCCGCCCCGAGGGTCGCTCACGGGCGTCTCGAGCGCGGAGTGGCTGATCGAACTGCGTGACCTGCACTCGGACGATCCGAGTCCGGTGCCGCAGATCCTGGCCGGCACCGACGAAGAGCTGACCGGGTACCCGATCTACCATTTGGCCGGTGTGCGCTCCTGGAGCCGGGGGCGCGTCGTGGCCGTCGGTGATGCGGTGCACGCGGCCTCCCCCAGTTCCGGGCAGGGCGCGTCGCTCGCGCTGGAGGATGCGATCACCCTGGCGCGGTGCCTGCGCGATCGACCGGACCGCGCCACCGCCTTCGCGGACTACCAGGCCGTTCGCGCGCCGCGGGCGGAGGCGGTGGTCCGCTACGCGCGCCGCATCGACGCGCAGAAGCGGGTGACCAAGAGCCGTCTGGGCATCGCCATCCGGGACTGGATGATGCCTCGCTTCCTGAAGAACGCCGCCGACGACACCCGCAACGACTGGCTCTACAACCACGAGATCCCCTGGGAGCGACCGGTCGAGGGGGCCGCCGCGAAGCAGCCTCAAACGGGCGGGTGACCTCAGGCCTTTTCGCCGTTCGCGGTCGCCTCGATCCAGTCGATCGCCTCGTCGGAGAGGTAGAACCCGTCCGGTCCCTCTTCGCCGATCCACCGTGCGTCCGAGGTGAGCGAGCCGCCGGCCGCGACGATCTTGGTCAACACGTCCGGGGCGACGGCTTCCCCGTTGTGGGTGACCAGCCATTCCTTTGCGGTGGGGTCGATCTTCGGCCACCACTCGATGATCTCCATACCGCGAGCCTGTCACCCTGCGCAGCCGACGGAAAGGCCGCAGTGCGTTGGGCGGTGGAGACGCTCCTGGGTGGGTCGCGATACGTTTCACGCGTGAGTTCATCACCCGTCGCCCCATGTCTGGAGAGCCGATGATGTCCGGCGGCGAGGTCGTCGCACTTTTCGGATCGTTCCGTGCAGCGGGCATCCGGGCGTGGGCGGGCGGCGGTTGGGCCGTCGACGCGCTGGTCGGCCGGCAGACGCGCGAGCACGGCGACCTCGATCTTGCCGTGGACAGCGTGCACCTCATGGGCCTCCTCGACCTCCTCGACCGCGACGGCTTCTCCGTCACCGTCGACTGGGCGCCTTCGCGACTGGAGCTCACGGCAGCGGACGGGCGCGTGGTGGACATCCATCCCGTCGCATTCGGTGCTGACGGCAGCGGAGTGCAGACCGGACTCGGCGGCGGGAGCTTCCACTACGCCGCGGATGGCTTCACCATCGGCACGATCGAGGGCGTGCCGATCCCGTGCCTCTCGGTGGATCAGCAGCTGCGGTTTCGGGAGGGATACGCACCGCGACCCGTCGATGTGCACGATGTCGCGCTGCTGATGGAGCTGGCCCGCGGTCGTGGACAGGCCGGGTGACCTTCGCCGGCTCACCTGTGGCCTCCTCCGGCGGACTCCACCACCACGAGCTGCTGCGTAGCTCGGGTCATCGCGACGTAGCGATCCACCGCTCCCTCGATTCCCGTGCCGAACCGATCCGGATCGACGACCACGACGAGGTCGAACTCGAGGCCCTTCGACAGCTCCGGCGTCAGCGACCGGACCCGTGTGGTCTCCGGGAGGCTCGTGTCGCCGATGACGCAGGCGATGCCCTCCGCGTGCGTCGCCAGCCAGTTCTCGATGAGAGCCGGCAGCTCGGAGGCCGGCGCGTGCAGCACGGGGATGCCGCTGCGTCGGATCGGGGTCGGCACATTTGCGTCGGGAAGCGCCGCCCGGATGACCGGCTCCGCTTCGGCCATGATCTCTTCGGGCGTGCGGTAGTTGATGCTGAGGGACGCGAGCTCGACGCGGTCGACCCCGATCCTGCGCAGCCGCTCCTCCCACGATTCCGCGAAGCCGTGTCGCGCCTGCGCCCGATCCCCCACGATCGTGAAACTGCGGGAGGGGCATCGGCCTAACAGCATCCGCCATTCCGCGTCCGTGAGCTCCTGGGCTTCGTCGACGATGATGTGCGCGAACGGCCCGGCGAGCACCTCCGGCTCGGTCCGCGGCAGAGTGGATTCGTTCGCCAGGGCGTTCTGCAGGTCCTCCCCCCGCAGCATCGACATCACGAGCATCTCGGAGTCATCCGACGCGATGAGATCCGCCACGACGTCCGCCATCCGGTCGCGCTCTGCAGCGGCCGCGGCTTCTTCGCGGCGTCGGCGCCTGGAAGCCTCCGGGTCGCCGACCCGCCGCCGGGCGGCATCCAGGAACGGAAGGTCGGAGACCGTCCATGCCGCGGGGTGTCGCCGTTGCAGCGCCGACACCTCGGCGGCACTCAGCCACGGCGCACAGGCCGCGAGGTAGGCGGGAACCGACCACAACTCGCCGACGACGCCCGCCGGGTCGAGCAGTGGCCAGGCGTTGGTGAAGGTCGTGGTCAGTTCCTCGTTCTGCGCCAGCTCGCGGCGCAGCAGCTTCGGTGGCACGCCGGCGTCGTCGAGCTGATCGGTGAGGATGTCCAGCAGGGCCCCCCACACCTGGTCCCGCGCCTCGTTGTGCGGTGTGCCGGGGTCGGCGGCGTCGAACGCCTCGGCCCACTCGGCGGCGCTCAGCCAGAGGTCCGCCCAGGGCGTCTCGACCAGCAGGCCCCTCGACGGCGGACGCTCGTGATGGGCGACCGCCGCCTCGATCGCCCTCTCGACCTCGCCGGACGACTTGAGGCGCGCCACGTCAGCATCCGGCTCCGGCTGTGCCGTCGCCCCTTCTGCCACGAGGTCTCGCAGGGTGCAGATGTGCACCGCCTCCTCTCCGAGGCTCGGCAGCACGTCGTCCACATAGGCGAGGTACGCAGGACTCGGACCCACGAAGAGCACCCCGCCTCCCCCTCGGGTGAGCCTCGGCTCGGAGTACAAGAGGTAGGCCGCGCGGTGCAGGGCCACGACGGTCTTTCCCGTACCGGGTCCGCCGTCGACGACGAGGGCGCCTCGGGAGCCGGCCCGAATGATGGCATCCTGGTCGGCCTGGATCGTGCTCAGCACATCGCGCATCCGGGTCGACCGGCTGCTCCCCAGGCTGGCGATGAAGGCCGACTGATCGTCGAGGGCCGCGTGACCTTCGAGACCGTCGGGGCTGAAGACCTCGTCCCAGTAATCGCTGATCCGGCCGCCGGTCCAGCGATATCGCCGCCGGCTCGTCAGGCCCATCGGGTTCGCGTGGGTGGCACCGAAGAACGGTTCGGCCGCGGGCGAGCGCCAATCGATCAGCAGACGAGCGCCGTTCTCGTCCGTGAGGCCGAACCGCCCGACGTACAGCGGCTCCGGATCATCCGCTCGGACCATCCGTCCGAGGCACACATCGAGCCCGAAGCGGCGCAGCAGACGCAGTCGTGCGGTGAGCTGGTGGATCTGGATGTCGCGGTCCATCGCCTGCTGCCCCACGCCGCCCGGTGCCAGGCGGACGGCATCGACGCGGTCGGAGAGGTCAGCGATCGAGTGCTCGAGGGTCTCGGCGATCGTCGCGAAGCGTTGTTCATCGTCCGCGATCAGCGCGGGATCGGCCTTGGCGGCGAGACGGTCGGGAAGGCGGAATGCGCCGGCGGTGAGAGTCACGATCAACGAGTCTGCGCCACGACCGGGGTCTTGCCGCAAGCCCCCGGTCGCGCTATAGATTGAGAGTGGAAGGGAGAGTTTCTCCCTTCCTTTCGTGTTTCCGGGACACCCCCTCGCCGACCGCGCCGCACACGCCGAAGCCGCCGGCATCCGTGGGATGCCGGCGGCTTCGCCGAACGAGGCTCAGACGACGGGCGGGTCGTCCGTGCGGCTGGTGGCCTGGCGGGTCACGCGGTCACCGCTGACCGGGTCGACGCTCGTGTGCGAGGTCGCCACGCTCTGGCGCTTGCGCAGCATGAGCACGAGTCCGATGACGAAGACGACCACGCCCGCGCCCATCAGGATGTAGCCGATCAGATCGAGGTTGACGTAGCTGACCTCGACATTGACTGCGAATGCGAGGATCGCCCCGATGACGAAGAGGACGACTCCTGTGCCGATACTCACGATGTTTCTCCTTCCGGCGGCTCGCGGGCGAGACCACCTGCGGCGCGCCGGGTCTCGGCCGCCGCAACGCCACCATAATCCCGCGCCGGCGGCGAACGCGGTAGCCCGTTGACAACGATTTGCACACACCGCTACGCCCGCATCCGGACCTCTCGATGGGTGGCCGACTGCCGTATGGCGTGCAGTCGCATCAGCCCGGCGCACGTCACCACGGTCACCGCGACGTGGCAGAGCGACAGGGCGAGCGCGCTCGCGGCATCCAGATCGGTCTGCAGAGGCATGGCGACGATCGAGCCGAGACCGGCGATCACCGTCAGCACCAGGGCCGTCGGGGTGACCCATCGCCAGGCCACCGGCAGCAGCGCCGCGATCGTCATCCCGACGCCCACCGGCACCGCGGTGAACCATGGGTTGCTCCGTTGGCAGCGGCGACTGCTACCGGGTCAGGTACGCTTCGATGCGATCGAACGCGCCGACCCAGACGTCGGTCTCGAAGAAGTCACGGACCTCGGGAACGGGGAAGCCCGACTGCAGGACGGTGACGAGGGTGCCGCTCCCCTGCTCGGCGAAGGTGATCTCGATGCGCGTCGTCATCGTCATCCCGTCGGGGCTGCTGCCGACCGATTCCGTCACCAGGCGATGAGGGCGGTCGATCTCGAGGAAGGTCTGCGTCTCGCGGAACAGCGTGTTCTCATCGGGACCCCACACGGCCGTCTGCACTCCCCCGACGCGGAGGTCGGTGGTGACCTCGACGATCCCGGGCCGCTCATCCAGGATGGTGAACCAGACCTTCTGCTTCTCGGCATCCGTGTAGGCGTCGAAGACGGCATCCGGGCTCGCGGGGATGACCCGCGTCATCCGCATCTCGATGGTCTCGGCGTCGCGCGCCGGGCTTTCCTGTGTCATTCCGATTCTCCGTTCGTGGTGGTGTTGGTGTTCTGATTCGTGCGAAGCGTGAAGTATGCCTCCAGTCCGTCGAGGCGGCGCTCCCAGAGCTTCTGGTAGAACGTGATCCAGGCCATGGCGTCGTCCAATCGCTCGGTGCCCAGCCGGCACTGCCGGCTACGACCGACCTTTTCGGTGACGACGAGGCCGGCATCCTCGAGCACCTGCACGTGCTTCTTCATGCCCGTGAGCGTCATGCCGGCGGGCGCGGCCAGTTCGGTGATCGAGGCGGGTCCCTCACCCAGACGCGCGAGGATCTCCCGCCGCGTCGAGTCGGCCAAGGCCGCGAACGTCGCGTCGAGCGCTAATTGCTGAACCATAAGGTTCACTATACGACACTGAACCAGAAAGTTCAATGATGCGGATGTCGGAGGCGCTGATTACCGTGAATTCATGCCACGCACCATCTTCTACACCGCCACGACGTTGAACGGATTCCTGGCGGACGATGCCGACTCGCTTTCCTGGCTGTTCGCCGTACCGGGCGGCGAAGGGGGCGAGGGCGGCGAAGAGAACGGGATCCAGAGCTTCCTCTCCGACGTGGGAGTGCTCGTCCAGGGATCCACGACATACGAGTGGGTGCTCGCGCACGAAAATCTCGTCGACCAGCCGGAGAAGTGGCCGGAGTACTACGGTGCCCGTCCGACCTTCGTCTTCACCTCGCGTACGCTGCCGGCCGTTCCGGGTGCCGACGTGCGATTCGTCTCGGGATCCGTGGTGGACGCCTGGCCCTCGATCGTCGAAGCGGCCGGAGGAAAGGACGTCTGGGTGGTCGGCGGGGGTGACCTCGCGGGGCAGTTCGCGGATGCCGGGCTGCTCGATGAACTGCTCGTCACGATCGCCCCGGCCACTCTCGAGTCGGGTCGGCCGCTCCTCCCCCGACGACTCGAGTGGCCCCGCCTGAAGCTCGAGAAGCTGCGGCAGGTCGGTCAGTTCGCGGAGCTCACCTACTCGGTGCACCCGGCCGATGGCTGAGCGGTCGCGTGTTCGCGTATCGCTCGAGCAACGCGACGACGCGACAAGTTCGGACCACCGGATCTGGGCGCTGACGGCCGACGGCGAGGACGTCGGTTCACTGGAGGCGGATCGCCTCGGAGGGCGCATCGATGTCCGTCTGTTCGTCACCGAGGCGCGGCGCGGACGAGGGGTGGCCACGGCGGCCCTCGGGCAGTTCCTCGGGCTGCGGGCGTGGCCGGATGCCCAGACGCTTCGCATCACGTTGGACCCCGACAACCGGGCCGCGGCGGCGGTTGCGGCGTCGGCCGGATTCTCGGCGTCCGGGAGCGACGCCACAGGGTCGGAGCACTGGGAGCGGGCGGCCCCGGGTCCGCGGCGGCCGCGATCCGGACCGGGGCGATTCGTCGACGCGGATGGTCGTATCGACCGGTTCCCCGTGAGAGCGGCCGAGCTGCGGGAACTGCTCGCGTGGGTGGCCGACCGTACCTTCTCCCCCGGTGAGGTGCTGTCGGAACGGGCGCTCAACGAACGGCTGAGCGGCCTCACGAACGACGTCGCGCTGCTGCGGCGGCACATGGTCGACCATGGTGTGCTCGCGCGCACGAGGTCGGGGTCCGAGTACTCCCGCGCAGAGCCGTGAGCTGTGGATAACTTCCGGAGCTTCGAGGCCGGCGGATTACCGTAGTCGGGTGACTTCTCGCCGATTCGGAACCCTCGTGACCCTCGCGGTGGTCGCCGGGCTCCTCAGCGGCTGTGTCGGAGAGCCAGCGCCTGCCGAGACGACGCCGGCGTTCGTGTCCGAGGACGAGGCGTTCGCCGCGGCCGAGGAGACCTATCGGGCGTACGTGGATGCCGTGAACCAGGTGGACCTCAGTGACCCGGAGACGTTCGAGCCGGTGTTCGCGTTGACGACCGGAGAAGCGAACGCCGCGGCCCGCGAGTCGTTCTCGCAGATGCACGCGGACGGCTGGGCCGTCGCGGGCGATTCGATACCGACAGTCATCGAGGATGGCGCACAGGAAGGGTTGCCGGACAGTTTGCAACTCTCGATCTGCCTGGTTGTGTCGGATGTGCGCGTCCTCGACTCTGAGGGTGCCTCAGTCGTCAGCGACGACCGCGGCGACGTGCATTCAATGACGATCCACCTGGATGCATCGCGGAGTGCGCCAGACGGATGGCTCGTGTCCGAGATCGAAGGGCGCGAGGGCGATCCGACGTGTGGCTCCGAGTAGCTGCCGCCGCGGCGCTGGTCGTATTACTTGCAGTCGTCGAGACTCCGGCTTGGGCCGACGATTGCGATCGACTGGGTTGGACCGGATCGTGTGAAGTCTCGAATTCAGGCGACCAAGTCGACATCGGCGGGTCACTGAACAGCCCGGGATCATCCCGTCCCGACGGCGGTCCATCGAATCGCCCCTCGAACCCGGATGCGAAGGCGGATTCTGCGCCGGAACCCGAAGAGGTCTGCCCGCCGGTCATCGGATGTCGTGGCAACTACACCGTCGTGACACTCCCAGACGTGACTCTGGCCGACATCGCATCGTTCGTGCCGGCGAAGCCGGAGCTGTCGGGCGAGCCCGCCGGGCTCGGGGTGCTGGGGATGCCGACGAACGTCGTGGCCGCGGCATCCGAGCAGCGCATCGCCGGCACGCTCTTCGACTTCGCCGTGACGGTGCGGTTCGTGCCTGCCGGCTTCCGGTTCGCCTATGGAGACGGCTCCACCCGCACGAGCGGAACGGGCGGGACCAGCTGGGCCGCGCTTGGGCAGGCGGACTTCACGCCTACCGACACGAGCCATGTCTACCGCACCCGCGGAACGTACCCCGTGTCGGTCACCGTGCTGTACTCGGCATCCGTCGACTTCGGCACCGGCAATTGGCGACCGGTGCCCGGATTCGTGGAGGCGACCACCGGAGGCTACGACGTCCGCGTGGTCGAGGTGCACACCGGACTGGTGGACAGGACCTGCATCGAGAATCCCACCGGACCGGGCTGCTAAGCGGCCGTCGGCTCCAGCGTCGTCCACGACCCGTACTTGGGCTCGCGACCATCACCCGACGACGTGCCGGTGAGTCGCCGGCGCACCCACGGCCCCACGTGCTCCCGGTAGTACTGCGCCCGGCGCAGCCGCTCCACCTCCGGAAGCTCGGGAAGCGACCACCACTCCTCCGGCCGCGGCACGCCGAGCGCATCCAGCACTCGGGCCGCGACACGGTGGTGCCCACGGGAATTCATGTGCAACCGGTCCTCCGACCAGAACGGGGGCGTGCCGAGCTCCCGATCAGGCCAGTTCAGCGCACGGATGACGTCGGGACGGTCGGCGATCCGATCGTTGACGGCGACCGTCAGCAGATCGCCACGTCGCTGCATGACGCGGCCGAGCGGAAGCTGTCCCGAGGGGTTCGCGCCCGACAGCAGGATGAGCCGCACGCCCTCTTCGTCGCAACGGCGCAGCACGTGGGTGAATGCGTCGGCGATGCGCTGAACGTCCGCCTTCGGCCGCAGCATGTCGTTGCCGCCGCCGTTGAACGAGAGATGCGTGGGCTTCAGCGTGAGCGCGGGCTCGAGCTGCTGGTCGACGATGGGCCAGACGAGCCTGCCCCGGATCGCCAGGTTCGCATACTCGATCGGCTCGCCGATGCCGTCGGCCCACCCCTGCGCGGCGATGTCGGCCCAGCCTCGGGTGCGCCCATCGGGAAGCTCGTCGCCGACTCCTTCGGTGAACGAGTCGCCGATGGCGACGTAGCGAACGGATGACACTCCCCCACCCTACGGGGGTCAGCGGGCGCCGGCTCAGCGGTCATCCAGTGCGAGTCCTCGCTTGTCGACCAGCCCCCACGCCGCACCGGCAGCGACGAGGAAGAAGACGGCGAAGACCACGAAGAGCAGCGGAGCACCGCCGACTGCGAGCAGGATCGGCACAGACAGCGGCGCGCCGATCGAGGCGATGCGCCCGACGCCGGCCGCCCACCCGGACCCCGTGGCCCGCAATGATGTCGGGTACATCTCGGGCGTGACGGCGTACAACGCGCCCCACGCGCCGAGGTTGAAGAACGACAGCGCCATCCCGCTGATGATGACGGCCGCCTCGGTCGTCGCGGTCCCGAAGAACACGGCCGCCACCGCCGATCCGACGAGGAACACCGACAGTGTGAGGCGGCGTCCCCAGACCTCGATGAGCCACGCGGCGACGGCGTATCCGGGCAGCTGGGCGAGCGTGATGATCAGGGTGAACCCGAAGGAGCGAACCAGGTCGTACCCGGCCGCCACGAGGATCGTCGGGATCCAGATGAACGCTCCGTAATAGGAGAAGTTCACGCAGAACCACACGAGCCAGAGGCACGCCGTCCGCACCCGGAACTCGCGGGTCCACAGTGCAGCGAGGCGCTGGCCCGCGCTCGGCTGGGGTGGTGCGACGACGGATGCCTCGGCGGAGGCATCCGGGTCGATCGGTGCTTCGACGCCTGCGGCCTCCTCGAAACGCCGCACGACAGCCTCCGCGTCGGCGGAACGACCGCGTCGCTCCAGCCACCGCGCCGACTCGGGCAGGGCCCAGCGCACCACGAGCGCATAGGCGGCGGGCAGCGCCCCGAGCGCGAAGGCCCAGCGCCATCCATCGGGCGAACTCGGGATGACGAGGAAGCCGATCAGCGCGGCCGCGGTCCAGCCCACCGCCCAGAAAGCCTCGAGGATGACGATCAGCCGCCCCCGCATGCGCGCCGGCGCCAGCTCGCTCACGTACGTCGACGCGACGGGAAGCTCGGCACCGAGACCGAGACCCACGAGAAACCTCAGGACCAGCAGCATGGCCAGCCCGCCGACCAGGGCGGACGCACCGGTCGCGAGCCCGTAGATCACGAGCGTGACGGCGAAGACCTGGCGGCGGCCGATGCGATCGGCCAGCAGCCCGCCGACGCTGGCGCCGACCGCCATCCCGACGAAGCCGATCGACGCGATCCACGACGCCTGCGACGGCTCGAGGCTCCACTGCACCGCCAGCGACGCGATTATGAAGGAGATCAGCCCCACATCCATCGCGTCGAGGGCCCAGCCGATCCCCGAGCCCGTCAGCACCTTCAGGTGCTGGCGGGTGAAGGGCAGTCGGTCCAGCCGCTCCGAGCGCGTCGCAGCGACCTTCATCCGGGCATCCGTCATCCCGCCATCGTACGGATCAGGAGACGCGACGGGGCTGCTCGGCCAGCAGTTCCTCCACCATCGGCGCGACGCGCGTGCCGTACAGCTCGATGCTGCGCATCAGCTTGTCGTGCGAGAGGGTGCCGGTCGAGAACTTCATGTCGAACCGCTGGGCGCCGAGCGTGCGGACGGTGTCGGCGATCTTGCGCGCGACCGTCTCGGGCGACCCGGCGTAGATCGAGCCCTCGGGTCCGACGTCGTGCTGGAATCGCATCCGGCTGTACGGGGGCCACCCGCGCTCCCGGCCGATCGTGTTGTTCATCGACTCGAAGCCCGGGTACGCCTCCTCCCACGCCTGCGCGTCCGTCTCGGCGATGTGGCCGGGCGAGTGGATGCCGACGGGGAGCTCCTCGCGCTGAAAGGAGTCGAGGGAGCGGTGGTAGAGGTCGACGAACGGCCGGAAGCGGCCGGCCGGCCCGCCGATGATCGCGAGCATCAGCCCGAGACCGTGGCGCGCGGCACGCACGACGGACTCAGGCGTTCCGCCGACGCCGATCCACGCCTTCAGACCGTTCTCCGTCTTCGGGAAGACGTCGGCGTCCACCAGTGGCGCGCGGGTCGTGCCCTGCCAGGTGACGGGCTTCTCCTCGAGCAGGCGGGTGAAGAGGTCGAGCTTCTCCTCGAACAGCACCTCGTAATCGCGCAGGTCGTAGCCGAACAGCGGGAACGATTCGATGAATGATCCGCGACCGAGGATGACCTCCGCGCGGCCGCCGCTCACGGCATCCAGGGTCGCGAAGCGCTCGTAGACGCGCACCGGGTCATCCGAGGAGAGCACGGTGACGGCGGTGCCCAGATGGATGTCGCGCGTACGCGCCGCCGCGGCGGCGAGCACGATCTCAGGGCTCGAGATCGCGAACTCCGGCCGGTGGTGCTCCCCCACTCCGAAGAACGCGAGTCCGACCTGGTCGGCGAGCACCGCCTGCTCGACGACGTTGCGGATCGTCGCCGCGTCGCTGATCGGCGTGCCCTGCTCGTCCTGCGTCACGTCGCCGAAGGTATCGAGGCCGAGGTCTACTGTGCGTGATCCGCTCACGGTGCACCATCCTGTTCTATTCACTCGCATGCAACCGTGTGTTCGGCGGTGACATTCCCGGCCAGCATATGGCGGCGTATCGTGTGACCGTGAGCCTCTTCGCCGATCGAGCGGACGCAGGCCGCCGTCTGGCAGAGGTGCTGGAGAGGTGGCGGGGTCAGGACGCGGTCGTCTGCGGCATCCCGCGAGGCGGCGTCGTCGTCGCCGCAGAGGTGGCGCGGGCACTCGGGAGACCCCTGGATGTGGCGGTGGTCCGCAAGCTCGGTGCTCCCAGCAACCAGGAGTTCGCCGTCGGCGCGATCGCCGACGGGGTTCGTGTGGTGAGTCCCGGCGCGGTGCAGAACGCCGGAGTGACGCCGGAGCAGCTCAACTTCGTCGAGGATATGGAGCGGGTCGAGCTGCGACGGCGCATCGAGCGCTTCGGCCAGCCTCGCCTGGACGTCATCGGGCGGACAGCGATCATCGTCGACGACGGGGTGGCCACCGGCGCCACGGCGATCGCCGCCTGCCAGAGCCTCAAGGCGCGCGGCGCTGCGAGCGTGGTGCTTGCGACGCCCGTGGCTCCGGCGAACTGGCGACCGGGTCAGGACGTCTGCGACGAATACATCTGCCTCGCTCCTCAGCCGGACTTCTGGGCGGTCGGGCAGTTCTACGACGACTTCACCCAGACCGAGGACGCCGAGGTCGAGCGGCTGCTCCGCAACGCCTGAGCCTGCCGAAGCGTCGCGCTTCGGCAGGCTCAGCGACCGCGGGTGCGGCACAGCGACCGCGGGTGCGGCTCAGCGACCGCGGGTGCGGCTCAGCGACCGCGGGTGCGGCTCAGCGACCGCGGGTGGGGCCCAGCGACCGCGGGTGTGGCTCAGCGTTCGCGGACGGGACTCAGCCCTTGAGAAGCGCCGTCCGCAGGGTGTCCAGCCCGACGCTGCCGACGTCGAGGGCCCGCTTGTGGAACTCCTTGATGGAGAAGTCCTCGCCCTTCTCCGCCTCGTAGTCATCCCGCACCTGCTCCCAGATGCGCTGGCCGACCTTGTACGCCGGAGCCTGCCCCGGCCACCCGAGGTAGCGATTGACCTCGAACTGCACGAACTCGTCCGACATGTTGACGTTTCGGCGCATGAACGCCAGCGCGTAGTCGTGGTCCCACGCGCCTTCGCCGTCCAGGCGCGGCTTGCGCAGGTGCACGCCGATGTCGAGCACCACGCGCGCGGCCCGCATCCGCTGGCCGTCGAGCATCCCGAGCCGGTCGGCCGGATCATCGAGGTAGCCGAGCTGCTCCATCAGGCGCTCGGCGTAGAGCGCCCACCCCTCCGCGTGACCGGAGGTGCCGGCGACCAGGCGCCGCCATGAGTTGAGCTCACCGCGGTTGTAGACCGCCTGCGCGATCTGAAGGTGGTGCCCCGGCACGCCCTCGTGGTAGACGGTCGTCAGCTCGCGCCAGGTGTCGAACTCCGTGACGCCCTCGGGAACCGACCACCACATGCGGCCGGGACGCGAGAAGTCATCGGTGGGGCCGGTGTAGTAGATGCCGCCTTCCTGCGTCGGAGCGATCATGCACTCGAGCGTTCGGATCTTCTCCGGGATGTCGAAGTGGGTCCGGCCGAGCTCCTCGACGGCGCGATCGCTCGTGATCTGCATCCACTCCTGCAGGGCCTTCGTGCCATGCAGCTTGCGCGACGGGTCTGCCTCGAGGAAGGCCACGGCCTCCTCGACGGATGCCCCGGCCTTGATCTCCCTCGCGATGGACTCCTGCTCGGCGACCATGCGGGCGAGCTCCTCGACGCCCCACTCGTACGTCTCGTCGAGGTCGATCGTCGCCCCGAGGAAGCGGCGGGAGCGCAGAGCGTAGAGCTCACGGCCGACGGCGTCCTCCTCGCCCGCCTCGGGCGCGAGTTCGTTCGAGAGGAACGAGGCGAGTTCGTCGTAGGCGACGCGGGCGGCGTTGGAGTTGTCGGCGATCTCGCGAGCCAGCGATGCGGGCAGCTGACCGTCCTTCGGGGCGGCGTCGGCGGCGAACGCGGCGAAGAAGCCGGTGTCGCTCGTGTACCGCCCGATCTGGGTCACGACCTCGGACACCTGACGGCGCGCGGGCACGACGCCCTGCGCGATGCCCTCGCGCAGTCTGGCGACGTAGCCGTCGACCGCACTCGGAAGAGCCTTGAGTCGCGCCGCGATGACGGACCAGTCATCGGCCGTGTCCGACGGCATGATGTCGTACGCGGCGCGGAGGTCCTGGGCGGGCGAGGCGATCACGTTGAGGTCGCGGAGGTACCACTTGGCGTCGTGCGTCTCGATCGCGAGCCGCAGTTCGCGTCCCAGGTCCTCCTTGGTGACCTCGTCGATCGCGTCGACGGGAACCGCGCCGTCGAGGGCGGTGAGAGTCGATCTCGCCGCGTCCACCAACTGCTGCTGACCGTCGGGCGAGAAGTCCGGGTAGCGGTCGTTGTACTCCGAGCGGCCGATGTAGGTGGCGAGGTACGGGTCGAGCTCTGCAAGGGTGTCGACCCACGCGTCGGCGATCGTGTCGACGGGCGTGGGGGTCCGGGGTGATTCAGTCATGAGGTCGAGCCTATGCACGGGACCGGCGTGCCATCCAGTCGGCGACTCACATGAACCCGATCGGATCCGGTCGCGCGGCTCCGCTCGGCTAGTGCGCGGCCTCGTTCCAGTCCATTCCCCGGCCGATCTGCACGTCCAGCGGAACCGAGAGGTTCGCCGCGTCGCCCATCCGCTCCTGGACGATCTTCTCGGCGGCATCCCACTCCCCCGGTGCCACCTCCACCACCAGCTCATCGTGGATCTGCATGAGCACGCGCGACCGCATGCCCTGTTCGCGGAGGGAGTCGTGGATGTGGAACAGCGCGATCTTCATGATGTCCGCCGCACTGCCCTGGATCGGGGCGTTCAACGCCGCGCGCTCGGCGTTCTCGCGGAGGACGCGGTTGGGGCTGGCGAGGTCGGGGAAGGGCCGGCGGCGCCCGAAGATCGTCTCGGTGTAGCCGTCGACCTTCGCCTTCTGCACGGAGGAGCGGAGATAGTCGCGGACCGCCCCGAAGCGGGCGAAGTACTCCATCATGAGCTGCTTCGCCTCGGTCTGCTCGATGCGCAGCTGCTTGGACAGCCCGAACGCCGAGAGGCCGTAGACGAGCCCGTACGACATCGCCTTGACCTTGGTGCGCATGGCGGGCGTGACATCTCGCGGCTCGACGCCGAAGACGCGTGCGCCGACGAAACGATGCAGGTCTTCGCCGCTGTTGAAGGCCTCGATCAGTCCGGGGTCTTCGGAGAGGTGGGCCATGATGCGCATTTCGATCTGCGAGTAGTCGGCCGTCAGCAGCGCCTCGTAGCCCTCGCCCACCTCGAACGCGGATCGGATTCGGCGGCTCTCCTCGGTGCGGATGGGGATGTTCTGCAGGTTCGGATCGGTGCTCGAGAGACGGCCCGTCTGGCTGCCGGTCTGCAGGTACGTCGTGTGCACGCGGTGATCCGGGCCGATCGCGACGTCGAGCGACTCGATGATCTGACGAAGCTTCGTGGCCTCGCGGTGCTGCAGGAGCAGGTCGAGGAAGGGATGCGGGGCCGCCTCCTGCAGATCGGCCAGGACCGCGGCATCCGTCGAGTATCCCGTCTTCGTCTTGCGGGTCTTGGGCAGCTGCAGCTCCTCGAACAGCACCTCCTGCAGCTGCTTGGGAGAGCCGAGGTTGACCTCGCGCCCGATCGCCGCATACGCCTCCTGGGCGATCCCGTCGGCGCGTTCGGCGAGCGTCGAGGAGAAGTCGGTGAGCTTCTCGTGCGACACGGACACGCCAGCGAGCTCCATGTCGGCGAGGGTCGACAGCGTCGGCAGCTCGATGTCGGTGAGCACCGTCGACACGCTCTCTGCCAGCTCGGCGCGCAGCGCGGCGGTGACGCGCAGGGTGTACCACGACAGCTGCCCGGGCGTGGCTCCCTCCGTCTCCGGAACGAGCTGCGTGGGGTCGGACTCGGGCAGCTTCTCGTCGAGATAGCGGTCGACGAGGTCGGCGAGCTTCCTGTCGGGGAAGCTCGGACGCAGCAGCCAGCCCGCGAGGATGGCGTCGAACGCCAGGCCGCCGAGGCGCAGTCCTGCCCGGCGCAGCGCCTTCACCTGGGGCTTGGCATCGCTGAAGATCTTCGGGGAGTCGGAGGCGAGCCACTCCGCGAGCGCCTCGGAGATCTCGGGTGTCCATGCGGCTTCGACCGCGGCATCCGGCGTGGCGAAGCCGATGCGAGACGGCAGGCCGGCCGCCTCCAGGATCGTGACGCCGACCTCACCGTCGGCGTCGCCGAGCCACGCGCGGAGCTCCCCCGGCGCCAGCTCGGTCGGCACGGGCATCGGAACCGAAGCCGCCGATGTCACCGCTGCCATCTGCTGCTCGATGCCGGCGAGCTCGGCGACCCGAGGGATCAGGGTCTTGAACTCCAGCCGCGCGAAGATGTCGCGCACGGCCTGCGCATCCATCGGCTGCACTTCGAGGTCGGCCACGGAGACCCGCAGCTCGACGTCGCGCAGCAGGCGGTTGAGGCTGCGATTGCGCCGGACGTCGTCGAGGTGCTCGCGAAGATTGCTGCCGACGACGCCCGTGACCTTGTCGGCGTTCTCGAGCAGGGCGTCGAGCGAGCCGAACTGGCCGAGCCACTTGACCGCCGTCTTCTCCCCGACCTTCGGCACACCCGGCAGGTTGTCGCTCGTCTCGCCGACCAGAGCGGCGATGTCGGGGTACTGCTCCGGCGGCACCCCGTACCGGTCGAGAACGGCCTGGGTGTCGTAGCGCTTGAGCTGGGAGACGCCCTGCACGTTGGGGTAGAGGACCGTGATGTTCTCGTTGACCAGCTGAAGGGTGTCCCGGTCTCCCGAGCAGACCAGCACATCGAATCCGGCGGCCTCGCCCTCGGTGGCGAGCGTCGCGAGGATGTCGTCGGCCTCGACGTCTTCCTTGTGCAGCACCTTGATGCTCATGGCGGCGAGGCAGTCCTGAAGGATCGGGACCTGGCCCTTGAACTCCGACGGGCTCTCGGACCGGTTGGCCTTGTACTCGGCGTACTCACGGCTGCGGAACGACTGCCGGGAGGTGTCGAAGGCGACCGCCATGTGCGTGGGCCTCTCGGCCTTGATCAGGTTGATCAGCATGGAGAGGAACCCGTAGATGCCGTTGGTGTGCTGCCCGTCCTTCGTGGAGAAGTTCTCGACGGGGAGTGCGAAGAACGCCCGATAAGCGAGCGAGTGGCCGTCGACGAGGAGGAGGGTAGGCTTTGCGGAGTCCGTCACCATGTCAGCCTAGCCACGGGTGGGGACATCGATTCCCACGCCGCCGTGCCCTCTGGAGTGCCGCCATGACCGACACATCACCGACGCCCGGAGACGGATCGGAGCCCGTCAACGGCATGGAATGGGCCTTCCGTCGCGGCATGGGAGCCCTCGCCGAGAAGATGGGCATGGAGTTCCTCGAGTTCTCCCTGGAGCGCTGTGTGGCGACGCTGCCCGTCGAGGGGAACACGCAGCCCGTGGGGCTCATGCACGGCGGGGCGTACGTCGTGCTCGGCGAGTCGCTCGGCTCCATGGCCGCCAACCTGCACGCCGGTCCTGGCCGGCTCGCCGTGGGTGTCGACATCAACGCCACGCACACGCGCTCTGCGACGTCGGGCGTCGTGACGGGGGTCTGTACGCCCGTTCACCTCGGCCGCAGCCTGACGGTGCACGAGATCACCGTGAGCGACGAGCAGGGCCGCCGGCTCTCGACGATCCGCATCACCAACATCATCCGGGACGCGCCCGTCTGAGTCGGCCGCGGCGGCCCACGAGTCGGGCCCCGCCGGGTGGGGGCTACGCCTTCTTGGGCGCGAGCTGCTCGATGATCGCCTTGGCGACATCCTGCATCGTCAGACGGCGGTCCATCGACGCCTTCTGGATCCAGCGGAACGCCTCGGGCTCGGTGAGGCCCATCTTCTCGTTCAGCAGGCCCTTCGCGCGGTCGACGAGCTTGCGGGTCTCGAAGCGCTCGACCATGTCGGCGACCTCGGCCTCGAGCGTGATGATCTGCTGGTAACGGCTGAGGGCGATCTCGATCGCGGGGAGCAGGTCGTTGGGCGTGAACGGCTTCACGACGTACGCCAGAGCGCCGGCCTCGCTGGCGCGCTCGACGAGCTCCTTCTGGCTGAAGGCGGTCAGCAGCACGACGGGGGCGATGTGGTTCTTGCTGAGCTTCTCGGCGGCGCTGATGCCGTCGAGCTGCGGCATCTTGACATCCATGATCACGAGATCGGGGCGCAGCTCGGTCGCGAGCTGCACGGCCGTCTCACCGTCTCCGGCCTCGCCGACGACATCGAATCCGTTGTCGCGGAGGATCTCCACGATGTCGAGACGGATGAGCGACTCGTCTTCTGCGACCACCACGCGGCGGGGTGCGGGCGTCGTAGGGGTATCGCTCTGTTCTTGCTCAGTCACTCTTGAATCCTACGGTATGGTCAAGAACGAACGCGGGCCGGTGTGGCGGAATGGCAGACGCGGAGCACTCAAAATGCTTTGTCCGAGAGGGCGTGTGGGTTCGAGTCCCACCACCGGTACGGCATGAGGGCGCCCATCACGGGGCGCCCTCCTCCTTCACCCGGACCGCCGGCAGCCCGCGGCCGCGGCATCCGTTCAGCCGACGGCGGCGAGTGCCCCTCGGGCGCGCATCCGCCGCACGTTGAGCTCGTTCAGGCCTGCCAGCAGGGCGAGAAGAACGACGGATGCCGCCACGACGGCCGTCGCGTCGACCCACTGCGCGATCGGCACGAGCGCCCATGGGAGCACGATGCCGGCCGGTCCCCAGAGGACCACATCCCTCTTCGCGGCGCCGTAGCGGAGTGCCTCGGCGGCGCACGTGAGGAAGAACAGCGACACGCCGGCGGCGAGGCAGACCGCCGCCCCTGCGGGCAGGTGATGCCCGGCCTCCGCCACCGCCGTCCCCAGCGCCGCGGCGAACATCGTGATGCCGGCGATGAGCAGGAACGGCAGATACATCACGGTGTCCCGCAGCCCGCCGATGCTTCCCCGCAGCTGCAGGCCGCGCAGTCCGCGCTCCGCGGCCACGGCGCCGTAGCCGAAGAAGATCCACGCCAGCACGGAGACGGCCAGCAGCCCGAGCACCGCCGTGACGGCGGGCAGCGGAGCCCAGTGTGCGTCGAACTCGGCGATGATCGAGAGGATCGACTCGCCGAACACGATCACGACGAGCAGGCTGATCCGCTCGACGAGGTGGTCGATGTCCAGGCTCGCCCGCAGCCACTCGGCCTGGCTCCCCAGCGCACTCAGCAGCGCCACCTCGATGGCCACCGCCATCACCCACAGCAGGAACTGCGAAGGCGGTGGGACGAAGATGGACGCCACCCAGAGACCCGCCGTCACGATCGAGTAGAGCACGGGCCGCCAGAGCGGCACGCCGACCTTCTCCCGCTTGGCGAACCACGGTGCGAACCACACGATCCGGATGACGGCGTTGCCGATCGCGAAGGCAGCGGCACGGTCGCCGAACGCTTCGGGGACGGCGGCCGCCATCACCCCGATCGCCACCATCGCGATGGTGACGGACACCCAGATGGATGGCGTCACGCGCGCACCGAAGAGGTTCATGGTGAGGCTGGCGTTCACCCAGGCCCACCACGCCGCGGCCAGGAGCCCGAAGAATGCGCCGGCCTGCACCCAGCCGGGGTCCCCGTGCATCGTATGGGCGATCTGGCCGATGTACGCGACCATGACCAGGTCGAAGAACAGTTCCAGCCAATGGACTCGGCGACCGCTTCGACCGGGTGCCTGCGCGTCATCCACGGCGACAGCATAGGGCACGTCCCCCGCCGGAGCGGGAGACGTGCCCTGGGTGGCTGCGGGGCCGGTTATGCGTCGAGCTTGTAGACCGGGGCCTTGCCGTGCACGGCGTCGCCGATCTTGTGGATGCGGATGTCGTTGGTGGAGCCGATGATTCCGGGGGGCGATCCGGAGATCACGACCACCTTGTCGCCGACCTTGGCGAGGTCGTTCGAGAGGAAGTAGTCATCGACCTGGATGAACATGCGGTCGGTGTGGGCGACGTGCTCGACGAGGGCCGACTGGATGCCCCAGGTCAGGGCCATGCGGCGACGGATCGCCGGCTCGGGGGTGAAGCCGATCATGGGGATGTGCGGCCGCAGACGCGACATCCGGCGTGCGGTGTCGCCCGACTCGGTGAAGATGCAGAGGTACTTCGCCTCGACGAACTCCGCGACCTCCATCGCGGCGAGCGTGATCGCCCCGCCCTGGGTGCGGGGCTTGGTCGTCAGCTTCGCGATGCGCTCGAGACCGTGGTCCTCCGTCGATGCGACGATCCTCGCCATCGTCTCGACGACGACCACCGGATACTTGCCGACGCTCGTCTCGCCCGAGAGCATGACCGCGTCGGCACCGTCGAGCACGGCGTTGGCCACGTCGCTGGTCTCGGCCCGGGTGGGGACGGGGTTGTCGATCATCGACTCCAGCATCTGCGTCGCGACGATGACCGGCTTGGCCATGCGCCGGCAGAGCTCCACCGCGCGCTTCTGCACGATCGGCACGGCCTCGAGCGGCAGCTCGACGCCGAGGTCGCCACGGGCGACCATGATGCCGTCGAACGCGTCGATGATCTCTTCGAGGTTGTCGACCGCCTGCGGCTTCTCGATCTTGGCGATCACCGGGACGTGACGTCCCTCCTCGGCCATGATGACGTGCACGCGCTGCACGTCCTTCGCGCTCCGCACGAACGAGAGCGCGATCAGGTCGGCGCCGATGCGCAGGCCCCACCGCAGGTCCGCCTCGTCCTTGTCGGACAGAGCAGGCACGTTGACCGCGACGCCGGGCAGGTTGATGCCCTTGTTGTTGGACACCGGGCCCGCCACGATGACCTTGGTGGTCACGACCCTGTCCTCGACCTCGACGACCTCGACGCGCACCTTGCCGTCGTCGATCAGCAGGAAGTCGCCGGGATTCACGTCGTCGGGCAGCCCCTTGAAGGTCGTCGAGACGATCTCCTTGGTGCCCTGGATGTCATCGGTGGTGATCTTGAAGATGTCGCCGACCTGCAGATCGTGCGGTCCGTCGGCGAACTTGCCGAGGCGGATCTTCGGGCCCTGCAGGTCGACGAGCACGGCCACAGGCCGGCCCGCGTCATCCGCCGCACGACGCACGTTGGCGAAGTTCGCCTCGTGCACCGAGTAGTCGCCGTGGCTGAGGTTCATGCGGGCGACGTCCACGCCGGCGTCGATGATGGAGCGAACCATCTCGTACGACGATGTGGCCGGCCCAAGGGTGGCGACGATCTTGGCGCGTCTCATCCGTATGTGCTCCGAGTCGGTTGGTGATGTGGGGGGAGATCGGGAACGCCCTGAAAGGGCGGCAAATGCGTCGCCAGCCTACGCGGGCTGGAGCCCGATGGCGACATCGTGGGGGCGGACGGGCGCCGGCAGGGCGGTCTCCCCCATCAGGAAGGAGTCCACGTGTGCGGCGGCGGCGCGGCCCTCCGCGATCGCCCAGACGATGAGCGACTGACCGCGACCGGCGTCGCCGGCGACGAAGACGCCGGACACCGAGGTCTCGTACCGGTCATCGCGCTCGACGTTGCCCCGTCCGGTGAACTGCGGTCGCAGCTGCTCCTCGAGCTCCGTGCGCTCGGGGCCGGTGAAGCCCATGGCGATGAGGACGAGGTCCGCGGGGATCTCGCGCTCGGTGCCGCTCTTGGGAACGCGCCGGCCGTCGACGTACTCGGTCTCGGCCACGCGCAGCGCGCGCACCTCTCCGGCGCCGTTGGAGAGGAACTCCACGGTGGATGCGAGGTACATGCGCTCACCGCCCTCTTCGTGCGCCGAGCTCACCTCGAAGACCGTCGGGTCCATCGGCCACGGCTGGTGCTCCGGGCGCGACGTCGCCGGCTGCACGCCGATCGCGAGGTTGGTGACGCTGAGCGCACCCTGGCGGTGTGCCGTGCCGATGCAGTCGGCGCCGGTGTCGCCGCCGCCGATCACGATGACGTGCTTGCCTTCCGCGCTGATCTGGTTCGGCACCTGATCGCCCGCGACGGCCTTGTTCGACTCGATGAGGTACTCCATCGCGAAGTGCACACCCGCGAGGTCGCGACCCGGGATGGCGAGCTCGCGCGGGATCGTCGCCCCGGTGGCGATCACGACGGCGTCGTAGCGGCCGCGCAGGTCGCTCCAGGAGATGTCGACGCCGATGGTGACACCGGCGCGGAAGCGCGTGCCCTCGTCGCGCATCTGACGGAGGCGGGCCTCGAGGTGCTTCTTCTCCATCTTGAAGTCGGGGATGCCGTAGCGGAGGAGCCCACCGATCCGGTCATCGCGCTCGTAGACGGCCACCGTGTGGCCGGCGCGGGTGAGCTGCTGGGCGGCCGCGAGACCGGCGGGACCGGAGCCGACGACGGCGACGGTCTTGCCCGTGAGGCGCGCGGGCGGCTCCGGTTCGACCCAGCCGTTCGCGAAGGCCTCATCGGCGATCGAGACCTCGATCTGCTTGATCGTCACCGCCGGCTGGTTGATCCCCAGGACGCACGCGCTCTCGCACGGAGCGGGGCACAGGCGCCCCGTGAACTCGGGGAAGTTGTTCGTGGCGTGCAGGCGCTCGATGGCCGACCGGCCCTCGCCGCGCCACATCAGGTCGTTCCACTCCGGGATGAGATTCCCGAGCGGACAGCCCTTGTGGCAGAACGGGATGCCGCAGTCCATGCACCGACCGGCCTGGCGGCGGATGACGCCGGACTCGGCCGACTCGTACACCTCTTTCCAGTCCATGATCCGGACGGGAACCGGGCGTCGGGGCGGCAGCTCGCGCTCCGTCGTCTTGAGGAAGCCCTTGGGGTCAGCCACCTGTCACCTCCAGGATGCGTGTCCAGACGACGTCGCCGTCGGGGTCGAGCCCCTCGGCGACGGCCGCCTGGCGGGTTTCGAGCACGGCCGCGTAGTCGCGAGGCAGCACGCGCACGAAGTTGAGCGATTCGGATTCGAAGTCCTCGAGCATCGCCTTCGCGAGCACCGAGTCGGTTTCGGCGACGTGCTGTTCCAGCAGGTCGCGCAGGATCTCGACGTCGCCCGAGCCGAGCTCCTGCAGCACGAGCTCTCCGGACACGAGCGCCTCGCGGTTCACGA
Source organism: Micromonospora sp. DT81.3 (assembly GCF_049847225.1). Taxonomy (NCBI): domain Bacteria; kingdom Bacillati; phylum Actinomycetota; class Actinomycetes; order Micromonosporales; family Micromonosporaceae; genus Micromonospora; species Micromonospora sp. DT81.3. The sequence continues at coordinate 111,111 of NZ_JBNCNY010000004.1, forward strand.
GCGCCTCATCGAGCTTGTAGACGTAGGCGCTGCCTCCGCTCATCCCGGCACCGAGGTTGCGACCCGTCTTGCCGAGGATGACGGCGAGGCCGCCGGTCATGTATTCGAGGGCGTGGTCTCCGACGCCCTCCACGACCGCGGTGGCGCCGGAGTTGCGCACGAAGAACCGCTCGCCGACGACGCCGCTGAGGAACATGGTGCCCTGCGTGGCGCCGTAGCCGATGACGTTGCCCGCGATGACGTTCTCGGATGCGGGGAAGGTCGCACGCCGAGGCGGCCGGATCACGATCTGGCCACCCGAGAGTCCCTTTCCGACGTAGTCGTTCGAGTCGCCCTCGAGGCGCAGCGTGATGCCGGCGGGCATGAAGGCCCCGAAGGACTGGCCTGCCGACCCGGTGAGGTTCACCACGATCGAGCCCGAAGGCAGACCGTTCTCGCCGTGGGCCTTGGTCACGCGGTTGCCGAGCATGGTGCCGACGGCCCGGGCCGTGTTGCGCACCGGAAGCTCGATCACGATCTCGCCGCCGTGTGCGATCACGTCCTGGGCGCGCTCGATCAGCTGCACGTCGAAGTGCTCGTGCAGCTCGTGGTCCTGCCCGTGGGTGTTGCGGCGCGGCTCGTCCTCCGAGAACGCGGGTCCCTCGAGGATCGGCGCGAGGTCGAGTCCGGATGCCTTCCAGTGCTCGACGGCGCCGTTGATGTCGAGCAGCTCGTTGTGGCCGATCGCCTCGTCGAGCGAGCGGAAGCCCAGCTCGGCCAGGTACTCGCGCACCTCTTCGGCGATGAACTCCATGAAGTTCACGACGAACTCGGGCTTGCCCGTGAAGCGCTCGCGCAGCACCGGGTTCTGGGTCGCGACGCCGACCGGGCAGGTGTCGAGGTGGCAGACGCGCATCATGATGCAGCCGCTGACGACCAGCGGCGCGGTCGCGAAGCCGAACTCCTCGGCCCCGAGCAGCGCGCCGATGATCACGTCGCGGCCGGTCTTCAGCTGCCCGTCGACCTGCACGACCACCCGGTCCCGCATGCCGTTGAGCATCAGCGTCTGCTGGGTCTCGGCGAGCCCGAGCTCCCACGGTGTTCCCGCGTGCTTCAGCGAGTTCAGTGGGCTGGCGCCCGTTCCGCCGTCGTGCCCGGAGACCAGGATGACATCGCTCAGGGCCTTCGCAACGCCGGCGGCGACGGCACCGATCCCCGACTGGCTCACCAGCTTGGTGTGGATGCGCGCCTCGGGATTCGACCGCTTGAGGTCGAAGATCAGCTGCTTGAGGTCCTCGATCGAGTAGATGTCGTGGTGCGGCGGGGGCGAGATCAGGCCCACGCCCGCGGTCGCGTGGCGCGTGCGGGCGACCCACGGGTACACCTTCGTCGGTGGAAGCTGTCCGCCCTCCCCCGGCTTGGCGCCCTGGGCGAGCTTGATCTGGATGTCATCCGACTTGGTGAGGTACAGGCTCGTCACACCGAACCTGCCCGAGGCGACCTGCTTGATGGCGCTGCGTCGGTCCTCGCTCAGCAGGCGGTCGACATCCTCGCCGCCTTCCCCGGTGTTCGACTTGGCGCCGATGGAGTTCATCGCGATGGCGAGCGTTTCGTGGGCTTCCTTCGAGATGGAGCCGTAGCTCATCGCACCCGTCGAGAAGCGCTTGACGATGGATGACACGGGCTCGACGTCACCGAGCGGCACGGGCTTGCGAGCGCCGGAGCGCAGCTTGAAGAGCCCGCGCAGGGTCTTCAGCTCCTGGGCCTGATCGTCGACGAGCTGCGTGTACTCGCGGAAGATGTCGTAGCGGCGGGAGCGGGTGGCGTGCTGCAGGCGGAAGACGGTGTCCGGGTTGAAGAGGTGGGGCGAGCCGTCGCGCCGCCACTGGTACTCGCCGCCGGTCCAGAGGCGCTCGTGGGCGCGGGCCGCGCCGTCCTCGGGGTACGCGTAGGCGTGACGGGCGGCGTTCTCGGTGGCGATCACGTCGATGCCCACCCCGCCGAGCTTGCTCTCGGTGCCGGTGAAGTACGCCTTCACGAACTCGTCCGACAGCCCCACGGCCTCGAAGACCTGCGCGCCGGCGTAGGACGACACGGTCGAGATCCCCATCTTCGACATGATCTTCAGCACGCCCTTGCCGAGCGCGTAGATCAGGTTCTTGACGGCCTTCTCGGGGGTCACGCCGGTGATGTAGCCGGCGCGCACGAGGTACTCGACCGTCTCCATGGCCAGGTAGGGGTTGACGGCGGATGCGCCGTAGCCGATCAGGGTCGCGACGTGATGGACCTCCCGCACGTCGCCGGCCTCGACCACCAGGCCGACCTTCATCCGCGTCTCGTTGCGGATGAGGTGGTGGTGCACCGCGGCCAGCATGAGCAGTGACGGGATGGGGGCCAGGTCCTTGTTCGAGTCGCGGTCGGAGAGCACGATGAGCTCTGCGCCGTCCTCGATCGCCTGGTCCACCTCGAGGCACATCTGGGCGATGCGCTTCTCCATGCCCTTGCGTCCGGCCTCTACGCGGTAGAGGCCGCGGATCGTCACCGAGCTGCGTCCGGGGAGGGCGGTGTCGATGTGCTGGATCTTCGCGAGCTCGTCGTTGTTGATCACCGGGAAATCCAGCGTGACCGAGCGTGCGTGCTCCGGTCCCCAGTCCAGCAGGTTCCGCTCTGGGCCGAGGCCCAGCTTGAGGCTCGTGACGACCTCTTCGCGGATGGAGTCCAGCGGCGGATTCGTGACCTGGGCGAACTGCTGCGTGAAGTAGTCGAACAGCAGGCGAGGACGCTCGCTGAGCACGGCGATCGGGGTGTCGCTGCCCATCGCCCCGAGCGGCTCCGCGCCGGTCTGGCCCATGGGCATGAGCAGGATGCGCACCTCCTCCTCCGTGTAGCCGAAGGTGCGCTGGCGACGGGTGATGGAGGCGATGGGATGCACGATGTGCTCGCGGTCGGGGAGGTCGGCGAGGCGGACGGTGCCCTTGTCGAGCCACTCCTGCCACGGCTGCAGCGAGGCGAGCTCGGCCTTGATCTCGTCGTCTTCGACGATGCGGCCGGCGGCGGTGTCGACGAGGAACATGCGCCCGGGGCGCAGACGCCCGCGGCGCTTGATGCGCTCGGGCTCGAAGTCGAGCACGCCCGTCTCGCTGCCGATCACGACGAGCCCGTCGGTCGTCTCGGTCCAGCGACCCGGACGCAGCCCGTTCCGGTCGAGGGTGGCGCCGACCAGCGTGCCGTCGGTGAAGATGAGTGCGGCGGGGCCGTCCCACGGCTCCATCTGCATGGAGTGGAAGTCGTAGAAGGCGCGCAGCTGCGGGTCGATGTCCGCCTGCTTCTCGTAGGCCTCCGGCACCATCATCATGATGGCGTGCGGCAGGCTGCGTCCCGTCAGGGTGAGCAGCTCGAGCACCTCGTCGAACGACGCGGAGTCGCTGGCACCCGGGGTGCAGATCGGCAGCAGCGGGCGGATCTCGCCGAGGAGTTCCGATTCCAGCTGGGACTGTCGGGCGCGCATCCAGTTGCGGTTGCCGTTCACGGTGTTGATCTCGCCGTTGTGGGCGAGCATGCGCAGCGGCTGCGCGAGCGGCCACGACGGGAAGGTGTTGGTCGAGTAGCGGGAATGCACCACCGCGAGCTCCGAGGCGAACCGCTCGTCCTGCAGGTCGGGGTAGAAAGGCTCGAGCTGCAGCGTGGTGACCATGCCCTTGTACCCGAGGGTGCGCGAGGAGAGCGACACGAAGTACGCGCCGAGCTCGAGTCCGGCGCGCTTGCGCAGCCGGAACACCCGGCGATCGAGCGCGATGCCCGACAGCGCGGGTGCATCGCCGACCGCCGGCCGTGCGACGAAGAGCTGCTCGAACTCCGGCCGCGCGTTGAAGGCCAGCTTGCCGAGGTGCGACTGCTCGGTCGGCACCTCGCGCCAGCCGAGCACGACGAGGTTCTCGGACTCGGCGATGTGCTCGATGCCCGCCTTCTGTGCGGCGCGCTCGTCATCGTCACGGGGCAGGAAGATCATGCCCGCGGCGTACTCGCCGACGGCGGGAAGCTCGAAATCGACGACCTCGCGGAGGAATGCGTCGGGCATCTGGGTCAGGATGCCCGCGCCGTCGCCGGTGCCGGCATCCGAGCCGATCGCACCGCGGTGCTCGAGGTTGCGCAGCGCCGTCAGGGCGAGGTCGATGATGTCGTGACCGGGTACGCCTCGAAGCGTCGCGACCATTGCCAGGCCGCAGGCGTCCTTCTCGAACGCCGGGTTGTACATTCCCTGCTTCTCGGGAAAGGCGCCGAGGGCGCCGTGACGTGGGCTCGAAGCCATGTCAACCGTCCTCACGTTGAAGCTCAATGGGACGACGTCGGCCCTCTGGAGAGTGCAGGTACGAGATTGAAGCTCGTTCTACTTAGCGGCGACTGTGCTTGTGGCGGTGTCTCGTGATGCGTCTTCGGCTGCGGGCGGCTCGCTCACATCGACGAAGTCGTCGGGGGTACCTTCCGATTGTACCGCCCCCGCCGGGGACCACGCTCTCCCCGGCACGTACGGGGAAGGCTCGAAGCCGGGGTGACGACGCTTCTGCACCACGACGATTGCGATGCCGATCAGGACGGCGATGATCGAGGCCCACACGTTGGTGCGGAGGCCGAAGAAGATCTCGCTCGGGTCGATGCGGATCGACTCCCAGACGATGCGTCCGGCGCCGTACCAGATGAGGTACAGACCGAACAGGCGTCCCCACTGCAGCCGGAATCGACGACCGGCCCACAGCAGCACGGCGGCACCCAGCAGGTTCCAGATCACTTCATAGAGGAAGGTGGGGTGAAAGAGCGTGTCGGCCGGCAGTCCGATCGGGAAGGCGGGGTTGTCGCTGTCGATCTCCAGACCCCACGGGAGGTCGGTGGGCAGGCCGTACAGCTCCTGATTGAACCAGTTGCCGAAGCGGCCGAGCGCCTGCGCGATGAGCAGCCCCGGCGCCAGGGCGTCGGCGAACGTCCAGAACCGGATGCCGGTCCACCGGCATCCGAGAAAGGCGCCGACCGCGCCGCCGAGAAGGGCGCCGAAGATGGCGATGCCGCCCTCCCAGATGCGGAACACGGCCCACGGATCGGTGCCCTCGCCGAAGTAGAACCCTGGGTGGGTCAGCACGTGGAAGATGCGGGCGCCGATGATCGCGATGGGAACCGCGAGCAGGGCGATGTCGATGACGACCCACGGCTCGGCGCCGCGCCGGGTCAGCCGCGCGTTCGTCAGGAAGACCGCGACGATGATTCCCGCGATGATGCAGAGCGCGTAGAAGTGGATGCGCAGCGGTCCGACGTCGACGTAGCTCACCGGCGGACTCGGGATGCTGGCGACGACGCTCGTCAGGGCGTGCGGAAGCGCGAGGGTCATGCGTGCGAGTTTACTTGTCGCTCGCCCGGTCCGTTGTCGTGTCCTGCCTCAGCCGGGTTCCCGCGGCCAGCGCACGCGTCGTCTCGGCGAGGCCGTCGAGCCCGCCGTCCCGAAGCGCGCGAACGAGGGCGGTTCCGACGATGGCGCCGTCGGCGTAGCGGAGGACTCCCCGCACCTGCTCGGCGTTGGAGATCCCGATGCCGACGCACGCGTGGTCCGCGCCGCGGGCGCGCAGGCGCTCCACGAGCGTGCGCGCCGCAGCATCCAGCTCGGCGCGCTCCCCCGTGATGCCCATGGTCGAGACCGTGTAGACGAAGCCCGTGGAGTTCTGCACCACGAGGTCGAGGCGCTCATCCGTGGACGTGGGCGCGGCGAGGAACACCCGGTCGAGCCCGGTCCGGCGGCTCGCGGCGATCCAGTCTCCTGCTGCCTCCGGGGTGATGTCGGGGGTGATGAGCCCCGCTCCACCGGCCGCCAGCAGGTCGTCCGCGTAGCGGTCGACCCCGTACTGCAGCACCATGTTCCAATACGTCATGACGAGCACGGGCACATCGACCCGGCTGGTGATCTCGCGCACCGCGGTGAAGAGGTCCCGCGTCCGGAATCCGGCCGCGAGCGCCGTCTGGGTGGCTTCCTGGATGACGGCCCCGTCCATGACGGGATCGCTGTAGGGCGGGCCCAGTTCGAGGATGTCGGCGCCGTTCTGGGCGAGGGCGACCGCCGCATCGATGCTGGTCTGCAGATCGGGGAAGCCGACGGGCAGGTATCCGACCAGTACACCGCGCCCTTCGGCGTGCGCGTCGTCGATCGCGTCGGAGACGCGGGTCACAGTTTGGTCCCCTCGCCCTTGGCGGCGTCGTTCGGCGGGGCGTCGAGGATGTCCTCCGCGGCCCGGTCGTAGAGCTCGAAGTACCGGGCGGCGGTGTCCATGTCCTTATCGCCGCGGCCCGAGAGGCACACGGCGATCACGGCATCCGGGCCCAGTTCGCGACCGAGGCGCAGCGCCCCCGCCAGTGCGTGCGCGGACTCGATCGCGGGGATGATGCCCTCGGTCCGCGACAGCAGGCGCAGCGCCTGCATCGCCTCGTCGTCCGTCGCCGGGATGTACTCCGCGCGTCCGATCGCCGCGAGCCACGCGTGCTCGGGACCGACGCCCGGATAGTCGAGGCCGGCCGAGATCGAGTGCGACTCGACGGTCTGGCCGTCTTCGTCCATCAGCACGAACGTCCGCGCACCGTGCAGCACGCCGGCGCGCCCCCGCTCGATGGATGCCGCGTGCCGCGCCGTGTCGACGCCGTCTCCGGCGGCCTCGACCCCGTAGAGCTTCACATCGGCGTCATCGAGGAACGCGTCGAACATCCCGATCGCGTTCGAGCCGCCGCCGACGCATGCCACGACGGCATCCGGCAGGCGGCCGACCTCTTCGAGCAGCTGGGCGCGGGCCTCTTCGCCGATGACCTTCTGGAAGTCGCGGACCATCGCGGGGAACGGATGCGGGCCCGCGGCGGTGCCGAAGATGTAGTTCGTCGTCTCGACGCTGGCCACCCAGTCGCGGTACGCGTCGTTGATGGCGTCCTTGAGCGTGCGGGATCCCGTCGTGACGGGAATGACCTCCGCGCCGAGCAGCCGCATGCGCGCGACGTTGAGCGCCTGGCGCTCGGTGTCGACCTCGCCCATGTAGATCGTGCACTCGAAACCGAACAGGGCGGCGGCGGTCGCGGTGGCGACGCCGTGCTGTCCGGCTCCCGTCTCGGCGATCACGCGCGTCTTGCCGAGCTTCTTCGTGAGCAGCGCCTGGCCGAGCACGTTGTTGATCTTGTGCGAGCCCGTGTGGTTCAAGTCCTCGCGCTTGAGGAAGACACGCGCCCCACCGGCGTGCTCGGCGAAGCGCGGCACCTCGGTCACGATGGATGGGCGGCCGGCGTAGGAGCGCAGCAGTTCGGAGAGCTCGCTCTTGAAGCCGTCTTCCGCCATCGCCGCCTCGTAGGCGGCGGTCAACTCGTCGATCGCGGCGATCAGCGACTCGGGCATGTACCGCCCGCCGAACTCACCGAAGAACGGCCCCGTGGCCTCGCGGAGGCTCACTTGGGCACCGCCAGGAAATCGCGGAGCGTGGTGATGGGATCACCGGTCACGAGAGCCTCCCCTACGAGGACGACGTCGGCGCCCGCGCGCCGGTAGTGGGCGACATCATCCGGGTGGAGGACGGCGGATTCCGCGATCTTGATCGCGCCGGCCGGGATGCGGTCGGCCAGGCGCCCGAACAGGTCGCGGTCGAGCTCGAACGTCGACAGGTCGCGGGCGTTCACGCCGACGAGCCGGGCGCCGATGTCTGTCGCACGCGACACCTCGTCGGCCGAATGCGTCTCGACGAGCGGCGTCATCCCGAGCTGCAGGGTCAAGGCGTGGAGCTCGGTCAGGACGGGCTGCGGAAGGGCCGCCACGATGAGCAGCACGAGATCGGCCCCGGCGGCCCGGGCCTCGAACACCTGGTACGGGGTCGCGATGAAATCCTTGCGCAGCACCGGGACCGACACCGCGTTCCGGACCGCGACGAGGTCGGCCAGGCTGCCCTTGAACCGCCGGGCCTCGGTCAGCACGCTGATCGCCGAAGCGCCGCCCTGCTCGTAGAGGCTCGCCTGCAGGGCAGGGTCGGGGATGCGGGCGAGGTCGCCGCGCGAAGGACTCGCCCGCTTGACCTCGGCGATGATCTTGACGCGCTCGCTGGGAGCGAGCGCGGCGTAGGCGTCGCGGGCTGCGGGTGCCTCGAGGGCGGCACGCTCGACGACGGCGAGCGGACGGGAGGCGGCACGCGCCTCTGCGTCTTCGACAGCGCCGGCCGTGAGGTCGGCGAGCATGATCAGTGCTCTTTCGCGAGGACTTTGTCGCCGCCGACGCCGTAGCCGGCCTTGGCCAGGGCCCAGCCGACGATCAGACCGACGACCACGAGAGCTGCGGAGGCCCACACGAGCCATGCCCAGTCGAAGAAGAACGCCACCGTGCCGATGGTGAACGCGACGAGCATGATCGTCACGGCTGTCCACGCGGCGGGCGAGTGTCCGTGGCCGGGGTCGCCGTCTGGGTTGCTCATAGTCTCCTCCGAGGGGGCTGTGCGGGCGCTTTTCAGTCTAGCGGGGACGTTCAGCGTGTGGGATCTTCGCCTCGCGACAGGCCGTCCCATGAGTCGACGGCATCCAGCGGAGTGGAGGCGGATGCCGAAGCGGACGCGACGGCGGACGCCGAGGTGGGCGTCGAGCCGGATGCCGGAGCCGCGGTCGCCGCGGCGGCATCGGTGCGGTAGCGGCGCCCGGCGCCCTTCCAGGTGCTGGCCGTCGCGATGACGAAGGCACCCGCCGCGAGCAGCACCATCCACGCGATGAGGGTCACCGCCGGCCACGGCGTGAGGGTGACGCGCTCGACCAGCTCGGCCACCGCGTCGAGGCCGGTGATGCCGGTGGCCTCGGTGACCGTCGAGGCGGCGGCGGAGGGTGGTCGCTGGAACACCACGACGCCCGTCAGCCATGCCAGCACGCCGGCGATCACGACGGTCAGAGCCCCGAAGGCGTAGCGCAGGACCAGTCCCACGATCGACAGAGCCGCCCCGAGGGCGAGCACGGCGAGGCTCAGGGGGGCGAGCACCGGCAGAGCCGCGGCCCCCGGCACCAGAAGGGCGCCGTCCGGTCCCTGGCGAAGCGTGACCGACAACCACGTCTGGGTGGAGGAGATGGTGCCGAGCGCGCCGACGGCGAGCACGACGGTCACCGCGAGAAGGCGCGCCCTGCGCATCACGGGGAGCTCACCGCGTCGGCTGCGACGGTCGGTTCGGCGCCGAGAACCGGGTGCAGGTCGCCGGCATCGAAGCAGGTCCGCGTGCCGGTGTGGCAGGCCGGACCCACCTGGTGCACCTCGATCAGCACGGCGTCGCCGTCGCAGTCGAGCCGCGCACCGTGTACGTGCTGGGTGTGCCCGGACGTGTCGCCCTTCCGCCAGTACTCCTGGCGCGAGCGGGACCAGAAGGTGACGCGCCCGGTGGTCAGCGTGCGTCTGAGCGCTTCGGCATCCATCCAGCCCAGCATGAGCACCTCGCGGGTGTCCCACTGCTGGATGATGGCCGCGACGAGCCCATCGTCGTTGAAGGCGACCCGCGCGATCCGGGCGTCGGTGTCGTCTCGCTCGATATCGCTCACGTATCGCTCCCCTCGTGGGCTTCTCGCTCCTGCAGCGCAGTGGATCGCACGTCGATCCCCTCGGCCTGAAGGGCATCCTTCACATCGCCGACGGTGAGGGAGCCGGAGTGGAAGACGCTCGCGGCCAGCACGGCATCCGCGCCCGCACGGATCGCCGGCGCGAAATGCGGGGCCGCACCGGCGCCGCCCGACGCGATCACCGGAACGCTGGAGACCTCGCGCATCAGCCGGATGAGCTCCAGGTCGAACCCCTGTTTGGTGCCGTCGGCGTCGATGGAGTTGACCAGCAGCTCGCCGGCTCCGCGCTCGATCGCCTCGCGCGCCCACTCCAGCGCGTCGAGGCTGGTCTCCGTGCGTCCGCCGTGCGTCGTCACGACGAAACCGCTCGCCGTCGCCGCCGAGCGCTTCACGTCCAGCGAGAGCACGAGCACCTGCGCCCCGAAGCGGTCGGCGATCTCGTCCAGCAGAGCCGGTCGCGCGATCGCCGCCGAGTTCACGCCGATCTTGTCGGCCCCGACCGCCAGAAGGCGTGCGACGTCGTCAGCGGCGCGCACTCCCCCGCCGACCGTGAGCGGGATGAAGACCTGCTCGGCCGTGCGGCGCACGACGTCGTACGTCGTCGAGCGCGCGTCGACGGTCGCGGTGACATCCAGGAAGGTGATCTCGTCCGCACCCTGCTCGTAGTACCGCTGGGCGAGCTCGACCGGATCGCCCATGTCGCGCAGGTTCTGGAAGTTCACGCCCTTCACCACGCGCCCCGCGTTCACGTCGAGGCACGGGATGACGCGGCACACGAGGCTCATATCGACCGCCGGTTCACAGCGCCTACAGCCTCGCGTTGTGGATCTCGGTCACGATGATCGCGCGCGCGCCGATGGCATAGAGGGAGTCCATCACCTGGTTCACGCCCTTGCGCGGGCTCATCACCCGCACCGCGACCCACGCCGGATCGCGCAGGGGCGAGATCGTCGGCGACTCGATCCCGGGAGCGACCGCGACGGCCGTCTCCACCAGCGCCGCCGGCAGGTCGTAGTCGACCATGACGTAGCTGCGAGCGACCATCACGCCCCGGAGGCGACGAAGCAGCGTCTCTGTGCCGTCGACCTCTTCCGGCGCGCTGATCAGCACGGCCTCGGACTCGAGCAGAACGGGTCCGAAGATCTCGAGGCCCGCCTGCTTGAGGGTCGTGCCCGTCGACACCACGTCGGCCACGGCATCCGCGACGCCCAGGCGCACGGCGGACTCGACCGCACCGTCCAGCGGCACCAGATCGACGGCGACGCCGTGCTCGTCGAGGTAGCCGTCGACGAGGCCGGGATATGCCGTCGCGACACGCACGCCCTCGAGGTCCTTCAGCTCGGAGAAGCGGCCTGGTGGACCGGCGAACCGGAAGGTGGAGTCCGCGAAGCCGAGCGCCTCGATCTCGCGCGCCGGCATCCGGGCATCCAGCAGCAGGTCGCGCCCCGTGATCCCGACATCCAGCGCGCCGGATCCCACATACGTCGCGATGTCGCGAGGGCGGAGGTAGAAGAATTCGACGCCGTTGTGCGGGTCGAGGACGTGCAGGTCCTTGGGATCGCGGCGAAGCGTGTACCCCGCCTCCGCGAGCATCTCGGAGGCGGTGTCGGCCAGGGACCCCTTGTTGGGCACTGCGATACGCAACATGGATGCGGCGGCTTTCGGTGTCGGAGAGAACAGGTGGCGGGGCTCGGCGTCAGAGATGTCGGTAGACATCCTCGAGCGAGATGCCCTTCGAGAGCATCATCACCTGCAGGTGGTAGAGCAGCTGAGAGATCTCCTCGGCGGCCTCGTCCGTCGACTCGTACTCCGCGGCCATCCACACCTCGGCAGCCTCTTCGACGATCTTCTTGCCGATCGCGTGCACCCCGGCGTCGAGCAGTGCCACCGTGCTCGAGCCCGCGGGTCGCTCGATCGCCCGGTCGCCGAGCTCGGCGAACAGCTCGTCGAAAGTCTTCACCCTGCCAGGGTACCGGGCGGTGGGACGCCCCACGTTCGCGGAACGACCGGCCCTGGCTCAGTGGCTGTGACGAGCGGCCGTCGAGCGGAGGGCCGCGATCGCCGCATCCGGGTTCTCGGCGCCGAAGACAGCCGACCCGGCGACGAACGTGTCGGCTCCGGCCTCGGCCGCCTGGGCGATGGTGGACTCACCGATCCCGCCGTCGACCTGGAGCCAGACGGCGCTTCCCCGCCGGCGGGCCTCGTCGGCCAGCATCCGCAGCTTGGGCATCGTCTCGGGCATGAACGACTGACCGCCGAAGCCGGGCTCGACGGTCATCACGAGGATCTGATCGAACTCGTCGAGCACCGGGAAGAGCCCCTCGACGGGTGTGCCCGGCTTCACCGCGACGCCCGCCCGCGCGCCGATGTCGCGCAGCCGACGCGCGAGCGCCACGGGTTCGGTCGCCGCCTCGAGATGGAAGGTGACGGATGCCGCCCCGAGCTCGGCGTAGCCGGGCGCCCAGCGGGCGGGGTCGGTGATCATCAGGTGCACGTCCAGCGGCACGGGGCTCGTCGCCTGCACCCGCTCGACCATCTGCGGGCCGAACGTCAGGTTCGGCACGAAGTGGTTGTCCATGACGTCGACGTGCACGAAGTCGGCGCCGGGGATCCGGGCGAGCTCCGACTGCATGTTCACGAAGTCGGCGGCCAGGATGCTGGGGTTGATGCGAGGCTGCGCGTCTTCGATCGGGGGCACTGCTCCATTATGTCGACCGCGTCGATAGTGCCCCCATCGAAGTGCCCCCTTCGACACCGCCGGCGTCGATAGTCTCAGGGCGTGGACCCCATCCTGCAGCTCCTCGACGGCATCGTCTCCGACATCCGCCCGAACGACGACGGCCAGACCGCCCAGTACATCCCGGAGCTGGCCGCCGCCGACCCCGACCACCTCGCCCTGGCGATCGTCGGGCCGCGGGGGGCCGTCCTGTCGGTCGGTGACGATCATGTGGAGTTCAGCATCCAATCGGTCTCCAAGCCGTTCGTGCTGGCGCTGGCCCTCGCACACCTGGGGAGGGAGGAGGTGTTTCGCCGCGTCGGCGTGGAGCCCAGCGGCGAGCCCTTCAACGCGATCAGCCTCGAGCCGGCGACGGGCCGCCCCGCGAACCCGCTCGTGAACGCCGGTGCCATCGCCACGACGTCGCTCCTGCCGGGCGAGGGCATCGACGGACGCACCGCGACGATCGTGGCGGGGCTGTCCCGATTCGCGGGGCGCTCGCTGTGGATCGACGAGTCGGTGTACCGCTCGGAGTCGCAGACGGGCCACCGCAACCGCGCGCTCGGTCACCTGATGCGCTCGTACGACATCATCACCGGCGACGTGGACGAGGCACTCGAGGTGTACTTCCGGCAGTGCTCGGTGCTCGTCACGACGCGGGATCTCGCGGTGATGGCCGCGACCCTGGCGTTCGGCGGGCGCAACCCGACGACCGGTGAGCAGGTCGTCTCACCCGCGGTCGCGCGCGACGTCGTGTCGGTGATGTCCAGCTGCGGCATGTACGACTTCTCGGGCGAGTGGCTGCTGCGCGTCGGCCTGCCGGCCAAGAGCGGCGTGAGCGGCGGACTGCTCGCGGTCGCCCCGTCGCAGTTCGGTGTGGGCGTCTTCAGCCCGCGGCTGGACAGGCACGGGAACAGCGTTCGCGCGACCGCCGCGCTGGAGAGGCTCTCCGACGACTTCGAGATGCACCTCCTCGAATCGCACGCAGCGATCGCGGAGCCCGCCATCCGGGTGGAGCGGGCTGACGGCGAGACGGTGCTCCATCTGGGCGGCGAGCTCGGGATCAGCGGGGTGGAACGGGTGCTGTCGGTGATCGGCGAACTCGGCGACACCGAGAACATCGTCATCGACGGCAGCGACCTGGCTCGCACGCACCCCGCGGTGCTCGTGGTGCTGCGGACGCAGCTCGGCGAGACCGACCGCGTGCGAATCCGCAGCTGAAGGCCGCTCAGACCCGGCGCAGCAGCGAGATGAACATGGCATCCGTGCCGTGCCGGTGGGGCCACAGCTGGGCCCGGCCGGAGCCGTCGGCAGGGGCCGGCAGATCGAGTGGACTCTCGCTGAGTCCCTCCAGCACGGCCCGGGCGTCGAGCTCCTCGATGCGGTCCCCCCACGCCCGCCGGGCGTCCGCCACCACAGCGGAGGTCTCGGCCAGATGCGGGGAGCACGTGACGTAGGCCACGATGCCCCCGGGTGCGAGCGCCTTCAGCGCGGCATCCACCAGCCCCGCCTGCAGACGGGCGAGATCCGGCACGTCGGAAGGGGTCTTGCGCCACCGGGCCTCGGGTCGGCGCCGCAGGGCGCCGAGGCCCGTACAGGGAGCGTCGACGAGGATGCGGTCGTAGCGGCCGAGGGCCCGGCGGGCGCGATCGCGTCCGTCCTCCTCCGAGACCTCCACGGTCAGCGGAACGCCGGCGATGGCCGCACGCACCAGCCCGGCGCGGGCAGGCATGATCTCGTTGGCCTCGAGGACGGCGCCGCCGGCCAGGGCTTCGGCCGCGAGCACGGCCGTCTTGCCGCCGGGGCCGGCACAGAGGTCGAGCCACCGCTCCCCCTCGCGGACCGCCGTCGCCCGGGTGAGCGCGAGCGCGGCCAGCTGGGACCCCTCGTCCTGCACGCGGACGCGCCCCTCGGAGGCGCGCACCACCGGATCCGGGTCGCCGCCGCCGAGGCGGAAGCCGATCGGCGAATAGGGCGTGCGCTGCGCCCCGTCGGGCGACTCACTGAGGCCGGGGAGCGCCGCCATGGTCACCCCTGGCGAAACGTTGTCGGCCGCGAGCAGCGCGTCGAGCTCGTCGGCGCGCCCCTCGGCGGCGAGGGCGCGGCGGAAGGCGCGCACGATCCAGACCGGGTGAGCGGTGTGCAGTCCCAGGCGTTCGTCGTCGGAGCGCGCGGCGGCGTCGATCCTCGACATCCACTCCCCCGGCGTCTCCCGCGCGACGCGCCGGAGCACCGCGTTGGTGAACCCGGTCGCCGAGTTCCCCACAGCCTCGCGGGCGAGCGAGACGGACTCGTTCACGGCCGCGTGCGAGGCGACGCGCGTGTGCAGCAGCTGGTGCACCGCGAGGCGGAGCGCATCCAGCACCGGCGGGTCGATCTCATGCACGTTTCGCGACGACGCCTCCGTGATGATCGCGTCGTACGTGCCCTGGCGGCGCAGGGTGCCGTACGTGAGCTCGGTGGCGAGAGCCGCATCCTGCGTCGACAGACCGGCGCGGGCGATGGCCCTCGGCAGCAGGAGGTTCGCGTATGCGTCGGACTCGTGCACGGCTCGAAGGGTCTCATAGGCCACCCGCCGCGCCGGCTGGACGGCGCTCATGTCCCCGCCCGCACTTGGCTGCTGCGCACCCCGCGCCACCAGTCGCCGGATGACATCACCGGTCTGCCGGCGGGCTGCACCTTCGAGACGGAGATCGACTGCGTGGCCGTGCCGATCAGGATGTCGCGGCCGTGGCCCGCGATCTCGCCCGGCTTGAGCAGCACCTCGCCCTCCGGCACCTCGGCATCGAGCAGTTTGATGCGGATCCCCGCGACGGTGGTGTGTGCGCCGGGTTCCGGTGTGACGCCGCGGATGCGACCCGCCACTCGGTCGGCCGGCTCGTTCCAGTCGACCGCTCCGTCGGGCTCGGTCAGCTTCGGGGCGAAGGTCGCGGCCCCTGCCTGCGGGATCGCCACCGCTCTGCCGCCCTCGATGGCGGCGACGACGTCGCGCAGCAGTTCGGCGCCGAGACCGGCGAGGTCGTTCAGCACCTCCCCCGCCGTCGCCCTCGCGGGCACGGCGTAGCGGCGCTCCTCGAACACATCCCCCGCGTCGAGTTCTGCCACCAGGCGGAAGACGCTCGCGCCGGTCTCCTCGTCGCCCGCGATCAGTGCGTGCTGGACCGGTGCGGCGCCCCGCCAGCGGGGAAGGAGCGAGAAGTGCAGGTTGATCCAGCCGTGCTCGGGCATCGACAGCAGCGGTTCGCGCACCAGCCCGCCGTAAGCCACGATCACCCCGAGTTCGGCATCCGTGGTCGCGAGCCGGGCGGTAGCCGCTTCGTCGAGCCGCGCCGTCTTCAACACGGGCAGGCCGAGCTCCTCCGCCGCTGCGGCGACGGGTGACGGTGTCAGCACCCGTCTGCGGCCGATCGGCGCGTCGGGGCGCGTGACGACGGTCGCGATGTCGTGGTCGGATGCCGCGAGCACACGCAGCGAAGGCACGGCGACGTCGGGCGTCCCGGCGAAGATCAGCCGCACGACGCCTCCTCGTTGGGTCGAGGCCGGGCGACGCCGGACCTCACAGCTCCGGATCGACGACGTCGACCCGCACTCTGAGTGTATTCCGCGGCGTGCGTCCCTTCACCGCGCGGCGGGACCGCAGCGCCTCGCCCACGACCGAGGAGCGAAGGCTCGCGGTGACCGCGGATCCGCTGGCGTAGTCGAAGCGCACCAGGGCGCGCGCGGTGGGGATGTCGGCGCGGGGCTCCTCGTCGGGGAGCGGTCCGAGCACCGCCTCGCCCGGCAGAGCCGGAACGGCATCCCGCAGCGCCCCGAGGGCACGATCCACCGAAATCGGCGCCCCCTCGACGAGCGCGACGCGGTACGCCGGCGGCATCCGCAGCGGTGCGCGCTCCGCGAGCTCGGCGCGGGCATAGGCCGACTGGGTCCAGGTCGCGAGTGCGCGTGCCACCGCGCCCGTCACGCCCACCAGGTGCACGGGCGCGCCGGGGGCCGCCAGGGCGGCCGCGTTCGACCACCACCGAAGGCAGGATTCGCCGATGCGCAGCGACTCGGCGAGCAGCATCCGGTCGCCGTCGAGCAGGATCACCGCTCGGTAGCCGCCGTCGGCGAGGGGCTCCGCGCCGCGCGTCGCCACGACGAGCGCCGGTCGCGCATCGACCCGGGTCACCTGATGATCGCCGTCGGCGAGGATGACCCGTACGCCGGGGAAGGCGCGGCCGAGCTCGTCCGCCGTGCGCTCGCTGCCCGAGGACGCGAGCCGCAGCTTCGTGGATTCGCAGTGCGGACACGCCCAGGCGTGCGCCGCCCGCCCACACCATCCGCACACCGGCACCGCGCGGGGGCCCGGTGCATGCAGCGGACCGGCGCAGGCGGCGCACCGGGCCGGCTTGCGGCAGTCGCCGCAGACCAGCACCGGGGAGTAACCAGGACGGGCCACCTGCACGAGCACGGGGCCCGTCTCCAGGGCCACTCGTGCCGCCCGGAAGGCGGCGGAGGGAACCCGGGCGGACCGGGACTCTCCCTCGTTCGATGCGCTCAGCACGACCTTCGGCGCCGCCCGCCGGGTCGCCGCGATCTCGCGCACCCAGCCGACCGCCACCAGCCGCTCCACGTCGGTCGTTCGGGTGTGGCCGGCGAAGAGCAGGGCGCCGCCGTCGAGTTCCTGCCGCACCAGCGCCGCGTCCCGCGGATGGACGTACGGGGCGAGCGGCTCCTCGAGCAGCGGGTCACCGTCGTCCCATACGGCCACGAGGCCGAGCTCGGCGACCGGGGCGTACACGGCGGATCGGTTGCCGATCACGATGCACGCCGCGTCGCCGAGTGTGCGGAGGAACCCGCGGTACCGCTCGGGATTCGGTCGCCGCGCGTCGTACCGCACCAGGGCGCCGTCGGGCACGACCCCATCGAGCGCCGCCTCGAGCTGCTCCTGATCCCGGTAGTCCGGAACGATGAGGATCGCGCTGCGGCCCTCCGCCAGTACGCGCACGGCCGCGGCGGCGAGGATCGTCGCCCACGCGCCGACCTGGCCGCCCGCCGGTGTCACGGCGGGACCGGGCGGTGCGTCCAGCGCGAGCCGCTCCCCCGCGACCAGTCTGTCTGCCAGCCCCGCGAAGGGCGTCAGGGCACGACCGGCCCAGTCGCGGGCCTCCTCGGAGACGGCGGGCATCGGCGGCGGATCCGCCGCGAGCCAGGCCTTCTCGACCCGCACCTGGCGCTTGGGCACCACGAGACGCAGGATGTCGCTCGCCGATCCCGCCGCTCGATCCGCGACGCGGCGCGCCAGGGCGTACAGCGATCGCGGCAGCACCGCGGCGTCGGAGACGACGGCATCGAGCTCTGAGAGCGGGCGCTCCGCGTCATCTGCCTCTCCGACCTCCACGAGGAAGGCATCCACGACCCGTCCCGCAGTGCGCAGCGGCACCCGCACGCGCACGCCCGGCCGCGCCCCTGCGGCGAGGTGATCGGGGATCGCGTAGTCGAAGAGTCGATCGAGCTGCGGAAGCGGTGAGTCGATCAGCACGCGTGCCACGCGCCGCGGCATCGCTACCGCCCCGGCGAGAGGCGGAGCCATCTCGTCAGAGCCCGGAGGCCGCGCGAAGCTCGTCGACGCGGTCGAGACGCTCCCAGGTGAAGTCCGGCAGCTCGCGGCCGAAGTGCCCGTAAGCGGCCGTCTGCGCGTAGATGGGGCGCAGCAGGTCGAGCCGGTCGATGATCGCCTTGGGGCGCAGGTCGAATACCTCGAGGATCGCTCGGGTGATGGCGTCGTCGTCGAGGTGACCGGTCCCGAACGTCTCGACGTACACGCCGACGGGCTTCGCCTTGCCGATGGCGTAGGCGATTTGCACCTCGAGGCGGTCGGCGAGGCCGGCGGCGACGGCGTTCTTCGCGACCCACCGCATCGCGTATGCGGCGGAGCGGTCGACCTTGGAGGGGTCCTTGCCGCTGAACGCCCCGCCCCCGTGCCGTGACGCCCCGCCGTAGGTGTCGATGATGATCTTGCGCCCGGTGAGCCCGGCGTCCCCCTTGGGTCCGCCGGTCACGAACGGGCCGGCGGGGTTGATGTAGAACTTGACATCGGGAAGTTCGAGCCCGGTGGACTCGAGCACCGGGTCGATGACCTCCGCGCGCACCGCGGCCCGGAGCGCCTTCTGCGAGATGTCGGGGTGGTGCTGAGTGGACAGCACGACCGAATCCACGGTCTTGGGAACCTGGCCGTCGTAGCCGAGCGTGACCTGCGTCTTGCCGTCCGGCCGGAGGAAGGGCAGCGCCCCCGAGCGGCGAACCTCGGCGAGGCGCTCCGCCATGCGGTGCGCGGTCCACGAGGCCATCGGCATGAACTGCGGGGTCTCCGTCGTCGCGTAGCCGAACATGATGCCCTGATCGCCGGCGCCCTGCTCGTCGTGGGGATCGATGGATCCGCCCTCGCGGCGCTCGAACGCCTTGTCGACCCCGGCCGCGATATCGGATGACTGCGCGCCGATCGAGACGCTGACCCCGCAGGAATCGCCGTCGAAGCCCGTGTCACTCGACGTGTAGCCGATGCGGTTCACCACCGCCCTCACGATGGCGGGGATCTCGACGTATGCGCGCGTCGACACTTCGCCGGCGACGTGCACCAGGCCGGTGGTGACCAGCGTCTCGACCGCCACTCGACCGAGCGGATCCTCGGAGAGGATCGCATCGAGGATGCTGTCGGAGATCTGGTCGCAGATCTTGTCGGGGTGTCCCTCGGTGACGGACTCCGAGGTGAACAGGCGCAGCTCTGTCATCGATGCTCCAGGTTGGCCCGGCTCAGCCGCCGGGGCGGGCTCGAGTTCGGGTGCGGGTCCGCACCAGTATGCCCCCCGGCACCGACATGGCGGTGCCCGGATGCAGCTGTGTGACGCTGTGCGCGCCGCAGCACGCTACTCGATGTGGCGGAGGCGGAGCTTGTCCTCGTTGATCTCGTGCAGCGCGATGGTCAGCGGCTTGTCCTCGACGGACGAATCGACGAGCGGACCGACGTTGTCGAAGAGGTTTCCCTCGTGCAGGTCGGAGTAGTAGTCGTTGATCTGACGCGCGCGCTTGGATGCGTAGATGACCAGCTGGTACTTGGAGTCGACCTTGTCCAGAAGGTTGTCGATCGGCGGGTCGATGATGCCCTGGTTCTTCGTTCCGGCCATGGCGAAACCTCCTGTGTACGTGACGGATGTCGGTGAGAAGCGGCGGCGAGTTGTGCGCGCGCGACGCCCTGGGACGGAGCTCAGGAGGCGTTGCGCGCGTGCGCCTGCACCAATTCTACGACCTCGCGGGCCGCGGAGGCGACGTCGTCGTTCACGACGCGGTAGTCGAACTCCCCTTGAGCGGCCAATTCGGTTCGTGCGGTGCGCAGCCGCCGGGCCCTTTCCTCGGCGTCTTCGGTGCCGCGGCCGATGAGCCGCTGCACCAGTTCGTCCCAGCTGGGAGGCAGCAGGAACACGAGCGTCGCGGAGGGCTCGGCCTCGAGCACCTGACGGGCGCCCTGCAGGTCGATCTCCAGCAGCACCGTCTGCTGCGCGGCGAGAGCCCTCTCGATCGGCTCCCGCGGCGTGCCGTAGCGGTACTTGTTGTGCACGGTCGCGTGCTCGAGCAGCGCCCCGGACTCGATCAGGCGGTCGAACTCCGCGTCGTCGACGAAGAAGTAGTGCTCGCCGTGCACCTCGCCGGGGCGGGGCGGCCTCGTGGTCGCCGAGACCGACAGATGGATCTCTGGGAAATGCTGCTTGATGTATGCGGCGACGGTCCCCTTGCCGACGGCCGTCGGTCCTGCCAGCACGATCAGCCGGCTGCGGCCGGGGCGGGGCCCCGGTTCGGGCAGGCGGTCATTCAGCCATCGGCCGAGATCGCGGCGCTGCCGCGCGCCCAGCCCGCCGAGCCGCTTGACCGGGGAGATGTCGAGGGCGTCGAGGATGCGGTCGCGCTTGCCCTCGCCGATGGCCGGGATGCTGGTCAGGAACTCGGTGACGCGCATCGTTCCCGCCGGGGACGACGGGTCGGCGTATGCACGCCGGAGCAGCTCCTGAGGCGAGACGACGCGGGTGGTGACGTCGCGCTTGAGGCTCGCGCGCGCGCGGCGGGCGGCGACGGCCTTGCGGGATGCGGCGACACGGTCGACCTCGGGTGGTCGCTGGCCGTCAGCCATGGGTGCTCCTGTACTGCTTGACGCGGGTATCGATTGCCGCCGCCATCCCATCAGCACCCGACGACAGCAGGCTTCTGCTCTCCGATGCGATGACGGACGGCGCGGTGGGTCCGAAAAGGCTGTCGAGTTCTTCCGGGCGGGCGCCCTGGTGGCCGAACCCCGGCGCGAGGATCGGAGCCACCGGGCTGATCGTCTCGGGCAGGCCGGCGAGCCCTCTATCGACCGTGGCGCCGATCACGAAGCCGATGCCGGCCCACGCGCCGTCGGGCGTCGCGGCGGCGTTGAAGGCCGAGACCTCCCTCACGATGTGCGCGGCGACCGTCCGGCCGACGGCCGATCCATCCTCCGGGGAGAGCACGGCGCGCTGCAGACCGACGGCCTCCGGGTTGCTCGTGGCCGCCAGCACGAAGATGCCCTTGCCGTTCTCCAGCGCGAAGCGGAACGTATCGGCCAGCGCTCCGATCCCGAGGAAGGGGTTCACCGTCATGGCGTCGGCCTCGAGCGGGGACCCGGGGGTCAGCCACGCACGGGTGTACGCCTCCATGGTGCTGCCGATGTCGCCGCGCTTGGCGTCGGCGATCACGAGCAGGCCGGCCGCGCGGGCCGCGCCGAGCACGTCCTCGAGCGCGGCGAAGCCGGCGGATCCGTAGCGCTCGAAGAACGAGACCTGCGGCTTGACGATGCCGACCCGGCCGGCCGCGGCATCCACCACCCGCAGGCCGAACTCCCGGGCGCCGGCCGCCGAGGCATCCAGTCCCCACTCGGTCAGCAGCCGCTCGTGCGGATCGATGCCGACGCACAGCGGTCCGGTGCTCGCCAGTACCTCGCGCACCCTCATGCCGAACGCCGGGGCGCCGCTCATAGGCGTGCCGCCCGCTCCACCGCGTACTCCTGCAGGCTCTTGACGTCGTACCCGGCGCGGACGGCGTCGAACGAGCTCACGGCCGCGCCGAGCACGGCCATGGTCGTGAAGAGCGCCTTGTCGGCCGCCACGGCGGCGGCGCGGATCTCGTAGCCGTCGGCGCGCGCCGACCGACCGCTCGGCGTGTTCACGACGATGTCGATCTCGCCGGCGTTGATCAGGTCCACGATGTTCGTGGCGCCGGACTCGAGGGTGGCGCTGTACTTGTTGACCACTTGCACCGCGATGCCGTTGCGGGCGAGGATCTCGGCCGTCCCCTCGGTCGCGACGAGCGTGAAGCCGAGCTCCTGCAGCCGGTGCGCGGGCAGGATGACGGCGCGCTTGTCGCTGTCGGCGACGGAGATGAACACCGTGCCCGAGAGGGGCATGCCGCCGTACGCGGCCTCCTGGCTCTTGGCGAACGCGCGGGGGAAGTCGCGGTCGATGCCCATGACCTCTCCGGTGGAGCGCATCTCGGGGCCGAGCACGGAGTCGACCGTCTGACCGTCCTTCGTGCGGAATCGCTTGAAGGGCAGCACCGCCTCCTTCACCGACACCGGCGAGTCCAGCGGCACCCGGGAGCCGTCGATGACCGGCAGGAGCCCCTCGTCCTTGAGCTCGGCGATCGTCGACCCGGCCATGATGCGGGCGGCGGCCTTGGCGAGCGGGATGCCGAGCGCCTTGGACACGAAGGGCACCGTGCGGCTGGCGCGCGGGTTCGCCTCGATGACGTAGAGCACGCCGGCGCTGATCGCGAACTGCACGTTGATCAGGCCCTGCACGCCGACGCCCTGCGCGATCGCCAGCGTGGCGTCGCGTACGCGGTCGACCTCGGTGCGACCGAGCGAGATGGGCGGGAGCGTGCAGCTGGAGTCGCCCGAGTGGATGCCGGCCTCTTCGAGGTGCTCCATCACTCCGCCGATGTAGAGCTCCGAACCGTCGTAGAGGGCGTCGACGTCGAGTTCGATGGCGTCGTCCAGGAAGCGGTCGACCAGCAGCGGCATCCCGGGGCCGACGATCACCTCACCGGCCGTGCGCACGAAGTAGTCGCGCAGCGACTGGGTGTCGTAGACGATCTCCATGCCGCGGCCGCCGAGCACGAAGCTCGGCCGCACGAGTATCGGATATCCGATGTCCTCGGCCACCTTGACCGCTCCGTGCACATCGATGGCGGTGCCGTGCCGCGGCGCGAGAAGGCCGGCGGCATCCAGGATGTCGCTGAACAGCTGACGCTCCTCGGCGAGGTCGATGGCCTCGGGACTCGTGCCCAGGATGCGGTAGCCCGCCTCCTCGATGCCCTTGGCGAGGCCGAGCGGCGTCTGCCCGCCGAGCTGGCAGATGACGCCGTAGATCTCACCCGAGGCGCCCTCGGCGTGCAGCACCTCGAGCACGTCCTCCA
This sequence comes from Micromonospora sp. DT81.3, assembly GCF_049847225.1. Lineage (NCBI taxonomy): Bacteria > Bacillati > Actinomycetota > Actinomycetes > Micromonosporales > Micromonosporaceae > Micromonospora > Micromonospora sp. DT81.3. The sequence continues at coordinate 133,849 of NZ_JBNCNY010000004.1, forward strand.
GGGTGAGCGGCTCGAAGTACAGGCGGTCGCTGGTGTCGTAGTCCGTCGAGACCGTTTCGGGGTTGCAGTTGACCATGACGGTCTCATACCCGGCGTCGGAAAGCGCGAACGATGCCTGCACGCACGAGTAGTCGAACTCGACGCCCTGCCCGATGCGGTTGGGGCCGGAGCCGATGATGACGATCTTGCGGCGGTCCGACGGCTCCACCTCCGTCTCGAAGTCGTAGCTGGAGTAATGGTAGGGCGTGAGTGCGGGGAACTCCCCCGCGCACGTGTCGACCGTCTTGTACACGGGGCGCAGGCCCAAGCCGTGCCGCAGGCCGCGAATCTCGGCCTCTCCCGTGCCGCGCAGCTGCGCGACCTGCACGTCGCTGAAGCCGTGCTCCTTCGCGATGCGGAGGGTGTCGGCATCCAGCTCAGAGGCGGCGCGCACGAACTCGGCCACCTCGTTGATGAGCACGATCTGGTCGAGGAACCACGGGTCGATGCCGGTGGCCTCGAACAGCTGCTCCACGGTTCCGCCGAGACGGAGCGCCTGCTGCACGGCGATGATCCGCCCGTCGGTCGGGGTCCTGGAGATCTCGATCAGCTCGTCGACCGTCAGATCGCCGGTCCCTGAGCCTGTCGAAGGGTCCCCCCAGTGGAAGCTCGATCCCCGCTTCTCCAGAGAGCGCAGCGCCTTCTGCAGCGCCGTCGCGTAGTTGCGCCCGATCGCCATGGCCTCGCCGACCGACTTCATGGTGGTCGTCAGCGTCGTGTCGGCGGCGGGGAACTTCTCGAACGCGAAGCGCGGGACCTTCACGACGACGTAGTCGAGCGTCGGCTCGAAACTCGCCGGCGTGACCTTGGTGATGTCGTTCGGGATCTCATCGAGCCGGTAGCCGATGGCGAGCTTCGCGGCGATCTTGGCGATCGGGAAGCCGGTGGCCTTGGAAGCGAGCGCCGACGAGCGCGACACCCGCGGGTTCATCTCGATGACGATCACGCGGCCGTCGGCGGGATTGACCGCGAACTGGATGTTGCAGCCGCCGGTGTCGACGCCGACGGCGCGGATGATGTCGATGCCGATGTCGCGCAGGTTCTGGTACTCGCGGTCGGTGAGCGTGAGCGCGGGCGCCACCGTGATCGAGTCGCCCGTGTGCACGCCGACGGGGTCGACGTTCTCGATCGAGCAGACGACCACGGTGTTGTCGGCGGTGTCGCGCATGAGCTCGAGCTCGTACTCCTTCCATCCGAGGATCGATTCCTCCAGCAGCACCTCGTGCGTCGGCGAGTCGTGCAGGCCCGCGCCGGCGATGCGGCGCAGGTCGCGCTCGTCGTACGCGAAGCCGGAGCCGAGACCGCCCATCGTGAAGCTCGGGCGCACGACCAGCGGGTAGCCGAGTTCCTCCGCGGCGGCGAGGCACTCGTCCATGGTGTGCGCGATCCGGCTGGCCGCGACATCCGCCCCCGCGTCGAGCACGAGCTGCTTGAAGATCTGGCGGTCCTCGCCCTTGTTGATGGCCTCGAAGTTGGCGCCGATCAGCTCGACGTCGTACTTCTCCAGGATCCCGTGGTTGTGCAGCTCGATCGCGGCGTTCAGCGCCGTCTGGCCACCCAGGGTCGGAAGGATCGCGTCGGGCTTCTCCTTCGCGATGATCGTCTCGAGCACCTGCCAGGTGATCGGCTCGACGTACGTCGCGTCGGCGAAGTCAGGGTCGGTCATGATCGTCGCCGGGTTGGGGTTCACGAGGATGACGCGAACGCCCTCCTCGCGCAGCACGCGGCACGCCTGTGTGCCCGAGTAGTCGAACTCGGCCGCCTGGCCGATCACGATGGGACCGGAGCCGATGACGAGCACGCTGGCGATGTCGTCGCGCTTGGGCATTACTTGTTCCCCTCGGAGAGGTCGGTCGCTGACGCTTGGTCTCGCTGCGGGCGCTCATCGATTGTGGTCAGCACGAGCTCGGCGAAGCGGTCGAAGAGGTAGTTGGCATCGTGCGGTCCTGCGGCGGCCTCGGGGTGGTACTGCACGGAGAAGGCCGGGATGTCGAGGGCGCGAAGGCCCTCGACCACGTTGTCGTTGAGCCCGACGTGGCTGACCTCCACCCGCCCGTAGCCGTTGGGGCTGTCGGTGACGCCCTCCAGGGGCGCGTCGACGGCGAAGCCGTGGTTGTGCGCGGTGATCTCCACGCGTCCGGTCTGCTTGTCGAGCACCGGCTGGTTGATCCCGCGGTGGCCGAAGGGCAGCTTGTACGTGCCGAAGCCGAGCGCCCGCCCGAGCAGCTGGTTGCCGAAGCAGATGCCGAAGAACGGCAGCTTCTCATCCAGCACGCCCCGCAGCAGCTGGACATGGTCATCGCTCGCGGCGGGGTCGCCGGGGCCGTTCGAGTAGAACACCGCGACAGGCTCGATCGCGAGCAGCTGCTCGAGCGTCACGTCCTGCGGCAGCACGTGCACGTCGAATCCCCGGGCGGCGAGATTGTTGATCGTGGCCTGCTTGACGCCGAGGTCCAGTACGGCGAGGTTGCCGATCTTCTGAACCGTCGCCGCCGTCACCTCCGCGGCCGGCACGGAGACGGATGCCGAGAGGTTGAGCCCGGCCATGTTCGGTGCCTGGGCGACCAGCGCCAGCTGGGCGTCGGCGCTCAGCGCAGCCGCATCCCCCGAGAAGATCCCGCCGCGCATGCTGCCCGCCGAGCGGATGTGGCGCGTCACGGCGCGGGTGTCGATGCCACTGATGCCCACGACGCCGTCGGTGACGAGCGCGTCGTCGAGGGACTCCTCCGACCGCCAGTTCGAGACGATGCGGGACGGGTCGCGCACGATGTACCCCGAGACCCAGATCCGCCGCGACTCCTCGTCCTCGGCGTTCATCCCGGTGTTGCCGATGTGCGGTGCGGTCTGCAGCACGATCTGCCCGGCATACGAGGGATCGGTCAGCGTCTCCTGGTAGCCCGTCATCCCCGTTGCGAACACGACCTCGCCGACCGTCGTGCCGCGCGCGCCATAGGCGCGGCCGTTGTGGCGGGTGCCGTCCTCGAGCACGAGCACGGCGGGTTCGGGGCTGCGGAGGGAGGCTGCGAAGGCGGAGGTCATTATTCCTGTCCCGTCTGGGGCTGATCGGCGCGGCGAGAGGCGTCGGTGATCGGTGGGGTTCCGCCGGGAGGCAGCAGCTGCGCGATGGCATCGAGCACCGTCGCCGGGTCGGCATCCTGCACGCGGAAGTAGCTGTCGGCGGTCACCTCGTCGGTGACCTCCCAGGCGAGAAAGGGAAGTCCGCCGGGCTCCACCACCCGATCGATGGTCCAGGTGGCCCGGCCGACGGCACGGAGGCGGTCCCTGGCGACGAACACCCGCGGGGCGCCCGGCATGTCCAGCGCGACACCGGCGCTCGTCACGGTGACCGTGACCCGCGAGCGGAAGGCGAGGGGGCGGATGCTCAGGCGGTCGAGCGGCCTGTCGTGCGCGGTCGTCGCCACGTACAGGCCCTCGGCGGTCGCCAGCACCTCCGCGCCGGCGGGGATGTCGCCGAGCGGCGCCTGCAGACCCGCGTCGCGGCCCCTCCGGCGACGCCAGCCCCACAGCATGGCGACGAGGACGAGCAGCGCGACACCGACCATCACCAGCACGGCGGCCTCGCGCGTCATGCGCGCACCCCGTGCTCGGCGAGGACGCCGTCGGCGACGGTCGGCGCCCCGCGGTGGATCGTCCACACGACGCGACCAGGCAGCTCGGTGCCGAGGTAGGGCGAGTTCCTGCTGCGGCCGTGCAGGTCGGATGCCGAGAAGACGCTCGTGGTGCGCGGATCGTAGAGCGTCAGCTCGGCGGGCTGACCGACGTCGAGAGGGGTGCCGTGACCGTCCAGCAGTCCGATCCGCGCCGGCGTCTTCGACAGCACGCGCGCGACGTCGGCCCACGACAGCATCCCGGTGTCGACGACGGCCGTCTGCACGACGTGCAGGGCGCTCTCCAGCCCCACCATGCCGTTGGCGGCCGCCGGCCATTCGCACGTCTTGTGCTCGGAGGGATGCGGAGCGTGGTCGGTGGCGACGATGTCGATCGTCCCATCGGCGAGGCCCTCCCGCACGGCGAGCACATCCTCCTCGCGACGCAGCGGCGGGTTGACCTTGTACCGGGCGTCGTAGCCGCGCACGAGCTCCTCGTTCAGCAGAAGGTGGTGCGGGGTCACCTCCGCGGTCACGCGGATGCCGCGCTTCTTGGCCCACCGGATGATATCCACCGAGCCCGCTGTGGAGAGGTGGCAGACGTGCAGGCGCGAGCCGACGTGCTCGGCCAGCAGCACGTCGCGGGCGATGATCGACTCCTCGGCCACCGCCGGCCAGCCGGCCAGCCCGAGCTCGGCCGACACGGCGCCCTCGTTCATCTGGGCGCCCTCGGTGAGGCGCGGGTCCTGGGCGTGCTGGGCGATCACGCCGTCGAAGGCCTTCACGTACTCGAGCGCTCGCCGCATGATCAGCGGATCCCAGACGCAGAAGCCGTCATCGCTGAAGACGCGAACGCGCGCGCGGGAAGACGCCATGGCGCCGAGTTCGGCGAGTCGCTCGCCCTTCTGGCCGACCGTCACGGCGCCGATCGGCTGCACCGTCGCGTAGCCGGCTGCCTCACCGAGGGCGAGTTCCTGCTCGACGACTCCGGCGGTGTCAGCCACCGGTGAGGTGTTGGGCATGGCGAAGACGGCGGTGAATCCTCCGGCGGCGGCCGCGCGGGTGCCGGAGAGGATCGTCTCCGACACCTCGTAGCCCGGCTCGCGCAGGTGCGTGTGCAGATCGACCAGCCCGGGAAGCGCCACGAGTCCGTCGGCGTCGATGCGCGTCGCGCCGGCGCGTGAGAGCCCGGTGCCCGCTTCCACGATCCGGCCGCCCTCGACGATCAGATCGGCGGCGTCGCCGCCCTCGATGCGCGCGCCTGCGATGAGGAGCGTCTCGCTCATCGTCCCCCCTCGTTCGTCAGGTCGCCAGTGAGCAGCAGATAGAGCACGGCCATCCGCACCGAGACGCCGTTCGCGACCTGCTCGAGCACCGTGGAGCGCGGCGAGTCGGCGGCATCCGATGAGATCTCGAGCCCGCGATTCATGGGACCGGGGTGCATCACCATCGTATCCGCGGGCAGCATCGCCAGCCGACCCGCGTCGAGACCCCATCGCCTCGCGTACTCGCGTTCCGACGGGAAGTAGGCGGCGTTCATCCGCTCCAGCTGGATGCGCAGCATCATGAGGGCGTCGGGATCGGCGGCGATCGCCTCGTCGAGGTCGTAGACCACCCGCACCGGCCACGCCGACACATCCTGCGGCACCAGTGTCGGCGGAGCGACCAGCGTCACTTCGGCGCCCAGGGCATCGAGCAGCCACACGTTCGAGCGGGCGACGCGAGAGTGCAGGATGTCGCCGACGATGGTGACCCGCAGGCCCTCGAGGTCGCGCCCGCGGCTCGCCGCCCCGTGCCGGCGCTTGCGCATCGTGAAGGCGTCCAGCAGGGCCTGAGTGGGGTGCTCGTGGGTGCCGTCGCCGGCGTTGACCACCCCGGCGGTGATCCAGCCGCTGGAGGCCAGGGTGCGCGGTGCGCCGGAGGCGCCGTGCCGGATCACCACGGCATCCGCCCCCATCGCCTGCAGCGTCTGAGCGGTGTCCTGCAGGCTCTCGCCCTTCGACACGCTCGAGCCCTTGGCGGCGAAGTTGATCACGTCGGCGCTCAGGCGCTTGGCGGCGGCCTCGAACGAGATGCGGGTGCGGGTCGAGTCCTCGAAGAACAGGTTCACAACCGTCTTGCCGCGCAGCGTCGGCAGCTTCTTGACCTCGCGGGACTGGGTGTCGGCCATGTCCTCGGCGATGTCGAGGATGCCGAGGGCATCCTCGCGCGAGAGCGTCTTGGTGTCGAGGAGGTGCCTCATGACTCGATCGTCCCCTCCGCTGCGATCGACACGAACTCCTCGCCGTCGGTCTCGCGCAGCCGCACCTGCACCCGCTCGTCGCGGGCGCTGGGCAGGTTCTTGCCGACGAAGTCCGGCCGGATGGGCAGTTCGCGGTGCCCCCTGTCGATGAGGGTGGCGAGCCGCACGGCCGCCGGCCGGCCGATGTCCTGCAGCGCATCGAGGGCGGCCCGGATGCTGCGACCGGAGAACAGCACGTCATCCACGAGCACCACGACCTTGCCGTCGATCCCGCCGTCCGGGATGTCGGTGCGCTGCGGCGCACGGGTGGGGTTGCGGTGCAGGTCGTCGCGGTACATCGTCACATCCAGCGCGCCGCACGGCACCGGCTCGTCGCCGAACAGCTCGATCTGGGAGGCGATGCGCCGTGCCAGGGTGACGCCCCGAGTGGGGATGCCGAGGAGGACGAGACCCGCGGGTCCCTTGTTGGACTCCAGGATCTCGTGCGAGATCCGAGTCAGGGCCCGGGCTATGTCGGCCTCGTGCAGCACGGTTCGCGTGCTCATCCGCCGCTCCCTTCTCCGCCTCACGGGACGGTGTTAAAGGTTGCTGGTTGTCTCAGCCTATCTCGGCTCGTCGCTCGCCGAGAATCAGTGCGGCGACCGAGAACCTCCGCGCCGCACAGAGTCTCGGACGCTCGACCGATTCTCGCGCCGCCTGCACGGCGTCACGCGGCCGGCTGCGCCGCCTCGCGGGTGAGGGCGTCCTCGGCGGTGCGCGAGCGGATGGGATGCCCGTGCGTGCTCAGGCAGCGTCCGCTGGCCAAGTCCCACTTCCAGTCGTGCAGGCTGCACGTGAGCACGCCGTCCTCGATCTTGGCGGTCTTGGACAGGTCGGCCCGAAGGTGCGGGCAGCGGCGCTGAACGACCCAGTCGCCGAGCTGCACGTCCTCCGACACGTCCGACTGCTCGGCGTACCAGTTCTCGACGTACTCAATCCGGTCGCGCGACAGGCACTTCATGAAGGTGTAGATGAACTCGTTGAACTTGCCGACGCGGCCCGCCTGGAACTGCATCGACAGGAAGATCGAGTTCGACCAGTCGATCTCGCGGTCGCGGATGTTCGTCGAGACCAGGTCGGCCGGGATGGTGAACCAGTAGCCGGTCTCCTCCCCCGCGTACTCCCGCAGCTTCGCCTTGGGGAAGTCCACGACCATGTCGAGGTCGCCGATCGTGTATCGCACCGGTCCGCCGACGCCCTCCCGGAAGATGCGGCCGCGGCGCAGCAGCGGCTCCCACCACTCCTTGAGCGCGGCGAGCATCTCGTCCGGTGGCAGCACCGGGGCCCGGGAGGCCTCCTCCGCCGCGAGCTCCGCCTGCCGCGAGTCCCGCTGCTCGGCGAGGTATGACCACTTGTCGTCGAAGATCCGGTCGATCTCGGCATCCGTGTAGAGCGTCTGCGTGACCGAGAGGTCGCCGTCGTTCAGCTCGACCACGGTGCCCGGCAGGAACTCGTAGCCCTTCTGATCGGGTCGATGCTCCTTCATGTGGGCGAGGAACTGCCGCTGGTCGGTGAAGATCGCGTCGCCTTCCAGCCCGTGCCCGTTGTACCGGAAGAGCTCCTCCCGCAGGAACATCGGGGGCCCGGCCATCGGGAAGACGTGCTCGGCATCCACCTTCTCGATGTAGTACATCGCCCGCTTGTCCTGTGCGTCGCGCTTCAGCTTGGCGAAGTTCTGCTTGGCGTCCTGCGGCAGGTCGTAGACCATCGGCCACCAGATCGCGCCGGACACCTGGGTGAAGTACGCCTGAGGCTTGGAGAAGGACAGCAGCTTCTCCAGGTCGAGAGGATGCGAGTCGTTCTGGTTCAGGATGCTCGCGGTGCCGTCGTCGACGCTCAGCGACGAGTCGCCGATCGGGCCGTCGCTCGGCGCGCGGAGCGGGGTGACCATGAGCTTGAGGTCCCCGAACTGCAGGGGGACGCCGGCCTGCGTGTAGATGATGTTGTCGTAGCCGAGCCGCCGCAGATCCTGCTCGAGGTCATCGGTCGGGTAGTCCGGCAGCAGGACCTTGATGTCCTTCGGGATGTAGCGCTCCATCAGGGCGGGGTCGAAGTGATCCCGGTGGCGATGCGAAACGTACAGGAAGTCCGCCTTGCCGAAGCGCTCCCAGTCGAGCCCTCGGTTGTCGGGGAACGGGAACCACGACCCGAAGAAGGTCGGCCCGAGGACGGGGTCGCAGAGGATGCTCCCGCCGAGGGTTTCGATGAACATGCCGGCATGGCCGAGGCCTGTGATCCGCATGGATGTGCTCCCTTCAGGTTCGAGTGTAGGCAGGGGTACCCAGCGAGGCGACCGTCCGCGCCGGGCGGCCCGTCAGCTCGTGCGGGCGACGCGCGCGAGGACGCCGTGCACGAAGGCGCCGGAATCGTCCGTCGAGAATTCCTTCGCGAGCTCGACAGCCTCGTCGATCGCGACGGCCGTGGGGACCTCGTCGTTGAAGAGGACCTCCCAGACGCCCATGCGCAGCAGCGCGCGATCGACCGCCGGCATCCGCTCGAGCTTCCAGTCCCGGCTGTGCGTCGTGATCTGCTCGTCGATCTCGTCGCGGTGATCGATCACGCCGTCCACGATCTCGCGGGCGTACAGCCACGAGGCCTCGCGCGCGGGCTCGGCGGCGGCGCGCTTCGCCTCCGACGCGAGCGTCACACCGACATCGTCACCGCGGACATCGGCCTGGAACAGGATGTCGAGGGCGCGCTTGCGCGCCTTCGAACGAGCACTCATCTGAACAGCACCCGCCGCGTCAGTTCACGCGCCCGAGGTAGTCGCCCGTTCGCGTGTCGACCTTCACCTTGGTGCCGGTCTCGAGGAACAGCGGCACCTGGATCTCGTATCCGGTCTCGACGGTCGCGGGCTTGGTGCCGGCCGACGAGCGGTCGCCCTGCAGACCGGGCTCCGTGTAGGTGATCTCCAGAACGACGGATGCCGGGAGCTCGACGTACAGCGGGTTGCCGTTGTTCAGCGCGATCTGCACCTGCTGGTTCTCGAGCAGGAAGTTGGCCGCGTCCCCGACGACCGTGGCCGGCACGGTGAGCTGGTCGTAGTCGGCGACATCCATGAAGACGTAGCCCTCGCCGTCGTTGTACAGGTAGGTGAAGTCGCGGCGGTCGACGTTCTCGATGTCGATCTTGGCGCCGGCGTTGTAGGTGCGGTCGACGGTCTTGCCCGAGACCACGTTCTTGAGCTTCGTGCGAACGAACGCGCCGCCCTTGCCGGGCTTGACGTGCTGGAACTCGATGACGTTCCAAAGCTGACCGTCGATGCTGAGCACGACGCCGTTCCTGATGTCTGCGGTGGATGCCATGGCCTGGAGTTCTTCTTTCGGTTGCTGATCTTGTCGAAGCATCGGCGAGGTGGCTTTCAAGCGCGCCGACCCTCGAGTCTACCGGTCTTCCCGAGCCGGGCCTGAGGTTCAGCCGTCGGCGCGGCCCGTGATCACGTCGAGGAGCAGCCGCACGGCGGTTGCGTACCCTTGCACACCCTCGCCGACGACGTGCACCGATGCGACATCCCGCACATAGGAATGGTGGCGGAACTCCTCGCGCGCGTGGATGTCGGAGATGTGCACCTCGGCGACGGGCAGCGCGACACCGGAGAGGGCATCCCGGAGAGCGATCGAGGTATGGGTCAGTCCGCCCGGGTTGATCACGATGCCCGCGCATGTCTCGCGAGCCGAGTGGATGGCGTCGATCAGCACGCCCTCGTGGTTGCTCTGCACTGCCTCGACGTCGAACCCGAACCGGCCGGCGGTCCGGGATACGAGGGCCTCGACATCGGCGAGCGTCTCGGTGCCGTAGAGCTCCGGCTCCCGCGTGCCGAGGAGGTTGAGGTTCGGTCCGTTGACCAGGAGCAGGCGCCGGGGAGTCGTCACGTTCGCACGATACCAGCGCCGCCGCCGTCGGGGTGGAGCCCTATGGCAGCGAGCGGGCCATGACGATCTCCGGCCCGATCGGGCCGGAGAGGGTCTCGCCGGTGGGCTCGAATCCCGCCCTGCGGTAGGCCGCCTGTGCGCGTGGGTTGTCGCGATGCACGTCGAGCTGCAGCCGGTCGAGCCCGAGCCCCATCGCCCATTCGGCCGCAGCGGTCAGCAGCAGGTCGACCGCGCCGGAGCCTCGTCGCTGAGGCCGCACATAGACCCCCACGACGAAGGCGCGACGATCGTCCGCGATCCTGCCGAAGTAGTCCGCCTCTCCGCTCGCCCGGATGATCACGGACAGGCTGCCCACCCACTCGTCGGCGTCGACCGCGACGAACTGCGCGGCGACCTCGCTCTCCGCCCCCGTCGCGGCGCGCGTGCGCCAGAAGTCGTCGGGGCGCGCGGCGACCTCGTCGTGGCTCTCCAGGAAGGCGATCGGTGCGTCGGGGTCCGCTGTGGACTCCAGCCGCAGTGCGCGAACAGCGCGCCACTCGTCGGCGAAGATGCGCCGGACCAGAAGGCTGCTCACCCCGCCACTTCCTGGTAGGCGGCGAACAGGAGCGACTCGTCCGGAGCCTGCAGAACCGTGGGCTTGGCGATGTCATCGAGCACGATGAAGCGCAGCAGGCCGCCGCGGCTCTTCTTGTCGCGCTGCATGGTCGCGAGCAGCGTCGGCCATCTGCCCGCGCCGTAGGCGGTTGGTAGCCCGAGCGAGTCCAGCACGTCCCGGTGCCTCTGCGCCGCGGCATCCGAGAGCCGCCCGGCGAGGCGCGAAAGCTCGGCGGCGAAGACCATGCCGACCGATATGGCGGCGCCGTGGCGCCAGCGGTACCGCTCCGCGTGCTCGATCGCATGCCCCAGCGTGTGCCCGTAGTTGAGCACCTCGCGAAGGCCGGCCTCGCGGAAGTCGTCGCTCACGACGCGGGCCTTCATGTCGATGGCCAGCTCGATGCACCGGCGGAACGAGGCCGAGGTCACATCCGTCGCCTCCGCAGGATCGGCCTCGACCAGATCGAGGATCTCGGGATACCAGATGAAGCCGGCCTTGACCACCTCGGCGAAGCCGGCGACCGCCTCGTTCCGCGAGAGCGTGGAGAGCACGTCCAGGTCGCAGAGCACCGCGTGCGGAGCCCAGAACGCGCCGACGAGGTTCTTCCCCTCGGCGGTGTTGACCCCGGTCTTGCCGCCGACGGCCGCATCGACCATCCCGAGCACGGTCGTCGGCACCTGCACCACCGCCACACCGCGCAGCCACGTGGCAGCCACGAAGCCGGCGAGGTCCGTCACCGCTCCACCGCCGAAGCCGACGACCGCATCCGTGCGCGTGAAGTCCGCCTTCCCGAGCACCTGCCAGCAGAAGGCCGCCACCTCGATCCGCTTGCCGGCCTCGGCATCCGGGATCTCCGCCAGCAGCACTTCGCGGTCGCCGCTCAGCGACGCCCTCAGCTCCTCGGCCTGGGCGGCGAGCGTCGGGGGGTGGATGACGAGCACTTTGCGCGCGGCGGGTGGAAGGACCGCGCCCAGCGTCGAGAGGACGCCGTGGCCGACCGTGATCTCATACCCCGCCCCGCTCGTCACTGCGATCGTGGTCGTGTCGCTCATTCGTCTCTCACTTCTGGTCGGTCAGCGCCTCGAGCGGGCCCAGGCGACGATGGCGTCGGCCACGGCGCTCAGGGGTCCGTGCGAGGTGTCGAAGGTGGCGTCGGCCACCTCCGCGTACAGTGGTGCGCGCTCCTCGCTGATGCGCGTCCATTCCGCGATCGGGTCCCTGCCCTGGAGCAGGGGCCGTGTGGTGTCCCGCAGTCTCGAGGCCACGACGCGGGGCTCGACCGTGAGCAGCACGACGTCGTGCGGGGCGAGGTCCGCCCGGGTGTCGGCATCCAGCACCGCCCCTCCCCCGAGCGCGACGACGCCGTTCGTTGCGAGACCATCTCGCACCGCGGCGCGCTCGAGGGCTCGGAAGTGCGCCTCGCCCCGCGCGCGGAAGAGCTCGGGAATGGGCCCGTGAGCCCTCACGATCGCCACGTCCGTGTCGAAGAATCCGACGCCCAGGCCCTTGGCGACCCGCCTCCCGACGCTCGACTTGCCGGCGCCCATCGGGCCGACCAGCACGAGCGCGCGCTGAAGCGGGGTCATGCCCCGGCGAGCGCCGCGTCGCTGCCGGTGAGGGTGCGCAGGGTGTCCGGGATGCTCGCGAGGTACGACTGCAGGTTGCGGCGGGTCTCCGTGACGGAGTCCCCGCCGAACTTCTCGAGCGCCACTTCGGCCAGCACGATCGCGACCATCGCCTCGGCGACGACGCCTGCGGCCGGCACGGCGCAGACGTCCGATCGCTGGTGATGGGCGGATGCCGTGTCGCCGGTGGCGACATCCACCGTCCGGAGGGCGTGCGGGACGGTGGCGATGGGCTTCATCCCTGCGCGGACGCGCAGCACGGTTCCGGTGGACATGCCGCCCTCGGTGCCGCCCGCTCGATCGGAGGCACGCGCGATTCCGCCGTCGGTCGCGAAGAGCTCATCGTGTGCGGCGGACCCCCGGCGGGTCGTCGTCAGGAACCCGTCGCCGACCTCCACGCCCTTGATCGCCTGGATGCTCATCAGCGCCTGGGCGAGCTTGCCGTCGAGCCGGCGATCCCAGTGCACGTGCGAGCCGAGGCCGGGCGGCAGCCCGTAGGCCAGCACCTCGACGATGCCGCCGAGGGTGTCGCCGTCCTTGCGGGCCGCGTCGACCTCCTCGACCATGCGGGCCGACGTCTCGGCATCGAAGCACCGAAGCGGGTCGGCGTCGAGCGCGTCGACGTCCTCCGGCCGCGGAAGGGCGGCGTCGTCGGGAACGCGAACGGGGCCGATGGAGAGCGTGTGGCTGACGAGGGTGATGCCCAGCTCGCCGAGGAATGCGCGGGCCAGGGCGCCGAGCGCGACCCGGGCGGCCGTCTCTCGCGCGCTGGCGCGTTCGAGGATCGGTCGGGCCTCATCGAAGCCGTACTTCTGCATGCCGACGAGGTCGGCGTGCCCCGGACGGGGGCGGGTGAGGGGTGCTCCCCTGCCGCGCGACTTCTCCGTGAGCTCGAGAGGCTCGGGGCTCATCACCTCGACCCATTTGGGCCATTCGGTGTTCGCGATGCGGAGCGCGATGGGGCTGCCGATGCTGAATCCGTGCAGAACGCCGCCCGAGAAGGACAGTTCGTCCTCCTCGAACTTCATGCGCGATCCCCGGCCGTAGCCGAGCTTGCGCCGGGCGAGGTCGGCGCGCACGGCGTCGGCGGAGATGGGGACGCCGGAGGGAAGGCCCTCCATGATGGCGACGAGTTCCGGGCCGTGCGATTCGCCGGCCGTGAGCACGCGGAGCATTCGTCTAGTCTCCCATGAGTGCCGCGCGCATCGCGGCGAGCGCCAGGGGCTCGTCCGGAAGCGGCGCCTCGACGTCGCCCGTGACGAAGATGCGCACCTGCAGAAGCGCCTGGTGCAGGAGCATCTCCACACCCGAGATCGGCGCACCGCCGCGGCGCTCCCATGCCGTGCCCAGGTGGCTCGGCCACGGCGCGTACGCGGCATCCAGCAGCGCTCCGCCGCCCTCCGCGAGGACGTCCGCGAAGCTCCCCGGCAGTTCGGTGCCGCTCGGAAGCGTGGCGACCGTCACGTCGACGGGTCGCCCGACGGTGCCCGACAGCGGATGGATGCTCACGCGCGTGCCCAGCGCATCGCCGAGGTGCACGAGTGTCGCAGCACGGTCGGGGCGTCGCGCCACGACCTCGATCTGCCGCGCGCCCATCTCCTGCAGGGCGACGACCGCAGAGGATGCCGTGGAGCCCGCTCCGATGACCCTGGCCGCCTCCACCCGCTCGACGCCGCGATCGCCGAAAGCGCCCACGATGCCGCCGACATCCGTGTTGAAGCCCCGCGGTCCGTCTTCGTCGCCGAGCAGCAGTGTGTTCACGGCGCCCGTCAGCTCGGCACGGCGATCACGGGTGGGCGACGCGGAGAAGGCCCTCTCCTTGAGCGGCATCGTCACCGACAGACCCCGCCATTGCGGGCCGAGCTCGGCCAGCGCGGCGTCGAACTCCCGCGCGTCGACCCGTCGCCGCTCGTACGTCCAATCGAGCCCGAGCACGGCGTACGCCGCGCCGTGGAGCTGGGGCGACCTGCTGTGGGCGATGGGGTCGCCCCAGACGGCCAGGCGCGTCCCGGTCGGCGGGGGCGTCACTCGGTCAGCACCCGGAGTCCGGGTGATCTTCGCACCACTGGGTCCACTGCTCGATCGCCCGTTCGTGGTCCGCGAAGTTGTCGGTGAACACGGTCTCACCGGTTTCGAGGTTGACGGTGACGAAGTACAGCCATGGGCCGTCCGCCGGGTGCATGGCCGCGTCGATCGCCGTATCGCCCGGATTCGCGATGGGTCCGATCGGCAGACCGGGGTGCACGTAGGTGTTCCACGGGTTGTCGTCGAACTGCGCCTCGGCGGACGTGCTGACGGTGCCGTCGTCGATCTCGTCGAAGCCGTACTGCGCCGTGGAGTCCATCTGCAGCAGACCGAAGGTCTCCTGGTTGTCGGGCTTCAGCCGGTTCTCGATCACCCGGGCGACCTTGTAGAAGTCCTGCTGGAAACGGGCCTCGCGCTGGATGATGGAGGCCTTGATCAGGACCTCCTGGCGCTGCTCCGCCGGCACTCCGGCCGCGTCGAGAGACGCGATCGTGCGGTCCACCATCGTCTGGATGACCTGCGGAGCGGTGACACCCGGATCGAAGGTGTACATCGCGGGAAAGAGCCAGCCCTCCAGGCTGTCAGCCGGCACGCCGTACGCGGCCGGATCGGTCACGGCCGCCTGGAAGTCCTCGATCGGCAGCCCGATCCCCTCCGACAGCTCCACGAGCGTCTGCTCGACGGTGAGGCCCTCGCGCAGCAGTGCCGAGTTCTCCAGCTTGCTGGCGGGATCCTGCAGTGCCGTAAGGGCGGCCGCCGAGGTCATCTTCTGCTGCAGCCGGTAGACGCCCGGATAGAAGACGGGCTGCTCGGGCTGCGCGATCAGCATGGAGTAGAACGCTTCGGGGGTCTTCGTGACACCGGCTTCGTAGAGCGACTGGGAGATCGCCTGGCCGCCGTCGCCCGAATCGATGGTGAGCAGCGCCTCCCCGGTGGCGAGCCCCTCCTCGTAGTCCTTGGGCTCTTCCCAGCCCATGACCTCGCGGATGTTGTCCTCGTAGGTGTTCCAGACCCAGAACCCCGCCGCGACGATGCCGCCGACGAACAGCGCGAAGATCACCAGCGCGATCAGGCAGCCACCGCGTCGCTTGCGGCGCTTCGCCGCGGGCGGGTCGGCGTGGACCTCGTGCGCCTCCGCGCTGAACAGCTCGTCGATCGTGGGCTGCGCCACAGCGGCCGAAGTTCCGAGGGTCTCGGAAGCCCGCGCCGCCTGTGGGCCCCGAGCCTGAGGAACGGCGCTCATGGCGAGCGTCGGCGGTCCGACCCACGGGTCGTCATCCGGGCGCACCGAAGAGGATGCAGGCACGGAGGACGCCGCGGGGATCGTCGCGGAGGGAGTGGTGGAGGCCAGTCGAGCGGCGCGTCGCGAGACGGGCGCGTCGGGCGCAGGGCCCCGCGCGCCGCCGCCGGCCGGCGAACGGCCGTCGCCCAGTGGGTCTCCACCGTCTGCGGCGCCTGCCACTCCCCCGTCGGCGTCGCGCTCGTCCGCAGCCACACGGGCTTCCCGCTCCTTCGGATCGGGAAGCTTCCCGTAGAGGTCGGAGAACGGATCGTCGGACGTTGACGATGGATCGGGCATGGTCAGGCGGGCTCCTGGCTGGGCGGTACGGGCAGACCGGGTGCTCGCCCGGTCTGCTTCTCGGTGTCGAGGGCGTGCTGAAGAAGCACGACCGCCGCCACTTGATCCACAATGCTACGAGAGGATCGCTGAGAACGTCCCGCATCGCGCAGAACGGAATTCGCGCTCACGGTGCTGAGACGCTCATCGACCATGCGCACGGGTATCTCGGATGCCGCCGCAAGGGCCTCGGCGAACTGGCGGGCGTCGACCGTCGAGAGGGTCTCGTCGCCCTTGAGGTTCAGCGGAAGCCCGACGACGAGCTCGACCGCGGAGTACTCGCCCGCGAGCTCGCGGATGCGCGCGATCGGGTCGCCCACGGCGCGCGCGACGGTCTCGACGGGGGTGGCCAGCATGCCGTCCGGGTCGCTGCGAGCGACGCCGATTCGGGCCTTGCCCACGTCGATGCCGAGGCGCGCGCCGCGCCGGAATCCGCTCACGCCGCGGTCTTGCCCAGCGCGTCGCGCACAGCGATGAGCGCGGCCGGCAGGGCCGAGGCATCCGCGCCGCCGCCCTGCGCGATGTCATCGCGCCCTCCCCCGCCGCCGCCGAGGGTCGCGGCGGCGAGCTTCGCGAGAGCACCCGCCTTCGCGCCTGCCTTCCGCGCTTCGTCGTTCGTCGCGACCATCACGACGGGCCGGCCGCCGATCTGGCCGCCGAGCGCCACGATCGCCGGTGCGTGGCCGAGGCGATCGCGCACCGAGGTGACGAGAGACCGCAGATCATCCTGCGAGGCCACGGCGCCCACCTGGTCCGCGACCAACTGGAACCGTCCCACCGGGACGGCCTGTCCGGCCAGGGTGGGAACCCGCTCCGCGAGTGCCCGCGCTTCGTAGGCCGCGATCTTGCGCTCGGCCGCCTTGAGGCTCGCGGCGAGCTCGGCGATGCGGCCGGGAAGCTGGTCGCGCGGCGTCTTGAGCGCGGAGCTCAACTGGGAGACGATGGCGCGCTCCGCCGCCAGCTCGCGGAACGCGTCCTGGCCGACCAGTGCCTCGATGCGGCGGTTCGAGGCGCCGACCGAGGACTCGCCCACCAGGCTGATCAGGCCGATCTCGGCGCTCGAGGAGACGTGGGTGCCCGCGCAGAGCTCGCGCGACCAGGGGCCGCCGATGTCCACCATGCGCACCTCGGAGCCGTACTTCTCGCCGAACAGCGCCATCGCGCCTGCTTCCTTGGCCTCGTCGAGCGAGACGATGCGCGTCTGCACCTCGAGGTTGTCGCGCACGGCGTTGCCGGCGATCTCCTCGATCTCGGTGCGGGTCTCGGGCGAGAGCGCCTGACCCCAGGTGAAGTCGAAGCGCAGGTAGCCGGCGCGGTTGAGGGACCCCGCCTGCGTCGCGCCCTTGCCCAGCGTGTCGCGCAGCGCGGCGTGCACCAGGTGCGTCGCGGAGTGCGCCTGCCGAGCGGCGCGCCGGTTGGCGGCATCCACGACGGATGTCGCCGGCTGGCCGACGCCGACCTCGCCGCGCGTCACCTCGACCGTGTGGCTGATGAGCCCCTGGATCGGCTTCTGCACGTCGAGCACCTCGAGTTCGAAGCCCGGGCCGACGATGGTTCCCTTGTCGGCCACCTGGCCTCCGGACTCGGCGTACAGCGCGGTCTGGCCGAGGATGACCTCGGCGATCTGACCCTGTGCAGCCCGGTTGACGGACTGACCGTCCACGAGCAGGCCGAGCACCGCCGATTCCGTCTCCAGGTCGCTGTATCCGGTGAAGACCGTCTCGCCCTGAGCGCGGAAGTCCCGGTAGACGCTCAGGTCCGCCAGCGCACGCTTGCGCGACTTCGCGTCGGCCTTCGCCCGAGCGCGCTGCTCCTGCATCAGCGTGTCGAACGCGGCGCGGTCGACTGTGAGCCCGGCCTCCTCCGCGATCTCGAGGGTGAGGTCGATCGGGAATCCGTAGGTGTCGTGCAGCAGGAAGGCCTCGTCCCCCGCGAGCGTCGTGCCGCCGGCATCCTTCGTCAGCTCGAGCGCGGTGTCGAGGATCGTCGATCCGGACGCCAACGTGCGGAGGAAGGTCTCCTCCTCGGCGTACGCGTACGCGGAGAGGCGCGCGTAGTCGTCGCCGACCACCGGGTAGGACTCCTTCATCGCATCGCGCGACGCCGTGAAGAGCTCGGGGAACGTCGGACCGTCAACGCCGAGGAGGCGCATGGCGCGGATGGCGCGGCGCATCAGGCGGCGCAGGATGTAGCCGCGCCCCTCGTTGGACGGCGTGACACCGTCGGAGAGCAGCATCAGGGATGACCGGACATGGTCGGCGACGATGCGGAAGCGCACGTCGTCCTCATGATCGGCCCCGTACGTCTTGCCGGAAAGGGCGACCGCTCGGTCGAGCACCGGCCGCACCTGGTCGGTCTCGTACATGTTGTCGACGCCCTGCTTGATGAACGCGACGCGCTCCAGACCCATGCCGGTGTCGATGTTCTTGTCGGGCAGGTCGCCGAGGATGTCGAAGTCGACCTTGGATCGCACGTTGTCGATCGCGTACTGCATGAAGACGAGGTTCCAGATCTCCACGTACCGGTCGTCATCCGTCGCCGGGCCGCCGTCGACGCCATATGCCGGTCCGCGGTCGAAGAAGATCTCGGAGCACGGGCCGGCGGGACCGGGCGTTCCGGTGTGCCAGTAGTTCGACTCCTTTCCGAGACGCTGGATGCGATCCTCCGGGAGGCCGGCGATGCGCTTCCACAGCTCCATCGCCTCATCGTCGTCCTCGTACACCGTGACCCAGAGGTCCTTCGGATCGAAGCCGAGCTTTCCGTCGGCCTCCGACCCCGTCAGAAGATCCCACGCGAAGGTGATCGCGCCCTCCTTGAAGTAGTCGCCGAACGACCAGTTGCCGAGCATCTGGAAGAACGTCCCGTGGCGGGGCGTCTTGCCCACCTCTTCGATGTCGTTCGTGCGGATGCATTTCTGCACATCGGCGGCGCGCGCGTACGGCGGCGGCACATTCCCGCTCAGGAATGGGATGAAGGGCACCATTCCGGCGACCGTGAACAGGAGGGTCGGGTCATCGCTGACGAGCGATGCGCTCGGCACGATGACGTGGCCGTTCTTCTCGAAGTAGTCGAGGTAGCGCTTCGCGATCTCCGCGGTCTTCATCGGTCAGGTGTTCCTTGCATGCGGGCGCTCCCGCTCCCCGGGGTCGTCCGGAGCTGCGGGTTGGATGCGCGAAGGGTCAGTCTGCGAGCTTTTCTGAGGACTGGGTTGCGGCGTTCCCGGCGTCGGCCGCGAGCGCCTGCGCCTTCTGCACGGCTTCGGCGGCGGCGTCCTTGGCGGACTCGATGGCGTCGGAGGCGGCATCCTGAACGTCGCTGAGCAGGCCGCCGAACTTGGCCTCCTGCAGGTGGTACGCATCGGACACGCGGTCGGTGAATTCGGCTATGCGCGCGTCGATGTCGGCGAGCAGCTCGTTCCCGCGCGGATCCTTGCTCATCAGGTGCGCCGCTGCGAAGCCGCCGATCACACCGATCAGAAACCAGAGAGCGTTCTTCATGTCACCCATCCTCGAGCATCCGGGCCGCCTGATCGCGGCATCCGTCCATCGTAGGCCGAAACCACGAGAGGCGCCGGGGGTCTGCCCCCGGCGCCTCTCGGCTGCTCTGCGACCTTCCGGTCATTGAGCCTGTCGAAGTGCTAGCGCGCGGCGTAGTACTCGACGACGAGCTGGACTTCACAGGTCACGGGAACCTCGGCGCGCTTGGGGCGGCGCAGAAGGCGTGCCTGCAGCGTCGGAAGGTCGACCTCGAGGTAGCCGGGAACGGGGGGCAGCACGTCGGCGTGACCACCGGCGGCGGCGACCTGGAACGGCTCGGTGCCCTCGCTCTTGGTCTTGACGTGGATCAGCTGACCCGGCTTCACGCGGAAGGAGGGGCGGTCGACGAGCTGGCCGTCGACCAGGATGTGGCGGTGCACGACGAGCTGGCGCGCCTGCGAAGTGCTGCGGGCGAAGCCGGAGCGGAGCACGAGCGAGTCCAGACGCATCTCGAGCAGCTCGACCAGGTTCTCACCGGTCAGGCCCTCGGTACGACGGGCTTCGTTGAACGTGTTGCGCATCTGCTTCTCGCGGATGCCGTACTGGGCGCGCAGGCGCTGCTTCTCACGCAGGCGGACCGCGTAGTCGCTGTCCTGCTTGCGCTTGGTGCGGCCGTGCTCACCGGGAGCGTAGGGGCGCTTCTCGAGGTACTTGGCGGCCTTCGGGGTGAGGGCGATTCCGAGCGCGCGGGAGAGGCGGGTCTTGCTGCGGGTACGTGACTTGGTCGACACGAGAACCTTTCGATGACGTGGCCGCGTCGTTCGCGGCTCACGGACGTATCGCTCTCCCCTGCAGTTTCGGGCGCACGCCGGGGCGCATCGAAAAGTGGTGTGGGGGTGAGAGGATGCTCGAAATCCGTTTCGAGCCGGTTCAGTCTACCAGATCGGGCGTTTCCGCCCGTGCGGCGGCGGCGTTCACCGCTCACCGTCCAGGATGCGGCGGATCTTGTCGAGCCGGGCTTGGATGTCGCGTTCCGTGCCGTGGTTGGTCGGCTCGTAATAGCGCGTCCCCCGCAGCTCGTCCGGCAGGTACTGCTGCGCGACGACACCGATGTCGGTGTCGTGGGGGTATCTGTAGCCCTTGCCGTGCCCCAGCCGCTTCGCACCGGCGTAGTGCGCGTCGCGCAGATGGACCGGCACGCGGCCGATCCTGCCGGCTCGGACGTCGGCGATCGCCTTGTCGACCGCGAGATAGGCGGCGTTGGACTTGGCCGTCGTCGCCAGGTAGGCGGTGGCTTCCGCCAGGGGGATGCGGCCTTCCGGCATCCCGATGAAGGCCACGGCGTCGGCGGCCGCGACCGCGATCTGCAGCGCCTGCGGGTCGGCCAGTCCGATGTCCTCCGCGGCGGAGATGACGAGCCGGCGGGCGATGAAGCGCGGGTCCTCCCCCGCCTCGATCATCCGCGCGAGGTAGTGGATGGCCGCGTCGACGTCCGATCCGCGAATCGACTTGATGAACGCGCTGATCACGTCATAGTGCTCGTCGCCCTGCCTGTCGTAGCGCAGCAGCGCCCGATCGACGGCCTGCGCCACGATGTCGGCCGTGACGAGCGGTGCATCCTCGCCGTCGGTCGCCGCCATCCCGGCCGCCGCCTCGAGCGCGGTGAGAGCCCGCCGCGCGTCGCCGGAGGCGAGGCGGATGAGCGCCGCCCGCGCATCGGGCGCGAGGGTCACCGTGCCGTGCAGCCCGCGGGGATCCTCGAGGGCACGGTCGACCAGTGCGCCGAGGTCCTCGTCGCTGAGGGGTTGGAGGGTCAGCAGCAGCGAACGTGAGAGCAGGGGCGAGATGACGGAGAACGACGGGTTCTCCGTGGTAGCAGCGATGAGGATGACCCAGCCGTTCTCGACGCCAGGGAGCAGCGCATCCTGCTGCGCCTTCGTGAAGCGATGGATCTCGTCGAGGAAGAGAATCGTGGAGTGACCGTAGAGGTCACGCTGATTCAGCGCGTCCTGCATCACCTCCCGCACGTCGCGCACTCCCGCGGTCACGGCCGAGAGCTCGACGAACCGCCGGCCCGACGAGCGGGCTATCGCCTGCGCGAGCGTCGTCTTGCCGGTGCCAGGCGGGCCCCACAGGATGATCGACACCGCACCGGGTGCGACGGCTTTCGGATCGGCGAGCGCCGTGATGGGCGATCCCGGCTTCAGCAGGTGGGCCTGCCCTGCGACCTCGTCGAGCGACACCGGCCGCATCCGCACCGCAAGGGGCGTCTGTCCCTGGAAGAGGGCGGTGGGACTCGTCACCCACCCAGGCTAATCGCCGACGCCGACACGCGCTCCGCGCACCGGTTTGGGGATGCCGGGACGGGATGCGTAGGCTTCTGCTCGGTTCGATCGGACCACCGTGTCACCGAGGAGGACCCGTGGCGTCTGGCAGCAAGCCGCCCAGCGGCAAGGATCGCGCCGGCCGCGCCGCCCGAGAACGTGCACGTCTGTATCAGGCGCGAGCCGCCTATCACCAGGGTCAGCAGCGCCGCCGCACGCGCGACAACTGGACGGCCGGAATCGTCGCCGGCGTCCTGATCCTCGGCGCCATCGGATCGCAGGTCCTGTACTACACCGTGGGCCCCGCTGCTCCGGAGCCCGCTCCGACGCAGACGACGTCGCCGTCGCCCACGCCGACGCAGACCACGTCGCCGTCGCCCACGCCGAGCGCGACGCCCACGGGTGAGCCGGTGCCGGGACCCACCGAGACCCCCTGAGCGGAACGCCCCGGCGTATTAGGCTGGGGGCGTCCATCCGCACTCCCGTCGGCCCTGGGCCGCGCAAGGAGAATCACGTGTCTTCCACCGAGTCCGCCACCGACGTCCCCGACTCCTCCGGCTCTTCCGAGTCCACCATCGAGACCCCGGAAGGCGCCGACGCGCCCGAGTCCTCCGCCGAGATCACCGAGGCGCCCGAGTCGCCGTTGGAGCGCGACGACGCGGAGGGGTCGTCCCTCGAGGCGGATGACTCGCCCGCGGTCGCGGACGACCCGGCCACCGCCGGACAGCTGGCGGATCCGCGGGAGGTCCCGGCCGACGGCGACCCCGAAGCGGATGCCGCGGGCTCGTCACTGGAGGAGCCGGAGGTCGAGCCGGAGCCGGTCGGCGCACCCGAGCCGGCCGCGGAGCCGGAGCCCGCCGCTGAGCCGGAGCCCGCCGCTGAGCCCGCCGCCGAACCGGAGCCCGCCGCGGAGCCCGCCGCGGAGCCAGAGCCCACCGCCGCGCCGGAGCCTGCAGCAGAGCCCGAATCCCCCGCAGAGCCCGAACCCGCCGGAGAGACGGAGCCGGTGGCCGCGGCTCCCATCGGTCCCGTCCCCACCCCCCGCCCCGTACCGAGGCCGGCGCCGCGGCCGGGACGTCCGGTCTCCTCGACCGCGCCCAAGCCGGCCGAGCCGTGGGGCCGCGTCGACGAGGGCGGCACCGTCTTCGTGCGCGAGGGCGACTCCTGGCGCGAGGTCGGGCAGTTCCCCGACGGCGACCCGCAGGAGGCGCTCGCGTACTTCGAGCGCAAGTTCCAGGACCTTGCCGCCAAGGTGCGGCTGCTCGAACAGCGCAACAGCCGCGGTGGCGCATCGGCATCCGATCTCGGGTCGGCCGCCGCACACCTGCGCGAGGAGATCACCGGCGCCGCCGCCGTCGGCGACCTGGCCTCGCTGGAAGCCCGCATCGACGCGCTCACGGAGTCGCTGTCCGCCGCCACCGAGACCGAGGCGGCCGCCGCCCGCGAAGCGGTGGACGCCGCCATCGCCGAGCGCACCTCGCTCGTCGAGAAGGCGGAGGCCCTCGCCGCACGCGATCCGCGCACGACGCAATGGAAGCAGGCATCCACCGAACTGGCCGCCCTCTTCGAGTCTTGGCAGTCGCAGCAGCAGAACGGCCCTCGCCTCCCCAAGTCGATCTCCCAGCAGCTCTGGAAGCGATTCCGCGACGCTCGCTCGACGGTGGAGCGGCACCGTCGCGAGTTCTACGCCGAACTGGACGAGACGCACAAGGCTGCCCGTGACCGCAAGACGGCGCTCGTCGAGAAGGCCGAGGCGCTCATTCCCAAGGGCGAGGACGGCATCACCGCGTATCGGGGACTGCTCGATGACTGGAAGACCGTCGGCAGGGCCGGCAAGAAGGTCGATGACGCCCTGTGGGCTCGCTTCAAGGCGGCCGGCGATGCCATCTACGGCGCCCGCGTCGAGCGCGACGCCGCCGAGCAGGCGGAGTCGCAGCCGCGCATCGAGGAGAAGCGCGCCCTACTCGCCGAGGCCGCGGCCGTCGCGGATCAGGCGGACATCGTCAAGGCGCGGAGCATCCTGACGGGCATCCAGCGTCGCTGGGACGAGGTCGGCCGCATCTCGCCGCGCGAGAAGGAGCGAGCCCTCGACGATGAGCTCCGCAAGGTGGAAACGGCTCTGCGGGCGCGGGAAGACGTCGACTGGAAGCGGAACAACCCCGAGACCAAGGCGCGTGCCGGCGACATGTCGCGTCAGCTCAACGAGGCGATCGAGAAGCTCGAGAGAGAGCTGGCGAAGGCCGAGGCGGCCGGCGATAAGGGCGCCATCGCGAAGGCGCAGGAAGCGCTGGACGCTCGGAAGGCCTGGTTGCGGGCGCTCGGCGTCTGAGGATTCCTCGGCCGCGGCCGCTGTGGAGGACTGTGTTCTCCACAGAGGGGCGCCTTCGGGCTTCGGGCCCTCCGATCTCGGGCACACTCCAGAGATGCACTCGTCGTATCTCTACTTCGCCGATGACCGGTTCTCTGCCGCCGAGCTGTCGGCGGCGCGGCTCGACGGTCACCTCGTCGAACTCGGAGAGGGATACATCCCCGCGGATGCCGTCGAGACGACGCACCTGAGGGCGGCCTCCCTCGCCGTGCTGCTGGGTGACACCCTCGCGGCGACGCACCTGTCCGCCGCCTGGGTCTACGGCGCCCTCGACGAGGTGCCGGCCCGTCACGCCGTGCAGCGCGCGGTCCCCCGGCGCATCCATCAGCTGATAGATCGCCGTTTCCTCTACCGCGACGGGTACATCGAGACGGATGACGTGACGACCGTAGGCGGGGTCCTCGTGACCGCGCCCGCCCGCACGACGGCGGATCTGGCCCGCATCGTGCAGGCGGAGCCGGACTCCGCCGTCGCGCTCCGAGGCATGGCGCGGGTCTTCCCCGGCGTGCTGGCCGAGGCGCGCGCCTGGTTCCACGCCCACGGGCCCGTACCGGGGAAGCGGGGCGCCCTCCGGGTGCTGGAGGACGAGGAGTCGGAGCTCGTCAGGATGATGTGACGCGATAGACGTCGTACACGGCGTCGATGCGCCGAACGGCGTTCAGCACACGATCCAGGTGCACGGTGTCGCCCATCTCGAACACGAACCGGCTGATCGCCAGGCGATCGTTGCTCGTCGAGACGGTGGCCGAGAGGATGTTGACGTGGTGCTCGCTGAGCACCCGCGTCACGTCCGACAGCAGGCCCGAGCGGTCGAGCGCCTCGACCTGGATCTGCACGAGGAAGAGACTCTTGGTCGTCGGCGCCCAATCCACCTCGATGATCCGCTCGGGATCCTCCATGAGGGACCGCACGTTCGTGCAGTCACTGCGGTGCACCGAGACGCCGCTCCCCCGGGTCACGAAGCCGACGATCTCATCGCCCGGCACCGGCGTGCAGCACTTGGCGAGCTTGACCAGGATGTCGGGGGCACCGCGCACCAGCACGCCGGAGTCGCCGCTGCGCGGCTGCCGCTGCCGGCCGATCTGCGGGAGGTCGATGGGGCCGGTCGAGGTGTCGTTGGCTCCGACGAGCGACGTGACCTTCTCGATCACCGACTGCGTGGAGACGTGTCCCTCACCGACGGCGGCGTAGAGCGCCGACACGTCCTCGTACTTGAGGTGGTGTGCGACCTCCGTGAAGGAGTCCTGACTCATCAGGCGCTGCAGGGGCAGGTTCTGACGGCGCATCGCTCGGGCGATCGCCTCCTTGCCCTGCTCGATCGCCTCTTCGCGGCGCTCCTTCGTGAACCAGCCGCGGATCTTGTTGCGCGCCCGTGTGCTGGCGACGAAACCCAGCCAGTCCTGGCTCGGCCCCGCATCCGGGTTCTTCGACGTGAACACCTCGACCACATCGCCGCTGGTGAGCTTCGACTCGAGCGGCACCAGGCGCCCGTTCACCTTCGCGCCCATCGTGCGGTGCCCGACCTCGGTGTGCACAGCGTAGGCGAAGTCCACGGGCGTCGCGCCGCCCGGCAGGCCGATGACGCGGCCCTTCGGCGTGAAGACGTAGACCTCCTTGGCACCGATCTCGAACCGCAGGGAGTCGAGGAACTCGCCCGGATCGGCCGTCTCCGCCTGCCAGTCGGAGATGTGCGCGAGCCAGGCCATGTCGGCGTCCATCGACTTGCCGGTCTCGGACTTGCCGCCGTTCATCCGCTCTTTGTACTTCCAGTGCGCGGCGACGCCGAACTCGGCCTGCTGGTGCATCTCGTGGGTGCGGATCTGGATCTCCACCGTGCGGCCGCCCGGCCCGATGACCGTGGTGTGCAGCGACTGGTAGAGGTTGAACTTCGGGGTGGCGATGTAGTCCTTGAACCGGCCGGGCAGCGGTGTCCACCGTGCGTGGATCGCCCCGAGCACGGCGTAGCAGTCGCGCACCGTGCCGACCAGCACGCGGATGCCGATCAGGTCGTAGATGTCGTCGAACTCCCGGCCCCGCACGACCATCTTCTGATACACCGAGTAGAGCTGCTTCGGCCGGCCGGCGACCCGCCCGCGCACGCGCAGCTCACGCAGGTCCTCGTCGACGGCCTCGATCACGCTGTGCACGTACTGTTCCCGCTGCGGCGTCCGCTGCTTGACGAGGCTCTCGATCTCGGCATAGAGCTTGGGGTGCAGAACCGCGAACGAGAGATCCTCGAGCTCCGACTTGATGGTCTGGATGCCGAGGCGATGCGCCAGCGGGGCGTAGATCTCGAGCGTCTCGGTGGCCTTCTTCTGGGCCTTCTCGGGCTGCACGAAGCCCCACGTGCGTGCGTTGTGCAGCCGATCCGCCAGCTTGATGAGCAGCACGCGGATGTCCTTCGACATCGCGACGATCATCTTGCGGACCGTCTCGGCCTGGGCGCTCTCGCCGTACTTGACCTTGTCGAGCTTGGTCACGCCGTCGACGAGCATGGCGACCTCGTCGCCGAACTCGGCGGAGAGCTGATCGAGCCCGTACCCGGTGTCCTCCACCGTGTCGTGCAGGAGAGCCGCCGCGATCGCACGCGGGCCGAGTCCCAGATCGGCGAGAATCTGGGCGACGGCGACCGGATGCGTGATGTACGGCTCGCCGCTCTGGCGCACCTGCCCCTCGTGGGCCTTCGACGCGACGGCGTACGCGCGCTCGATGACGCTCAGATCGCCCTTCGGGTGGTTCGAGCGCACCGTGCGCAGCAGATGCTCGAGGTCGTCCCTGCGGGCGGACCTCGAGAAGATGCGCGGAACCAGCCGGCGGAGGCTGGATGACTGCGCGGCCGCCGGGACCGTCTCTGTCACCGCATCACCCCCCTGCCTGCCTGGACGAACTGGTCAATCCTACGCCCGGGCGAGGTGCCTCCCGAGCCGCCTAAGCGGCCACCGTCGCCCGCTGACGCGACTCCAGCACACGGGCGTCCCGCTCCTTGATGGGAGCCTCGTTCTCGCGGAACAGCGAGTACAGCGGCGCCGCGACGAACAGCGTGGAGTACGTGGCGACGAAGATGCCGACGAAGATCGCGAGGGAGATGTCGGTGAGGGTCTCGGCGCCGAGCCAGAAGGCGCCGATGAAAAGGATGGCACCGACCGGGAGGGCCGCCACGATCGAGGTGTTGATCGAGCGGATCAGCGTCTGGTTGACGGCGAGGTTGACGGACTCTCCGAAGGTGCGGCCGGATATCTCGCCGTCCTCCGTCGTGTTCTCGCGGATCTTGTCGAACACGACCGTGGTGTCGTACAGCGAGTACGACAGGATCGTCAGGAAGCCGATCACCGCCGCCGGGGAGATCTCGAAGCCGGCCAGGGCGTAGATGCCGATCGTGATGATCAGCACGTCGATCAGGCCGAGGATGGCCGCCACGGACATCTTCCAGGTGCGGAAGTACAGCGCCAGGATGATGAAGGTCAGCGCGAGGAAGATGGCGAGACCCCACAGGGACTGGCGGGTGACGTCCTGGCCCCAGCTGGGGCCGATGAACGACGCGGTGACCTCGGTGACCGGAACGTCGTACGCCGCGGCGAGCGCTTCGGTGACGTCCTGGGTCTCATCCGGGGTGAGCTGATCGGTCTGCACGCGGACGGCCGTGCTGCCGATCGTCGTCACCTTGGTGGTGGCATCCGGTACGACGCTCTGCACGGCCTCCGTGGCATCGTTCTGGTCGGGCGACTCGAGCCCCGACACGGTGAACTGCGATCCGCCGGTGAACTCGATCGAGAACTGCACCGGCCGGATCAGCGGGACCAGCGCCGAGGCGATCACCAGCACGGCGGCGAGGATGAACCACAGCCGCCGGCGTCCCACGAACGGGAACGAGGTCTTGCCGGAATAGAGCTCGTTGCCGAGCTGACTCATGGAGCGCATCAGCGGCCTCCCTCCTTGCCGGACGTGGTCGGTGCCTTGGCTGTCGTCGTGGTGGTGGTCGGCGTGACCGGCACAGCCGTCGTGTTCTTCGCGGGCGCAGGGGCTTTCGTCGACGTCGGGTTCTTGCCCGTTGCCGCATTCTTGCCCGATGCCGGGGGCTTCACCGGCGTGGGGGCCGACGTCTTCGCCGCCGCCAGTTCGGCCTGCTTGCGCTCGGCGATCGTCTGGCGCCGTTCGGCCTCGCCGCGCGAGCGGGTGGCCCGTCCGGCGGCGCCGCCCCTGACCGCCACGGGAACGGGCTCGCGGAACTGCGCCCGACCGCGATAGACCGCCCCGAGCGCCTCGGGATCCAGACCCGACAGGGGGTGTCCGGACCCGAAGAAGCGCGTGCGGGCCAGCAGCTGCATCACCGGATGGGTGAACAGGATGAAGATCAGGATGTCGATGAGCGTCGTGAGGCCGAGGGTGAAGGCGAAGCCCTTCACGGTGGCGTCGGCCAGGATGTACAGCACCACGGCGGCGAGGATGTTGATCGACTTCGAGATGTAGATCGTGCGCCGCGCTCGACCCCAGCCGTCCTCGACGGCCGACGTGATCGACTTGCCGTCACGCAGCTCATCCTTGATGCGTTCGAAGTAGACGATGAACGAGTCGGCGGTGAAGCCGATCGTCACGATCAGGCCGGCGACGCCGGCGAGCGACAGGCGGAAGCCCATGCGCCACGCGAGGATGCACATCGTGATGTAGGTGAGCACGCCCATGACGATCAGCGACGCGATGATCACGAATCCGAGCGCGCGGTAGACGATGAGCGAGTAGATCGCCACGAGCGCGAGTCCGATGAGACCGGCGATGAGCCCGATCTGCAGCTGCTGCGAGCCCAGGGTCGCGGAGATCGTGTCCGAGCTGACCACCGCGAAGCTCAGCGGGAGGGCGCCGTACTTGAGCTGGTCTGCCAGCGTTTTGGAGGTCTCCTGCGTGAACGAGCCGGTGATGCTCGGCTTGCCGTCGAGGATGACGCCGTTCATCTGCGGCGCCGAGAGCACGTAGCCATCGAGCACGAAGGCGAACTGGTCGAGCGGCGCCGTCGCGCCGTACAGCCGCTGGCTGATCTCGCCGAAGGTGTTGGTGCCCTCGTCGTCGAAGTCGAGGTTGACGGCCCACCGGCCGGTGGTCTGCTCGAGGCCGAAGGTCGCATCGTCGATGGACGAGCCGTCGAGCTCCACCGGGCCGAGGATGTACTTGACCGAACCCGTGGGGTCGCAGGTGATCAGCGGCTGATCGGCCGGCGCCTGCGCGGGGTCGTTCGCCGGGTCCGCGCAGTCGTAGGCCAGGAACTCCGCCTGCAGGGCCGGCGTGATCCACGCCGGGTCGCTGCCGCTGCTCGGAGCAACGGAGGGCGTCGCCTGCAGCGTCGGGTCCGGTGTGGGATACGGGGTGCGGTTGCCGTCCGTGCCGACGAAGTCGGTGGCGGGCTCGCCGGCGTACAGCACGGCCCGCAGCTCGAGCTGAGCGCTCTGCTCGATCCGGTTGCGGGTCTCCTCATCGGCCGTCCCGGGGATCTGGACGACGATGTTCCGGCCGCCCTCCGTCGTGACATCCGCTTCGCCGACGCCCGTGGCATCCACGCGCTGGCGGATGATCGTCACCGCCTGGTTCAGCTGATCCTCGTTCGGTGCTGTGCCGTCCTCGGTCTGCGCCTCGAGGATGATCTGCGTTCCGCCCTGCAGGTCGAGGGCCAGCTCAGGGCTCCACGAACTCTGCTTGAAGACGTAGACGCCGAGGGCGTTGATGCCGAAGAGAACGGCCGTGATGATGAGGAGGCTGAGGAGCGCGCGCCAGGCGTGCCGGACGGGGGTGGATGTCGCCACGAAGGGATCAGCTTTCTGCGTACGCCCGCGAGCGGGCGAGCGGGTTTAGTCCTCGGTCTTCTTGCGCGTGTCGGGGTCGACGGCAGGCTTGATGGCCACGTCGTCGATCGACTCGATCGCGGGTGCATCCTGGATGGGCTCTTCGGTGAGCTCCGTCTCGGCCACGGGGTCCACGACGCGGAGGATCGCCTGGCTGTGCACCTTGATGACGGTGCCGGGTGCGATCTCGACCTCGGCCGGCTGGTCGAGGTTGTCGGGGTCGTACGCCACGATGGTGCCGTAGAGCCCGCCCTGCAGCAGCACCTCGGCGCCGGGCACCGTCTGCCGTGCCTTGGCCTCCTGCTCGAGCTTCTGCTTCTGCATGCGCTTGCGCGAGTTCCAGAACATGAAGACGAGGAGCACCGCCAGCAGGATGAACAGGCCGTAGTTAGCGAAGAATTCTGCCATGCGAGAGGGGATGACCTTCCGGGAGCGGCACGCCACGACGACGAGGATGCCTAGGGGATTGCGGCGAGAAGCCTTCAGCGATTATAGGTCATCGAACCTGAGCGCACCGTCTGGGTGTGGGGCGCCCAGATGCGCGTAGGCCTCGGGGGTGGCGATGCGACCGCGCGGCGTCCTGCCCATGAAGCCGATGCGCACGAGGTACGGCTCGACGACGCTCTCGACGGTGTCGGGCTCCTCGCCGACCGCGATGGCGAGCGTGTTCAGTCCCACCGGACCGCCGCGGAAGCGCTTGACGAGTGCCTCCAGCACGGCCCGGTCCAGCCGGTCCAGGCCGATCACATCCACGTCGTAGAGCTCGAGCGCCGCGCGCACGGCGTCCAGTCCGGCCGGCAGCTCGTGCACCAGCACGTAGTCGCGCACGCGGCGCAGCAGCCGGTTCGCGATACGGGGCGTCCCCCGTGAGCGCCGTGCGATCTCGGCTCGGGCCGGTGGCGGGATGTCGACGCCCAGCATCGCCGCTGAGCGCTCGATCACCCGCTCCAGTTCCGCGGGCTCGTAGTACTCGAGGTGCGCGGTGAAGCCGAACCGGTCGCGCAGCGGATTGGGCAGCAGCCCCGACCTGGTCGTCGCTCCGACGAGCGTGAACGGCGCCAGGTCCAGTGGAATGCTCGTGGCGCCCGCGCCCTTGCCGACCATGATGTCGATGCGGAAGTCCTCCATCGCGAGGTAGAGCATCTCCTCGGCGGAGCGCGCCATCCGGTGCACCTCGTCGATGAACAGCACCTCGCCCGGCGTCAGGCTCGACAGGAGAGCCGCCAGGTCGCCGGCGTGCTGGATCGCCGGCCCGCTGGAGAGGCGCAGTGGCCGCGCGCTCTCGTGCGCGACGATCATCGCGAGTGTCGTCTTTCCCAGACCAGGAGGCCCCGACAGCAGGATGTGATCGGCCGGGCGCTGCTGGATGCGGGCCGCATCCAGCAGCAGCTGGAGCTGTCCCCGCACCTTCTGCTGCCCCACGAACTCGGCGAGCGAAGCGGGCCGGAGCGCTCCCTCGATCGCGAGCTCGGTCTCATCGACCGGATCGTCGGCGTCCCGGATGTCATCCACGAGCGGCCCCATGCGGTGCGGGACCGAGGGCGGCGAGCGTCAGGCGCAGCAGCACGGGGACCGAGGCGCGATCGACAGCGGATGCCTCGGCGGCGGTCGTGGTGACCGCCTCGGTCGCGACCCGTTCGGGCCAGCCGAGTCCTGTCAGCGCCTCCGCCACCTGCGTCAGTACGGCGGCCGGAGCGTCGATGACCCTGGCCGCGGTGCGCACGGGAGCTTCGAGCTTGCCGGCGAGCTGCACCACGATGAGTTTGGCGGTCTTCGGGCCGATGCCCGGGACCCGGCGGAACGGCGCGTCGTCGTCGGCCGCCACCGCGGCGGCGATCTGCTCCACGGAGAGCCCGGAGAGCACCCCGAGCGCCGACTTCGGACCGACGCCGGTGACTCCCAGCAGCAGCGAGAAGACGGCCAGCTCCCCCCGCGTCTCGAAGCCGAACAGCGACAGCGCGTCCTCGCGCACCACGAGGTGCGTGTGGATGTGCACGACGTCGCCGGGGTGCGTGGAGCGGGCGAGACCCGCGGGGACGGCGACCGTGAGGCCCACTCCCCCGACCTCGACGACCAGGGTGTCCGCGTCGACGTGCGCGGTCGTTCCCCGAAGAGAAGAGATCATTCGCCAAGCCTAGGCGGCGGCGCGGACAGCCTCAGGGTGCCACGCGGGGTGTAGGGCGCCGCGCGATGCGGGATGCCCGTCGCTCGGCATCGCGCCACGCGCGGAGGGCCGGTGTGTCGGAGTGCGAGGCATCGCCGGCGGGGCCTCCGCGCCAGCCGTGGCAGAGGGCGAGGGCCAGCGCATCGGCGGCATCCGCCGGCTGGGGAAGGGCCTCCAGGCGCAGCACGCGGGCGACCATGGTCTGCACCTGGCGCTTGTCGGCGGCGCCGTACCCCGTGACGGCCGCCTTGATCTCGGTCGGCGTGTGCAGGGCCGCCGGCAGCCCGTGCTCGGCGGCGATGAGCAGCGCGATGCCACTGGCCTGGGCCGTCCCCATCACCGTGTGCATGTTCTGCTGGGCGAAGACGCGCTCGACCGCGACGACGTGCGGGCCGTGCTCATCGATGACGGCACGGATGCCGGCCGCGATGGCGGCGAGGCGCTCGGCGATCGGTGCGTCCGGAGACGAGCGGACCACTCCCACGTGCACCAGCGTGGCCGATCGGTCGCGCGCGACATCCACCACGCCCACACCGCAGCGGGTGAGGCCGGGGTCGATTCCGAGCACACGGAGGGAGGCCACGCTCCCACGCTAGGCGGGAGGTGCCGGACGGGTCCGCAGGCGCGCCCTTCGTCTCGTCGCGAAGCCGGTCGCTGAGCGAGCGAAGCGAGACGAAGCGTCGCTCAGGGACCGCCTTCGCCGGCGAGGGCCCATGCGTCTCCGCGGGCGCAGCGCCGGCTACTCGTCGTCGGCGAGCTCGGCCTGCACCTCGGGCGTCAGGTCGAAGTTGCTGTACACGTTCTGCACGTCGTCGCTGTCCTCCAGCGCGTCGATGAGCCGGAACACCTTGCGAGCCGTGTCCGCATCCACCTCGACCTTGAGCGAGGGAACGAACTCGACATCCGCCGACTCGTAGTCGATCCCGGCATCCTGCAGCGCCGAACGCACCTTCACGAGGTCGGACGCGTCCGTGATGATGCCGAATCCATCGGCGTGCGGCTCGATCTCCTCCGCCCCCGCGTCGAGCACGGCGAGCATGACATCGTCCTCCGTCGTGCCATCGGAGGACACGACGATGACGCCCTTGCGGTGGAAGTTGTAGGCGACGCTTCCCGGATCCGCCATGGTGCCGCCGTTGCGCGTCATGGTCGTGCGCACCTCCGCGGCAGCGCGGTTCTTGTTGTCGGTGAGGCACTCGATGAGCAGCGCCACGCCGTGAGGCCCGTAGCCCTCGTACATGATCGTGGAGTAGTCGACGGACTCGCCCGTCAGCCCGGCGCCCCGCTTGACCGCGCGGTTGATGTTGTCGATGGGCACCGACGTCTTCTTGGCCTTCTGGACGGCATCCTGCAGCGTGGGATTTCCCGCGAGGTCGGCGCCGCCCATCTTCGCGGCGACTTCGATGTTCTTGATGAGCTTGGCGAACGACTTGGCACGGCGGGAGTCGATGACCGCCTTCTTGTGCTTCGTCGTGGCCCACTTGGAGTGACCGGACATGCCCCCAGTTTACGGTGCGCGGGGGATGCCACACGTGCCGGGTGCGCGCCCGGTTGCGCACGAGCGGACCCGGTGCAACACTGACGCCCGTGGACGATCGAGACCGCGCGCTCGACGCGGCGCATCGGCGGGCGACGGAGTTCCTGCACTCCCTGGACGAGCGACCGGTATGGCCTCCGGTCTCGATCGAGGGCATGCTGGCGCAGCTCGACGTGCCTCTCGACGATGCGGGGATGGATGCCGAGGCCGTCGTCGAGGACCTCGCCCGCATCGCGGACCCGGGCCTGGCCGGGATTGCCGGCGGCCGCTTCTACGGATTGGTCATCGGCGGATCGCTGCCGGCCGCCCTCGCGGCGGACTGGCTCGTGTCGTCGTGGGACCAGAACTCCGGCTCGTCGGCGCTGACACCGGCGACCGTCGCGCTCGAGCGCGTCGCGGGCCGATGGATGCTCGACATGTTCGGGCTGCCCGCCTCGGCGAGCGTCGGGTTCGTGACGGGCGGCCAGGTGGCGAACTTCACCTGTCTCGCCACGGCGCGCAATGCCGTGCTGGCCCGCAGCGGGTGGGCCATGGCGGAGCGTGGGATCCGATCCGCTCCATCGGTGCGCTTCGTCGTCGGCGAGCACCGGCACGGGTCCATCGACAGGGCAGCGCGCATGCTCGGGATCGGCCGCGACGAGTTCGTGATCGTGCCGGCGGACGGCGAGGGACGGATGTCGCCCGATGGGCTTCGCGAGGCGCTCGCGCAGGGAGAGGGGCCGCTCATCGTCTGCCTTCAGGCCGGCGAAGTGCACACCGGCGCGTTCGACGCCTTCGTGAGCCTCGTCCCCATCGCGCGCGATCGGGGCGCCTGGATCCACATCGACGGGGCGTTCGGCCTCTGGGCCGCCGCCTCACCGTCGCTCCGACACCTCACGGAGGGGATCTCGGGCGCCGACTCGTGGGCGACCGACGCCCACAAGACGCTCAATGTGCCGTACGACTGCGGCATGGCGATCGTGCGTGATCCCGCGGACTCCATCGCCATGTTCCGCACGGGTGGGGACTATCTGGTCTATACGCGACTCGACCCGTGGGATGTCACGCCGGAGCTGTCCAGACGAGCGCGCGGCGTTCCGGCGTGGGCCGCTCTGCGCAGTCTCGGACGGAGCGGCGTCGCCGCCCTTGTGGACAGGTTGCGCGTCAATGCGCGAGCGATGGCGGACGGGCTGGCCGACATCGCGGGCGTCGAGGTCGTCAACGATGTGGTCTACACGCAGGTTCTGTTCCGGCTGAGCGACGACGAGGCGACGCGGAGCCTGGGCTCGGCCATCCTGAGCGACGGAACGGCCGTCGTCACGGGCGCGGAGTGGCATGGCCGCGCGGCGCTGAGGTGCTCCATGTCCTCGTGGGCCACCACACCAGAGGACATCGAGCGCACTCTTGCGGCGATCCGCAGGCTGGTCGTCGACTCCTAGGCGCCGGCTCTGAGGTCGTTCATGATCCGCTCGTACTGACGCCGGCCCACCAGCGCGTAGAGGATCTTGATGGGCAGCGGCACCTCTTTCGCGAAGCTCTCCCGCTCCTGGGGGCTCATCAGCTCCAGGATCAGTCCGTAGAAGAGGAAGATCTGCGAGCGCGCGTAGGACTTCTGCGCGACGTCGCCGAACTCCTCCCACTCCTTCGCGGTCATGACCTCCTCGATCACCGGCACGATGTGCTCCTCCTCGGCCGTGAGGTGGTCGCCCAGCACGCGAGAGATCTCATCGAGCGTGGACGCGAGGGGGGCGGATGTCGTCGGCCCGGGGCCCGTCTGCCATGCCTCCAGCAGGGCGGGCATCTCATCGAGCAGGAGCGCAACCTGGGCGTGGTGGCGCTTCATCAGCTCGACATGGATGGCGCATGCCGGTCGACGACCCTCCACGGTGTCCCACAGCATCGCGTCTTCGAGGCGGTGGTGGTGATGCAGCGCGTCGTCCACAAGCGACACGTTCTTCCCGATCGATGCGATCCGAGCGCGATCGCCCGGGTCCGCGTGCCGGACCGCCTCGGGTGCGAGCGCGTAGAGCCGCCGGAAGCACAGGTGCGCGAGCACCAGGTCCTGCGCGTCGCAGAGCTTGGCCGGCGGCGGATCGCCGGTCGCGGGCAGCGGAACGCTCATCGCACGGACCCCCTGGTTCTGAAAGGATCACCCATTGCCATTGCGCGCAGGTTATAGCGCGCACGCTTCGAACGGCAAGCGCCTCAGGACGCGATCTTCGCGAGCGTGCGCAGGTTCCGGTTGGTCGTCCGCGACTTGTAGGTCGCCTTCGCCAGGATCTTCGCGAACGGGGTGTCGGTCGTCGAGCCCTTCACGGGATTCCAGTACACGACGCCGGGTCCGGCGGCTGCCGGGTCCACGGCGGGGTCGAGGGATGCCGCTGCCGCCGTGAGCTCGTCGCGGGTGGCCATGTCGACGCAGAAGATCACCCACGGCTGCCGCGCGCCGTCGGACGCGTCGTACGGGAATCCCTCGACCGCGCGGACCAGTTCGGTCAGGGTGACCAGAACGATCCAGGCGTCGTAGCCGAATCGTTCGCGGAGGCCGGCTTCGATGGAGGCCTTGAGCGCATCCCGGCGGCCGGCCGCGGCATCCGTCTCGAATCGCACGTTCCCGCTCGCGAGGTACGTGCGCACGTCATGGAAACCCAGAGTGTCCTGGAACAGGGCAACGAGGTCGGCGTTGCGGATCGTGATGCCACCGACGTTGACCCCGCGAAGGAGCGCGACCCAGGTGGTCACCGGACTGCCCGCACGCTCTCGAGGAAGAGCTCGTGGAAGCGATGCTCGCCCGTGACCTCCGGATGAAACGACGTGCCGAGCAGCGCACCCTGCCGTACCGCGACCACGCGTCCGTCCTCGAGGCTGGCAAGGGTTTCGACACCCTCCGCCGACTCGAGGACGAGCGGGGCGCGGATGAACACGGCGTGGACGGCCGGGTCACCGAGCACCGGGACATCGAGATCGGTCTCGAACGAGTCGACCTGGCTGCCGAATGCATTGCGCTGGACGGTCACATCCAGTCCGCCGAACGTCTGCTGACCCTCGATGCCGTCCGTGATCCGGTCGGCCAGCAGGATGAGTCCGGCGCAGGTGCCGTACATCGGCATCCCCGCGGCGATGGCGTCGCGCACCGGCTCACGCATGCCGAACGCACGAGACAGCTTGTCGATCACGCTCGACTCGCCCCCGGGTATGACGAGGCCGTCGATGGCAGCCAGCTCCGCCGGGCGGCGGACCAGCTCGACGTCTGCACCGAGGTCGGTCAGCACCCGCGCGTGCTCCCGGACGTCGCCCTGCAGCGAGAGGACGCCGATGTGCGGGCGACGCGTGCTCACGCTCGCGAGCCGCTACCAGCCACGCTCTGCGAGGCGGTGCGGCGCGGCGAGGTCCGAAACGTTGATGCCGACCATGGCCTCGCCCAATCCGCGGGAGACATCGGCGATGACCTTGGCGTCGTCGTAGAAGGTGGTGGCCTTGACGATCGCCGCGGCGCGCTCAGCGGGGTTGCCGGACTTGAAGATGCCCGAGCCGACGAACACGCCGTCGGCGCCCAGCTGCATCATCATCGCGGCGTCGGCGGGGGTGGCGACGCCGCCAGCGACGAACAGCACGACGGGAAGCTTGCCGGTCTCGGCGATCTCGGCGACGAGCTCGTACGGCGCCTGCAGCTCCTTGGCGGCGACGTAAAGCTCGTCCTTCGTCAGGGAGCGCAGCACGTTGATCTCGGCGGAGATCTTGCGGATGTGCTTCGTCGCCTCCGAGACGTCGCCGGTGCCCGCCTCGCCCTTGGAGCGGATCATCGCCGCGCCCTCGTTGATGCGGCGAAGCGCCTCACCCAGGTTGGTCGCGCCGCAGACGAAGGGAACGGTGAACTTCCACTTGTCGATGTGGTTCACGTAGTCGGCGGGTGAGAGCACCTCGGACTCGTCGATGTAGTCGACGCCCAGCTCCTGCAGCACCTGCGCCTCGACGAAGTGCCCGATGCGGGCTTTCGCCATGACGGGGATGGAGACGGCGCTGATGATCCCGTCGATCATGTCGGGATCGCTCATGCGGGAGACTCCGCCTTGGGCGCGGATATCGGCCGGCACCCGCTCGAGCGCCATGACGGCGACGGCGCCGGCATCCTCAGCGATCTTCGCCTGCTCGACGGTGACCACATCCATGATGACCCCGCCCTTGAGCATCTCGGCGAGTCCGCGCTTCACCCGGCTGGAGCCGGTCTGTGCGCGGGATGTGGTCTGGTTGCTGCTGTCCGTCATGATGGTCGATTCTATTCCGGTCCGTGGTTCTCGCTTTACCGCCAGTGGGGAGGCGGTGGCATGATCGAGCGGTGAAGATCCTGTCCATCCAGTCCGCGGTCGCGTACGGCCATGTCGGCAATTCCGCCGCCGTCTTCCCCCTGCAGCGCATCGGCGTCGAGGTCCTTCCCGTCTACACGGTCAATTTCTCGAACCACACGGGGTACGGGGCTTGGCGGGGGCCGCTGATCTCCCCGAATGATGTGCGTGATGTGATCACCGGCATCGAGGAGCGCGGCGTCTTCCCCGAGATCGACGTCGTGCTGTCCGGGTATCAAGGCGGCGAGGGCATCGGCGATGTCATCGTCGACGCCGTCGCCCGGGTCAAGGCGGCCAATCCGTCAGCCGTGTACGCATGCGATCCGGTGATGGGCAACGCGAACTCGGGATGCTTCGTCGCCCCGGCCATCCCGGAGCTGCTGCGCGAGCGGGTCGTTCCGGTCGCCGACATCATCACGCCGAACCAGTTCGAGCTCGGCTACCTCACCGGCACCGAGCCGGACACGCTCGTGTCCACTCTCGAGTCCGCGGACGCCGCCAGGGAGATGGGACCGAGCACGGTTCTCGTGACCAGCGTGGAGCGTCCCGACCGTGAGCGAGAGACGATCGAGATGCTCGTGGTCGACGATGCGGGGGCGTGGATCGCGCAGACGCCCTTGCTGCCGATGAAGGCGAACGGGTCGGGGGACGTCACGGCCGCCCTGTTCACCGCTCACTATCGCCGGCTCGGGGATGCCGCACAGGCGTTGGCCCACACGGTCTCGAGCGTGTTCGATCTGCTGCGCACCACCCACGAGTCCGGTTCGCGCGAGTTGCAGCTCGTCGAGTCGCAGACGTTCTACGCCCACCCCCGCCTTCAGTTCCCCGTTCGCCAGGTTCGCTGAGACCCGTTCACGAACCGGACGGTGGCCAGCCTTCGGCGATGCTGGCGCGCACGTCACCCAGCAGCTGAGGCAGCGCCTTGGTCTTCGCGATGATCGGGAAGAAGTTCGCATCCGACGCCCAACGGGGCACGATGTGCTGATGCAGGTGAGCGTCTACGCCCGCGCCGGCGATCGATCCCTGGTTCATGCCGATGTTGAACCCGTCGCACCGGGACACCGCACTGAGCACGCGCATTCCGGTCTGCGTGAGGGCGCCGATCTCGGCGACCTCCTCGTCGGTCGCCTCGTCGTAGGTCGAGATGTGACGGTAGGGGCAGACGAGCAGGTGTCCCGAGTTGTACGGGAAGAGGTTCAGCAGCACGTAGGCCGTGCGCCCGCGGGCGACGAGAAGCCCCTCCTCATCCGACAGCGCGGGTGCCGCGCAGAACGGGCATGCGTCGCGCAGCACCTGCGGCCCGGCCTTGATGTAGGCCATGCGGTGCGGTGTCCACAGGCGCTGGAACTCGTCGGGAATCCCCGCGAGCGTCGCGGCGTCCTCCAGCGACCCCTCTTTATCAGTCACGATCGGTTCCCTGAGCGAGCGCGCCCTCATCGGGTCCCTGAGCGAGCGCACCCTCATCCGGTCCCTGAGCGAGCGAAGCGAGACGAAGGGTCACGCCAGGTCCTCCGCGGTGTGCACCAGCGCGTGCGAGTCGATGGCGGTGCGGATGCGCCCGACGGCCTCATCCACCGGCACGCCGTTCTGCTGTGAGCCGTCCCGGAACCGGAACGACACGGTACCCGCCGCACGGTCCTGCTCCCCCGCGATCAGCATCAGCGGCACCTTGCCCGTCGTATGGTTGCGGATCTTCTTCTGCATGCGGTCATCGGAGTGATCGACCTCGGCCCGCACGTCGTCGGCGCGCAGCCGGGCGATCACATCGTCGAGGTACTCGCCGTACTGCTCCGCGACGGGAACTCCGACGACCTGCACAGGCGACAGCCACACCGGGAAGTCGCCCGCGTAGTGCTCCAGCAGGATCGCGAAGAACCGTTCGATCGACCCCATCAGGGCGCGGTGGATCATGACCGGCCGCTTCTTGGCGCCGTCGCGATCCGTGAATTCCAGGTCGAACCGCTCGGGCAGGTTGAAGTCCAGCTGCACGGTCGACAGCTGCCAGGTGCGGCCGATGGCGTCCTTGACCTTGAGGTCGATCTTGGGTCCGTAGAACGCCGCCTCGCCGGCGACCTCGGTGAGCTTCAGCCCGCTCGCGAGCGCCACCCGGCGAAGCGCGTCTGTGGCCTCGGCCCAGTGCTCCTCGTCGCCGATCCACTTCGACTTCTCGTCGTCGCGCATCGAGAGCTCCAGCTCGAAGTCGTTCAAGCCGAAGTCGCGCAGCAGCGAGAGCACGAACTCGAGCACCTCCGCCACCTCGCCCTCGAGCTGCTCGGGGGTCACGAACAGGTGCGCATCGTCCTGGGTGAATCCACGGACGCGGGTGAGACCGTGCAGCGCACCCGACAGCTCGTTCCGGTAGACCGTCCCGTTCTCGGCGAGTCGCATCGGCAGATCGCGGTAGCTGCGCGCGCGCTCGCGGTAGATCAGGATGTGCATCGGACAGTTCATCGGCTTGAGGTAGTAGTCGACGCCCTGCTTGGTGATCTCGCCGTTCTCGTCGCGCTCCTCATCGAGGTGGATCGGCGGGAACATCCCCTCCTTGTACGTCACGAGGTGGTTGGACTCGATGAAGAGGTCCTTCTTCGTGATGTGCGGGGTGTAGACGTAGGTGTAGCCGGCACGCTTATGGCGACGCAGCGCGTGCTGCTCCATCTCCTGGCGGATGATGCCGCCGCGGGGGTGCCAGACCGACAGGCCCGAGCCGATCTCGTCGGGGAACGAGAACAGGTCGAGCTCCTTGCCGAGCCGGCGGTGGTCGCGCTTGGCGGCCTCTGCGAGGCGCTCCTGGTAGGCGCGCAGCTCATCCTTCGAGGGCCATGCGGTGCCGTAGATGCGCTGCAGCTGCGGGTTCTTCTCACTGCCGCGCCAGTACGCCGCGGCGATGCGGGTGAGATCCCAGCCGTTGCCGATCACGCGGGTGCTCGGCAAGTGCGGACCGCGGCAGAGGTCCTTCCAGACCACCTCGCCGTCGCGGTTCACGTTGTCGTAGATCGTGAGCTCGCCGGCTCCGACCTCGACGGATGCGCCCTCCGCGATCTCGGTCGCTGAGCCTGTCGAAGCGCCGCCCTTGAGCCCTATCAGCTCGAGCTTGAACGGCTCCGCGGCGAGCTCGGCACGCGCTTCCTCGTCGCTGACCACGCGGCGCACGAACCGCTGACCCTCGCGGATGATGCGCTGCATCTCCTTGTCTATCGCCTTCAGATCCTCGGGCGTGAAGGGCTCCTCGACGCCGAAGTCGTAGTAGAAGCCGTCGGTGATCGGCGGACCGATGCCGAGATTCGCCTGCGGGTTGATGCGCTGAACCGCCTGGGCCAGCACGTGGGCGGCCGAGTGGCGCAGGATGTCGAGGCCGTCGGGGCTGTCGATGGTGATCGGCTCGACGGCATCCGAACCGGGGACCGGAGTCGCGAGATCCTTCAGCTCGCCGTTCACGCGCATGGCGACGACGGATCGATCGGGAAAGAGGGCGAAGCCGTCCTGAGACGGCTGGGCGTTGTCAGACAAGGGAACTCTCCAAGAGTGGTCGGATCAAGGCTAC
The DNA here is from genome assembly GCF_049847225.1 of Micromonospora sp. DT81.3. NCBI lineage: Bacteria > Bacillati > Actinomycetota > Actinomycetes > Micromonosporales > Micromonosporaceae > Micromonospora > Micromonospora sp. DT81.3. The sequence continues at coordinate 175,072 of NZ_JBNCNY010000004.1, forward strand.
TGCTCAGCTTCGGGCGCGCTCGCGCCCTGCCCGCTCAGGCCCGAGGCGTTCGCGTGCCGGTGACCGCGACGAGAGCCGCGAGGTTCAGCCGGTGGAGTTCCATGCCCGAAGTCTACCGGGCGGGGTCAAGGTGCTTGAGGGCTTCACGCCGGCTCAGCGGGCTGAGCGCGTGTGAGTCGGCGAACCCGCGCACCCAGTCCGGGGCGACGCGGGCGTACTCCCGCAGGGCCCAGCCGATCGCCTTGCGGATGAAGAACTCCCGGTCGGCGACGTTCGGCGCGATCACGCCCGCCAGCAGCTGCGGATCCACCCGGTCGCGACGACCGAGCTGGGAGATGATGGCGATCCGCCGTATCCACATGTCGTCGTCGACACTCCACGAGCGCGCGAGCTCCGCGGTGCTCTCCGGATGCCGATCGTGCAGATCGGCGAGCCGATGCGAGAGCTCGTCGGTGTAGTCCCACCACTGCCCGGTGCGCACCATATGCTCGATGACCGCCGTGACGGAGAGATCATCGGATGCCGGCGGCACGGCCAGCAGGGCCATCGCGGCGTAGCGCTCCTCGCGAAAGGCGGCCTCGTCCCAGAGATCCCGTGCTGCGCGTCGAAGGACCGCCGCATCCTTCTCGCCCTTGGCGGCGGCGCGGGCGATGCGGCGTGTCTGTGGCACGCCCACGCCGAGGAACGGCATGGCGGACTTCATGTAAACCTGCTGCCCCGCAGCACGCGGCGGATCGCCCGCCGCGTGCAGGCCCTCGCGGATGTCGCGCACCAGGTCGCTCATGCGCTCAGCCTAGGAGGGGCCCGTGCGCGCTCGCCGGAAACGAGAAAACCCCCGGAGAGCCGGGGGTTTCATCTGTGCGCGATACTGGGATCGAACCAGTGACCTCTTCCGTGTCAGGGAAGCGCGCTACCGCTGCGCCAATCGCGCCCGTTCGGGCTATTCAGTTGCAGTGAAGGTGACAGTGTTCTTGAGGTGGCGACGGGATTCGAACCCGTGTAAACGGCTTTGCAGGCCGGTGCCTAGCCGCTCGGCCACGCCACCGCGTGTGGTTTGACCCCACGTGCCGTGGTCTCCCAGAAAGAGGAGACCCCTGCACTCGAGCGGATGACGAGACTCGAACTCGCGACCCCAACCTTGGCAAGGTTGTGCGCTACCAACTGCGCTACATCCGCGTTTCCGGATCGCTCCGGGCACTCGTGCAACTTTAGCCGACAAAATCGCGAGCGCAAAACCATGACGCTCCGCGCGCGTCATCCGCTGCCGGTTCGTTCGCGGCCGAGGCATCCGGTAGTATCGTGAACCGGTCCTGCGGGGCCGACGGGCGATTGGCGCAGTTGGTAGCGCGCTTCCTTCACACGGAAGAGGTCATCAGTTCGAGTCTGGTATCGCCCACCGAATCAGTTCCCGACGGCCCAGCCGTAGCGGCGATGCAGCGCGTCCGCGACGCGCACGAATCGCTCGAGATCGAGCGCGGCCGCCTCGCGTCGCATGCCGTCCACGTGCACGCTGTAGACCTGCTCGATGTCGACCCAGGACGGCCGCCCCTGCGCATCCCATGTGCCCGCCCCGAGCGCGAGGAAGTCACGATCGCCGTCGTGCGACTTGCTCGTGAGGCGCACCGCGTAGACGCGATCCTCCGACTGCCGGCCGATCACCAGCACCGGGCGGTCCTTGCCACGACCGTCGTTCTCGGCGTACGGCACCCAGGTCCAGACGATTTCTCCGGCGTCGGGATCGCCATCGGGGTGCGGGGCGTAGGAGATCTGCAGCCCGTTGCGTGCGGGCGGGGCCACGGCCGCGGTCACCGTCGCTCCCGTGCGCCCGAGCTCGCCGGTGGAGGCGACGAGACCCGCGCCCGGCGCGACCGCCGGGGACCTCGTCCCGAAGAGCCGGCGGATCGAGCCGAGGATTCCGCGTCGTGCAACCATCACCGGCCCACCCTACTTGCGCGAGTCGGCGGGAACGCCGGAAGGGGCGCCGCGTTTCCGCGACGCCCCTTCCGGACGGGTGGTGCAGATACGGATCAGCGGCGGCTGTCCGCGAGCACGTAGCCTTCCTCGCCGTGGACGATGGTGTCGATGCCGGCGACCTCGTCCTCGTTCTTGACGCGGAAGCCCATCGTCTTCTGGATGACCCAGCCGATCGCGTAGGCCAGCACGAACGAGTAGGCGAGCACCGAGAAGGCCGCGATCGCCTGAACGAGCAGCTGCGTTCCGTCGCCGCCCATGAACAGGCCGGTGCCGTTGGCGAAGAAGCCGAGGTAGAGCGTTCCGATGAGACCACCGACGAGGTGGATGCCCACCACGTCGAGCGAGTCGTCGAAGCCCCACTTGAACTTCAGCTCGATGGCCAGGGCGCAGACGGCGCCGGCGATCAGGCCGAGCAGGATGGCCCAGACCGGGCTGAGCGCGGCGCACGCGGGCGTGATGGCGACGAGACCGGCGACGGCGCCCGAGGCGGCTCCGACGGAGGTCGGCTTGCCGTCCTTGATCTTCTCGACGATCAGCCAGGCCAGCAGGGCGGCGGCCGGTGCGGCGATCGTGTTGACGAAGGCCAGCGCCGCCACGTTGTCCGCTGCCAGCTCTGAGCCGGCGTTGAAGCCGAACCAGCCGAACCACAGGAGACCGGCGCCGAGCAGGACGAACGGCGGGTTGTGCGGAACAGTGATGCCCTTCTGGAAGCCGACGCGCTTGCCGAGCACCAGTGCCAGGGCGAGGGCAGCCGCACCCGCGTTGATGTGCACCGCGGTACCGCCGGCGAAGTCGATCGCACCGACGCCGAACCACGTCTGCATGCCGTAGGTGATCCAGCCGCCGTAGGAGAAGCTGCCGTCCTCAGCCAGGCCGAAGTTGAACACCCAGCTCGCGACCGGGAAGTAGACGATGGTCGCCCAGACGGCGGCGAACACCATCCACGCGCCGAACTTGGCGCGGTCGGCGATGGCGCCGGAGACGAGGGCGACCGTGAGGATCGCGAACGTCGCCTGGAACGCCACGAACGCCAGGGGCGGGTAGGCCGCGTCCTCCGGTGCCTCGAGCAGGCTCGCCAGCCCGAACTCGGCGGGGTCGATCGTCCAGGGGAACTGGATGGTGCCGGCGGCGGTCGTCGGGAATGCGATGGCGTAGCCGTAGAGCACCCAGAGGACGCCGATGAGACCGAGCGCGCCGAAGCTGAGCATCATCATGCTGATGACGCTCTTCGCCTTGACGAGACCGCCGTAGAAGAACGCCAGCCCTGGCGTCATCAGCAGGACGAGCGCGGCGGATAGGAGGATGAATGCTGTGTTGCCTTGATCCATCTCGTGTGGAACCTCTCTGCGGGGGACGCAGGTGTAGCGTCGGGTTCCCTCAGTGTCGCGACCGCGGGTTTCCCCCGCCGTGCGTGTCGTGTTTCACGAGCGTTACGTGCCACGCCCCCACGTAAACATCACGTTTCGACGGGCCGGGAGGCGGCCATGGACACGCCCCTCAGGCGTGCGTCGAGGCGTTCAGTCGTGAGATGGCCCGCAGGTACTTCTTGCGGTAGCCGCCGGCCAGCATCTCCTCGCCGAAGACGAGATCGAGGGGCAGCCCCGTGGCCCGCACGGGGATCTGGGCGTCGTAGACGCGGTCGACGAACGCGACGAAGCGCAGAGCCTCGGACTGATCGGTGAGCTCTCGCACACCGGTGACGCCGACGAGGTCCAGCTCCTCCACGAGGCGGATGTACTTGGACGGGTGCAGGCGGGCGAGATGCCCGATGAGTCCGTTGAACGGGTCATCGGACGCGACGCCGCGGGTCGCGGCATCCGCCACCGCCGCTTCGTACTCGCTCTCGCTCAGCACCACCGCGTGTCCGTCGAAGGAGCGCTGCCGGTAGTCGACGCCGTCGATGCGGATCGTCTGGAAGCTGGCGGACATCGCGTGGATCTCGCGCAGGAAGTCCTGCGCGGCGAAGCGGCCCTCGCCGAGCGCGTTGGGCGGGGTGTTGGATGTCGCCGCCAGGCGCGTGCCGGAGGCGACGAGCTCTCCCAGTAGCCGCGTCATGACCATCGTGTCGCCAGGGTCGTCCAGCTCGAACTCGTCGATGCAGAGCAGCTCCGACCCGCGGAACAGGTCGACGGTGTTCTTGTAGCCCATCGCCCCCACGAGAGCGGTGTACTCGATGAACGACCCGAAGTACTTCCGGCGGGCGGGCATGGCGTGGTAGATCGCCGCCAGCAGGTGGGTCTTGCCGACGCCGAAGCCGCCGTCGAGGTAGACGCCCGGCTTGAGCTCCGGCCCCTTCTTCGGGCGGCTGAAGAAGCCGCCGCGCTTGGCCGCCGGGGCGATGCCCGAGAACGCCATGAGCGTCTCTTTCGCGCCCTGCTGGGACGGGTATGCGGCATCCGCGCGATAGGTCTCGAACGTGGCCTCGTCGAACTGCGGAGGCGGCACGAGGCTCGCCACCATCTCGGCTCCGGTGACCTGCGGCTGGAGGTCGGAGAGATGGATGATCCCCGTGCGGGCGGATGTCGCTGTCATGCAGTGATCCTGTGTCGAACCTTTACAGAACGGGTGCGGTCGGTGTCACGGCGACTTATGGTCGAAGGGACGGGAACAACCCTACGCCGTCAACGATGAGCGATCCGCTCGCGCCCACCCGAGGAGCCCCATTGTCCGTCGAATTCGACACGTCATCCGACAAGTTTGCCGAGTACGCGGAGCCCGGCCGGCTCGTCACCGGCGACTGGTTGCAGGCACGGCTCGGTACGCCGGGCCTGGCGATCGTGGAATCGGATGAGGACGTGCTGCTCTACGAGACGGGGCATATCCCCGGAGCCGTCAAGGTCGACTGGCACACGGAGCTCAACGACCCCGTGGTGCGCGACTACGTGGACGGCGCCGGCTTCGCCGCGCTGCTCAGCAGGAAGGGGATCTCCCGCGACGACACGATCGTGATCTACGGTGACAAGAACAACTGGTGGGCTGCCTACGCCCTCTGGGTCTTCTCGCTCTTCGGGCACCAGGACGTGCGCCTGCTCGACGGCGGCCGCGACAAGTGGATCGCCGAGGGTCGTCCTCTCACCACCGACGCCCCGGCGCCCAAGCCGACGGAGTACCCGGTGGTCGAGCGCGACGACCGGGCCCTGCGTGCGTACAAGGACGAGGTGCTCGCTCACCTCGGCAAGCCGCTCATCGACGTGCGCTCCCCCGAGGAGTACTCGGGCGAGCGCACCACCGCTCCTGCCTACCCCGAAGAGGGCGCGCTGCGCGCGGGCCACATCCCCTCGGCGCGCAGCGTCCCGTGGGCGAAGGCCGTGGCCGAGGACGGCGGGTTCCGCAACCGCGCCGAGCTCGACGCGATCTACCGGGAGGGCGCCGGGCTGAAGGACGGCGACGACATCGTCGCGTACTGCCGCATCGGCGAGCGCTCCAGCCACACGTGGTTCGTGCTGCACCACCTGCTCGGCTTCGACAAGGTGCGCAATTACGACGGCTCGTGGACCGAGTGGGGCAGCGCGGTGCGCGTTCCGATCGCCACGGGCGCGGAACCCGGAGAGGTCCCGGCTCGCTCCTGACCGCCCACGCCGGCGGGTGCGTGGGAGAATTGGCGTGATGAGCGACACCGCACTCCCCCAGTCCCTGGCCGACATCCGGGACGAATTCCTCGAGCTGCCCGAACCCGACCGGCTCCAGCTGCTGCTCGAGTTCTCCCACGAGCTGCCGGCCGTGCCACCGCATTACGAGGGGCACCCCGAGCTGTGCGAGCGGGTCGTGGAGTGCCAGTCGCCGGTCTACATCATCGTCGACGTGGATGCCGACGGCCGGGTGGCGATGCACGCGACCGCACCACGCGAGGCGCCGACGACCCGCGGCTTCGCCAGCATCCTCGCGCAGGGCATCACCGGTCTCTCGGTCGACGAGGTGCTCGGCATCCCGAACGATTTCCCGCAGACGCTGGGCCTCACGCGGGCCGTCTCACCGCTTCGGCTCGGCGGTATGACCGGCATGCTGATGCGGGCGAAGCGCCAGGTGCGCGCCAAGGCCGCCGTCTGAGCGCCCTGTGATCGTCACCGAGGTCGTTCCGCACTCGCTCGCCGTCGCGGATGTGTCCCCCGGCACCGGAAGGGACTGGCTCGCCGAGATCTATGCCAGAGCGCCGGGCCCGTACGTGCGCCTGAACATGGTGACGACGCTGACGGGATCGGCCGCCGGGCCGGACGGGACCAGCGAGACGCTGACGAGCAGGGTCGACCGGGCGATCCTCGGCGTGATCCGGCGCGACGCGGACGTGGTCGTGGTCGGAGCCCAGAGCGTGCGTGCCGAGGGCTACGTGGTACCCCGTGCCGCCCGCCTCGCCGTCGTCACCAGCACCGGCGACATCACGGGACATCGCCTCGACGTGGAGGGGGACGAACCCGGCCGGGTGCTGCTCGTCTGCCCCGCGACGCGGGTGGACGAGGTCGCCGAGCGCGCCGCCTCGATCGGTGCCCGGGTGCTCGGTGTCCAAGGCTCCGGCGACCGGATCGAGCCGGCCGCGATCCTCGCCGCGCTCGCCGCGGAGGGCATGACACGCGTCGTGTGCGAGGGCGGCCCCTCGCTGTCGTCGCAGTTCATCGCGGCCGGGGTCATCGACGAGTACTGCGTCACGACGGCACCGCTGATCGAACCGGCGCAGGCGCCCTTCGTGACGGTGGATGCGGCATCCCGCCCCGACACGGAGGTCGCCGGGATGCTGGTGGATGAAGCCGGCTTCAGCTATCTCCGCCTGCGGCCACGCGCGTGAGACCGAGGTCGGTCAGCCACGACCCGATCACCGTGATCCAGCGCTCCTGGTCGTAGTTCCAGAGCTTCGTGTGCCGCGCCGTATCGAAGGTCTGAAGGGTGACGAGGTCGGGCCGCGCCACCAGCAGGTCGTGCGAGGCGTCCGACGGGACGAATCCGTCGTCATCGCTGTGCAGGATGAGGATCGGATGCCGCAGCTCGGCCGCGCGCGCCACGACGTCGAGCCTGTCGAAGGGGATGGGCTCGCCCGTTCGTGTGACGCGGGTCGCCCAATCCGCGCCGAGGGCGCCGATCGCCATGTCGGTGACCGCGTGCGGGAGCCCGAGCAGGCCGGCCTGATGGTCCAGGACGACGCGCCACTCCACCACCGGCGATTCGAGCACGATGCCGGCGATAACATCCGCGTGCGGCGAGGACAGCGCCAGCTGCAGGGCGATCGACCCGCCCATCGACCAGCCCATGAGGACGATGCGCTTCGCGCCCCTTCGCCGAGCGAAGGCGATGGCGGCATCCACATCACGCCACTCCGTCGCGCCGAGCCCGTAGGTGCCCGTTCGGCTGCGGGGCGCTTCGCCGTCGTTGCGATAGGACACGAGCAGGCTGTGGATGCCGAGATCCCGGAAGGGCGGCACGGCCCGCAGGCACTCGGCGCGCGTCGTGCCGCGTCCGTGGATCTGGATGACCCAGGTCTCGTCGTCCCCGCCGCCGTCCGGCGCCGGGGCCGCGGGGAAGAACCAGGCGGGGCACGGTCCGAGGGAGGCTCCGATCAGTTCGGAGGTGAAGGGCACGTGCAGCTGATCGGGCGAATCGAAGTACCAGCCGCTGAAGGCGGCATCGCGGGAGAGCGTCGTCTCGTTGTCGACCCGGGTCAGCAGCTTCCGTTTCACCGACGTCTCGTCTTCGGCCAGCACGGAGCCCAGCTTCAGGTACGACTCGCTGCCGCTCGTGAAGAGCCCGTAGCGACCGGGCAGCTGCGTGTCGGCGGTGCGGGACAGGGTGATCGTCTGCGCGCCGGTGTCGAGTCCGAGGATCACCGTGTCGGCCTGACGGGCGGCGGGCGTCACCACTCTGCGCGCCACGCGCACGGAGACGAACGCCATCGCGCCGACCACACCGGCGAGGGCCGCTGCGAGCACTGCCGTGGTGAGCTGTACCGCCACGACGAGGGCAGGAGCGGCGGATGCGGCGTGCCTGGGGGTCTTCATCGATGCATCACTCTAGTCTGTCGCCGTGACAGGTGATCGCCCGATGGATGCGTTCGCGCGCGCGGAGGCGGAAATGCGGGCCGTCGTCTTCCGCAGCGACCTCTCGGTGCGCGAGATCCCGGCGCCCGGCGGTCTCGCGCCGAACGCGCTCGCACTGGCCGGGGATGTGCGCCCCGAGCAGGAAGGCGTCGACTCGGCCTTCGGCACCGGTCGCTTCATCCTGCTGCACGACCCCGCAGAGCCGCCGCCGTGGAACGGGAGCCAGCGCATCGTCTGCTTCGCCCAGGCACCGCTCGAGCCGGAGATCGGCACCGACCCGCTCCTGGCCGACGTCGCGTGGTCCTGGCTCGTGGATGCACTCGATTCCCGCAGCGCCGCCTACCACTCCGCATCCGGCACCGCCACGAAGACCCTGTCCAAGGGGTTCGGGTCACTGGCCGCCGAGGGCGACGGAGCGCAGATCGAGTTGAGGGCGTCGTGGTCACCGGAGGGGCCGCTCGGCCCGCACGTCGAAGCGTGGGCGGAGCTCGTCTGCATGCTCGCCGGGCTGCCACCGGGGTCGGAGGACATCGCCGTCTTCGGGAGTCGTCGGGTGACACGTGGCTGACTACGCCGTCATCGACACCGCAGAAGGCCTTGCGGCGGCATCGGAGGCGCTCGCCGGGGGACACGGTCCGGTGGCCGTCGACGTCGAGCGGGCATCGGGATTCCGCTACTCGCAGCGCGCGTACCTGATCCAGGTCTTCCGCCGGGGAGCCGGCATCTTCCTCTTCGACCCGCCGCCCATCGGGGACTTCGCCGCACTTCAGGCGGCCATCGGCGAGGAGGAATGGATCCTGCATGCGGCGAGCCAGGACCTCCCGTCGCTGCGGGAGCTCGATCTCGTTCCGCGGGTGATCTTCGACACGGAGCTGGCCTCCCGCATGCTCGGACACGATCGGGTGGGGCTCGGGGCGGTCGTCGAGGACACGCTCGGCATCACCCTGGCGAAGGCGCACTCCGCATCGGACTGGTCGACGAGGCCGCTCCCCCAGTCGTGGCTCGATTACGCGGCCAAGGATGTCGAGCACCTGGTGGACGTGCGCGATGCCCTCGTCGACGAGCTCGAGGAGCAGGGCAAGACCCAGTTCGCCCGCGAGGAGTTCGCCGCGGTGCTGGAGCGCGCCCCCAAGGCAGTACGGGAGGACCCGTGGCGCCGGCTGAGCGGGCTGCACACCGTACGCGGTCGCCGAGGGCTCGCCGTGGCGCGTTCGCTCTGGCAGGCACGAGAGGCGTACGCGCAGGAGCAGGACATCGCCCCCGGCCGCCTGGTGCCCGATCGCTCGCTGATCGCGGCGGTCCTTGCCGATCCGAAGTCGAAGCAGGAGCTGGCCGCGCTGAAGGACTTCTCGGGCCGCGCCAGCCGGTCGCAGCTGGACCGCTGGTGGGCGGCCATCGAGGCCGGTAGAGCGGAGACGGAGCTGCCACCCGATCGCGTGCCCAGCGACACGCTGCCGCCTCCCCGGGCGTGGGTGGATCGAAACCCCGACGCCGACGCGAGGCTGAAGGCGGCGCGTCCCGTGGTGGAGGCCATCGCCGAGCAGCTCGGCATGCCCACCGAGAACCTCCTGACGCCCGAGATGCTGCGGCGAGTGGCGTGGTCGCCCCCCGGCGAGGACGCGGAGTCCGTGGCAGGCGCACTCGCGACTCTCGGGGCGCGGCAGTGGCAGATTGCGCACACCGCACAGCAGATTGCCCAAGCCTTTGTTGAATCCCACCAACCCCCAGCAGAGCGCTCGGAACCCCCTTCGTAGGTTCAGCCCAACCGATTCCTGGCCCTCCGACGCCGCTCCTAGGCTGGATGCATTCCCCTAGTTTGGAGGCAAAGTGGCCGAGATTTCGGACGTCTACTTCGTAGACGGCGTGCGCACCCCCTTCGGGCGCGCCGGCGAAAAAGGCATGTACTGGAACACCCGCGCCGACGACATGGTCGTCAAGGCGATGATCGGGCTGATGGAGCGCAACCCCGATGTGCCCGGTGCCCGCGTCGATGACGTGGCCATCGCCGCGACGACGCAGGAGGGTGACCAGGGCCTGACCCTCGGACGCACGGCGGCGATCCTCGCGGGTCTCCCCCAGTCGGTGCCGGGGTTTGCGATCGACCGGATGTGCGCCGGCGCCATGACCAGTGTCACGACCATGGCCGGCTCGATCGGCATCGGCATGTACGACATCGCCCTCGCCGGCGGCGTCGAGCACATGGGACGGCACCCCCTCGGCGGCGACGCCGACCCGAACCCGCGCTTCCTGACCGAGAAGCTGGTCTCGGCCGATGCCCTGAACATGGGCATCACGGCCGAGCGGATCCATGACCGCTTCCCGCACCTGACGAAGGAGCGGGCGGATCGCTTCGGCATGCTCAGCCAGCACAAGGTGCAGGCGGCGTACGACGCGGGCAAGATCCAGTCGGACCTGGTGCCCGTGGCGATCAAGAACGCGGACGGAGCATGGGGTCTCGCGACCGAGGACGAGGGCCGCCGCCCGCAGACCACCATGGAGGACCTCGCGTCGCTCAAGACGCCGTTCCGCCCGCACGGTCGCGTCACCGCCGGCACGTCTTCGCCGCTGACCGACGGCGCGACGATCAGCCTGCTCGCGGGCGGTGCCGCGGTGAAGGAACTGGGCCTTCAGCCCAAGATGAAGCTCGTCTCCTTCGCCTTCGCCGGCGTGCAGCCAGAGATCATGGGCATCGGCCCGGTGCCGTCGACCGAGAAGGCACTCAAGAAGGCCGGATTGACGATCGACGACATCGGCCTGTTCGAGCTCAACGAGGCCTTCGCGATCCAGGTGCTCTCGCTCCTGGACCACTTCGGCATCGCCGATGATGACCCCCGCGTGAATCAGTGGGGCGGCGCGATCGCGTTCGGGCATCCGCTTGCGGCATCCGGCGTTCGCCTGATGATCCAGCTCGCTGCTCAGTTCAAGGAGCGGCCCGACGTGCGCTACGGCCTCACCGCCATGTGCGTGGGTCTCGGCCAGGGCGGCTCGGTCATCTGGGAGAACCCCTTCTACAACGGCAAGCGGAAGTAGGAACCGACGGATGACGAACTCCTCTGTGGCCCAGTACGACGGGATCGACTTCTCCCCGCTGGAGGCGATGTCTGGTGATGAGGTCGTCACGCACTCCCGCGTGCGCGACATCACCCTCCCCAGCGGCAAGGTGCTCGCCCTGATCACCCTCGACAACGGGCGCGACCACAACCGGCCCAACACCCTGGGTCCGGCGACGCTGACCGAGCTCGAAGCGACCCTCGCGGGTCTGAAGACTCGCGCGGCCGCGGGCGAGATCCAAGCCGTCGGCATCACGGGCAAGCAGTACATCCTCGCCGCCGGTGCGGATCTGTCCGATGTCAGCCGCCTGCCATCGAGGGAGATCGCGAGGCTCATCACCCAGCGTGGACACCAGGTGCTCGGCACGCTGTCCGAGCTCGGTGTGCCGAGCTTCGCCTTCGTCAACGGCCTCGCCCTGGGCGGCGGACTGGAGATCGCGCTCAACTCGACCTATCGGACCGTGGATGCCTCGGCAGCCGCGATCGCGCTCCCCGAGGTGTTCCTCGGCATCATCCCCGGCTGGGGAGGCGCGTACCTGCTGCCGAATCTCATCGGCATCGAGAACGCCCTCGAGGTGGTGATCTCGAATCCCCTGAAGCAGAACCGGATGCTGAAGCCCCAGCAGGCGTTCGATCTGGGGATCATGGACGCCATCTTCCCCGCCGCGAGCTACCTGGAGAGCTCGCTGCGGTGGGCGGACGGCGTGCTCGGCGGGACCGTCAAGGTGCACCGCAAGAACGAGCCTGGCAAGATCGAGCGTCTCACCAAGTGGCCGATCGCCATCAAGATGGCCCGCAACATGCTCGAGAGCCGCATCGGCACCGTCCCCCGCTCCCCCTATGCCGCCCTGGAGCTGCTCGAGAAGGCCAAGGGCGGGACGAAGGCCGAAGGATTCGCCCGCGAGGACGAAGCGCTCGCCGATCTGGTGGTCGGCGACCAGTTCGCGGCGTCCATGTATGCCTTCGATCTCGTGCAGAAGCGGGCCAAGCGTCCGGTCGGCGCACCGGACAAGGCGCTCGCCCGCAAGGTGACGAAGGTGGGCATCATCGGCGCGGGGCTCATGGCCAGCCAGTTCGCGCTGCTGTTCCTCCGCCGCCTGCAGGTGCCCGTGCTGATCACCGACCTGGATCAGTCGCGCGTGGACAAGGGCCTCGCGCACATCCGCGAGGAGATCGACAAGCTCGAAGCCAAAGGCCGCCTCGACGGCGACGGAGCCAACAAGCTGCGGGGCCTGCTGCACGGCACCACCGACAAGTCGGAGTACGCCGACTGCGACTTCGTCATCGAGGCCGTGTTCGAGGAGGTCGGGGTCAAGCAGCAGGTGTTCGCCGAGATCGAGCCGATTCTCGCCGAGGACGCGATCCTGGCCACGAACACGTCGTCGCTGTCGGTCGAGGAGATCGGCGCCAAGCTGTCTCGGCCCGAGCGGCTCGTCGGCTTCCACTTCTTCAATCCGGTCGCGGTGATGCCGCTCATCGAGATCGTGAAGACGCCCACGACCAGCGACGCGGCCCTCTCCACGGCGTTCGTCGTGGCCAAGGGACTCGGCAAGAATGCGGTGCTGACGGCCGACGCGCCGGGCTTCGTCGTGAACCGGCTCCTGGCGAAGGTCATGGGCGAGGCGGCTCGCGCGGTGTACGAGGGGACTCCCCTGCTGACGGTGGAGAAGGCGTTCGCCCCGATCGGCCTTCCGATGACCCCGTTCCAGCTCATCGACCTCGTCGGCTGGAAGGTGGCCGCGCACGTGCAGGACACCATGGTGCACGCCTTCCCGGACCGCTTCTTCTCATCGGAGAACTTCCACGAGCTCGCCGCGCTGCCCGAGGTCGTCGAGAAGGACAGGAGCGGACGGGTCACCGGGTGGACGAAGTCCGCCCAGAAGGTGCTGAGGACCGGATCGACGCCTGCCAGCGAAGAGGAGATCCTGCGCCGCGTGCAGGACGGGCTCGCGAGCGAGATCCGGATCATGCTCGAGGAGGGCGTCGTGCCCGAGGTACAGGACATCGACCTGTGCCTCATCCTCGGCGCGGGCCTGCCGTTCATCGACGGTGGCGTCTCGCCCTACCTCGACCGCGAGGGCGCATCCGAGCGCGTCAACGGGGACACCTTCCACCACCCGGCCATCAAGGGCATCGGCGGCTGACGCCGAGCTGAGCGAAGGGGCCCACGACTCGTCGAGTCGTGGGCCTCTTCGTGGTGCGGCGGTGGTGCCGCCGAGCGTCGCCGACGCGTCGCCGGTTCGGCAACGGCCGCCTACGACATGCACAACGGTCGTCGTCGACCTGATGAACACTCACTCGTAACGGCCGAGGCGGCCCTCCAAACCTCCGCCGAGAAGGCATCCTGTGATCGTCGGGCGAACGAAAGGGCACGGATGCTGGATGCGATCTCGACGATGTTCAGCGGTAACGCGCTGAGCGTGCTCGTGAAGACGAGCGGTGCCGCGCTGACGCTGCTCATCGTCATCCCTGCGCTCATGAAGCTCTTCCTCGTGACCATCGACGAGGGGTCCGCCGCGATCCGAACGCGAAACGGCAAGCCGATCATCCGGCGCGGTGCGCGAGGTGGGGGTGACGATCGTCGCGAGGTCGTCGTCCTCCGTCCTGGAACACACGGTGCCTTCCCGATCTTCTACTGGTATCGCACGGTCGACGTGCGCGCGCGCTCCACGGATCTGCCGGCGCGCAGCCTCACGGGCGCCGACGGGCACCAGCATCTCGTGCACGCGTCGTTCGACTGGCGACCGATCGTCTCCGGCCACGACCTGCGGATCCTGGAGCTGGATGTCGTCAACGTGCGCGAGCGTGCCGGCAACATCGTGGGGGCCGCGCTGCGCGACATCGTGCACGACCTCGAAGGCGCGGTCCTTCCACCGAATACGCTCTTATCGCCGCGCATCGTGGACGAGTGCACCGACCGCGTGCGCCACGATTGCGGCATCGAACTGCTGAGCGTTCTCGTGACCGGCGATGCGCTGACCGACGGGTACCTGCTCTCGAAGGCGATCTCGCCCTCCGTGCCCGACCCGGCAGGCGAGAAGTGGGATGCCGCGCCCGCCGCCTTCGCGAGCCACCTGACCTCGGTCCGCTAGGGCATCGGTCACGCGTCCGAGCGCCGCCCCGCCAAGTCCGGAATCGCCGGCAACTCGCTCGTCAGCGTCTGACGCGCGACCGGGATGCGGGTGCCCAGCACCTGCGCCACGACGTCCTGGGCGATCTTGGCGGCCGTGAGGCCGGCATCCTCGAGGATCTGCTCGCGGCTGGCGTGATCGATGAACGAGTCCGGAAGGCCGAGCTCGTCGACGGCCGTGTCGACGCCGGACTCGCGCAGAACCTGCCGGACCCGGGTGCCGACGCCTCCGACGCGGATGCCGTCCTCCAGCGTGATGACGAGGCGATGGGATGCTGCAAGGTCGACGATGGACTGCTGCACCGGGATCGCCCACCTCGGATCGATGACCGTGGCGCCGATTCCCTGCGCTCGCAGACGCGCGGCGACATCCATCGCCAGATGGGCGAACGGACCGATACCGACGAGCAGCACATCCTGGGCGTCGCACTCGACGAGCACGTCGACGCCGTCCGGAAGGCGGCGCACCGCATCGATCGGCGGTGCCACGTCACCCTTCGGGAAGCGGATCACCGTGGGGGCATCGGACACCTCGACCGCCTCGGAGAGCAGTTCCCGCAGGCGCTCGGCGTCGCGCGGAGCGGCGATGCGGATGTTCGGAACGATCTGCAGCATCGCGAGGTCCCACATGCCGTGGTGGCTCGGGCCGTCGGGGCCCGTGACCCCTGCCCGATCCAGCACGAAGGTGACTCCGGCGCGGTGCAGGGCGACATCCATCAGCACCTGATCGAACGCGCGGCCCATGAAGGTCGCGTAGACCGCCACGACGGGGTGCAGCCCGCCGAATGCCATGCCGGCCGCGGATGCCACCGCGTGCTGCTCGGCGATCCCGACGTCGTAGACGCGGTCGGGGAACCGCTCTGCGAACGGGGCGAGGCCCGTGGGCCGCAGCATCGCGGCCGTCATCGCGATGACGTCGTCGCGGCGGGCGCCGATCTCCACCAGTTCGTCGGCGAAGACATCCGTCCATGCCGGACGGGCCGTGCTGAGGGCCCCGCCGGTGGCGGGGTCGATCCTGCCGACGGCGTGGAACTGGTCGGCGACGTCGTCCCGGGCCGGCTGGTAGCCGCGGCCCTTCTCGGTGATGGTGTGCACGATGACCGGTGCGCCGTACGTCTTGGCGAGCTCGAGCGTCTCGACCAGGGCGTCGAGGTCGTGTCCGTCGATCGGCCCGAGGTATTTGATGTCGAGGTTGGAGTAGAGCGCTGCGTTGTTCGTGAATCGCGACAGGAAGCCGTGGGTGCCGCCGCGCACACCGCGGTACACCGCGCGACCGGCGGGCCCCATCTTGGCGAAGAAAGTCTCGGTGCCTCGGTAGAAGTCCCGGTAGGTGTCGCCCGTTCGCACCCGGTTCAGGTACCGGGCCATCCCGCCGATCGTGGGTGCGTACGATCGGCCGTTGTCGTTGACGACGATGACGAGGTTGCGGTTGTTGTCGTCGGAGATGTTGTTGAGGGCCTCCCACGTCATTCCGCCCGTGAGCGCTCCGTCGCCGACGACGGCGATCACGTGACGGTCGGCGCGACCCGTGCGCGTCAGGGCGCGGGAGATCCCGTCGGCCCAGCTCAGAGAGCTGGAGGCGTGCGAGGACTCGACCACGTCGTGAGGGCTCTCGGAGCGCTGCGGGTAGCCGGCCAGACCGCCACGGGATCGAAGGCCGGAGAAATCCTGGCGGCCCGTCAGAAGCTTGTGCACGTAGGACTGATGGCCGGTGTCGAAGATCATCGGGTCATCCGGCGAGCGGAATACCTTGTGCAGCGCGATGGTCAGTTCGACCGCGCCGAGGTTGGGACCCAGGTGCCCACCGGTGCGCGAGACGTTCTCGACGAGGAAGCTGCGCACCTCGGCCGCCAGTTCCCGGAGCTGATCGAGACTCAGCCCATCGAGGTCGTCCGGTCCGGTGATGCTCGGA
This sequence comes from Micromonospora sp. DT81.3, assembly GCF_049847225.1. Taxonomy (NCBI): domain Bacteria; kingdom Bacillati; phylum Actinomycetota; class Actinomycetes; order Micromonosporales; family Micromonosporaceae; genus Micromonospora; species Micromonospora sp. DT81.3. The sequence continues at coordinate 191,158 of NZ_JBNCNY010000004.1, forward strand.
AGGATCGCCATCCGTCTCCCTCTGCGCTGCTCAGGGCCCCTGCCGGGAAGGCATTCCGAGACCCGGATGCCGGCCTCCAGTCTATCCCGCGGGATGCGAAGGGCCCCCGGCGCCGCGACGCCGGAGGCCCTTCTCCACGATGCTCAGACGAGCGAACGCAGCACGTACTGGAGGATGCCGCCGTTGCGGTAGTAATCCGCTTCACCTGGTGTGTCGATACGGACGACCGCATCGAACTCCACCGGCTGCTTGCCTGCCGCGGAGAACTCGCTCGGAGTGGCCGTGACGCGCACGGTCTTGGGGGTGACGCCCTCGTTCAGCTGCTCGAGGCCCGAGATCGAGACGATCTCGGTGCCGTCGAGGCCGAGGGATGCCCAGGACTCCCCCGCCGGGAACTGCAATGGAACGACACCCATGCCGATGAGGTTCGAGCGGTGGATGCGCTCGAAGCTCTCGGTGATGACGGCCTTGACCCCCAGGAGGCTGGTTCCCTTCGCGGCCCAGTCGCGCGACGAACCCGACCCGTACTCCTTGCCGCCGAAGATCACCAGCGGCGTGCCGGCGGCCTGGTAGTTCTGGCTCGCGTCGTAGATGAACGACTGCGGTCCGCCCTCCTGGGTGAAGTCGCGGGTGTAGCCGCCCTCGATCCCGTCCAGAAGCTGGTTCTTCAGCCGGATGTTCGCGAAGGTGCCGCGGATCATGACCTCGTGGTTGCCGCGGCGCGATCCGTAGGAGTTGTAGTCCTTGCGGTCGACGCCGTGCTCGTTGAGGTAGTGGCCGGCGGGGCTGTCGACCTTGATGTTGCCGGCGGGGCTGATGTGGTCGGTCGTGACCGAGTCGCCGAGCGTGGCGAGCACACGGGCGCCGGAGATGTCCGTGACCGGGGTCAGTTCCATCGTCATGCCGTCGAAGTACGGGGGCTTGCGGACGTACGTCGAGGCGGCATCCCATTCGAAGACGTCGCCCGTGGGCGTGGGCAGCGTCTTCCAGCGCTCGTCGCCCTCGAACACGCTCGCGTACTGGGTGTCGAACATGTCCTTGTTGATCGACGAGTCGATCGTCGCCTGCACCTCCGCCGAGTCCGGCCAGATGTCGCGCAGGAACACGTCGTTGCCGTCCTGGTCCTTGCCGAGCGCATCGGTCTCGAAGTCGAAGTTCATCGACCCGGCGAGCGAGTAAGCGATGACCAGCGGCGGGCTCGCCAGGTAGTTCATCTTCACGTCGGGGTTGATGCGCCCCTCGAAGTTGCGGTTGCCCGAGAGCACGGCGGTGACCGCGAGGTCGTTCTGCTGGACGGCGGCCGAGACCTCCTCGATGAGGGGTCCGGAGTTGCCGATGCAGGTCGTGCAGCCGTAGCCGACGGTGTAGAAGCCGAGATCCTCGAGATCCTGCGTGAGGCCGGCCTTCTCGTAGTAGTCGGTCACGACCTTCGACCCCGGCGCGAGGGTGGTCTTGACCCACGGCTTGGCCTTCAGGCCCTTCTTCACGGCGTTGCGGGCCAGCAGGCCCGCCGCGAGCATGACGGAGGGGTTCGAGGTGTTCGTGCACGACGTGATCGCGGCGATGGTCACGGCCCCGTGGTCGAGCGTGAACCGCTGACCGTCTTCGAGCACGACCGGTGTGGGCTTGGAGCCGTTGGTGGGCGCGTGGCTGTGGTGGTGGTGCTCGTGGTGGCTGTTCTCGTCCTCGGGGCTCAGACCGGGGGGGTCGGATGCCGGGAAGGACTCCGCCGTCGTCAGATCAACGAGATCGTGGTCGCTGTCCGCGTAGTTGACGAGGTCGCTTGCGAACTGCGTCTTGGCATTCGCCAGGATGATGCGGTCCTGGGGACGCTTCGGTCCGGCGATGGAGGGAACCACGGTGGCGAGGTCCAGCTCGAGGTACTCGCTGAAGACCGGCTCGGAGTCGGCGTCGTGCCAGAGCGTCTGCGCCTTCGAATACGCCTCGACGAGGGCCACCTGCTCCTCGCTGCGGCCCGTGAGGCGCAGATAGTCGAGCGTCACGTCGTCGATGGGGAACATGGCGGCGGTCGAACCGAACTCCGGGCTCATGTTGCCGATGGTGGCGCGGTTGGCCAGCGGCACCGATGCGACTCCGGAGCCGTAGAACTCGACGAACTTGCCGACGACACCGTGCTTGCGGAGCATCTCGGTGATCGTCAGGACGACGTCGGTGGCGGTGACTCCGGTCGGGATGGCACCGGAGAGCTTGAACCCGACCACCTTCGGGATGAGCATCGACACGGGCTGGCCGAGCATGGCCGCCTCGGCCTCGATGCCGCCGACGCCCCAGCCGAGCACGCCGAGACCGTTGACCATCGTCGTGTGGGAGTCGGTGCCGACGCACGTGTCGGGATACGCGCGGACCACGGAATCGGTCCCTGAGCCTGTCGAAGGGCGGGTGAACGTGACCTTCGCCAGGTGTTCGATGTTCACCTGGTGCACGATGCCCGTCCCCGGCGGGACGACCTTGAAGTCCTCGAACGCCGTCTGGCCCCACCGCAGGAACTGGTAACGCTCGCCGTTGCGCTGGTACTCGATCTCGACGTTGCGCTCGAGAGCGTTCTCGGTGCCGAACAGGTCGGCGATCACCGAGTGGTCGATGACGAGTTCGGCCGGCGCGAGCGGGTTGATCTTCTTCGGGTCTCCCCCGAGAGTCTCGACCGCCTCGCGCATCGTGGCGAGGTCGACGATGCACGGCACGCCGGTGAAGTCCTGCATCACGACGCGGGCGGGCGTGAACTGGATCTCGGTGTCCGGCTCCGCCGCGGCATCCCACGACCCGAGCGCCTCGATCTGCGCCTTCGTGACGTTGGCGCCGTCCTCGGTACGGAGCAGGTTCTCGAGCAGCACCTTGAGGCTGAACGGGAGCTTCTCGTATCCCGGAACGGAATCGATGCGGAAGATCTCGTAGTCGGTGCTGCCGACCGTCAGGGTGCTCTTCGCACCGAAGCTGTTCACCGTTGACACGATGCCGTCTCCTTCTCGTCGACCGCGGACGCTCGCTTCCATCTTCGTCGCAGGGTGCGAACTGGGCTAGCAAGGCGTGCCTAACCAGTCTGCGCCGCAGGCGGGCGACCCGGAAGAGGGCGAATTTATCTTGACATCAAGATAAATCTATCATGCCTTGTGCGTGGGATAGAGGGCGCGGACGGCGAGCCAGTTGACCGCCACCATGGGCGCGAACAGCGGCAGGCCCATGATCAGCTTGACCGTGCCGAGCGCTGTGACGTCCCCGGCGAGGTAGAGCGGAACCTGCACCGCGAGCCGCGCGGCGAACAGCGCGGCCCACGCGATCGCGAGCCAGAAGAAGACCCGGCGCTTGCGCTTGTCCTTGCGCCAGGCCGTGCCCTCCCCCATCAGGAAGCCCACGGCGAGGCCGATGAGCGACCAGCCGATCAGCGCCGAGACGAGGAACGCCGACCCGTACAGCACGTTGGTGACGAACCCGGGGATGAAGTTGTCCTCCGCGCGCCCGGTGAAGAGCGCGAGCGCGGCCGCGGCGACGGTGGCGATGAGACCGCTGATGGCCGGTCCGGGAGGAGATTTCGTCGCAAGGCGGATGACGGTGAAGACCACGGCAAGCCCTACCGACAGCCCGAGGCTGAGCGGCAGGTTGCCGGTCTCGGTGTCCGGATCGTAGGTGAGCGTGAAGGCGAGGACGAAGGTGAGGCTGGGCAGAACCGACTCGACCACTCCGCGCCAGCCGCCCATGGCGGTCCACACCACTCGTCCGGTGGACGCATCCGAATTCGGATCGAGACCCGCGCTGCGCGCGGCTCCGCCCAGGGCGGCACCGAGCAGCTCCGAAGCGGACGGCTCCGGCGGTGGCGGCGTCAGGTCCGACGACTCGCTGCGCTCGGGGACGCGGTCCTCGCTCACGCGGAACCAGGCGTGGACGGCATCCGGAGCGGAATCAGGTCTCGCGGCGGCATCGGCGAGTTGCCCCGCACGACGACGATCGAGCGGAACAGGTCCTCGACCTGCGCGGCCGCCGCGACGTCGGAGGTCGCGGCGCCGCCGATCACGCCCCGGAGGAACCAGCGAGGGCCGTCGACGCCCACGAAACGTGCGAGGCGCTTGCCCGGCGCGCCGTCGGCCGTCGCCGCGACCGGCACCTCCGCAAGCAGTTCGGGGCCGAGGGGGCCGTCACGTTCCTCGACCCGCCCGCCCTGCTGACGGACCTGATCGCGGATCTGGTCGCGCGTCTCGTCCCACAGGCCGGCGGTGCGCGGCGCGGCGAAGGGCTGCACCTGCAGCGAGGAGTCCGCGTAGTCCAGGCCCACCGCGACGATCCGCTTGGTCTGCTCCTCGACCTCGAGGCGAAGATTCAGGCCCTCGCGCGGAAGGATCTTGATGCCGCCGAGGTCGATGTACGGACGGACGGGGTTCGCCTCCGATTCGTCGAAAGGCCCCGAGACCGCGCGGTCATCGGGAGCGGCCTTGCGGGGGGCACCCGTAGGTGTGTCGTCGCTCATGCGTTGCTCCCGGTGGTCTGCTGATAGCCGGTGGACCCGAAGCCGCCCTCGCCGCGGACGCTCTCGGGAAGGGTGTCGACGGGGATGAAGCGCACACGAGGCACCGGCAGCACGATCAGCTGGGCGATCCGATCCCCCGGTGCGATGTCGTACGCCTCCGTGGGGTCGGTGTTCAGCAGCGTGACCCTGATCTCGCCCCGGTAGCCGGCGTCGACCGTGCCGGGTGAGTTCACGATCGTGATGCCGTACTTGGTGGCGAGGCCGCTGCGCGGCACGACGAATGCCGCGTAGCCCTCCGGCAGCGCGATCCGCACACCGGTGCCCACCAGCGCTCGCCGGCCCGGCTCGAGCCGAACGGACTCGCTGGAGACGAGATCCGCGCCGGCATCGCCCGGGTGTGCGTAGGCCGGAACCTCCGGGGCGATAATGAGGACGTCCACGCTTTCGGTCACCCAACGAGGGTAATGCAGATCACTCATCACGACAGTCCGCCCGACGACGGCTCCGGCGGCCGCCTCGACGCGGCCCGGCCGACCCTCGCCGCTTACCGGGAAAGACTCACGCCCTCGCTCTGGGCGCTCGTGGCCGCGGCCGTGGTCGCTCCGATGGCGGCGCTCGTCTTCGCCCCCTTCGATGCGACGGTCGCCCTGGTGATCGGGGCGATCGTGGGTGTGGCGGCTGTGACGCTGCTGATCATGCTGTCGCCGCTGATCGCGGTGGGCGACGGGATGCTGCGCGCGGGTCGCGCGCACATCGACGTGTCGCTGCTTGGCGAGCCCGTGCCGCTGACCGCAGAGGCGGCGCGCACCGCACGGGGACCGGGTCTGGACCCGCGAGGGTGGCATCTCATCCGCGGAGGCATCGACGGACTGGTGGTCGTCCCGAACATCGATCCGGATGACCCGGTCGCGACCTGGTCGATCTCCAGCCGCACGCCGGATCGCCTTGCGGCGGCGATCGTGCGGGCGCAGTCGGCGCCCCGATCCTAGGCAGCCTGCTGCGCTGAGGTCCCTACGCGGCGCACTCCTTGCAGATGGGGCCCGCGGCGTCGTCGTGGTCGAGCTGAGAGCGGTGCTTGACGAGGAAGCAGTTCACGCAGGTGAACTCGTCCTCCTGCGCCGGCAGGACGACGACATCCAGTTCGAGGTCGGAGAGATCTGCGCCGGGCAGTTCGAAGCCCGAGGGGTTGTCGGCGTCCTCCACATCCACCGACGCGGACAGCTTGTCGGGAACGCGTTCCTTCAGGGCCTCGATCGACTCGCTGTCGTCCTCGGTCTTGCGGGGTGCGTCGTAATCCGTGGCCATGCCTGAATGTCTCTTCCGTTGCGTATTGTCTGTGGGCCTGCGCGTGTCAGGCGGCGATAGTTTGCATGAAGCGAGGGCATTACGCAAATGCGATGCTGTCGTGCGAGGAGCCAAACTCGCGGCACGCCCGGTGTATTCCCGATGCCCGGGCGTCGCCGTGCGAGCATGGGCGCATACGCATACCGTTCGGAGAGGCGTCAGGCAATGGAACAGCTCACAATCATCGGAACCGAGGACGACACGATCGTCTTGGCGACCGAGTCGGGCGAGCGATTCGCGCTGTCGATCGATGACGTGCTCCGCGCCGAGCTGCGCAAGGCGCGTCAGGAACGCAACGCAGAAGCGCGCACTCCTCGGCCGAGTCCCCGTGAGGTGCAGGCGCACATCCGAGCCGGCCTCTCGGCCGCCGAGGTGGCCGAACTTCTCGGGGCACGGGTCGAGGACGTCGCGCGGTACGAGGGGCCCGTGCTCGCGGAACGCGAGCACATCGTCGGTCAGGCTCTGGCGGTCCCCGTGCTGATGGGCGGCGACCTGGAGCACGACGCGCTCCCGACCTTCGGCGCCGCGATCCGCGCGAAGCTGGCCGAGGCCGGAGCCACGAGCGAGCGATGGACCAGCTGGAAGGAGCAGACGGGCTGGATCGTCAAGGTCGAGTTCGCGGCATCCGATATCGATCACGACGCCCGCTGGGCGTTCGATCCCCGGCGAAGCACCCTGTCTCCCCTGAACGCCGACGCCGTCCAGCTGTCGAGGCAGGGGTCGCTGCCCGAAGGCCTGATCCCCCGGCTCCGCGCTCTGGATCAGGCGCCGCTCAAGGACGACTCCCGCTTCGACAGCGGCGCATTCGGTCCACGGCGCGTCCCCGACACTGAGCACTCCGCCGGATCGGCACAGCCAACCGCCCCTGTGCTCGAGACGGGCGACGCCGGAGAACCGGCCGCCGTCGCGGTGCAGAACGCCGCGATCAAGCGCGCGCCGGACACATCGGTCACGAGTTCCGAGACAGCGGACCTGCTCGAGGCCCTTCGCCGGCGCCGGGGGCAGCGCGAGCCGCTGCCCGGCGCGGAACGGGAGCCCGAGCGGGACCACTCCCCGGTCGCGCTGTTCGACGCGCTGGAGCCGGGCTATGAGGACTTCTCGCGCACCGATCCGAGCCCGAGGCAACCCGAGCCCGCCCGTGGCGAGGCATCCGGTCGCCGCAAGGGCCGCACATCGATGCCGTCCTGGGACGAGATCGTCTTCGGAGCGCGCAGCGACGAGCAGTAGCCCGAGGGCACCGACGAGCAGTAGCCCGAGGGGAGGGCGTCAGGCCGCGAACGCTCCCAGCCTTAGAAGCGGGACGACGGTCTCCTCCGGACTCGTCGAACCGTGCTGGCCGACCATGAGCTGCGGCCGCTTGTCGGTCAGCCGGTCGTCGTAGAAGGCCCACGTCCCGCGCGCCGCCACGAGCACATCGCCGATGCGCGGCAGCACCTCGTCGTCGACGTCGGGTCCGAAGATCCCCGCCGCCACAGCGGCGCTTCGCGTCGCGACATCCGCCGTCGCACCAGACACGGTCTCCCACCGCAGGGCCGCCCCGGCGGCGTCTTCCCCCTCGTCCAGGTAGATGTGCAGCAGCCGCGGCTCGCCGCCGATGTGGGCCACTCCCTCGAGCCGGGGGTCCTCGTCGGTCAGGAGCACGTGGCGGTGACGGGGCACGTCGATCATCCCGTGGTCCGCCGTCACCAGGGCGCCGACACGGTCGGGGATCTTCGCCGCACCGAGCGCGGCGTCGATGCCCTCGAGGGCGGAGACCCACTCATCCGATGCGACGCCGTGCTTGTGGCCGGCCTTGTCGAGCTCCGGGAAGTAGCAGTACACGAGCGTGCCGGGATGGCGGCCGGCGAATTCGAGCGCCACGCTCACCCGCTCCGCCGGCGACTCGGCGGCGACGTACTCGGCGCCGCGGAGGATCGCCCGTGTGAACCCGCTGGCTGCGTATGCCGGCAGTCCGACGGCGAACGAGCGCAGAGCCGCGAACCGCTCGAAGACGGTGGGCACCCGTTGCCAGGTCTCGGGGTCGATTCCCTCGTTCTCCCAGCCGCTGAGCTGGTTGATCAGCACGCCCCTGGTGGGGTCCAGCACGCTGTATCCCATCAGGCCGTGTTGACCGGGCCACTCGCCGGTCAGCAGCGACGTGAGTGCGGCGGCTGTCGTGGATGGGAAGACGCTGCGCCCGACGTCCTTCTTCCCCATCCTCGGGGCCAGCATCCGCGCATGGCCGGCATGCGCGCGAAGCTGCAGCGCGCCGAGTCCGTCGACGACGAAGACGACCGCGGATGTCGCGGGGCGAAGCGGCGATTCTCCACCGGTGAGGGCGGCCACGACATCCGGCAGCACACCGGTGAGGCTCCGGGCGGAGGCGGGCCCGGCGGGTATCATCAGGGACATCGGGGCAAGTCTCGCACAGCGTGCGGCCTTGCCCTGGCTGTCGTTCAAGGCCCTTCCCGCAGAGCGAGGGTCGACCCGCTTGACCGAAGGCACGCATGCCCCGCACCAACCCACCAGCCGAAGACATCGCCGAGCGCATCGAAGACGTCGATGTCTCCGCGGAGATGCAGGGCTCCTTCCTCGAGTACGCGTACTCGGTCATCTACTCCCGTGCGCTGCCCGATGCGCGCGACGGCCTGAAGCCGGTGCAGCGCCGCATCCTCTACCAGATGGCCGATATGGGCCTCCGCCCCGACCGCGGTCACGTGAAGAGTGCTCGCGTCGTCGGCGAGGTCATGGGAAAGCTGCACCCGCATGGCGACGCGCCGATCTACGACGCGCTCGTGCGGCTGGCGCAGCCGTTCTCGCTGCGTGTGCCGCTCGTGGACGGACACGGCAACTTCGGCTCGCTGGATGACGGTCCGGCTGCCGCTCGGTACACGGAGGCGCGGCTGGCTCCGGCCGCGCTCGCGCTGACCGAGAACCTCGACGAGGACGTCGTCGATTTCATCCCCAACTACGACGGCCAGTTCCGGCAGCCGGCCGTGCTCCCCGCCGCCTATCCGAACCTCCTGGTCAACGGCGCGAGCGGCATCGCCGTCGGCATGGCCACCAACATGGCGCCGCACAACCTCATCGAGGTCGTCGCGGCCGCCATCCATCTGCTCGAGAACCCCGACGCCACCGTCGAGGATCTGATGGAATTCGTGCCCGGTCCCGACTTCCCCTCCGGGGGCATCGTGATGGGGCTCGACGGCGTCAAGGACGCGTACACCAAGGGCCGCGGGGCCTTCAAGGTCCGGGGCAAGGTGACCGTCGAGCCGCTCGGCCCCCGCCGCACGGGGCTCGTCATCACCGAGCTGCCGTATCAGGTGGGTCCCGAGCGGGTGATCGAGAAGCTCAAGGATGCCGTGCAGGCCAAGCGCCTCACCGGCATCGCCGACGTCAACGACCTGACCGACCGCAACCACGGCATGCGGCTCGTGATCGGCCTCAAGACCGGCTTCGACCCGCAGGCGGTGCTCGACCAGCTCTACCGGCTGACGCCCCTCGAGGACTCGTTCAACATCAACAATGTGGCGCTCGTCGACGGTCAGCCGCTGACCCTCGGCCTCAAGGAGCTGCTGCGGGTCTACCTCGACCACCGCATCGAGGTCATCACGCGCCGCAGCCGCTTCCGGCTCGCACGGCGGGAAGAGCGTCTGCACCTGATCGAGGGGCTGCTGATCGCGATCCTCGACATCGACGAGGTCATCCAGGTGATCCGCACCTCCGATGACAGCGAGCAGGCCAGGGCGCGCCTCCGGGACGTGTTCGACCTCAGCGAGGTGCAGGCGGAGTACATCCTCGAGCTGCGCCTTCGTCGCCTGACGAAGTTCTCCCGCATCGAGCTCGAGGCCGAGCGCGATGCGCTGAAGGCCGAGATCGCGCAGCTGCAGGAGCTGCTGGGCAGCAGCGCGCTCATCAATCTGCAGGTCGCCAAGGAGCTCGAGGCGGCCGCCGACGCACACGGGACCCCCCGCCGCACCATGCTCATGAACGCGAATCCGGCCGCTCCCCGGCCGACGCGAGGTGCCCCCGCGCCGGATCTGCAGATCGCCGACGCGCCGACCGTCGTCGTGCTCTCCACGACCGGACGCGCCGTCCGGGTGGACCGTCCGGATGGCCAGACGCTCACCACCCCCACGCGCAGGAGCAAGCACGACGCCATCCTCGCAACCGCGGCATCCACCACCCGCGGAGAACTCGGCGCCATCACGACGGCGGGGCGGATCCTGCGCTTCACCCCCGTAGACCTCCCTTCTCTGCCGTCCACCTCGATGCAGCTGGGCGCCGGGGTGCCGCTCAGGGACTACCTGGGCATCACGGACAAGTCCGAGCGCGTGCTGGCTCTGGTGCGCTTCGACGACGACACGCCGGTCGCGCTCGGCACGGCTCAAGGCGTGGTGAAGCGGATCGTCCCCTCGACGCTCCTTCCGCGGCCGGAGCTCGAGATCATCGGCCTCAAACCCGGCGATGCGGTGGTCGGTGCCGCACCCGCCCCCGACGGGGCCGAGCTGGTCTTCGTGACGAGCGACGCCCAGCTCCTGCGTTTCCCGGCGTCCTCGGTCCGCCCCCAGGGCGCGCCGGCGGGCGGCATGGCCGGCATGAACCTCTCCCCGAAGGCCAGCGTCATCCATTTCGGGGCGGTCGAGGGCGAGGATGTCGTGGCGGTGACGATCTCGGGCGCCGACGGGGTGCTTCCTGGGACCGATCCCGGTCGGGTGAAGGTGTCGAAGGTCGAGGAGTTCCCCGCGAAGGGCCGGGCAACGGGTGGGGTGCGAGCGCACGCGTTCCTGCGCGGCGAGGACCGGCTCACCCTGGCCTGGGTCGGACCGGCACCCGCCAGGGCGGTGGGCACGGACGGAGCCACCCGGCAGCTGCCCGAGGCGACTGCCAAGCGGGATGCATCGGGTCAGCCCCTCGACGCTGTCATCGGGTCCATCGGCCGAACGCTCGCCTGACCCGCGGCCGACGCTTCGGCGTTTCCCTCCGGGACGGGGCGCAGAAGCGTCAGGATGTCGCGATGGCGGAGCAGGAAGGTGCGCTCGTCCAGCTTCTTACGGCGGAGCCACCGCGTCACCTCGTCGTTGCCCTTGCTCGCATTGCACGAGCGGCAGGCGGGGACGATGTTCTCGATCGTGTAGCGCCCGCCGCGGGACAGGGCCAGCACGCAGTCGCGCTGCAGCGCGGCGTCCGAGGCTCCGCAGTATGCGCAGCCGCCGCCCCACGCTTCTCTGATCGTCGCCCACTCGGCGGCGGTCAGGTCGTTGTCCGCCGCATCCATCCGCCGCTTGCGGCGCCGGGCGGCCCGTGCGCGCCTGCTCTGACCGACAGCCATGCCGCTGCCGCCTACGCGTCGATCGCCTCGCGCGAGAGGCGGTGCGAGGACTCGACGATGAAGTCGCGGCGGGGGGCGACCTCGTTGCCCATCAGCAGCTCGAACACGCTGCCGGCGACCTCGGCGTCCTGCAGACGCACTCGCCGAAGCATCCGCCCGCTCCGATCCATCGTCGTCGTGGCGAGCTGATCGGCATCCATCTCGCCGAGCCCCTTGTAGCGCTGCACCGGTTCGTGCCATCGTCGGCCCGACTTGGTCACCTTGGCGAGGAGCGCGTGCAGCTCCGGCTCGCTGTAGGTGTAGATCGTCTCGTTCGGCTTGGTGCCGGGGTTCATCACGATGATGCGGTGCAGCGGCGGCACGGCCGCGAACACCCGTCCTGCCTCGACGAGCGGGCGCATGTAGCGGAAGAACAGGGTGAGCAGCAGGGTGCGGATGTGCGCTCCGTCGACGTCGGCGTCGCTCATCAGGATCACCTTGCCGTAGCGAGCGGCCGAGAGGTCGAACGAGCGCCCGGAACCTGCCCCGATCACCTGGATGATCGACGCGCATTCGGCGTTGCTCAGCATGTCGCTGACCGATGCCTTCTGCACGTTGAGGATCTTGCCGCGAATGGGCAGCAGCGCCTGGAACTCGCTGTTGCGCGCGAGCTTGGCCGTGCCGAGGGCCGAGTCGCCCTCCACGATGAAGAGTTCGGACTGCTCGACGTCGGACGAGCGGCAATCCGCGAGCTTCACGGGCAGGGACGACGACTCGAGCGCATTCTTGCGGCGCTGGGTCTCCTTGTGCGCCCGCGCCGAGATGCGGGCCTTCATCTCGGAGACCACCTTGTCCAGCAGCAGCGCCGTCTGGTTCTTGTCGTCGCGCTTGGGCGAGGAGAAGCGCGCGCCCAGCTCCTTGCGCACCACCTGGGTGACGACCTGGCGGACGGCCGGGGTGCCCAGGATCTCCTTGGTCTGGCCCTCGAACTGCGGCTCGGGCAGGCGCACCGTCAGCACGGCGGTGAGGCCCGCCATCACGTCGTCCTTCTCCAATTTGTCGCTTCCGACCTTGAGTCGCCGGGCATTCTGCGCCACCTGATCGCGCAGCACCTTCAGCAGCTCCTGCTCGAAACCCTGCTGGTGCGTGCCGCCCTTGGGGGTGGCGATGATGTTGACGAACGAGCGAGTGGTGGTCTCGTAACCGGTCCCCCAGCGCACCGCGATGTCGACGTGGCACTCGCGCTCGACCTCGGTCGGCACCATCGCCCCCGTCGGCTGCAGCACCGGCACGGTCTCGGTGAACGTTCCGGTTCCGGTCAGTCGCCACGTATCGGTGATCGGCGAGTCGACGGCGAGGAACTCCGCGAACTCGGAGATGCCTCCGTCGAAGCGGAAGGACGTCTCGATGATCTCGTCGGTCGCCGAGCCTCCAGCGGTCCCTGAGCCTGCCTGTGGGCGTGCGTCCTTCACGACGATCTCGAGCCCCGGCACCAGGAAGGCCGTCTGGCGCGCGCGGGTCGAGAGCTCCTCGAACTGGAAGGCGGCGTCCTTGGTGAAGATCTGACGATCGGCCCAATAGCGGATGCGCGTGCCCGTGACGCCCCGGGGCGCCTTGCCGACGACGCGCAGCTCGCTGCGCTCCTCGAACGGGGTGAAGGGCGAGTCGGGCGACTTGTCGCCCTTGTCGGCGAACACTCCCGGCTCTCCGCGGTGGAAGGACATCGCCCAGGTCTTGCCCCCGCGGTCGACCTCGACGTCGAGTCGCTCCGACAGGGCGTTGACCACCGACGCGCCGACGCCGTGAAGACCGCCGGATGCCGCGTACGAGCCACCACCGAACTTGCCGCCTGCGTGCAGTTTGGTGAAGACCACTTCGACGCCCGAGAGTCCCGTTCGGGGCTCGATGTCGACCGGAATGCCGCGGCCCGTGTCGTGGACCTCGACGCTGCCGTCGGCGTGCAGCGTGATGTCGATGCGGTCGCCGTTCCCGGCGAGCGCCTCGTCGACGGCGTTGTCGATGATCTCCCAGACGCAGTGCATGAGACCGCGGGAGTCGGTCGACCCGATGTACATTCCGGGGCGCTTGCGGACCGCCTCGAGTCCCTCCAGGACCTGAAGGTGATGCGCGGAGTACTCGGAGGTCACAATCGGCAAGCCTAGCCGCGGCGGCTCCGGGGCTCCGCTCGACACTCGGCGCTCCGAAAGCTCCGTACGCGCACAGCGAAATACCAGGCGATCGCGGCCTTGCCGAAACATCCGCGTGGTTACATTGAGAGACCCCGCACCAGACCGCGATACGCACCAAGGAGGCACCGCGATGAACACGCTATCGACACCTGCCGAGCCGGCCGCCGCTGTCATGTCGCACCGCCTCACCGCGGCCGACCGCTGCGACTCCTGCGGCGCGCAGGCATACATCGCCGCCGAAGTGAACGGCAGCGAGCTTCTGTTCTGCGCCCACCACGGCCGCAAGTACGAGGACAAGCTCCGCAGCATCGCCACTTCGTGGCACGACGAGACCGCGCGTCTCGCCGAGGTCCTCTGACCTAGACGGCTTCTCTCGGAACGGTCGGCGAGACCCTCACCAGGATCTCCTCGCCGACCGTTCCGATCTTCTCGGCCAGATCTGTGGCTGAAGAGCCCCCGGCGCCGAAGACGACGACCTCGTCGCCGGCCGCGGCGCCCGGCCACCCCTGGACGCGGCTCTCGGTCGGGCCCACTTCCGCGAGCGCTCTGGCGCCTTCTGACGTAGTGACGCGGGCCCGTCCTGCGAGGAGCGATGGCAGTCCGTCCAGGGCTCCGACCGCGATCGTGGCATCGTCGCCGTCGACCCGAATCACTGGGGCCGTCAGCCGCGCGACAGGGCGGATGCCGAGCTGTTCCTCGCTCGGTCCGCCCGCCGAGCGGATGCCGTAGCAGAATGCCCCGACGCGAACGACGTCGTAGCGGAACTCCGGACGCGCGAAGGAGGCCGCGCTGGCGGCGAGATGGCGCACCCCGATCGTGAAGCCTGCCGCCTCCGCAGCGGCCACCGCGGCGTCGAACTGCGCGCGAGACGTGTCGTCCTCCTCGTCGCTCGCCTCCGCGATGTGGCTCCATACCCCGACGACCCGGAGTACCCCGGATCGCTCGTGGGCCATCGCCTGTTCGAGCACGGCGGGCCAATCCTCCGGGCGGATGCCGTTGCGGTGCAGTCCGGTGTCGATCTTCAGGTGCACCCGCGCGACGCCGCCGCGGGCGGCCGCGACCGCGGCGACGTCGTCCAGAAAACCGGCGTCACCGACGCCGAGCTCGATGTCGTCGTCGAGCGCGACCGCGATCTCCCGCCGGCCGACGGTGAGCCACGAGAAGATGCGGGACTCGGGACCGCTGATCGCGCGCGTGATCACCGCGGCGCTCACATCGAAGGCGCCGAACCAGCGCACGCCCTCGGCGACCGCTCGCGCCACGATCGTCTGGATGCCGTGCCCGTAGGCGTCGTCCTTGACGACGAGCATCAGCTCGGCGGGCGAGACCCGTGCGCGGACGGCCGCGATGTTCTCGGCGAACGCGTCGAGGTCGACGCTCAGGCGGGGGCCGGCCGGCGGGGCACTGGCGCCTCCGGAGCTCACGGGACGTACTCCCGAGCGGCGTGCATCCCGACGGCGGCAGCCAGTTCGCCGGCTGACATCCCGGTGCCCGCCACCCATTCGCCGATCGCCGGAGCGCCCGTCGCCGGGTCGCCGAAGAAGGCGACCTCGTCTCCGCGCGCAACACCCGAGTCGCCGACATCCACCACGCACACGTCCATGGCCACACGTCCGACGATCGGATGCCGTCGACCGGCGATCGCGACGCTCGCCACATTGCCCAGCGCGCGGACGATCCCCTGGGCGTAGCCGCCGGTGACCAGGGCGACGGTGGTGTCGCGGGCAGCTCTGTGGGTGTAGCCGTAGGAGACGCCCTCCCCTTTTCGGAGGGCCTTCAGGCTCACCACCCACCCGTGGGCGCTCATCACGGGAGCCGTGGTGTCAGAGAGACCGAAGACGGCGTTCGGGTCGAGCGTCGGCCCCGAGGCGAGCACTCGGCGTCCGTCGACGACATCGGCCAGCGCGAGGGCGGCCCACGGATCGGCCAGCACCGCGGCGGCGCCCGCCTCGACGGCGGAACGCGCGACGAACCGGGCACCGTGGCCCCAGGCATCCGCTCGCACGTCGATCACGCCAGCATCCACGCCGGACAGCACGCGTCGCAGATTGCGCTCGAGAGCGGACCGCGAGAGCCGCACGATCGGCGCACTCCGCTCGGGCGGGCCCGAGGGCGTGGGTCGCCCAGGGTTGCCGGAGATCACGCAACTAGACTATCCGGGTCCCCCGATCCCGACTCCGGAGCACCCATGCCCTCGAAAGGCCTCGGCCTCGCCCCCCGCTTGCGCTACCTTCTCGAGCGGGCGCGACGCATCGACGCCGGCTCGGTGATCGAGCGGGCCAAGGAGGCCTCCGCACAGCACGGCAAGGCCGTTCCGGTGGTCGTCGCCGACATGCTCTGGTCGGCCGCGCGCCACAACGTCGGATTCCAGGACTACATCGACTACGACTTCGCGATCCTGAACCGCGACGAGCGCTCCACGTTTATGACGCATCCCGTGTCGAACCAGATCTCGCAGCGCTACGCGCAGCCGGAGTATCGGCACGTGTTCCACGACAAGATCGAGTTCGACAAGGTCTTCGACGCGTTCCTGCGGCGGGAATGGATGATCGTCGAACCGGGCAACGCCGACCGGTTGCGCGACTTCCTGCAACGCCGGGGCACGGTGGTCGTGAAGACCCCGATGGGCCAGGCGGGCTCGGGCGTCTTCCGCTACCACGCCGCGGATGTCGAGAACTGGAACGAGTTCCACGCCACCCTTCTCGCCCAGGGGCGCCTGCTCGTCGAAGAGGTCATCCAGCAGCACGCAGACCTGGCCGCCGTCTGTCCCGGCACCGTCAACACGACGCGCATCACCGCCTTCTTCGACGGGGACAGGACCCACGTCCTGGCCATCGCGCAGAAGTTCGGGCGAGGCGAGGTGTCGGACCAGATGTCGTTCGGCGGCTTCTACACGATGCTCGACGACGACGGACACGCGGTCGGTCCCGGTTACGACTCCCACGGGCACGTGCACGAGAAGCACCCCGACTCGGGCTTCGTCATCGCGGACTTCCAGCTGCCGATGATGGACGAGGTCCGTGTCTTCATCGATCAGGTGGCGCGCGTCGTGCCACAGGTGCAGTACGTGGGGTGGGATGTCGTCGTCAGCCCGACGGGACCGGTGCTGGTCGAGGGCAACTGGGGCGCCGGAGTGTATGAGAACAAGCCGAGCGTGACCGGCATCCGCACCGGCCACAAGCCCCGCTACCGCGAGGCCATCGGCTTCTGACGAAGCGCGCTCAGATCGCGCGGACGATCCCGAGCGGCGTGGACTGGTGTCCCTGACCGAGCGGGTTGTCGCCGAGGATGGCGACGAGGCGCTTCTCCCCCGCCTTGTCGAGCGTCGACCCGAGGATGTTGCCGCCGAGGTCGTTGATGTCGACGACGGCTACCTCGGCGGTGCCGCCGAGGAGGGTCTTCAGGTGCGCGGCGACCTCACGGGGCTTGTCCGGACCGAGCACGACGGCCTGGTTGTACGGCGGAATCGTGCCGCTCGTCGGGCCGTCGATCGCCCGGGCCTTGTCCCCCGCGATGCGGTAGAAATCGCCCTTGCGGCCGAAGAACTTGGTCACGGCAGACACGGCGGCTGCGAAGAGGATGCGCGGGGCACCGCACTCGCGAAGCGCCATCTCCATGGTCTCGGGCATCCCGAGGCCGATGCCGTAGGGCGTGCGCGTCACGTACTTGGAGAGGAAGAGCGCCAGCTTGCGCGGGCGGATCTCATCGAGCAGGTAGGAGCGGCCCTGGGTGATCGCCACGATCTTCTCGGTCACGAAGAAGGTATCGCCCGGCCGCACCGCCGCCGCCCCGTACTGGGTGACGATCTCATCGAGGTCATCACCGGGCATCACGACGCGGGTGCGCAGGGGGATGCGCGCGTAGCGCGCGCCGTCCACCTGCACCTCGAGCTGTTTTCCTTCGTTGGCCGCGGGAGGCTGTCCTTCCGAGCTCATGCTCGCCGGAGCCTCATGCTCACTCAAGCCTCAACTCACTCGAGGTAGTCGCGCAGCGACTGCGAGCGGCTCGGGTGGCGCAGCTTCGCCATCGTCTTCGACTCGATCTGACGGATGCGCTCGCGCGTCACCCCGAACGTGTCGCCGATCTGGTCGAGCGTCTTGGGCTGGCCATCGCCCAGGCCGAAGCGCATGCGGATGACACCAGCCTCCCGCTCCGACAGCGAGTCCAGGAGCGACTCGAGCTGGCGCTGCAGCATCGTGAAGCCGACGGCATCCGCAGGCACGACCGCCTCGGTGTCCTCGATGAGGTCTCCGAACTCGCTGTCGCCGTCCTCGCCGAGCGGGGTGTGCAGCGAGATGGGCTCGCGGCCGTACTTCTGGACCTCGATGACCTTCTCGGGGGTCATGTCGAGCTCGCGGCTGAGCTCCTCGGGCGTGGGTTCGCGCCCCAGGTCCTGCAGCATCTGACGCTGGACGCGCGCGAGCTTGTTGATGACCTCGACCATGTGGACCGGGATGCGGATCGTGCGCGCCTGGTCGGCCATGGCGCGCGTGATCGCCTGACGGATCCACCACGTCGCGTAGGTCGAGAACTTGAAACCCTTGGTGTAGTCGAACTTCTCCACGGCGCGGATGAGACCGAGGTTGCCCTCCTGGATCAGATCCAGGAACTGCATGCCGCGGCCGGTGTAGCGCTTGGCGAGCGAGACCACGAGGCGCAGGTTGGCACCGAGCAGGTGCGACTTCGCGCGCTGACCATCGCGGGCCACCCACTGCAGGTCGAGGCCCAGCTGGCTGGACTTCTCGGCCGGCGTCATGTGCGAGAGCTTCTCTTCGGCGAACAGACCCGCCTCGATCCGCATCGCGAGCTCGACCTCTTCGGCCGCATTGAGCAGCGGAACCTTGCCGATCTGCTTGAGGTAGTCCTTGACGGGGTCGGCAGTGGCGCCGGTGATCATCGAGGAGTAGACCGGCACATCGTCCTCGTCGGAAGACGAGATGACGATCGCGCCGGTGGGGAGGGGCTCGGTGAAGGCGGGCTTCGTGGACTCCTCGTCCTCGTCGTCCTCCTCGACCGCTTCGGTCTCGGCCTCGGGCTCGGCGACAGCGGCCGCCTTGCGACCGGGCTTCGCGGCGGCGGGCGCCGGAGTCTCCTCGTCGTCCACCTCGACCTCGACGTCGAGATCGACATCGTCGAGCTCCACCTCCACCTCGACGTCGTCATCGAGCTCGACGGCGGCGTCGGCGTCGTCATCCTTGGGCTTGGCCTTGCTCGCGGCGGCCTTCGCGGCCGTCGACTTGGCGGGTGCCTTGGCAGCAGCCTTCTTCGCGGGGGCCTTCGCGGCCGTGGTCTTCTTCGCCGGAACCTCGACGCCGGCGTCGGCCTCGGTGTCCTTCTCTGCGGAGGTCCGCGTGGTCTTCGTAACAGTAGTCACGTTTCGCCTTTCACCGGCTCGCGGACTTCACGCGCCGCCGGTCGTTTTCGGACACTAGTAAGACCCTTGTCAAGTGCGGAGCCCGATCGACCGAAGTGACGAGCCCGTTGACAACGGGTCAGATACACCATTGTACATACGTACCGCAATGGTGGTGACGCGCGGGACACGCGCGTACCCGAGAAAACGCCCGGAAGCGCCGCGCTATTCCGACATCGGCGACGGGTGTGCTCCCCCGCCGCGCTTGTCATCGTCCGGCGACGGCCGCGTGGCGAGGTACCGCTCGAGCTCGGCGGCGAGTTCATCGGCGCTGGGCAGGTCGCCGTCATCCAGGAGCGGCGGGGTCACCACTCCGCCCGTCATCCCGGCCATGTAGGCGTCGTAGCGCTCCTCGAGCCCGCGCACCATGCGACTCAGTTCCTCGTTGCCCTCGACCTGCTCGTCGACCTTCGTGACGTACTCGCGGTTCTCCTCCCGCAGGTCGTCGGCGGTGAAGACGAGGCCGGTCGCGGTCATCACGCGGTCCATCGCGGCGATGGTGGCCCCGGGAAACTCCGTGTCGGCCAGGTAATGGGGAATGAGGAGGACGAAGCCGGCGATGCGGGCGCCCGACTCGGCGAAGCGATACTCGAGCAGGTGCCCGGCCGTGGCGGGGACCTGCGTGTGGGGACGCCACACCGAGTGCGCCGCCGTCAGCTCCTCACGTGTTCCGCTCACCGTGGTGCCGATCGGACGGGTGTGCGGCACGGGCATCGAGATCGCGTGCACCCACGTCACGGTCGCCACGTCGAGCACGGTCGAGAAGCGCAGCACGGTGTCGGCGAACGCATCCCACGCGAAGTCCGGCTCGTAGCCGGCGAGCAGCAGGAACGGCTGGCCGAGCGCGTCGCGCACCAAGGAGAGTTCGAGCCGCGGCGGCTGGTAGTCGGTGAGGTGATCCTCTTCGAAGGCGACGATCGGACGGCGCGCCCGGTAGTCGAGGAGCGCATCGTTGGAGAACACGACGATGGGCTCGGCATCCAGTTCGTCGCGCGTGTAGTCGATGAGCCCGGCGACCGCGCTGCCGGCATCCGTGAAGCCCGTCAGCAGGATGACGAGGGGAAGCCCCGGCGGAACGGCCGGGCCGTTCGCAACACGCTCGTAGAGGTCTCCGATTGGGGGCATGCCTCCATGGTACGAGTCGGTCGGCCGGCAGGGCGTCGCGGTGCTCCCGCTTTCAGCGAACACGGTGAAACCTAGGATGGGGTGCATGTCTCTTCCCGAGCTCGCCCAGAGCAGCGCACCCATTCGAGAATCCGACGCAGATGCCATCCTGCTGGCAGTCCCCTCCTTGGACGGCGAGGACACATCGGCGTTCGGCGAGTGGCCGGGGCTCCACGAGACGCTCACCGCCGTGGGGTTCACCGGCGGACCCAGTGCGTTCGCGCGCGTGCATCTGCCGGACCTGACATCGCTTCCGCTCGCTGTCGTCGGCGCGGGAAAGACGCCGGATGCCGTCTCGATCCGCGACGCGGTCGGTACCGGCATCCGCACCCTCACGGGCTTCGAGACCGTCGCGGTCGGCGTGCTCGGCGCCGTGGATGCCGAGAGCCTGAGCGCCGCGGCGCAGGGCGCGGGCCTCGGCGGGTATGCGTTCGACGGATACAAGAGCGGCGGTGCGAAGAAGCGCGCATCGCGGGTCGTGCTGCACGCCGATCTGCCGCCGAACGCCGTGCTGGCCGCTCAGGCGGACGCCGACGCCGTCGCCCTGGTGAAGGACCTCGTCACGATCCCGGCCGAATGGCTGGGGCCCGACGACTTCGCCCGGCGAGCCGTCGACTCGGTGGCGGATCTCCCCGTCGATGTGCAGGTCTTCGATGAGGCCGCGCTCGCCGATGGCGGATTCGGCGGCATCCTCGGCGTCGGCCAAGGGTCCGACCGCCCGCCGCGTCTCGTGCGACTGGACTACTCCCCCGCGGACGCCGTCCGGCACGTCGCCCTCGTCGGCAAAGGCATCACGTTCGACACCGGGGGGCTCTCGCTGAAGCCCGCGGCATCCATGGTGGGGATGAAGTACGACATGTGCGGCGCGGCCACCGCCCTGGCCGTGCTGCGTGCGGCTGCGACGCGCGGGCTTCCCGTGCACGTGACGGCATGGCTGTGCATCGCCGAGAACATGCCGTCGGGGCGGGCGACGCGACCGGGCGACGTGCTGCGGATGCTCGACGGCACGACCGTAGAGGTGCTGAACACGGATGCCGAGGGCCGGCTCGTGCTGGGCGACGGCCTCGTCGCCGCCAGCCGGGAGCACCCTGATGTGATCATCGACGTCGCGACGCTCACGGGCGCCATCACGATCGCGCTCGGCACGCGCCACGCCGGTGTGATGGGTGAGGGCGGTGCGGTGAAGGAGTACCTGGAGGCCGCGAATCGCACGGGCGAGCTCGCGTGGCACCTGCCCCTGCCCGCTCACATGGTCGATGACCTCGACTCCCCGATCGCCGACCTCGCCAACGCCAAGATCGGCGACCCGGCGGGCGGCTCGCTGTTCGCCGGCCTGTTCCTCCGCCACTTCGTCGGCCGCGTGTCGGACGAGGATGACGCGCCCCGCATCCCCTGGGTGCACCTCGACATCGCCGGCGTGGGGATGAACAAGGGCGGCGGATACGGTTTCACCGACAAGGGGCCGACGGGCGCGACGGTTCGCTCGCTCATCGAGTTCCTCGCGAGCTCAACCGCCGCAGAGAGCTCGTCCGCCACCGAGGGCTCATCCGCCAAACAGGGAGAGGAGTCGCGATGAGCGACCACACGTTCGACATCGTCGTGCTCGGAGGCGGCAGCGGCGGCTACGCGGCGGCCATCCGCGCGTCCGAGCTCGGCAAGTCGGTGGCGCTCATCGAGAAGGACAAGGTGGGAGGCACGTGCCTGCACCGAGGCTGCATACCGACGAAGGCGCTCCTGCATGCGGCGGAGGTCGCCGAGAACGTGCGCGACGCTGCTTCGTTCGGAGTAAGGGCGCAGCTCGATGGCATCGACGTCGAGGGGGTGCGTTCCTACCGCGAGGGCATCGTGGCCAAGAAGTTCAGGGGCCTCGAGAGCCTGCTGAAGGCGCGCGGCGTCACGGTCGTGCCCGGGGAGGGACGACTGGAGAGCGGGCGCTCCGTCCGGGTGGGCGAGGACACCTACACCGGTGCCGACGTCATCCTGGCGACCGGTTCCTACAGCCGCACGCTGCCGGGCCTGGACATCGGCGGCCGGGTCCTCACGAGCGAGGGCGCGCTGGAGCTCACGGAGGTGCCCGGGCACGTCGTCATCCTCGGTGGCGGTGTGATCGGAGTCGAGTTCGCCAGCGTGTGGCGCTCCTTCGGTGCGGAGGTGACGATCATCGAGGCGCTTCCGCACCTCGTGCCCAACGAGGACCTCGCCATGAGCAAGGGGCTGGAGCGCGCATTCCGCAAGCGCGGGATCGCCTACGACCTCGGCGTGCGGTTCCAGGGTGTGACCCAGACCGGCAACGGCGTCACGGTCGCGCTCGAGGACGGGAAGTCCTACGAGGCGGACTATCTGCTCGTGGCGGTCGGTCGCGGCCCTGTGACGAGCGGTCTCGGCTTCGAGGAGGCCGGCGTTGCCCTGGACCGCGGATACGTCACCGTCGATGACTCCCTCCGCACCGGTGTGGACGGCGTGTGGGCGGTCGGCGACATCACGCCCGGCCTGCAGCTGGCGCACCGCGGCTTCCAGCAGGGGATCTTCGTGGCGGAGCAGATCGCGGGACTGAGCCCCGCGCTCGTCCGGGACGTCAACATTCCGAAGGTGACATACTCCAGCCCCGAGGTGGCGTCCGTCGGCCTCAGCGAAGCCCAGGCGATCGATGCGCACGGCGCCGACGGCGTGGTGTCGTACGAGTACAACCTCGCCGGCAACGGCAAGAGCGAGATCATCGGCACGGCCGGGCTCGTCAAGGTCGTGAGGCAGAAGGACGGGCCCATCCTCGGCGTGCATCTGCTGGGCGATCGAGTGGGCGAGCTGATCGCCGAGGGTCAGCTCGCCGTCGGCTGGGAGGCCCATCCCGAGGACATCGCGCCCCTGATCCACGCGCATCCCACCCAGAGCGAAGCGCTCGGCGAGGCGTTCCTCGCCCTAGCCGGAAAGCCGCTGCACGCCCTGTAGACCATCGCCCGCCGCGTGGCAGGGCAACGCTCCATGCGTTGGAGAGCAATGCTTCGCAGGGGCATCACTAAGCTAGAGAAGTCATCGACATCTTGAAGGAGACACCGTCATGAGCACATCCGTGGTCCTCCCCGCTCTCGGCGAGAGCGTGACCGAGGGAACGGTCACCCGCTGGCTGAAGCAGGTGGGAGACACCGTCGAGGCGGACGAAGGCCTGCTCGAGATCTCGACTGACAAGGTCGACACGGAGATCCCCTCTCCGGTCAGCGGCGTGCTCGAGGAGATCCTCGTGCAGGAGGACGAGACCGTCGAGGTCGGTGGCGTGCTCGCGAAGATCGGCGACGGCAGCGGCGCGGGTTCGGATGCCGCAGCGGAGGCGGCCCCGGCCGACTCCACTCCTTCGGAGCCGACGAGCGACCCCGTGGAGGAGCCCGAGGCTTCGTCCGTCGAGAAGCCGATCGAAGCCGACGTCCCGGCATCGGAGACGCCGCAGGAAGCCCCCGCGCCCGAGCCGGCACCCGCCGCCAGTGGCGACAGCACGTCGATCGTGCTGCCCGAGCTCGGTGAGAGCGTCACGGAGGGCACTGTCACCCGCTGGCTGAAGCAGGTCGGCGACACCGTGGAGGTGGACGAGGGTCTGCTCGAGATCTCGACCGACAAGGTCGACACCGAGATCCCCTCCCCCGTCGCCGGAGTGCTCCAGGAGATCGTGGTGCAGGAGGACGAGACGGTCGCCGTCGGTGCCGTGCTCGCCAAGGTGGGCAGCGGTGCGCCGGCCGAGGCCCCAGCGCCGGAAGCACCGACGCAGGAGCAGGCCGCGCCCGCGGCTGAGCCCGCGCCGGCGCCCGCCGAAGAGCCGGCGCCTGCCGAAGAGCCGGCGCCCGCCGAAGAGCCGGCGCCCGCCGCTCCGCAGCCGAGTGCCCCCGCTCCGCAGCAGGCTGCTCCGCAGCAGGCCGCCCCCGAGGCGGCGAAGGCCGAGCGGCCGGAGCCGCCGGCGCCGACGTTCGTGGACGACGCGTCGAGCGACCGCAGCTACGTCACGCCCCTCGTCCGTCGCCTCGCGGCGCAGCAGGGTGTCGATCTCGCCACCGTGCAGGGCACGGGCGTCGGCGGTCGCATCCGCAAGGAAGACGTGCTCAAGGCGGCGGAAGCCGCGTCCGCTCCGGCGGCACAGGCCACTCCCGCGCCGGCCCCGTCCCCCAAGCTCGAGGTCTCACCGCTGCGCGGAACCACCCAGCCCATGTCGCGGCTGCGCAAGGTGATCGCCGAGCGCGCCGTCGCGTCGATGCAGGCGACCGCACAGCTGACCACAGTCGTCGAGGTCGACGTGACCAAGCTGTCGTCGTTCCGCGACCAGGTGAAGAGCGACTTCCAGGCCAAGACCGGCGACAAGCTGTCGTTCCTGCCCTTCTTCGCCGTCGCGGCGGTCGAGGCGCTCCAGGCGTTCCCGATCGTCAACGCGACGGTCGACGGCACCGACATCGTCTACCCCGCCGGCGAGAACATCTCGATCGCCGTCGACACCGAGCGCGGCCTGCTGACGCCCGTCGTGAAGGACGCCGCAGGCAAGAGCCTGGCGCAGTTCGCCCGCGACATCGCCGACCTCGCCGCGCGCACCCGCGACAACAAGCTGAAGCCCGACGAGCTCGCGGGCGGGACGTTCACGCTGACGAACACCGGGTCGCGGGGAGCGCTCTTCGACACACCGATCGTCTTCCTGCCGCAGTCGGCGATCCTCGGGCTCGGCGCCGTGGTCAAGAAGCCCGGCGTCGTGCAGGTCGACGGCAAGGACGCGATCTCGGTGCGCTCGTACGTGTATCTCGCGCTGTCGTACGACCACCGCATCATCGACGGCGCGGATGCCGCACGTTTCCTCGGCGCCGTCAAGACCCGCCTGGAAGCGGCGGACTTCGCGGGCGATCTGGGGATCTGACTCCAGGCCTCACTTGGATGGCTGCTCGGCGACGTCGTACACGTCGCGGAGCAGCCATCCGTCGTCTGTCCGGATGATGACCATCAGCTGCGGCGCCGCGTTGCCTGCGGCGGACTCGACGCGCAGCACAGCGGCGCCGCCATAGTCATCGAGCAGCGTGATCACCCGCTCGCGCGCCGGCAGGTCGATGACGCCGGGACTCACCTGCAGCCCCGTCTGCTCGAGCACGTCGTCGCGGCACGACGTTTCGTCCGCCGATCCGCACGAAGCCCACCGGTCCAGAAGCAGGCCGGCCTCCGCTTCGAGCGGGAGCGCCGGCGTCTCCGCCTCCGGCGCCTCCGCCTCGGGCGTCGCCGGAGTGTCAACAGGGAGCGGTGCTGCGGGCGTCGATGCGTCGGTCGGGAATGGATGGGGTGACGCCGACGAGGAGCCCGGCTCGGCCGCCTTTGCCACCGGATCGTGTCCCCCGTCGGTCGGCCAGAGGGCCCCTGCCAGCACGATCGCGCCGGCCACACCGGCGGCCGCGAGCCAGGGGGCACGCCGGCCACGCCCGAACTTGGCGCGCACCGCTCGCACGACGCCGCCCACCGTCACGGCGACGGCGTCGGCCAGCTCACCGTCGACGTGACGCGCGATGGTGTCCCGCAGCGGACGCGAGAAATCCGCGGTGACGGCGGTGCCGCCGACCGGGCGGAGCGCCGGCGCCTCGAGGTCCCGCACGCGCGCCGCCGGGAAGATCGTGGTCGCGAGGGGCTGAGGCGCGGAGGCGTGAAACAGCTCGCTCTCCAGCCGACTCGCCTCCACCGCTAGCGTCCGCGGGCGATCAAGCGCACTCATCGCCGCCGACACGAGTCGACTGAGGACGCGATCGTCGCATGACGAGACTGCGTCCTCCACGATCCGGCGAGCACCCGCCTCGACATCGGCGCCGGACTCACCGTGCACGAACACCGGCCGCCCGGCATCCGTCAGCCACCAGCTTCCCCGGGGACTCGCCTCGTCTCCGGCCCGGCCCTGGTGAGCCTCCGCGGTTCCGCGGAGGGCGCTGACGACCAGGGTCACCACCTCTCCACCGGACAGCGGCGAAGCGGCGGCGCGCCGCCGTCCCAAGAAGACATCCACTCGCTCAGTGCACCACGGCATCACCGCTACATGGCCGTCTGGTCTGCGTGCGATGTCGTGGGGACCGAGCACGTGCTGCGCGCGATCGAAGGCCCAGCCGGCCCAGGACTCGAGGGCCGCCGCATCCACGAGCAGGACGACCTGGTCGCCGTCGCGCGCAAGAGTTCCCTCCAGAGGCGTCTCGGGTGGGGACACCGTGCGGATGATGCGGTACGCATCGGTGAGAGGCGCATCGGCGACAGGGGCGGGAGGGGACGTAGGCGGTGGCACGGTCTCAGTGTTCTCGGCCGCGCGGCGGCATCGAGCCGGCGAGACGCATTCTGTGCAGCCTCGCGCCTCCGGTTCGCCTGGGGAGGAATCGGCTCGGCCGACAACGCTCTGAAGGTACTCTTGACGCATGGCAGCACGCAGTCCCGAGCCCGAGAAGCGCCCCGGCTTCTTCAAGCAGATCAGCTCTCTCTTCCGCTTCACGCGGGAGGCGTACCGGTGGCTCCCGTGGCTCCTGATCGGCATCGTGCTGGTGGCCGTCGGCGTCGGCGTGCTCATCGGCTTCCTGATCCCGCCGCTCGTGTGGTGGAGCGTGCTGCTGTGGGGCATCACCGGCCTGATGGCGGGCATCCTCGCCGCTCTCATGACGATGACACGGCTCTCGACGAAGGCCATGTACCGCAAGATCGACGGGATGCCGGGGGCCGCCGGACACGTGCTGTCCACGAGCCTCGGCCGCAACTGGCAGACGAGCGACATGCCCGTGGCCGTCAACCCGAAAACGCAGGAAGCCGTCTACCGTGCCGTGGGCCGCGGAGGCGTCGTCCTCGTCGGCGAGGGTGCGCGCGGCCGCCTCACGCGTCTCGTGAACGAGGAGCGCCAGAAGGTGCAGCGGGTCGCGCAGGGCGTTCCCGTCACGGTGCTCTACCTCGGTCACGGCGACGGCGATGTGAAGATCGACGACCTCTCGAAGACGATCAAGGCGCTCCCGAAGAAGATCGACAAGAGCACCATGGCCGCCGTCATCCGCCGGATCGACTCGGTCTCGCAGTCGCTGTCTTCCCTCCCCATTCCGAAGGGAATCGACCCCACCAAGGTGCGGGCCCAGCGTCCTCGCTGATCATCTGGGTAAGCGCCTCGCTGATCGATCGGGCCGGCGCCCTCGCTGATCAGCCCCGGCGCACCAGCAGCGTGCCGGCCGCCTTGTCGTGCAGGCCGCGCTGATCCGGGTCCCAGATGACGGCCGGGATGACCAGCACGAGCAGCGCGGTGCGCACCAGCGGGCGCCAGAGGCCGACCCAGCCTCCACGCATGGCGGCCACCCGCAGTCCGACCAGGCGATGCCCTGGGCTGCCGCCCAGCGTGGGGATGAAGACCACCTGGACGAGAGCGAAGATCGTGAGCGTCGCCAGCGAGTCATACGCGAAGAAGGCAACCGAGATCAGAACGGCGGCCGTCCAGTCGATCGCCAGGGCCGCGAGTCGGCGGCCGACACGGGCGATGCTTCCCGGCCCGGTGGCCGGCAGGCCGAGGCGCTGCCCGGGGTAGGTGCTCTGCGGGGCGGATGACGTCATGCTCCTCAGCGTAACCAGGCACGCGTAACACGGCCGAAACGTGGGAGATACCGTCGGGCAACGCCCTGTCGGTAGGTTCGAATCGACCCGCTACGGGTGGGTCGTCCTTCCCGATGCCCTACCTCTGGAGTTCCATGTTCCGCGATTCATCCGAGGTGCTGACCTTCATCAAGGAGAACGACGTCAAGTTCCTTGACATCCGTTTCACCGATCTCCCTGGCGTTCAGCAGCACTTCAACATCCCTGCGTCGACCGTCGACGAAGAGTTCTTCACGGTCGGTCAGCTGTTCGACGGCTCCTCCATCCGGGGCTTCGCGAACATCCACGAGTCCGACATGCAGCTGATTCCGGACGTGACGACGGCGTACGTCGACCCCTTCCGCGAGCACAAGACGCTCATCATGGTGTTCGACATCTACAACCCGCGCAACGGCGAGATCTACTCGAAGGATCCGCGTCAGGTCGCCAAGAAGGCGGAGAAGTACCTCGCCTCGACCGGCATCGCCGACACCGCGTTCTTCGCGCCCGAGGCCGAGTTCTACATCTTCGACGACGTGCGCTACTCCGTCACGCAGAACCAGAGCTTCTACTCCGTGGACTCCGAAGAGGGCGCCTGGAACACCGGTCGCGAGGAGGAGGGCGGAAACCTCGCCAACAAGACTCCCTACAAGGGCGGCTACTTCCCGGTCAGCCCGGTCGACAAGCAGGCCGACCTTCGTGACGACATCAGCCTCAAGCTCATCGAGGCGGGACTCATCCTCGAGCGCGCGCACCACGAGGTGGGCACCGGCGGCCAGGCCGAGATCAACTACCGCTTCGACACCATGGTGCACGCGGCCGATGACATCCTGAAGTTCAAGTACATCGTCAAGAACACGTCGCTCGAGTGGGGCAAGGTCGCGACGTTCATGCCCAAGCCGCTCTTCGGCGACAACGGCTCCGGCATGCACACGCACCAGTCGCTGTGGCTCGACGGCAAGCCCCTCTTCTACGACGAGGCCGGCTACGGCGGACTCTCGGATGTCGCTCGCTGGTACATCGGCGGCCTGCTGGCGCACGCGCCCGCCGTGCTCGCATTCACGAACCCGACGCTGAACAGCTACCACCGCCTGGTCAAGGGCTTCGAGGCCCCGGTCAACCTGGTGTACTCGGCCGGCAACCGCTCCGCGGCCATCCGCATCCCCATCACGGGCACCAACCCCAAGGCCAAGCGCATCGAGTTCCGCGCTCCCGACGCCTCGGGCAACCCCTACCTGGCCTTCGCCGCGCAGCTCATGGCCGGTCTCGATGGCATCAAGAACCGCATCGAGCCGCACGAGCCCGTGGACAAGGACCTGTACGAGCTTCCCCCCGAGGAGGCGAAGAACATCCCTCAGGTCCCGAACTCCCTGCAGGACTCGCTCGACGCCCTCGCGGCCGACCACCAGTTCCTCCTCGAGGGCGGCGTGTTCACGCAGGAGCTCATCGACACGTGGATCGAGTACAAGGTCGAGAACGAGATCAAGCCGCTCGCTCAGCGCCCGCACCCCTTCGAGTACGAGCTGTACTTCGGGGTCTGACGCACGACGCACGAAGAGGGCCGCGGGCGACCGTGGCCCTCTTCGTCGTGTGATCCCGGTACGTGCTACCCGTAGAAGAGCTGCTCGAAGACCCGGCGTGCCCGGCGGGTGGCGCCCAGGTAATCCGCCTCGACCTCCGTCGCGGAGCGCGGCGGGTACCCGAGCAGCCGCCCGATGCCGTCCAGCTGGCGGCGATCGGTGGGAAGGACGTCGCTGGTGCGTCCGGTGAGCAGGGTGTTGGCGGACCTCAGCCGGCTGGCCAGGCGCCAGGCCTCCCGCAGGCGCTGGGCACCGGTGTCGCTCACCAGCCCGGCGTCCTCCGCCGCCACGAGCGCGGTCATCGTCGAGGTGGTTCGGAGGCCGGTGATGCCGTGACCGTGTTCAAGCTGCCACAGCTGCACGAGCCATTCCACGTCGCTGAGCGAGCCGGGCCCCAGCTTGAGGTGCCGTGTCCGCTCGACGCCCTGAGGGAGTCTTTCGTTCTCGACGCGTGCTTTGATGCGCTTGATCTCACGAAGGCCCTGCGGGTCGACCACGGCCGGGTAGCGCACCCCATCGGCGACTTCGGTGAAGGCGCGGATGAGCTTCACGCTTCCCGCGACCCCGCGGGCCCGCAGCAGCGCCTGTGCCTCCCAGGAGAGTGACCAGCGACGGTAGTACTCGGTGTACGCCTCGAGCGACCGCGCCAGCGGCCCGTTCCGGCCCTCCGGTCGCAGACCCGCATCGAGCTCGAGCGGCAGGCGGTGGTCTTCGGAGTGCCGCCGCAGCTCGGACACCACGAGGAGCGCCAGCTCCTGGGCCCGCTGCGGGTCGACGCCGTTCGGGTTGTAGACGTACATGACGTCGGCGTCGGAGCCGAAGCCCAGCTCCGCTCCCCCGAACCGTCCCATCGCGATGACCGCGAAGTCGAGGGCGCCGTCCGCGGCGGGGACGACCGAGCGCCACACCGCCCTCAGCGTCGCCTGGATCGTCACCTCGGTGATGGTGGTGAGCGCCTGCGCGACCTGCTCGATCGTGAGGACGCCGAGGAGGCCCCCCATGGCCGTGCGCAGCAGCTCCCGGCGGCGCAGCGCCCGCACCGATCGCATCGCGTCGTCGATCGTGTCGTGGCGCGTCTGGATCGCCCGCGCTTCCTCCTGCAGCGCCCGTCCGCTGCGGGGGTGCAGGTGCTCGTCCGAGTCGAGCCACGCGACCGATTCGGGGATCCACTCCATCAGCTCGCCGATGTACCGCGAGCCGGAGAGCACGCGCGTCAGGCTCTCCCCGGCGGCCGACGAGTCCCGCAGCATCCGCAGGAACCACGGCATGTTGCCGAGCCGCTCGCTGATGCGGCGGAAGGCCAGCAGCCCGTAGTCAGGATCCACGCCGTCCGCGAACCACTGGATCATCACGGGCATCAGGTGGCGCTGGATGGTCGCCTTGCGGCTGAGGCCGCTCGTGAGGGCGGCGATGTGCCGCAGAGCCCCGGCGGGGTCGCGGAAGCCGATGGCCGCCAGACGGTCGTGGGCCTGCTCGGTCGAGAGGGAACGCTGTTCCTCCGGCATCGAGGCGACGACGGACAGGAGAGGCCGGTAGAAGAGCCGCACGTGGATCTCGCGCACCTCGCGTTTCACGCTCTCCCACAGCGCCCAGACGTCGGGGCCGGTCTCGGCGATGCCGGCCGCCCTCGCGAGCACTCGGAGCCCATCCGGCGTGCGGGGCATGAGGTGCGTGCGCGAGAGTCCCTGGAGCTGCAGGCGGTGCTCCAGAAGACGCAGCGTCCGATAGTCCCGCGCGAAGATCGCGGCATCGTTGCGGCCGATGTACCCCTCGCTCACGAGCGCATCGAGGGCGTCGAGCGTCCCTCGTTGACGGATGCCGGCGTCGCTGAGGCCGTGCACCAGCTGCAGCAGCTGCACGGTGAACTCGATGTCGCGGATGCCGCCCGGCCCGAGCTTCAACTGGTAGGGCACGTCCGCCGTGGGGATGTGCTCGGTGACCCGCTCCCGCATGCGCTGCACGCTGTCCACGAAGTTCTCGCGCGCGGCGCTGGTCCAGATCTTCGGCTGCACCGCATCGACGTACGCCTCGCCGAGCTCGGCATCGCCGGCGATCGGGCGCGCCTTCAGAAGCGCCTGGAACTCCCAGCTCTTCGCCCAGCGGTCGTAATACGCCAGGTGCGAGTCCAGCGTGCGTACGAGCGCGCCCTGCTTGCCCTCCGGTCGCAGGTTGGCGTCGACCTCCCACAGCGCAGGCTCCATCTCCGCGCCCGAGATGCCGCGCATGGTCTGCACCGCCAGCCGCGTCGCGATGTCGATGACCCTGCTCTCCGGCAGTTCGGTGTCGTTGTCTGGCGCGGCCCCGCCGACGAAGATGACGTCGACATCGCTCACGTAGTTGAGCTCACGGGCTCCGGTCTTGCCCATCCCGATGATCGCAAGCTGTGCCGCCGCCACCTCCTCGCGCGGGAAGAGACCGGCCCCCGCGACGCCCGTGGAGATGCGCGTCCGCGCGACCGCGAGCGACGCCTCCAGCGCCGCGCCGGCGGCATCCGCCAACCGAGCCGAGACGGCACGGACGGCCTCCACGGGATCGCTGCTGAGCAGGTCGTACACGGCGATCTGGGCCACGAGCCGTCGGTAGCGCACGCGCAGTGCGCACCATGCCGATTCGTCACCGCTCTCGGCGAACCCGTCGACGGCGCCCACCGACTCGAGCAGTGCATCGATCAGTTCCGCGCTCGATGGGAGGGCGCCGGCGGAGCCCCGCAGGTGCGCGAGTTCTTCCGGATGCCGCAGGTAGAAGTCGCCGAAGCCCGTCGAGGCGCCGAGCAGCGCCCACACCGCCCGGCGGCTGAGGTCATCGGCCAGCACGTCGCGGACGGCATCGGCATCCCGGCGCGCAACGCGCACCATGCCCCTGAGACCGGCGTCAGGATCGCCCGCCGTGGCGGCATCCGCGGTCAGAACCTCGCGGGGCAGCCCGGTCGTCTCGGCCAGCTCTGTGAGCTGCGCCTCTGCCTCACCGAGGCTGCTGAACCCCAGCCGGGCAAGGTCGGTCAGCGCGGAGGAGCGGTCGTTCGTGGACATCGGCGGTCATCGCCGGGTCAGAGCATCTCGAGGTTGCTCTTCAGCTCGAAGGGGGTGACCTGGGAGCGGTACTCCTGCCACTCCCTCCGCTTGTTGAGCAGCACGTACTGGAACACCTGCTCGCCGAGCGTCTCGGCGACGAGCTCGCTCTCCTCCATGTACTCGAGGGCGTGGTCGAGGCTGGCAGGCAGCGGCGCGTAGCCCAGCGCGCGGCGCTCGGCGTCGGTCAGCGACCAGACGTTGTCCTCCGCCTCCGGCGGCAGCTCGTAGCCCTCTTCGATGCCCTTGAGGCCGGCCGCCAGCATCAGTGCGTAGGCGAGGTAGGGATTCGCGGCGGAGTCGAGCGCGCGGTACTCCACGCGGGACGACTGGCCCTTATTGGGCTTGTAGAGCGGCACGCGCACCAGCGCGGACCGGTTGTTGTGACCCCACGTGATGAAGCTGGGCGCCTCGTCGCCGCCCCAGAGCCGCTTGTAGGAGTTCACGAATTGGTTCGTGACCGCGGCGATCTCGTTGGCGTGCCGCAGCAGACCGGCGATGAACTGCCGCCCGACCTTGGAGAGCTGGTAGGTGGCCCCCTCCTCGTAGAAGGCGTTCACATCGCCTTCGAAGAGGGACATGTGGGTGTGCATGCCGCTGCCCGGCTTGCCGCCGAGGGGCTTCGGCATGAACGTCGCGTAGACGCCCTGCTCGATCGCCACCTCCTTGATGACCGTGCGGAAGGTCATGATGTTGTCGGCCGTCGCCAGGGCGTCGGCGTACCGCAGGTCGATCTCGTTCTGGCCTGGTCCACCCTCATGGTGGCTGAACTCCACCGAGATCCCGAGGTCTTCGAGCATGCGCACCGAGCGTCGCCGGAAGTCGTGGGCCGTGCCGCCGGGCACGTTGTCGAAGTAGCCGGCGGAGTCGACGGGCTCCGGTCCCTCCGCGCCGAAGGAGGATGACTTGAGCAGGTAGAACTCGATCTCGGGGTGGGTGTAGAAGGTGAACCCGCGATCCGCCGCCTTGGCCAGCGCCTTCTTCAGCACGTGCCGGGGATCGGCCACCGCCGGCTGCCCGTCAGGCGTCGTGATGTCGCAGAACATTCGCGCGGTGGGGTCGATCTCCCCGCGCCACGGCAGTGTCTGGAAGGTCGTCGGGTCGGGGTGGGCGAGCAGGTCGGACTCGTAGCTGCGCGTGAGACCTTCGATCGCGGAGCCGTCGAAGCCGAGGCCCTCACTGAAGGCCCCCTCGACCTCTGCCGGGGCGATCGCCACCGACTTCAGCGTGCCGATGACGTCGGTGAACCACAGGCGTACGAACTTGACGCCCCGCTCCTCGATCGTGCGCAGAACGAAGTCTCGTTGCTTGTCCATGGATTCCCTGGATTCCCTTCGGCCCGTGACGTCTCAGACTACTTGCCGTCAGTGTCCTGTTCCGTCTGCGGCGGGGTGCCCCACGAGTTCTCGCGCGCCTCTTCTTCCGCCCAGGCGCGTGAGCGCTCGCGCAGCAGCTCGGGCGCGTGCGCGGCCTCGGCTTCGGTGTCGAAAGGACCGGCCCTGTCGATGGCCGGGGACTCGTAGCCCTTCTCGACCTGTCCGGTCGTGAAGTTGTACCAGTACTTCTCGTCGTCACGGGTCACGATGACTCCTTCGATTCCTGAGCCCGTCGAACGGCTCGGCTGTCTCGATCCTACTGATCCCGGATGCCGCGCCTGGGTATGGTGGAGGCATGACACGGGGTGCGACACAGGCAATCGGAGTCGACATCGGCGGGACCGGCATCAAGGCCGGCATCGTCGACCTCGATCAGGGAAAGCTCTCGAGCGACCGCATCCGCGTGTCGACTCCCGAGGGGGCAGAGCCGAAGGCCGTCCTGGCCGCCGTCCGCGAGGTGCTCGACACGCTGGGCGTCGGGGATTCGGACATGGCGCTCGGCGTGGCGTTCCCCGCGATCGTCAAGGGCGGGCGCACGCTCTCTGCGGCCAACGTGTCGAAGAAGTGGATCGATTTCGAGGCGGAGAAGTTCTTCGAGGACGGCCTGGGCCGGGGCATCCACTTCGTCAACGATGCGGATGCCGCCGGCATCGCCGAAGTCCGCCACGGCGCGGCGGAGGGGCAAGCGGGCCTGACGATCCTCACCACCCTCGGCACCGGCATCGGGTCCGCGATGATCTACGACGGCGTCCTGATCCCGAACTCCGAGCTGGGGCATGTGCAGCGCGCCAAGCACGGCGGCGACGCCGAGTCATACGCCGCCTACTCCGCGATGGAGCGCGAGAAGCTGTCATGGGGCGACTGGACCGAGCGCCTGCAGTGGTACTACTCCTACATCGAGTTCCTCTTCTCTCCCGACCTCTTCGTCGTGGGCGGCGGGGTCTCCAAGCACCCGGAGAGGTTCCTGCCGTTGCTGAAGCTGCGCACGCCGATCGTTCCCGCGGTGCACCGCAACTCGTCGGGGATCATCGGCGCCGCGAGCCTGGCGGCAGACGGCCCGCCTGCGGTGGTTGCAGCGAGCTGAGTTCCCCGCCCGCCCGCGCAGCGGGATGGTGAGAAAGGGCGAATGGGCCGGCCTGTACGCCGGGTTCTGTCCGGGGGCGAAGCCCCGTGGACGGTCATCTATCTCGGCGACACGTTGCCGTGCCGCTCCAGCGGCCTACCCGGGGACTCGGCGGGCCACGTCAACATCCCCTGTCTGACCTTGCTCCGGGCGAGGTTTACCCAGCGAGTCGCGTCACCGCGACCCCTGGTGGTCTCTTACACCACCGTTTCACCCTTACCGGGGCGAACCCCGGCGGTCTCTTCTCTGTGGCACTGTCTCGCGGATCACTCCGGGTGGGAGTTACCCACCGCCCTGCCCTGTGGAGCCCGGACGTTCCTCGGCGCGTGCGGCGAACCGCGCGCGACGTGACCGTCCAGCCGACCCATTCGCGGTCTCATTCTATCGAGCGGCGCCGGGCGCCCGCTTCAGGTCTTCTCGGCCGTCTCGGCGATGTGCAGCTCGAGGGGGAAATCCAAGGGGAAGTCGCCGAAGAGCAGCCGAGATGCGGATGCGGCGGCATCGCGCACCGCGTCGGCCGCGGCATCCGCCAGCTCGAGCGGGACGTGCAGGATGACCTCGTCGTGCAGGAAGAACGCGAGGTGCGGCCTCCGGCCGAACGCCGGGCCCGAGCGAGGGGCGGCAGTCCCCTCGCCCACTTCACCGAGGGCGTCGAGGCGCCTCCGGATCTCGGCCATCCAGGCGAGCGACCACTCCGCCGCCGTGCCCTGCACGACGAAGTTGCGGGTGAACCGACCGCGATCACGAGCGCTCTGGCGAGCCCGGCGCTCATCGGCCGGCAGCGCCGCGTGGTCGCCGGCTCGCGACTGCGCCTCTCGCCACCCAGGCGACGGCGGCGGCGAGCTGCGCCCGAGCCAGGTGGTGACGATGCCACCGTCCTCCCCCGTGCGCGCCGCCTGATCCACGAGGGCCATCGCCCGAGGGAAGATCGAGCGGAGCCGGGGCACCAGCCGGCCGCTGCTGCCGGTGGTCGCTCCGTACATCGCGCCGAGCATCGCCACCTTCGCCTCGGCGCGCGTTGCCACGGCGCCGCGCTCGACGATCCCGGCATAAAGGTCGCGCCCGCGCGCGGCATCCGCCATCGCCGTATCGCTCGCCATGCCGGCGAGCACCCGCGGCTCGAGCTGAGCCACGTCGGCGACGATGAGTGTCCAACCCGGGTCGGCGCTCACGGCGGCACGCAGCTGCCGAGGAAGCTGCAGGGCTCCCCCACCGGAAGACGCCCACCGCCCCGTGACCACGCCGCCTGGTACGTAGACGGGGCGGAAGCGACCGTCGTGCACCCATGTCGAGAGCCACGTCCACCCGTTGGCTGAGTTGAGGCGGGACAGCTTCTTGTACGCGAGCAGCGGCTCGATCGCCGGGTGGTCGTGCTGGGCGAGCTCCCAGCGACTCGTCGATTCGACCAGGATGCCGGAGCGGTGCAGCGCCCTCATGAGCTTGGGCTGCGAGTCCAGGCTGAGGGCCGGGTCGCCGAGCGCCTCGCGCACCGCCTGCCCGGTTCGTTCGAGTTCGGCCGGATTGCCGCCGCCCACGGGGCGTGCGCCGAGGATGTCGGTGAGGATCGCATCGTGGGCTGCGGCGTCCCACGGCACACCCGCCGAGCGCAGCTCGGACGCGATCAGCGCACCGGCCGACTCGGCGGCCAGCAGGAGCCGCAGGCGTGCGTCCTGGTCACTCGATGCCAGGGCGGCGCGCTGCCGGGGGAACTCGGTCATGGCGGCGTCGAGTCCGTCGGGCGCGCCCGTCGGTCCGCCGGCGTCCGCGACCTCGAAGAGCGTGTCTTCACCAGGGGTCAGGTCGGCCGATGGGGCGTCCCACTCCCGCGCTGCTCGAAGGGGCTCCGCGGATCGGACGTAGGCGCTGTCCCGGAGGATCGCATGGCACAGCCGCAGGTCGTGGCACCGCGCGACCCGCACCCCTGCCTCCAGCAGCGGTCCGTACCAGGTGGGGGTGTCGCTCCACACCCAGCGCGGTGCTCCGTCGCGCTCGCGAGCCGCGACCCATTCCGCCAGCCCGGATGCCGGAACGTCGATGCGCGCGAGCTCGTGGGAGTCCGCATCCAGCAGCACCGCTCCAACGAGAACCCCGGTGACCCGCCCGAGCACGATCCAGGCGGGGGCGGGCTCAGCGCGACGGCTGGAGGTCACGGCGGAAGCTCTCGCGCCGATCCATGGACTCGTTCGCCGCGGCATCCGCCCGCTTGTTCGAGAGGCGAGGCACCCACTCGAAGGTGACCGCACGGCCGGCGATGAGCTGCTGGGCCCTGCGCGCCAGCACCTGCATGTCGGGGTGCTTGACCTTCCAGCGGCCCGTCATCTGCTCCACCACGAGCTTCGAATCCAGGCGCACGTGGACGGATGCCTCGGCGTCGCGCTCCAGCGCAGCCTCCAGGCCCGCAATCATCCCGTTGTACTCGGCCACGTTATTGCTGGCAATGCCGACGTAGACACCCAGCTCGGTCAGAACCTCGCCCGACTCCGCGTCGATCACGACCGCGCCGCCGGCGGCGATGCCCGGATTGCCGCGGGAGCCGCCGTCGGCCTCGACGATGAGCCTCCCGGTCACAGTCCCGACTCCTCCGTGCGCACCAGGATGCAGCCGCACTCGGGGCACGTCACGATGCGGTCCTCGGGCGCGTTGCGCAGCGCCTGCAGATCGGTGCCGGAGAGCACCATGCGGCAGCCCTCGCACGTGCCGCGGGTGAAGAGCGCCGCGCCCGGGCTCCGGAGCGCGACCTTCTCGTAGTACCCCACCAGGTCGGCCGGGAGCGAGGCGACGATCGCTGCGCGGTCGCGGGCGATGCGCTCCAGCTCGGCGGTCGCCTCCGCGACGACGGCCTTCGCCTCGGCGGAGAGACGGGACCCCTCGGCGTTCGTCTCGTCGATGACCGCCTGCTGCGCCGCCACCGCGGCCTCGGCCTGCTCCAGGCGCTCCATGACGTCCAGCTCGGCGTCCTCCAGGTCGCTCAGGCGCTTCTTGAGGCTCGCCAGTTCGTGCTCGAGCGCCTGCGCGTCCTTCGAGTTGGAGCTGGCGGCGAGCCTTGCGGCGTCCCGCGCGCGGCGCGCCTCGGCCACCGCGACGTCGGACTCCAGACGGGACAGTTCGACCTGCGCGTCGTCGCGCACGCCCGACCGGAGCGCGAGCTCGTGCGCCTGCAGCGTGCGCT
This sequence comes from Micromonospora sp. DT81.3, assembly GCF_049847225.1. Lineage (NCBI taxonomy): Bacteria > Bacillati > Actinomycetota > Actinomycetes > Micromonosporales > Micromonosporaceae > Micromonospora > Micromonospora sp. DT81.3. The sequence continues at coordinate 228,932 of NZ_JBNCNY010000004.1, forward strand.
GCGCCGTGAGCTCCCCGATGCGGGCCGCCTGGGGCGGAGTGCGACGGGATGCCTCGGCGCGCCGGGCGCGCCGGTCCAAATCGGCCACGTCGAGGAGAGCGCGCTGGTCTGCGGGGCTGGCATTCACCCCACCAACCTAATCCCCCGCCCCCCGGAGCGCGCGGCGGGGTGGATCGTGGTGGGCCCTGCCGGGATCGAACCGACGACATCCACGGTGTAAACGTGGCGCTCTACCAGCTGAGCTAAAGGCCCGTGCGCGTTCAGTCTAGGCGAGGGTGCGCGCGCCGTCGGGAGAGCACCGCACGCGCTCGAAATGGATAGGCTTGAAGAGGGTGCGTTGTGCACGGCCGACAAGCCGCCCGTGCTCCCAGAGTGATTCCCTGGCACGATCTGCCAGAAAAACCGACGAAAGGCCGCGCGTGACCGTTCACGACCAGGATCCGTATTCTCAGGGCCAGCTCGACAGCGATCCCGATGAGACCGGCGAGTGGCAGGAGTCCCTCGACCAGTTGGTCGCGGCGAAGGGTCACGCCCGCGGGCGCGAGATCATGCTGAGCCTGCTGAAGCGCTCGAAGGATCTGCACCTCGGCGTGCCGATGGTTCCCACCACGGACTACATCAACACGATCGCGCCAGAGAACGAGCCGGAGTTCCCCGGCGACGAGGAGATCGAGCGCCGCTACCGCGCGTGGATCCGGTGGAACGCCGCGGTCACGGTGCACCGTGCCCAGCGCCCGGGCATCGGCGTCGGCGGCCACATCTCGACGTACGCCTCGTCGGCCGCGCTGTACGAGGTCGGCTTCAACCACTTCTTCCGCGGCGCCGACCACCCGAGCGGCGGCGACCAGATCTTCATTCAGGGGCACGCCTCCCCCGGCACGTATGCGCGCGCCTTCCTCGAGGGCCGCCTGACGGAGGCGCAGCTCGACGGCTTCCGTCAGGAGAAGTCGGCCGCGCCGAACGGCATCCCCTCGTATCCCCATCCCCGCCTCATGCCGGATTTCTGGCAGTTCCCGACGGTGTCGATGGGGCTCGGCCCGATCAACGCCATCTACCAGGCGATGACGAACAAGTACCTCGGCAACCGGGGCATCAAGGACGTCGGCGACTCGCACGTCTGGGCCTTCCTCGGCGACGGTGAGATGGACGAGGTCGAGAGCCGCGGACAGCTGCAGGTCGCCGCGAACGAGGGCCTGGACAACCTCACGTTCGTCGTGAACGCCAACCTCCAGCGTCTCGACGGCCCGGTCCGCGGCAACGGCAAGATCATCCAGGAGCTCGAAAGCTTCTTCCGGGGCGCCGGGTGGAACGTCATCAAGGTCGTCTGGGGCCGCGAATGGGACGAACTGCTTGCTCGCGACACCGACGGCGCGCTGCTCAACCTCATGAACGTCACCCCGGATGGGGACTACCAGACGTTCAAGACCGAGAGCGGCGCCTACGTGCGCGAGAACTTCTTCGGTCGCGACGAACGAACCGCCGCGCTCGTCAAGGACTACTCCGACGAGCAGATCTGGGGTCTCAAGCGCGGCGGCCACGACTACCGCAAGGTGTACGCCGCCTACAAGGCGGCGGTCGAGCACAAGGGACAGCCGACCGTCATCATCGCCAAGACGATCAAGGGCTACGGCCTGGGTCCGCACTTCGAGGGGCGCAACGCGACGCACCAGATGAAGAAGATGACCCTCGATGACCTGAAGCTGTTCCGCGACGCGATGCACATCCCGATCAGCGACGGCCAGCTCGAGGAGAACCCCTACCTGCCGCCGTACTTCAACCCGGGTCCCCAGGACGAGAGCATCCAGTACCTCCTGGAGAGGCGCCGCGCCCTCGGCGGCTTCGTCCCGGAGCGCCGGTCCACCCACGTGGGCCTGCAGCTTCCGGGCGACGCCGCGTACGCGCAGCCCAAGAAGGGCTCCGGAACACAGGAGATCGCCACGACCATGGCGTTCGTCCGGCTGCTGAAGGACCTGCTGCGCTCCAAGGACTTCGGTCACCGCATCGTGCCGATCATCCCCGATGAGGCGCGCACCTTCGGAATGGACGCGTTCTTCCCGACGGCGAAGATCTACAACCCCAACGGCCAGCACTACACGTCCGTCGACCGCGAGCTGCTGCTCGCCTACAAGGAGAGCCCCCAGGGGCAGATCCTGCACGTCGGCATCAACGAGGCGGGTGCCGTGGCTGCGTTCACGGGCGTGGGCACGTCGTACTCGACCCACGGCGAACCGCTGATCCCGGTCTACATCTTCTACTCGATGTTCGGCTTCCAGCGCACCGGCGACGCGCAGTGGGCTGCGGGCGACCAGATGGCGCGCGGCTTCATCATCGGTGCCACCGCAGGCCGCACGACGCTCACGGGCGAGGGCCTGCAGCACGCCGACGGGCACTCGCACCTGCTGGCCTCGACGAACCCCGCGACGCTCTCGTACGACCCGGCGTACGGCTACGAGATCGCGCACATCGTCCGCTCCGGCCTGGAGCGCATGTACGGCCCCGGACCGGATGGCACGGGTCACCCCGACCCGAACGTCATGTACTACCTGACGGTGTACAACGAGCCGCTCGTGCAGCCGGCCGAGCCGGAGAACGTGGATGTCGACGGCATCGTCCGCGGCATCCACCACATCTCCACCGGCGAGGGCGACGGGCCGCGCGCCCAGCTGCTCGCCTCCGGGGTGGGTGTGCCGTGGGCGCTGGAGGCGCAGAAGCTGCTCAAGGACGACTGGGGCGTGAGCGCGGACGTCTGGTCGGTCACCTCGTGGACGGAGCTGCGCCGCGACGGCCTCGCCGCCGACGAGCACAACTTCCTGTACCCGAACGACGAGCCGCGCGTCGCGTACCTCACCGACAAGCTCAAGGAGGCGCAGGGACCCGTCGTGGCCGTCAGCGACTTCATGCACGCGGTGCAGGACCAGATCCGGCCCTGGGTGCCCCAGCGCTACGCGACGCTCGGCGCCGACGGCTTCGGATTCTCCGACACGCGGCCCGCGGCCCGCCGATTCTTCAAGATCGACGGACCATCGGTCGTCGTCCGCACCCTGCAGGCGCTGGCGGAGGAAGGCGCCGTCGACCGCTCGCTCTCCGCGCAGGCGATCGAGAAGTACCGCCTGTACGACGTCACGGCGGGCACTTCGGGCAACGCGGGCGGGGAGAGCTGACGCGCGGATGTCCACTCCGCCGGTGCAGGTAGACAAGGGTCACAGCGAGGGCGCCCGAGCGACGGGTCCCGCCGGCCCGCGCGGCCGCGGTGGGAAGTCGCCCGCGGACAAGGTCGAGACCTTGGCGTGGCTGCGCCGGATCTCGGGCGACCTCGCGACGGTGACGACCAAGCGGCTCGAGGACTCGCTGCCCTGGTATGCCGAGATGCCCCCTGGCCGCCGGTCGGCGGTCGGGCTCGTGGCGCAGGCCGGCATCACGTCGTTCATCCAGTGGTACGACGACCCCGCGTCGACCCCGTGGATCGCGGCCGACATCTTCGCGGCAGCGCCCCGTGAGCTGCTGCGCAGCGTCAGCCTGACGCAGACCCTGCAGCTCATCCGCGTCACCGTGGAGGTCACAGAGGAGCGGCTCGTCGGAAAGGGCGAGGATCTTCGCGAAGCGATCCTGCTGTACTCCCGCGAGGTGGCCTTCGCCGCGGCGGATGTCTACGCCAGGGCCGCGGAGGCGCGTGGCCTGTGGGACGCGCGGCTCGAGGCCCTGGTCGTGGACTCGATCCTCACCGGCGAGGCCGACGAGGAGCTTCCCAGCCGGATCGCGGCGCTCGGGTGGCACGGCCACGGCGAGGTGTGCGTGCTCGTGGGGACGACCCCTCCCCAGTTCGACGTCGATCACCTGCGGCGCACGGCCCGCAAGCTCGGCGTCGATGTGCTGATCGGTGTGCAGGGCTCCCGGCTCGTGCTCGTGATCGGCCGCGCTCAGCTGCCCGGACGCACGGCGGAGGACCCCGGTCCCGAGCTGCCGTTCCTGGACATCGGCAGGCAGCTCGAGTCGGGGTTCGGGCCGGGGTACCTCGTCCTCGGGCCGCCGGTGCCGGCCCTCGTCGACGCGAGCTCGAGCGCGAGGGCATCCCTCGCCGGCTTCGCGGTCGCACGCGCCTGGCGCGGTGCCCCGCGACCGGTCGAGGCCGATGACCTGCTCCCGGAGCGCGCACTCGCGGGAGACCCGCTCGCCAAGCAGACGCTGGTGGAGCGCATCTACCGCCCGCTGCAGGCGCACTCGAGCGATCTCGTCACGACGCTCTGGAGCTACCTCGACAACGGGCGCTCGCTCGAGGCGACGGCGCGGGAGCTCTTCGTGCACCCGAACACGGTTCGCTACCGCCTCAAGCGGGTGTCCGAAGTCATCGGGTGGGATGCCACGGGCCCGCGCGAAGCGCTCATCCTGCAGACGGCGCTGATCCTCGGCTCGATCGGCACCAGCGATGCCGCGCGTCGGCGGGCGGCGATCCCCCGCCACGGTCGTTGACCGCCGCGGGAGGCACCGCCTGACATCGCCGCGGGCCGACGCTGTCGGGCGCGCACAAAGCTTTCCGCGATTCTTGTAAGGGTTGAGCCAGCACGGGCGCGCGATCGTTGGCAGACTGGGAAAGTGATCGTCGTCGTATGCCCGGGTCAGGGATCCCAGACCCCCGGATTCCTCAACCCGTGGCTTGAGCTCGAGGGCGTGCGCGCACGGCTCGAGCAGTTCTCGGACGCCGCCGAGGTCGACCTCGTCGCCCACGGCACCGTCTCGGATGCCGACGCGATCCGCGACACGAGCGTGGCGCAGCCGCTGATCGTCGCAGCCAGCGTCCTGGCCTGGGAGGCCCTCGGCGCCTCCAAGGGCGGGGCCGGCGGCGTGGCCGGCCATTCGGTCGGCGAGATCGCCGCGCTGATCGCGACGGGGGTGTTGGATGCCGAGAGCGGCATGCGCCTCGTCGGCGTCCGCGGTCGCGCGATGGCCGAGGCCGCGGCACAGGTCAGCACCGGAATGAGCGCCGTCGTCGGCGGCGATGAGGCCGAGGTGCTCGCGAAGATCGAGGAGCACGGCCTCTCGCCCGCCAACTACAACGGCGGAGGGCAGCTCGTCGTGGCCGGGGCGCTCGACGCCCTCGCCGCCCTGGCCGCGGATGCCCCGCGCGGCGCACGCGTGATCCCCCTCCAGGTCGCAGGGGCGTTCCACACGCACTACATGGCGCCCGCCCGCGACGCGCTGCAGAACGCGGTGGACGGCCTGGCGAGCGACCGCACTGTCTCGGACCCCGGTGTCACTCTCTGGACCAACCGCGACGGCACGATCGTGCACAGCGGAACGCAGGCCCTCGAACTGCTCGTCGGCCAGGTCGCGTCCCCGGTCCGCTGGGACCTCTGCATGACGTCGTTCGCGCAACACGGCGTGACCGGCATCATCGAACTCGCGCCGGCCGGCGCACTCACCGGTCTCGCCAAGCGCGCCCTGCGGGGCGTGCCGAGTGTGGCCATCAAGACGCCCGACGACCTCGAGGCGGCCGCATCGTTGCTCCAGGGAGACGCCGCATGACACCCACACTCAGGCAGCCGACCGGTCCCGCCCACACGAGGGTCTACTCGTACGGCGCCGCCCGCGGCGAGCTCAGCGTCCCGAATGACGACCTGATCGGTCCCATCGACTCGAGCGACGAGTGGATCCGCCAGCGGACGGGCATCATCACGCGCACGCGCGCGGTCCCGGAGACGGACGCCATCGATCTCGCCACCGAGGCCGCGGCGGAAGCGATCGCGACGGCCGATATAGACCCGGCGCTGATCGACCTGGTGATCGTGGCCACGGTGAGCAACCCGAAGCAGACGCCTTCCGTCTCCGCCATCGTCGCCGATCGAGTCGGCGCCAATCCGGCCGCCGCCTACGACGTCAACGCCGCGTGCGCCGGATACGCCTACGCGGTCGCGCAGGCGGACGCCCTGATCCGTGGTGGCGCGGCTCAGTACGCGCTCGTCATCGGCACCGAGAAGCTGTCCGACATCGTCGACCCCACCGACCGCAGCATCTCCTTCCTGCTCGGCGACGGCGCGGGGGCGGCTCTCATCGGGCCGAGCGAGTTCCCCGGCATCTCGGAGACGGTGTGGGGCTCCGACGGCTCGAAGGCCGATGCGGTCGGCATGAACGGCACTCTCACCCAGTTCCGCGACGGCGAGGTGCCGTGGCCCACGCTCCGCCAGGAGGGGCCGACGGTCTTCCGCTGGGCGGTGTGGGAGATGGCAAAGGTGGCCAAGGAGGCCCTCTCGGTGGCCGGCATCCAGGCATCCGACCTGGCGGCGTTCATCCCGCACCAGGCCAACATGCGCATCATCGACGAATTCGCCAAGCAGCTGAAGCTTCCGGACACCGTCAAGGTCGGACGGGACATCGAGACGACCGGCAACACGTCGGCCGCATCGATCCCGCTCGCCACCCATCGTCTGCTGCAGGAGAATCCCGAGCTCAGCGGCGGGCTCGCGCTCCAGATCGGCTTCGGAGCCGGACTGGTCTTCGGCGCGCAGGTCGTGGTGCTGCCCTGAGGCGGCGAACCCCGACCCTAGACTGAACGCGGTCTTCACCCGGACCGCCTTGACCCCAACGAATAGGAGAACCCATGGCATTCACCGATGACGAGGTGCTCGCAGGCCTTGCCGAGCTCATCACCGACGAGACCGGAATCTCGGCCGACGAGGTCGCGTCCGAGAAGTCGTTCACCGACGACCTGGACATCGACTCGATCTCGATGATGACGATCGTCGTCAACGCCGAGGAGAAGTTCGGCGTGACGATTCCCGACGATGAGGTCAAGAACCTCAAGACCGTCGGCGACGCCGTCACCTTCATCACCTCCAACCAGGCGTAGGAGTTCGGGATGCCACGACCGCGTCTTCGAACGCGTCGTGGCATCCCTGCCTCACAGGGTAAGGAATCCCCCATATGACCAAGCGCATTGTCGTGACCGGAATCGGTGCGACCACACCGCTCGGAGGCACCGCCCAGGAGACCTGGCAGAACCTCCTCGCCGGTGCGTCCGGAGCTCGCACCCTCGAGTACGAATGGGTCGCGAGGCACCAGCTGCCGGTGACCTTCGCCGCGTCGGCGGCCGTGCCGTCGGCCGACGTGCTCGAACGCGTGGAGACGAAGCGACTCGACCCCTCCAGCCAGTTCGCCCTCATCGCGGGCCGTGCGGCGTGGCAGGATGCCGGGGCTCCCGAGGTGGAGCCCGAGCGGCTGGCCGTCGACTGGGCCACGGGCATCGGCGGTGTCTGGACGCTGCTCGACGCCTACGACACGCTGCGCGAGCGCGGCCCCCGCCGCGTGCTGCCCATGACCGTTCCCATGCTCATGCCGAACGGGCCCGCCGCTGCGATCGGAATGGATCTCGGCGCGCGTGCCGGCATCCGCACCGTCGTCTCGGCCTGCGCCTCCAGCACCGAGTCGATCGTGAACGCGTACGAGCACCTCCGGCTCGGCTACGCCGACGTCATCCTCGCCGGCGGCTCCGAGGCGGCGATCAACCCGCTCCCCGTGGCGTCCTTCGCCGCGATGCAGGCGCTGTCCCGCCGCAACGATGAGCCCGCCACGGCATCGCGCCCCTACGACGTCAGTCGCGACGGCTTCGTGCTCGGCGAGGGCGCTGCCGCGCTCGTGCTCGAGACCTACGAGCACGCCGTCGCCCGCGGCGCCCGGATCTACGCCGAGGTGCTCGGTGGCGCGGTCACGAGCGACGCCTACCACATCACCGCTCCGGACCCCGAGGGTTCCGCCGCGGCTCGCGCGATGCGGCAGGCTGTCGAGCGCTCGGGCCGGGACCTCGGTGATGTGCGCCATGTCAACGCCCACGCCACGAGCACGCCCGTCGGCGACATCGCGGAGTACAACGCCCTGCGGCGGGTCTTCGGCGAGGGCCTCGACGACATTGTCGTCACGGCGACGAAGGCATCGACCGGTCACCTCCTTGGAGGTGCGGGCGCCATCGAGGCGATGTTCACCGTGCTCGCCCTCGCGGAGCGGACGGTGCCGCCGACCATCAACCTGACCGAGCAGGACCCCGAGATCCAGCTCGATGTCGCGACGACGACGCGGCCCCTGCCCGAGGGCGATGTGCTGGCGATCAGCAACTCGTTCGGATTCGGCGGACACAACGCCGTGGCGGCGTTCGCGAGCGTGTAGCCACCGGCATCCGGTGCCTGGCAGCGTCCGGACACGCGAAGACGCCCCCGTTCCCTCGACATACTTCGGGAACGGGGGCGTCTTCGTGTCAGGCGGCGATTCGCGTTCCCAGCCCCCGGGCGATCTTCCTCCGATTGCCGGTAGTGGCGCCTCGCCGCCTGGCCCCTCGACAAGCTCGGGGACCGAGCTTGGGAGACATCCGGTCAGCCGACCTTGTGCAGCCAGACGACGGGGGCGTCATCGCTCGCATGGCGGAATGCCTCGAGCTCTTCGTCCCACGCGGCGCCGAGCGCGACGGACAACTCGCGCTGGAGTTCGACGGCGTCACCGGCCGCGACCTCCATCGCGTAGCGGATGCGGTCCTCGCCGATCACGACGTTCCCGGCCGAATCGGTCTGGGCGTAGTGGATGCCGAGCCCCGGCGTGTGCAGCCAGCGTCCGCCGTCACTGCGAGGAGTGGGGTCCTCCGTCACCTCGAACCGCAGGTGCTCCCACCCGCGCATGGAGGTGGCGAGCGCAGCGCCGGTTCCCGCCCTGCCCTCCCAGTAGAACTCGGTGCGCTTGGCGCCGCCGAGCACGGGCTGGTCGGCCCACTCGAAGTTGACCGCGCGCCCGAGGGCGCGCCCGACAGCCCACTCGAGGTGGGGGCACAACGCTCGCGGCGCCGAGTGAATGAAGATCACTCCGCGCGCTGATGGTGTCGCCATGATCTCTCCGTTTCGTCAGGTGCGTCTTCCCCTACGACCTGGTCCGCGGAGTGCGGCGATGTGCTGTTGTACCTGCATTATCGCCTATGGACCGGCGGAATGACAAGCGTGTGATTCGGTGGGGCGGGTGGGACTTGAACCCACGATCGTCGGGTTATGAGCCCGCTGCCTTGACCAGCTTGGCCACCGCCCCTTTCGGTCTACGAGCCTACCGCCAGCCGCGGGTGCGAGAATGACGTTATGGACGTGTCGGGGTGGATCGGTCTGGGCGTTGTGGCCGCGCTCGGCGTGGCGGGCGCATCCGCGATGCCCGCGTTGCTGCGCGACGCCCGTCGTCGCCAGAAGCGCGGCGCCGGCGGTTCACTGAGCGGCATCGCCGGTGGCATGGATGCGATCTGGCGTCCGAGTGCCGAGGAGGCCCACGCGCAGTGGGAGGCACAGGTCGAGCTGCCGGCCCCGGCGCCGACGCCCGGCGACGGGGGCGATCTCGATGGCGGGCCCGTGGTGATAGAGCTTCCGAGCCGCAACGGCTAGACGGGCGGCTCGGTGGGCGGGAGGGGCCCGCTGCCCCGCGAGATCGGCAGCCCCTTGCTGTCGCTGACGATCTGCGGGTGGAACCGCGCGAGCTGGATGACGCCCCACACGGCGACCGCCCCGAAGACGACGAAGCCGATGACGGCCCAGAGCGGCGCGGCAGCGGCCTCTCCCAGCACGATCACACCGATGAGCACGGCCACCATCGGGTCGACCACCGTGAGGCCGGCGATGACCAGATCGGGCGGGCCGGATGAATACGCCGTCTGCACGAAGTACGCGCCGGCCGCGGTGCCCAAAAGCAGTGCGACCAGGCACACGAGCGTGAGCCACTCGAAGTCGCCCGCCTGCACACGTTTGATGACGACCTTCGCCAGGGTCGCCACGAAGCCGTAGATGATCCCGGCGCCGAGGATGTAGAACAGCGCCCCCATGCGCTTGCGCAGGAAGAACCACATCAGCGCAAGGGCCACCATCACCACCGCGAGGATGCTCAGGATGATGAGGAGCTGCCGCTCGGTGACGTCGTTCTCGGTGGCGAAGAAGGCCGCGACCGCCACGAAGAAGAAGATGCCCCCGACGCACGCGGCGATCGCCGTCAGAGACTTGCGGGTCGGTGTGTGACCGCTCACGCGAGCATTGAGCAGGGTGGTGATCACGAGCGCCATCGCACCGAGGGGCTGAACGACGATCAGCGGCGCGACGGCGAGGGCCCCCAGCTGGCAGATGATCGCCATGCCGAGCATGAGCGTCCCCACCACCCAGGAGGGGCGGGTGATGAGGTGCTTGAGCTGCGTGCCCGTCAGTCCGGATGCACCGTTCTGACCGCTCAGCCTTTCGACCTTGGCGACCCCGCGGTGCTGGTACTGAGCGCCGAACGACATGAAGACGGCACCCGCCAGGGCAAGTGGTATGCCCAGCAGCAGTCCTGGATTCTGGAACACGCCGACGAGGTGATCGCTCACGTCTTCGACTACTCCGGTCGCCTCGAACATCACCCCTCGACACTACCTGCAGGCCCCTCGGGCTAGGCTCAAGGCGTGGCCGTTCTGCCGATTCGCATCATGGGAGACCCTGTCCTGCACGCACCGGCGGCACCCGTGTATGAGATCACCGACGAGGTGCGCACGCTCGTCTCGGACATGTTCGAGACGATGGATGCCGCGCCCGGCGTCGGCCTCGCGGCGCCTCAGGTGGGCGTAGGTCTGCGCATCTACACCTACAGCTACCCCGATGACGACGGTCGCCCCTGGCGCGGTGTGCTGATCAACCCCGAGCTGTGGATCGCTCCCCTCGTGCCGGGCGATCCGGATCCGGACGACGAGTCGGAGGGGTGTCTCTCGTTTCCGGGCGAGCGGTTTCCTCTTCGCCGATCCGAACGGGTGCTGGTGACGGGCATCGACCTCGACGGGGCCGCGGTGCGCATCGAGGCCGACGGCTGGCGCGCGCGGATCATGCAGCACGAGTTCGACCACCTGGACGGCGTGCTCTACATCGATCGCCTGGACGACTCCGACTGGAAGACGGTGCAGAAGATCGCGCGCAAGCGCGGCTGGGGCCGTCCTGGTGCCGCCTGGACCCCCGGAGTGGACGACATCGACGCGTGAGCGCGAGTCGAAGCACGTTCGACCGGGGAGTGCAGAAGGACGTTCGATAAGAAATGAAGAACGGCCCCGGAGTGGAGTCCAGGGCCGTTCGCTCCCCGGCTTGGACTCGAACCAAGAACCTGCCGGTTAACAGCCGGCTGCTCTGCCAATTGAGCTACCGAGGATTATGCCTGCCGGAGCAGGCAACCCGACTAGCTTAGCAAACGCCGAGCCGTGCTCACGACGCGAGGGCACCGTGCCGACGAGCGAAAGCACCGGGCTCAGGAGGCGAGGGAACGGTGCTCACCCTCCGCGCTCGGCGTCCACATGAGCTGCGCGCCCTGTCCCTGAGCGACGACATGACCGCCGTGCAGCACGACGACATCGGCGTTCAGCTCCCGCACGAGATCGGCGTCGTTCGTGACGATCAGCGCCGACATCCCGTGCGCCAGGCTGCGCGCCACGATCGCGTCGTAGACGACGTGGCGCACCCCCGGATCGAGGGCGGTGAGCGGGTCGTCGGCGATGAGGATGCGGGGCTGCAGAACCAGTGCACGCGCGAGAGCCACCCTCTGCCGCATGCCGGCGCTCAATTCGTAGGGGAACTTGGCGGCCGCGCCCAGAGGCAGCTGCATCTCGTCGAGCAGCGTGGCGATCCGCACGGCGAGGGCGCGGGCGTTGACGCGGCGATCGCGGCTCGTGATGGGCTCGCCGATCACGTCGTTCACCGTCATCCGCGCCGGCAGCCGGGCGCCCGCGCCCTGCGCGAGATAGCCGACCTGGTAGACCAGCTGACGGTGCGCGCGTCCGGGGCGGCGAACGGGGATGCCGAGAACGTCCGCCGATCCCCCTACGACGGCCAGTCGGTGGTCCTCGGAGCCGGCGAGCACGGCGGCCAGGCTCGATTTTCCGGCCCCGGTCGGGCCCATGAGAGCCAGGGAGCCCGCGTGTGGCAGGGTGAACGAGACGCCGTCGACGGCCCGGGCGCCGCCGGCGTACGCGACGCTGATGTCGGAGCACCGGATCGCGACGTCGGGATCTGTGCGACGGGGCATGGGTTCATCCTGCCGGTAACCCCTCCCGTTGGCTACTGCTCGTTCAGCAGGCGCTGACGCTCGGCATCCAGATCCCGCAGGCGTACACGCACTCTGCGGCCCTCTTCCGAGTCGGCCGGCACACGCTGGACGGCGCCCAGCAGTTCGTTCTTCTCACCGTCGAGCGATCGCACGATGAGGTTGCGGGCCAGTTCGCCCGTGACGGCGACGGCACCGGCCTCGTCCGTCGCCGGCAGCGGCCGCGCCAGAAGCTCGCCCGCGAGGGTGCGGTACGGCTCACGGACGGACTGGATCGTGTCCATGGCCCAACCTGGTCGAGCTGGATCGGGGGCCGCCGCGACGGCCGATCGGACCGCGTCGAGCGCCGGATGCCGGAAGGGGATGGCGATCGCGCGAGCGAAGAGCTCAGGGTCGATCCGATGCCCGTACTGCAGGAACGCCATCAGGGCGTCGCGCTCCAGCGCGACGTCGTGGTGGCGGGGCAGGCCGGCCAGCGTCACCCGCTCGAGCGGCGAGCCCAGTTCCGCCGGCTCCGTTGCGGGCGCATCGTCCCTCGGCGTGCTGCGCCGAGCCGCGCGCTCGACCTCGACGTGCACCTCGGTCGGATCCATGCCGAGGCGGCGGGCCAGCACGCGTTCGTATCCCGGCCGGAGCAGGGCGTCGCGGATCTCCGCGAGGATCGGCGCCGCCGAGCGCAGTCCTCCGACGCGGCCCTCTACGCTGGAGAGGTCGTATCCCTTCAGGCGCTGGTCGATGACGAACTCGAACATCGGCACCTTGCGCTCCATCAGCGAGCGGACGGCGACGTCGCCCTTCTGGAGGCGAAGGTCGCAGGGGTCGAGGCCATCGGGGGCGACGGCGACGTAGGTCTGCGCGTTGAAGCGCTTCTCCTCGGCGAAGGCGCGCAGCGCCGCCTTCTGGCCGGCGGCATCCGGATCGAACGTGAAGACCACCTCGCCCGAACCGGAGTCATCCCCCATCACCCGTCTGAGGACGGTGATGTGGTCGGTGCCGAACGCCGTGCCGCAGGTCGCGATGGCCGTGGTCACGCCGGCGAGGTGACACGCCATCACGTCGGTGTAGCCCTCGACGACGACCACCCGTCGCGGGTCGCCGCGGGTGATGTCACGCTTGGCGAGGTCGAGCCCGTACAGCACCTGCGCCTTCTTGTAGATCTGCGTCTCGGGGGTGTTCAGGTATTTCGGTCCCTGATCGTCGTCGTAGAGCTTGCGGGCTCCGAACCCGACGATCTGTCCCGTGACGTCGCGGATGGGCCAGACCAGCCGGCCGCGGAAGCGGTCGTAGACCCCGCGCTGCCCCTGCGACACCAGGCCGGCGGCGATCAGCTCCTCGCGGGAGAAGCCCTGCGCCGTCAGGGCGTTGGTCATCGACTCCCACCCCTTCGGGGCGTACCCGACGCCGAAGTGCGACGCCGCGCCGGCATCGAAGCCACGCTCGCCGAGGAACCGGCGGCCGGTCTCGGCCTCCGGCGTGGCAAGCTGAGCGCGGAAGAACTCGGCGGCCGCCGTGTTGGCTGCGAACAGGCGCGTGCGACCGCTCGTCTCGGGGGTCGCCCCCCCGTCTTCGTAGTGCAGGCTGTAGCCGATGCGCCCCGCGAGGCGCTCCACGGCTTCGGTGAAGCTGACGTGGTCCATCGCCCGCAGGAACGAGTACACATCTCCGGATTCGCCGCAGCCGAAGCAGTGGTAGAAGCCGACCCCCGGCCGCACGTGGAAGCTCGGGCTTCGCTCGTCGTGGAAGGGACAGAGCCCCTTCAGCGAGCCGACGCCCGCCGACTTGAGCGCGACGCGCTCCTCCACGATGTCGGCGATGTTGGTGCGGGCCTTGACCTCTTCCACATCGGCCTGGCGGATGCGTCCGGCCATCACTCGGCTCCGGAGGCGGGTCGCTGCGCTCGGCGGAACTCGCTCACCGATCCCCGCGGAGACCAGATCCCGATGGACGCGGCATCCACCTCGCCGACCAGACGACCGTGCCACGCGAGGGCGAGCTGGTCGGTGAGGCCGGCGACCTGGTCGACGATCACGCGCTTGCGCGCGGCATCCGTCTCCGCCTCCGCGAAGTCGCCGCGGAAGACCGGGTCCAGTGCATCGGGGCCGGCGTTCCAGAGCGCCGTCGCGACGCGCTTCAGCACCCGGCGCTGCTCCTTGTAGAGCTGCTTGCGGCCTTCGATCGAGACCACGGTTGCGCCGATGATCCCCTTCAGCACCGCCATCTCCGCCTCGATCACGCGAGGGACGACGACATGGGCGCGGTAGCGCGTGAGCACCGGCCCGGGGTAGGCGTCGTGGGTCGCGGTGGTCGCAGCGCGCGCGAAGCGCCCGATCAGGTCGGAGGTGAGATTCTTCAGGCGTGCCAGTGCCGCGCGGGACCCGTCGAAGGAGGGCAGCCATTCGGGGATGCGCAGGAGCCGGAACAGCGCGTCGGCCAGCTCGTCCCGTGCGAAGTCGTAGCCGACCCACGCCTGGATCGCCGACACGAGGAACTCGTGCTCCGCGGGATCGGAGAGTCTCGCCGGATCGAGGTAGCCGTTGACGACCGCGTCTTCGAAGTCGTGCACGGAGTACGCGATGTCATCGGAGAGGTCCATGACTTCGGCCTCGATGCAGCGAACGCGCCCCGGTGCGCCGCTGCGCATCCAGCGGAACACCTCCTCGTCCTCGGGGTACACCCCGAACTTGAGGCGGCCACCGGGGTCCGGCAGCGGGTGCGCCGCGGTCCACGGATACTTGCAGGTCGCGTCGAGACTGGCGCGGGTGAGATTCAGGCCGTGACTGCGGCCAGCCGCATCCATGACCTTCGGCTCGAGCTTGGCCACGATCCGCAGAGTTTGCGCGTTCCCCTCGAAGCCGCCGATGTCCTCGGCCCAGTCGTTGAGGGCCCGCTCGCCGTTGTGTCCGAACGGCGGATGCCCGAGGTCGTGGTTGAGGCACGCGGTATCGACGACGTCCGGGGAGAGCCGCAGCTGGGTGGCCAGCTCACGGCCGACCTGCGCGACCTCGAGCGAGTGCGTCAGGCGATTGCGCGCGAAGTCCGCGGGGCTCGCGGGACTCAGCACCTGGGTCTTGGCGGCCAGTCGGCGCAGCGCCGCCGAGTGCAGCACCCTCGCCCGGTCGCGGGCGAAGTCGTCGCGCAGCGACCGGTGGTCCTCGGCGACGAAGCGCGCGGCATCCACCTCGTCGTAGCCGCTGGGGCGCCCGGGTGCCACGCCCACCGCGCTTGCACCCCTAGCCACCACTGTGGTCGAGTTCCGCTCCGGCCAGTTCGAAGGAAGCATCGGCCCCGAGGTCGCGGGACTCCAGCCAGCGCTCGGGCAGTGCGGGGCGCTTCGGTGTTCCGGCCCGCCCACGCTGACCCTCGGCGGCGGCGCCGGGGTACGGGGCATCCCGTTCCAGGGTGGCGATCAGCTCGTCGATCTCGGCCAGGGTCGAGACGGTGGCGAGCTGCGCTCGGGTCTCGCCTCCCACCGGGTAGCCCTTGAAGTACCAGGCGACGTGCTTGCGGATGTCGCGGCATCCCCTGCCCTCGTCCTCGAAGAACTCCACGAGCAGCTCGGCGTGGCGGCGGAAGGCGTCGGCGACGAAGCCGAGGGTGGCGTCCACCACCGGCCCGGTCCCTGCCGGCCCCGATCCGGTCTCTGCCGGCCCCGATCCGGTCCCTGCCGGCCCCAATCCGGTCCCTGCCGGCCCCAATCCGGTCCCTGAGCCAGTCGAAGGGCCGAACGCCGTGGCGAGTTCGCCGAAGAGCCAAGGCCGGCCGAGGCATCCACGCCCCACGACCACGCCGTCGCAGCCGGTCTCATCCATCATCCGCACGGCGTCATCCGCCGACCAGATGTCGCCGTTGCCGAGCACGGGCACGCTCGTCACCGCCTGCTTGAGCGCCGCGATGGCGGACCAGTCCGCGGTGCCCGAGTAGAACTCCGCGGCGGTGCGGGCGTGCAGGGCGACGGCCGCGACGCCGGCGTCCTCGGCGATGCGACCGGCATCGAGGTAGGTCAGGTGGTCGGTGTCGATGCCCTTGCGCATCTTGATCGTCAGGGGCACGTCGCCGGCCGCCTTCACGGCTCCGCGGACGATCTCGCCGAACAGGCCCAGCTTCCACGGCAGAGCCGCTCCCCCGCCCTTGCGGGTCACCTTCGGCACCGGGCACCCGAAGTTCAGGTCGATGTGGTCGGCGTGGTCCTCGGCGACGAGGATGCGGACGGCCTCGGCGACCGTTGCGGGGTCCACCCCGTAGAGCTGGATCGACCGAGGCGTCTCGGACTCGTGATGGCGGATCAGGCGCATCGTGGTGTCGTTGCGCTCCACGAGCGCCCGCGAGGTGATCATCTCGCTGACGTAGAGGCCGGCGCCGTACTCCCGGCAGAGCCGCCGGAACGCGGTGTTCGTGATGCCAGCCATCGGTGCCAGCACGACGGGGACATCGATCTCGAGCGGCCCGATCCGCAGCGCGCGCACGGGGGCGGGAGCGGGAGCGAGGGCGGTGTTCACCGTTCCATTCTCCCAGAAGCGAAGGCGGTGCCGCGCGGCCGGCCCGAGCCTGTGGGGCTTAGCCTGTGGGTATGACTTCGGAGACCGCCACCGACATCCGCGACATCCCCTTCACCACCGCCGACGGGGGGCAGTCGACGCTCGCCGACTACGCCGGCAAGGTGCTCCTGATCGTCAACGTCGCTTCCCGCTGCGGTCTCGCCCCGCAGTACGAGCAGCTCGAGCAGCTGAAGAAGACCTATGGTCCTCGCGGCTTCGAGGTGCTGGCCTTCCCGAGCAACCAGTTCCTCCAGGAGCTGTCGAAGATGGACGACATCCTCGAGTACTGCTCGACGACGTGGGGTGTGACCTTTCCCGTCTTCGACAAGGTAAAGGTGAACGGCCGGAGCGCCGCTCCCCTTTACAAGGAGCTGAAGAAGGCTGCGGATGCCGATGGCAAGGCCGGTCGGGTCGCGTGGAACTTCGAGAAGTTCCTCGTGCTGCCGAACGGCGAGATCCAGCGCTTCCGGCCGCAGATGAGGCCGGACGACCCGGCGATCGTCGGCCTCATCGAGGCCAACCTCCCCGGCTGACTGCTCACGTGGCGGTCGGTCGGGCGTTAGCGGGTCAGGCGTTGGTCGGTCGGGCCTTGGCCGGTCGGGCGTCGGCCGGTCAGGCGCCGGTCGACTGGGTTGCCAGCGCCTCGCGGCGCTCCGCCCAGACCTGCCGGGCCACCTGCGCGAAGGCTTCGGGCGGCTGAGCGCCGCTCACGCCGTACTTGCCGTCGATCACGAAGAACGGCACGCCGTTGATCCCGTATGCCGCGGCCTGGGCCTGATCGGCGCGCACGGCTTCGACGTACTCCGAGCTCTCGAGCGCCTGCCGCGCGGCATCCGGGTTCAGGCCGACATCGCTCGCCAGGGCGACGAGCTCTTCGATACGGCCGAGGTGGCGCCCCTCGGTGAAGTAGGCCGACATCAGGCGCTCCTCGAGCTCGTACTGCAGCCCGTGGGCCTTGGCGAAGTGCAGCAGCTCATGCGCCTTCACGGTGTTGGTGTGGTGCAGCAGGTCGAACCGGTACTCCAGACCGGCGGCCTTGGCGATCGAGGTGACGTTGTCGAGCATCTGGCGCACCTGCTCGCGCGGGATGCCTTTGTGACCGGCGAGGAAGTCGAGCTCGTCGCCCTCGAACTCCACGGGAGTGTCGGGCGAGAGCTCGAAGGAATGGAAGGTCACCTCCACGATGGGGGCGTCGTCATCGCCGGATGTCTCGGCCAGGCCCTTCTCGAGGTTGCGCTTGCCGATGTAGCACCAGGGGCAGGCGATGTCCGACCAGACGTCGATCTTGATGGCTTCACTCACATCGAGGCCAACGGCGGGTGTCGCCGGCATATTCCGCGGATAGCATCGACGGATGCTGTCCGCCCGGGATCCGCTTCCGTCCGCGCCGGAGCGGGTGCTGGTGTGCGGCGTGACCGGTGCCGGCAAATCGACGCTCGCCGCCCGGCTCGGCACGCTGTGGGATCTCCCCTACACCGATTTCGACGGGCTCTTCCACGGCACCGGCTGGACCGAGCGCCCCACCTTCGAGACGGACGCGCGCGCCCTGGCCGCCGGGGACCGGTGGGTCACGGAGTGGGGCTACTGGAACAAAGGGATGGGCCCGGTTATGGGCGAGCGTGCCCAGCTGCTGGTGTGGCTCGACCTGCCTCGACACATCGCGCTGTCGCGGCTGATCCGCCGCACCGTCCGTCGCAGCATCCGTCGAGAGGAGCTGTGGAACGGCAATGTCGAGCCGCCCCTGCGGACGTTCTTCACCGCGCCCGAGGACAGCATCATTCGATGGGAGATGAAGACGCACGACTCCTGGCGCATCCGGATGGCCGATGTCGAGCAGGTGTATCCGCACCTTTCGGTCGTGCGCCTCCGCCGCCCGCGCGAGGTGCGTGCGTGGCTGAAGGGGCCGGCGGCGGCGGTGGCCTAGGCGCCGGGCGTGTCCTGCGCCTCCGGCGTGTCGGGGGTGTCCGGGGTGTCCGGCGTGTCGACGGCTCCGCCGAATCGGCGGTCGCGGTTGAGGTACAGCTCGATCGCGCGCCACAGATCGGTGCGTGAGAAATCCGGCCAGAGCGTGTCGAGGAACACCATCTCCGCGTACGCCGACTCCCAGAGCAGGAAGTTCGACGTGCGCTGCTCGCCGCTGGAGCGGACGAAGAGGTCGACGTCCGGCATGTCCGGAACATAGAGGTGCCGGCGGATCAGCTTCTCCGTGATCGCCGAGGGCTTCACTCGCTTCGCTGCCACGTCCTCGGCGATCCGCCTCATGGCGTCGACCAGCTCGACGCGACCCCCGTAGTTCACGCACATCGTGAGGGTCAGCACGTCGTTGCCGCGGGTCAGCTCCTCGGCGTACTGCAGCTCCTTGATCACCGAGCCCCAGAGCCGGGGCTTTCGCCCGGCCCATCGGATCCGCACGCCCCACTCGTTCAGCTGGTCGCGTCGCCGGTGCAGCACGTCCCGGTTGAAGCCCATCAGAAACCGCACCTCGTCGGGCGAGCGCGACCAGTTCTCGGTCGAGAACGCGTACACCGAGATGTGCCTTACGCCGACCTGGATGGCACCGGCCACGACATCCAGCAGCGCGGCCTCGCCCGCTTTGTGGCCTTCGACCCGCGGGAGCCCCCGGCGATTGGCCCACCGCCCGTTCCCGTCCATGACGATCGCGACGTGTTCGGGAACGGAGCCCTTCGGGAGGTCGGGAGGATAGATGCCCGTCCAGTCGAGGGGACGGTACGGCACCGCATCGCGGTGAGTGTACGGCTTGGGGCTCACCGGGTTCCCTCGACGTGCGAGAGCGAGCGGATGCCGCGCTCGAGGTGCCACTGCGCATAGGCGGCGACGAGACCAGAGGCGCCTGCGGCGTCACGCGGGCTCGCGGCATCCACGCTCGTCCAATCGCCCTCCATCAGCGACGCGAGCAGCCGCACCGTGTCGGCGCTGACCCGGGGGCTGCCGGCCGGTGCGCAGTCGTCGCAGATGAGGCCGCCGAGTTGTGCGACGAAGCTCTGATGAGGACCGCGTGCCCCGCAGCGGGCGCATTCCGTGAGCCCGGGCGCCCAGCCGGACAGGGCCATCGCGCGGAGCATGTAGGAATCGAGGATGCTGCGCGAGGCGTGCTCGCCGCGCGCGAGGGCGCGCAGGCCACCGACGAGGAGCAGGTACTGCTGCGGGGTCGCCTCGGCCTCGTTCAGGCGGTCGGCGGTCTCGACCATCGCGCTCGCGGACGTGTACCGGTCATAGTGGGCGGCGATGTCGGCTCCGTAGGATCCGAGCGACTCGGCCTGCTGCACGATGTCGAGGGAGCGCCCGATGTAGAGCTGCACATCGGCGACCATGAACGGCTCGAGGCGCGCGCCGAATCGGGACGACGTGCGCCGCACTCCCTTCGCGACCGCCCGGACCTTTCCGTGCTTCTTGCTCAGCATCGTGACGATGCGGTCGGCTTCACCCAGCTTGTGGGTGCGCAGCACGACGGCTTCGTCTCGATAAGTGGGCACGTTCCATTATGGATGCCGGGTGTGTCGAGCGGTCGGTGACGGGCCGGGGGCCCGGACGGCGGTGGGCCGGTGACGGTGGCCAGCGGACCGGGTGTCCCGGGCGGTTCCTCGCGGATGCCTGGCGGCCGTCCGCCTTTGAGAGTGCGGGGAGCACAACTGCGGGGATCTTCGACGACACGCCGCGTATCAAGCCCATCCCTCGGCGTGTCGCCCGCGATCCCCGCAACTGTGCGTCTGAGACGCCGGCCCGCCCACGCTAGCCGCCGCCCCAAACCAAATAATGTATTATGTTCACTATGTTGGACATACACATCCTCGACCGACTGCTCGCAGTCACCGCGCTCCTCCAGGCCGACCAGGACCGGGAACTCGGCCGGATCGGGCTCACCTCCGCGCGCACGCACGTGCTGTGGGTGCTCCACCATGACGGGCCGTCGACGCAGATCCACCTCGCCGACGCCATCGAGGTGACGCCACGCAACATGACGGGGCTGGTCGACGCGCTCGTCGCCACCGGGTTCGTGAGGCGGATGCCGAAACCCGACGATCGCCGCGCGGTGCTCGTCACCCTCACCGAGCGGGGCCTGGCCGTCATGGAGACGATGGTCCGCGAGCACGGCGAGCTGGATGCCGCCCTGCTGCAAGGACTCGACCGCGAGACCGCCGAGGCGATGACCCGCGGCCTCGACCACGTCACGGCACGCCTCACCGCGCTTCTCGAAGAGCACGCGCGCGCCCATGGAGAGCTGCCGGAGGAGTCCGCATGACCGAGACCAGATTCACCGCCCGCACGAGCCTCTGGTCGCGTGTCCGGTACCTCGCCCGCCGCGCCTGGCAGATCGAGCTCGGCGTGTGGGTGAGCCTCTACCGCTTCGTGTTCCGGCGCCCTCGGGTGCCCGCCGGAGCCACCGGCTTCGGCTACCACTCACCGATCCTGACCGTGCTGGTCGTCTTCATCGTGCTCTCCGCGATCGAGATCCCCGTCGTCGACCTGATCGTGCACCCGTGGCCGTGGCTGCGCATCCCGCTGCTCATCGCCGGCATCTGGGGCGTCACCTGGA
Organism: Micromonospora sp. DT81.3; assembly: GCF_049847225.1. NCBI lineage: Bacteria > Bacillati > Actinomycetota > Actinomycetes > Micromonosporales > Micromonosporaceae > Micromonospora > Micromonospora sp. DT81.3. The sequence goes on from NZ_JBNCNY010000004.1 coordinate 250,073, forward strand.
TGCTCGGGCTGCTGCTCGGCTTTCTCACCCGCCCGCACGCGGTCGGACCGGAGGGCATCCGAGTGCGTCAGGGCGCCGAGATCGACATCGACCTGCCGTGGTCGGCGGTCGACCGTGTCGTCCGCTCGAAGGATGTCGCCGAGAAGGCGCCCAAGGTGGCGGACGGCGAGCATGGACGGACGCTGGCCCTGCGCATGCAGGACGAGACCAACGTGCTCATCGTGCTCGAGCACCCGGTGATCGCCCGCCTTCCCCAGGGGCCCGAGAGCGTGGACGCGGTCAGACTCTGGGTGGATGACCCCGACGGCTTCATGTCCACCGTGCGCACGCACATCCCCTGAGCCAGCGGCAGAATGAGAGCGTGAACGAACCGCTCTTCACCATCCCGCTCTGGGCGGACCTCATCGCCGTCGGCCTCGGCGGCCTCCAGGGCGCGCTCTTCGCGTCGGGCTTCCAGGGGCAGCGCCGCCTTGATCTGCTCGGGGTGGCCATCATCGGCATCCTCGTGGGTATGGGCGGCGGTCTCATCCGCGACATCCTCGTCGACGCCCCGCCGGCCACGTTGCAGAGCAATTGGTACCTTCTGACGGCGACGGGGGCCGCACTGGTCGGGATGCTGCTGGCCGGCGTGCTGCGACGGCTCAACGCCGTGATCGTCGTGCTCGACGCGGTGGTCATCGGGATGTTCGGCGCGTTCGGCACGAGCAAGGCGATCGCGGTCGGGATGCCGCTCGTGCCGGCCGTCTTCGTCGGTGTCTGCTCCGCGGTCGGCGGGTCGATGCTGCGCGACGTCATCATGGGACTGCCCGTCTCGGTCATGCACGTGGGCTCGCTCTACGCCGTCGCGGCGGGCGTCGGATGCCTCGTGCTGGCGTCGGCGCAGGCGCTGGGGGCGTCGATCGTTCCCGCCGCGATCGCGTGCATGATCGTGACGGCGGTGATCCGGGTGCTCGCGGTGGTGTTCGACCTCTCCCTTCCCGAGCAGCGCATGATCTACCGGCGAAGGGTCGCCGCGGAGACCGCCGCGATCCCGACCGTTCAGCCGTAGCCGGGCCGCCCGGTACCCTCGAATCGTGACGCCGGATCGCATCATCCGCCTACGCCGGGAGGCGTGGGGCTTCGCTGTCGGCTCGATCTTCTTCGCGGTCGGCGCAGTGCCGTTCTATGCGGAAGCCGTCGGGCCGGTCTGGACGAACGCCACCTTCGCCGTCGGCGCCGTGTTCTTCACCTTCGCCGCCTTCATCCAGCTCGCGTTGAGCGGGCGCCGTCCGCCTCGTCGGGGCACGAATCCCGCCGACCGGGCGGACTGGTACGCGGCGGCCGTGCAGTTGCTCGGCACGCTGCTCTTCAACGTCAGTACGATCAACGCCCTCATCACGGTGCTCAACACCGATGCCCGTGTCGGCGACGGCTGGCGGCCGGACGCGCTGGGATCCATCGCCTTTCTCGTCGCCAGCGCGCTCGCGATCGTCGCGACGAAGGACCGGCACACGCTGTGGGACAGGCACGCACGCACCTGGCACGGCACGTGGCTCAACATGATCGGCTCGGTGTTCTTCGGCATCTCCGCCGTCGGCGCTTACGTCATCCCCGACTCCGGCGACCTGGTCAGCCTGTTCTGGGCGAACCTCGGCACGTTCCTCGGCGCGCTCTGCTTCCTCACCGCGGCGCTGCTGAGCCGGCGCTCCATCCACGTGGACGGAACGCCGGCCGCGGCACCAACGGCGAGCGGCGCGAGTTAGACGCCAGGGCGAGCGGAGCGCCCTAGACGCCCGCGAGTGCGGCCGTCGCCTCCCGGGTGCGGATCGCACGGTTCACGCACGAGACGATCGCCTTGAGCGATGCGGTCGAGATGTCGCCGTCGATGCCCACGCCCCACAGGCGCTCGCCCTCGACCTGCAGCTCCACATAGGCGGCCGCCTGCGCATCGCCGCCGGCGCTCAGCGTGTGCTCGACGTAGTCGTAGAGCGACACGTCGAAGCCCCGCTCGCGGATGATCTCGAGGAACGCCGCGATGGGCCCGTTGCCGTGACCGGATGCCTCGGCACGCTCATCGCCGTCGCGCAGCGTGATGGTGAGTTCGACGTCACCCGACAGGTCGCTCTGCGTGCGCGTGCTCAGCAGCTCGAAACGGCCCCAGCGGTGCTCGTCGATCGAGGACGGCAGATACTCGTCAGTGAAGATCGACCAGATCTGCTCGCTCGTGACCTCGCCGCCCTCCGCGTCGGTCTTCGCCTGCACGACGCCGGAGAACTCGATCTGCAGCCTGCGGGGCAGATCCAACGCGTGGTCGGACTTCAGCAGGTAGGCGACGCCGCCCTTGCCCGACTGCGAATTGACGCGGATGACGGCTTCGTACGAGCGCCCGAGATCCTTGGGGTCGATCGGCAGGTAGGGCACGGCCCACTCCAGCTCGTCCACCGACACGCCCTCGGCCTCGGCTCGCGTGGCCATCGCCTCGAAGCCCTTCTTGATCGCGTCCTGGTGCGATCCGCTGAAGGCGGTGAAAACGAGGTCGCCCGCCCAGGGGCTGCGCTCGTGCACCGGCAGCTGGTTGCAGTACTCGGCCGTGCGCTTCACCTGGTCGACGTCGCTGAAGTCGATCTGGGGGTCGATGCCCTGCGTCAGCAGGTTGATCCCGAGCGCGACGAGGTCGACGTTTCCGGTGCGCTCACCATTGCCGAACAGGCAGCCTTCGATGCGGTCGGCGCCGGCCATGTAGCCGAGCTCCGCGGCGGCGATGGCGGTTCCGCGGTCGTTGTGGGGGTGCAGCGAGAGCAGGACGTTCTCGCGGTGGGCCAGGCGCCGCGACATCCATTCGATGGAGTCGGCGTACACGTTCGGCGTCGCCATCTCGACCGTCGCCGGCAGGTTGATGATGACCTTGCGCTCGGACGTGGGCTCGAAGATCTCGATCACCTGATTGCAGATGTCGACGGCGAACTCGAGCTCGGTGCCCGTGTAGCTCTCCGGGGAGTACTCGTAGAAGACCTGGGTCTCGGGGATGCGCTTCTCGAACTCGCGGCAGAGGCGCGCGCCGTTGAGGGCGATGTCGATGATGCCCTGCTTGTCGGTGCGGAAGACCACGTCGCGCTGCAGCACGCTGGTCGAGTTGTAGAGGTGCACGATCGCGCGCTTGGCGCCGGCGATCGACTCGTAGGTGCGCGCGATGAGGTGTTCGCGGGCCTGGGTGAGCACCTGGATCGTGACATCGTCCGGGATGACGTTCTCTTCGATCAGGTGGCGCACGAAGTCGAAGTCCGTCTGGCTTGCCGAGGGGAATCCGACCTCGATCTCCTTGTAGCCCATGCCGACCAGCAGGTCGAACATGATGCGCTTGCGCTCGGGACTCATCGGATCGATGAGGGCCTGGTTGCCGTCGCGAAGATCGACCGCGCACCAACGGGGGGCGGTGGTGATGCGCTTGTCCGGCCAGGTGCGGTCGGGCAGGTCTACGCGGAACTGCTCCTGGTAGGGCCGATACTTGTGGATCGGCATGCCGGAGGTCTTCTGTGTGTTGTCCATGGGTTCGCTTGTTCTCTCGTCAGATGAGGCGGGCCGACACCGAGCTCCGCGACGAGGAAGGCCCTAGAACGAGGACTCGTCGCGGCGACTAAGAAGGAGTCGGCCGAAGCGCATGCACCGATGGTAGCAGGGATGCCGCGAGGCGTCATGAGACGAACGTCCGCGGTGCGACACTTCTGAAGTATGAAGCGCTCTGCCCGCATCCCCCCTGCCCGCGTCCGTGCCGCGGCGGCTCTGGCCGCGGCATCCGCTCTCGCCCTCGCCGCGTGCGCGACTCCGCCCGCCGGCTCCGGAACTCCCGCACCGCGCACGCTCGGCAGCGTCCATCCGGCTCCGCCGGAAGGCGAGGTCGCCGCCCAGGGAACCGTGATGGATGTCGGGGGCCGGGTCGAACTGTGCCTCGGTCCGATCGCGGAGTCCTATCCCCCGCAGTGCAGCGGCATCCCGATGGATCTCTGGAGCTGGGACAACATCGAGGGCAGCGAGACCTCCGGCGACGTCACCTGGGGCGCGTACGCGGTGCAGGGCACCTACGACGGGGAGACCATCTCGGTCACCCAGCCGCCCGTGATGCTGGCACTTTTCGACCCCATGCCGTTCCCCGACCCGACCGGCGGGAAGGCCGGCGAGGGGGACGAAGCAACGGCGGCCGCCATCCAGGAGGAGCTGCCCGACCTGCTCGGCGCCGACTACCTGTCGTCCTATCCGGAGAACGGGTACGTGTGGGTGGACGTCGTGTGGGATGACGGCACGCTGCAGGATGCGGCGGACGCCGACTACGGCGAGAACACGGTGGTCATCCGGAGCGCGCTGCGTCCCCTCGGATAGTCGCGGGGGAAGCGGCGGGTCAGAACCCCAGCCGGCCGAGCTGCTTCGGGTCGCGCTGCCATTCCTTCGCGACACGCACCCGCAGTGACAGGAACACCTTCGTGCCGAGCAGGGGCTCGATCTGCGCGCGTGCGCGGGCGCCGACATCCCGCAGGCGCGTGCCCTTGTGCCCGATGATGATCGCCTTCTGGCTGTCGCGCTCGACGATGATGTTGGCGAAGACGTCGGTCATCGACCCGGTGTCCCGCGCCGAGATGTCCTCGATCGTCACGGCGATGGAGTGCGGCAGCTCGTCGCGCACGCCCTCGAGCGCGCCCTCACGGATGATCTCGGCGATGCGGTCCTCGATCGACTCGTCGGTGAACACGTCGTCGGGATAGAGCGGCGGGCTCAGCGGCATGAGGGAGAGCAGCTCGTCGGTGAGCACGTCGAGCTGCATTCGCGTCAGCGCCGACAGCGGGATGACGGCATCCCAGTCCTCCCTCAAGGCGTCGACCTCGAGAAGACGAGCCGTGACCTCTTCCCGCGACGCGGCATCCGTCTTCGTGACGATCGCCACCTTCTTCGCGCGGGGATAGCCGTCGAGTGACTCCGCGATCCGGCGGTCGCCGGGGCCGACCTTCTCGTTCGCGGGGACGCAGAAGCCGATGACATCGACGTCGCCCAGCACCTGCTCGACGAGGCTGTTCAGGCGTTCTCCGAGCAAGGTGCGGGGCTTGTGGATGCCGGGAGTGTCGACGATGATCAGCTGCCCCACGGGGCGGTTCAGGATGCCGCGGATGGCCCGCCGCGTGGTCTGAGGCTTGTCGCTGGTGATGGCGACCTTCTCACCTACGAGCGCATTCGTGAGCGTGGACTTGCCGACGTTCGGGCGTCCGACGAAGGTCGCGAACCCGCACCGCGTCTCCGCCCCGGTCGCTGAGCCGCCCCCCTCGGTCGCTGAGCCGCCCCCCTCGGTCGCTGAGCCTGTCGAAGCGTCGTCAGTCACGAGTCTCTCCCTTGAATGCCTCTTCCGCGGTGAGGAGACCCTCACCGCGTTCCACGAACACGGTGGCGAGGCCACGGCCGCGCCCCCGCGAGGCACCGCCGGTCAGCACCAGTCCCTCGACCTCCGCCGTCGCGCCTGGCTGCGGCACCTGGCCCAGGATCTTTCCCAGCAGGCCGCCGACGGAGTCGACGTCCTCGTCTTCGAGTTCGATGCCGAACAGGTCGCCGACCTCGTCGAGCGACAGCCGTGCGCTGACACGGTAGCGACCGGGTGCGACCTCGACGACCTCTTCGGAGCGCGGGTCGTACTCGTCCGCGATCTCGCCGACGAGCTCTTCGATGAGGTCCTCGAGCGTCACGAGGCCGGCGACCCCGCCGTACTCGTCCACGACAAGGCACACGTGCACCGCCTCGCGCTTCATCTGCTGCAGCAGGGTCTCCGCCTTCATCGACTCCGGCACGAAGATCGCCGGGCGCGTGATCGCGCGCACCGGGGCATCCCGCCACCCCGTTTCGTTGCGGAAGCCGAAGCGAACCAAATCCTTGAGGTACAGCACGCCCTCCACGTCATCCACCTCACCGTTGACCACTGGCATCCGCGAGACGCCCTTCTCGAGGAAGAGATTCATCGCCTCGCGCGTCGATGCAGAGGAGTCGAGCGTCACCATGTCGGTACGAGGCACCATGACGGCGCGGACGAACGTGTCGGTGAAGTCGAAGACGGAGTGAATCAGCTCGCGGTCATCCTCCTCGATGAGATCGTTCGACGCCGCCTCGTCGACCATGCTGAGCAGCTGCTCCTCCGAGGCGAACGATCCCCGCGTCCCGCCCGGGGTGACGCGATTGCCCAGGACCACGAGCCCGTGCGCGAGCGGACCCAGGAAGATGCGGACACCTCGGATGACGGGGGCCGCACCGCGGAGCAGGCCGGTGGCGTGGGTGCGGCCGATGTTGCGGGGGCTCGCCCCGACGACGACGAACGAGATCCCGGTCATCAGCACCGCGGCGGCGAGCGTGGCCCACAGGAGGTTCGCGAACAGCAGGGTGAACGCGACCGTGACGAGCACTGCTGCCGTCGTCTCGGCGAGGATGCGGATGAACACCACCGCGTTGGCGTGCGCATCGGTGTCCGCGGCGATCCGACGCAGCGCCCCGGCGTTGCGTCCCGAAAGCGACCACTCGGCGAGGTCCGCCCGCGATGTCACGCCGAGCGCAGCGTCGATCGCCGCCATGAGCCCGCCGAAGGCCACGAGCAGGACGGCCGCGACCAGAAGCAGGAGTTCGGTCATGTGCGCGGTCGTCGCCGCTCGGCGACCGAGAAGCCGATGATCAGCTCGCGCTGCAGACCGAACATCTCGCGTTCGTCATCGGGTTCTGCGTGGTCGAAGCCGAGCAGGTGAAGCAGCCCGTGCGTGGTGAGCATCACGAGCTCGTCGACCGTCGAGTGGCCGGCTTCCTTCGCCTGCGTCTCGGCGACCTGCGGGCAGAGCACGATGTCGCCGAGCAGCCCCGCGGGGGTCGGCTGGTCCTCGGTGCCTGGGCGCAGTTCGTCCATCGGGAAGCTCAGCACATCGGTGGGACCCGGTTCGTCCATCCACTGCACGTGCAGCGCCTCCATCGCTCCTTCATCGACCAGCACGATGGCGACATCGGCGTCCGGACTGACGTGCAGTTCGGCCAGGTTGTACTCCATCAGCCGGAGGAGGACGGTCTCGTCGATGGCCACGCCGGACTCGTTGTTGATGTCGATCGTCATGAGCGTCCCCGCTTCGGCTGCCTGTCGCGCGGTCCGGGCAGATGCGAACGCCGTTCGGCGCGGTTGGCGAATTCGTGCGCCTCGTCGCGCTCATGGCGAGCGGCCGTTCGCTGCTCGTCGTACTCCGTGTAGGCATCCACGATGCGGCCGACGAGGCTGTGCCGAACCACGTCGTCGCTCGTGAGGCGGGCGAAGTGGATGTCGTCGATGTCCTTCAGCACGCGTGTGACGAGCCGGAGGCCGGAGGACCCCTGCGGGAGGTCGACCTGCGTGATGTCGCCGGTGACGACCATCCGCGTTCCGAAGCCCAGTCGCGTGAGGAACATCTTCATCTGCTCGGGCGTGGTGTTCTGCGCCTCGTCGAGCACGACGAAAGAGTCATTGAGGGTTCGGCCCCGCATGTAGGCGAGCGGCGCCACCTCGATGGTCCCCGTTGCCATGAGCTTCGGCACGATCTCCGGGTCCATCATCTCGTTCAAGGCGTCGTAGAGCGGACGAAGGTACGGGTCGATCTTGTCGTTGAGGGTGCCGGGGAGGAAGCCGAGCCGCTCCCCCGCCTCGACCGCCGGCCGGGTCAGGATGATGCGGCTGACGTCCTTGCGCTGCAGCGCCTGCACGGCCTTGGCCATGGCGAGGTAGGTCTTGCCGGTACCGGCAGGGCCGATGCCGAAGACGATGGTGTTCTCTTCGATCGCGTCGACGTAGGCCTTCTGGCCGAGGGTCTTCGGCCGGATGATCTTGCCGCGCGACGAGAGGATGGCCTCGCCCAGTACCTCCGACGGACGGGGGCCGCCTTCCGTCTGCAGGATGCGGGCGGACGAGGACACATCGGCGGGACCGATGTCGTGGCCGGCCTTGGTCATGGCGAGCAGTTCGTCCACCAGCGAGCGCGCGGCAGCGACGGCTGATGCGGTGCCGGAGAGGGTGATCTCGTTGCCCCGCACGTGCACGTCGACGCCCGGGTGCTCGCGCTCCACGACCCGCAGCAGCCGATCCTGAGGTCCGAGCAGCTGGACCATCGCCACGCCGTCGGCGTAGATCCTCTCTACGGCCTCTGCGCCCGATGCGTCAGCCACCAAGGCTCGATTCGTCGAGGGCGCCCGCAAGCACGTGGGCATGGACATGGAAGACCGTCTGGCCCGCCGACTCGCCCGTGTTGAACACGAGCCGGAAGTCGCCGTCACCGTGCTGCGCGGCGACCGTGTTCGCGAGCCCGACGAGCTCGGCGAGAAGGTCCGGGTCGCCGGCGGCGAGTTCCACGACGTTGCGGTACTCCTCGCTCTTGGGGATCACGAGAAGGTGCACGGGCGCCTTCGGCGCGATGTCCCGGATGGCGAACGCATTCTCGGTCTCCGCGATGATCTCGGCGGGTATCTCGCCGTTCAGGATGCGCGTGAAGATCGATGGGTCGCTCATGCGTCCAGTCTATCGACCGCCCGTCGACAACGACCCGGCATCACCAACGACTCAGCGTCATCACCGACTCGGCATCACCAACGGCCCAGCCGGGTCGCGGCCACGGCCAGGGCGGCGGGTCCCGCCGTCGAGGTGCGCAGGACGGTGTCGCCGAGGCGCACGAGCCGCGCGCCCGCGGAGCGGAGCAGGTCGAGCTCGGCGGGGGCGATCCCTCCCTCGGGGCCGACGATGAGCACGATGTCACGGTCGGCGGGAAGCGGGACGATCGAGAGCCGCTCGTCCGCCGTGGGCTCCAGCACCAGGACGTCCGCAGACCCGGCGCGCTCGGCCAGCAACGTCGTCGTCGCCACCGGCGCGACATCCGGAACCCACGCCCGGTGCGCCTGTTTAGCCGCCTCGCGCACAATGCCGGCCCAACGGGCGCGCCCCTTCTCGGCCTTCGCCGCATCCCATCTGGAGACGCTGCGCGAGGCCTGCCACGGCACGATCTCATCCACTCCCAGTTCCGCTGCGGCCTGCACGGCGAGCTCGTCGCGGTCGCCCTTGGCAAGTGCCTGCACCAGCACCAGACGAGGAGCAGCGGCCGGGACATCCGTGCGGGCGGTGATCCGCACCACGACCTCGCGCGGGGCCACCGACTCGCAGAGCCCCGTGAGCCACGCGCCCGCCCCGTCGCCGACCGTGACCTCCTCGCCCACGCGCACTCGGCGGACGGCGGCGGCGTGATGGGCCTCCGCTCCGGTCAGGGTCACAGCGTCACCGGCGCGGGCGCCCGACGCCGTCTCGAGCAGGAAGTGGAGGACCACCGGCGATCAGCCGCGGAAACGATCGCGCAGCTTGGCGAACAGCCCCTGCTGGAACTCCGCAAGGTGCGGTGCCGGCGCCTTGGTCCTCTTGGCGAACTCCTCGATCAGCGCGCGCTCCTTCGCGTCGAGCCGCGTCGGGGTCACGACGTGCACCCCCACCCGCAGGTCGCCGCGCGTGGTTCCGCGCAGCGGGGTGATTCCCCGTCCCTTGATGGTGAGGACGTCGCCGCCCTGCACACCGGGGCGGATCTCGAGCTCGACCGGCCCGTCGAGCCCGTCGATCCTCGTGGTGGTGCCGAGGATCGCGTCCGGCATCGAGACGTCCAGCGTCGCCAGAAGGTCATCGCCGTCGCGGCTGAAGACATCGTGCGGGGCCACGGTCACCTCGATGTACAGGTCCCCGTTGGGACCGCCGGCGGGGCCGACCTCGCCCGAACCGGGCAGCTGCAGGCGGAGGCCCGTCTCGACGCCGGCCGGGATGTCGATCGACACCGTGCGGCGGGAGCGGACGCGGCCCTGACCTTGGCAGGTGGGGCACGGGTACGGGATGGTCGTGCCGTAGCCCTGGCAGGAGCCGCAGGGCTGGTTGGTGACCACGTTGCCGAGCAGGCTGCGCATCTGGCGCTGGACGTGGCCGGTTCCGTGACAGATGTCGCACGTCACCGGCTGCGTTCCGGCCTGGCAGCAGGAGCCCTTGCACGTATCGCAGAGCACCGCCGTGTCGACCTCCAGGTCGCGGTGCGCGCCGAAGACGACGTCGCCGAGCTGCAGCGTGACCCGCACCAGCGCGTCCTGGCCGCGTTCCCGGCGCGACCTCGGCCGAACGCCCCGCGATCCACCGGCCGCGCCGAAGAACGTCTCGAAGATGTCGCCGAATCCGCCGAAGTTGCCCGCGCCGGCACCGCCGAACGGCGACTCACCGCCGCCCATGTCGTAGCGACGGCGCTCGTCCGGGTTGCTCAGCACGTCGTAGGCGTGGGTCACCAGCTTGAACCGCTCGGATGCGTCCGCGCCGGGGTTGACGTCGGGATGCAGCTCCCGCGCGAGGCGCCGGTACGCCTTCTTGATGTCGTCGCTGCTGGCGTCTCGAGCGACGCCCAGCACTTCGTAGTGGTCAGCCACATTCGCCTTCCTGTGGGCGCGCTTCCGGCGCCCGTCGTCGGTGGAGCCGTCGCGTCAGCGACGATTCTCGTCTTCGTCCAGCAGGCGGCTGAGGTAGCGGGCGACAGCCCGCGCCGCGGCCAGGTTGCTGGGATAGTCCATGCGGGTGGGCCCCATCACCCCGACGCGGGCGGTGCCGCCGCCGGCGTCGTAATCGCTCGTGACGACGGATGCCTCCGGAAGGCCGAAGGCCTCGTTCTCCCGACCGATGCTGGCCCCGAGCCCGTGCGCATCCGTCACCATCTCGCTCATCAGCCGAAGCAGGGTGACCTGCTCTTCGATGGCCTCGAGGATGGGGTGGATGCTGCCGTGGAAGTCCTGCTCGCGCCTGGCGAGGGTCGCCGCGCCGGCCATCACGAGCCGGTCCTGCCGGAACTCCTCGAGCTCTTCGGCGACGACATGGCCGATGGAGAGGAGGGCGTTGTCGATGCGGCTGGGCTCGGCGGTCGTGGTGGCCTTCAGCGCCTCGATGCGCTCGGCGCCCTCCCGCACCGGACGTCCGGTGATCAGCGCCGCGATGCGGCTTCGAAGCGCGCCGATGTCGGACTCGTCCAGCGGAGAGCCCACGAGCGCGATGCGCTGAGAGACGCGGCCGGTGTCGGTGACGAGGATGACGAGCACTCGCGATGGGGAAAGCTGCACGAGCTCTGTGTGCGTCACGGTGGCACGGGAGAACGACGGATACTGCACGATCGCGACCTGACCGGTGAGCTGGGTGAGCACCCGCACGGTGCGGGCCAGGACGTCGTCGAGATCCGTGGGCTCGCCGAGGAAGGTCGTGATGGCCGAGCGCTGGGCCGGCGTCAGCGGGCGCAGCTGGGCGAGGTGGTCGACGAAGACGCGGTAGCCCTTGTCGGTCGGGATGCGTCCGGACGAGGTGTGCGGCGCGGTGATCAGCTCTTCGTCCTCGAGCAGCGCCATGTCGTTGCGGATCGTGGCGGCACTGACGCCGAACGCATGCCGCTCGACGATCGACTTGCTGCCGACGGGTTCATGGGTGTCGACGTAGTCCTGCACGATGGCGCGGAGCACCTGGAGGCCGCGCTCTGTGACCATGTCCGCTCCTCCCTTGCGGGGCTTCGCCCCAAACCCCGGCTTGCTGACGCAGTTCTCTCTGGGGCTTCGCCCCACACCCGGCTTGCTGACGCAATTCTGTATGGGGCTCCGCCCCACACCCCTGGCTTGCTGACGCGCGCCCACTGGCACTCGTGTCGTCTGAGTGCCAATTCTAGCCGATCACCCGCCGCCGAGCCGGGCTAGGGGACGCGGTGTCCCGATGCCCGGAACAGCTCGTACCACTCGGCCCGCGTGAGCGGGATGTCCGATCCCTGCGCCGCACCGGCGACCCTCTCGGGACTCGTCGTTCCCAGCACGACCTGCATATCGGCGGGGTGCCGGGTGATCCATGCCGTGGCGATCGCGATCGGCGGCACGTCGTAGCGCGCGGCGAGCCGGTCGATCACGGTGTTGAGCTCGGGGTAGTCGGGCGATCCCAGGAAGACGCCGTTGAAGAAGCCGGCCTGGAACGGCGACCACGCCTGGATGGTGATGTCGTGCAGGCGGCAGTAGTCGACGATGCCGCCGCCGTCGAGCGTGATCGACTGCTGCTCGTCGGCCATGTTGGCGGCGACGCCCTGGGCCACGATCGGCGAGTGCGTGATCGAGAGCTGCAGCTGGTTGGCCACGAGAGGCTGGCGAACGTGCTTGCGCAGCAGATCGATCTGCCGCGGCGTGTGGTTGGACACCCCGAACGCGCGCACCTTTCCCGCCGCATGAAGTTCGTCGAACGTGCGGGCGACCTCCTCGGGCTCGACGAGCGCATCGGGGCGGTGCAGCAGCAGGACGTCGATCCGATCGGTGTCCAGGGCCTCGAGCGACCCGTTCACGGACTCCATCAGGTGCTCGTAGGAGAAATCGAAGTACGGCCCATCCCCCACGATACCGGCCTTGGTCTGGATCGTGATCTCGTCGCGCTGCGACTGCGTGAGGGCCATCGCCTCGGCGAACCGGCGCTCGCACCCGTGCAGATCCCCGCCGTACACGTCGGCGTGGTCGACGAAGTCGATGCCGGCATCCCGTGCCGTCCGCACGAGTTCCCGCACCTCGTCATCGGTCTTGTCGCCGATGCGCATCAGCCCGAGCACCACGTTCGGCGCCACGATGTCGGTTCCGGTCAGGGTGAACGTCTTCATCATTCCTCTTCCTCTTGGCTTCTCTGATTCACACGTCTGGCGCGGGTCACGGGGTGAGCGCCCGCACCACGGAGTCGGCCAGCAGCCGCCCGGGCAGGGTGAGCACCACGCGGCCGTGCACGGCCTCGCGCCCATCCACCAAGCCGTCCGCGACCAGTCCCGCGACCGCCCGACGACCTCGGCCGTCGAGGGCGTCGACCGGCAGGCCGTCCCGGATGCGGGATTCCAGCAGCACCCGCTCGAGCAGACGCGCCTCGGCGCCGGGTCGTTCGCGCCCGGCCGAGGGCGACTCCCCGCCCGCCAGGCGGAGGGCGTAGGCGGACGGATGCTTGACGTTCCACCATCGGGTTCCGGCGATGTGGCTGTGGGCGCCCGGTCCGAAGCCCCACCAATCGGATCCGCGCCAGTAGGCGAGATTGTGACGGGACCGCTGCGCGGGTGTGCGAGCCCAATTGCTCACCTCGTACCACTCGAAGCCCGCTGCCCCCAGCATCCGGTCCGCCGTCTCGTACATATCCGCTTGAAGGTCATCGTCCGGAGCGGGCACCTCGCCGCGGCGGATCTGACGCGCGAGCTTCGTGCCGTCCTCGATGATCAGCGCATACGCCGAGATGTGGTCCGACTCGAGCGCGAGGGCCGCCTCGAGCGAGGTGGTCCAGTCCGCGAGCGATTCGCCAGGGGCGCCGTAGATGAGGTCGACGCTGACCGCCAGGCCTGCGCGCCGAGCCGCGGCGACCGAGTTCGCGACGTTGGCCGGCGAGTGAGTGCGATCGAGCGCGGCCAGCACGTGCGGCACGGCCGACTGCATGCCGACGGAGAGCCGCGTGACTCCGGCGGCGGCGAGCTCCGCGGCCACCGCATCCGTCACCGTGTCCGGGTTCGCCTCGACCGTGACTTCGGCATCGTCCGCCAGGCCGAAGGCGTCTCGCACGCCGTCCAGCATGCGTGCCAGGTCGCCGGGCGGCAGCAGCGTCGGCGTGCCGCCGCCGAAGAAGGCGGTGGATGCGGGGCGCGGCGGCGCCGCGGCCGCCAGCACCCGGCGCGCGAGCGCGATCTCCTCGAGCAGGACGTCGGCGTACTGGTCCTGCCGAGCACCGCGCAGCTCATCCGAGGTGTAGGTGTTGAAGTCGCAGTAGCCGCAGCGCACGCGGCAGAAGGGCACGTGCAGGTAGACGCCGAAGTCCGTGTGCGCGTCGATCACCGTGCCGGGCGGCAGCGCGCCGTCTGCCGGCGCCGGCTCGCCGAGCGGGAGCGGACCGCCCATCAGGTGGGGGTGGAGTACAGCGGCGAGATGGCGCGCAGGTATCCCTTGAAGAGCTCCCGTCGTCGGCGACGGGTCAGGGCGGGGATCATCTTGTACGCGAGCGCAGTCGGGGCATCGAAGGCCCGCACCGTGAACCACACCTCGTCGTTCGCGTACCAATCGAGCAGGAAGGACTCCTCCCCGCTGACGACCGATCCTCCGACGGTGCCGAGTGCGAACCCGATCCGCCGCGCCTCTTCGACCACGTAGATCACCCGCAGCTCGCCGTCGATCTTCATCCCGCGCACGCGGCCGTGCATGTGGACGGTCGTGCCGGCCCCCACGAACGGGGTGCCGTCGGAGTCGAAGCGCTGCTCGGCCTCGAGCCGGCTCGGTGTGACCGGGTGCCCCTCCTCGTCGAAGCTGACGCCCGAGTACATCGGACCGGAGGCCGGCCGCACGTCGCTCAGAGTCAGTCCGGCGGCCCTCTGAGCCGTCCACGACAGGAGGGCCTCGCCGGCGGTCTTGAACCGGGATTCACCGCTGCCGATCCGCCACGACTCCTCGGCCGGAATGCTGCGCTCCGGCGGGTACTGCATGAGATCCGGTGCCTGCGTCGCACCCACGGCGGCGTAGTCGACCGTCTCGTCCCTGAACGTGCCCCGGCGCATGCCAGCCAGCCTACTTCGCCGCTTTGGTCTCGACATCGCCCGACAGGGCGGCGATGAACGCCTCCTGGGGAACCTCGACGCGGCCGACCATCTTCATGCGCTTCTTGCCCTCTTTCTGCTTCTCGAGCAGCTTGCGCTTTCGGGTGATGTCACCGCCGTAGCACTTGGCCAGCACGTCCTTGCGCATCGCACGGATCGACTCGCGGGCGATGATTCGAGCCCCGATCGCGGCCTGGATGGGCACCTCGAACTGCTGGCGCGGAATGAGCTTCTTCAGGCGCTCCGTCATCAGCACGCCATAGGCGTAGGCCTTGTCGCGGTGCACGATGGCGCTGAAGGCATCGACCGGCTCGCCCTGGAGCAGGATGTCGACCTTCACCAGGTCGGCCTCCTGGTCGCCGCTCGGCTCGTAATCGAGGGAGGCGTAGCCGGCCGTCTTCGACTTCAGGTTGTCGAAGAAGTCGAACACGATCTCGCCGAGCGGCATCGTGTAGCGGATCTCGACCCGGTCCTCGCCGAGGTACTCCATGCCCAGCAGCGTTCCGCGGCGCTGCTGGCACAGCTCCATGATCGTGCCCACGTAGTCCTTCGGCGCCAGGATCGCGGCCTTGACCATCGGCTCGGTCACGCTGGCGATCTTGGTGCCGGACGGGAATTCGCTCGGGTTCGTGACCGTGTACGACTTCTTGTCGTCGGTCGTGACCTCGTACGTCACCGACGGCGCCGTCGAGATGAGGTCGAGGCCGAACTCGCGCTCGAGGCGCTCGGTGACGATCTCGAGGTGCAGCAGACCCAGGAAGCCGCAGCGGAAGCCGAAGCCGAGCGCGACCGAGGTCTCTGGCTCGTAGTTCAGCGAGGCATCCGACAGCTTCAGCTTGTCGAGCGCCTCTCGAAGCACGGGATAGTCGCTCCCGTCGATCGGATACAGACCCGAGAAGACCATCGGCTTCGGATCGGTGTAGCCGGGCAGCGCCTCTTTCGACGGCTTCGTCGCGCTGGTGACCGTGTCGCCGACCTTGGACTGCCGGACGTCCTTCACGCCCGTGATGAGGTAGCCGACCTCGCCCACGCCGAGCCCCTGTGTCGGGCTCGGCTCCGGGGAGGAGACGCCGATCTCGAGCAGCTCGTGCACGGCACGGGTCGACATCATCTGGATGCGCTCCCGCGGCGCCAGCTTGCCGTCGATCATGCGGACATAGGTGATGACGCCCCGGTACGAGTCGTACACCGAGTCGAAGATCATGGCCCGGGTGGGAGCGTCGGGGTCGCCCTTGGGCGCGGGGATCTGGCGGACGACGTGGTCGAGCAGCTCCTCGACGCCCATGCCCGTCTTGCCGCTGACGCGGAGCACATCCTCGGGCTTGCCGCCGATGAGGCTGGCGAGCTCCTTCGCGTATTTCTCCGGATCGGCCGCAGGCAGGTCGATCTTGTTCAGCACGGGAATGATGTGCAGGTCGGTCTCGAGTGCGAGGTAGAGGTTCGCGAGGGTCTGCGCCTCGATGCCCTGCGCGGCATCCACCAGCAGGATCGCGCCCTCGCATGCCGCGAGCGAGCGGCTCACCTCGTACGTGAAGTCCACGTGCCCGGGGGTGTCGATCATGTTCAGGGCGTACACGTCGTCTCGCTGCGCTCGCTCAGTGACCGGATCTTTCAGCGTCCAGGGCATCCGCACGGCCTGCGACTTGATCGTGATGCCGCGCTCGCGCTCGATGTCCATGCGGTCCAGGTACTGCGCGCGCATGTCCCGGTCGGAGACGACACCGGTGATCTGCAGCATCCGGTCGGCGAGGGTCGATTTGCCGTGGTCGATGTGCGCGATGATGCAGAAGTTGCGGATCTGCTCGGGGGGCGTCGCGGCGGGCTCGAGCGGCTTCAGTGCGCGGGGTGACATGTCCCCTCGATTCTACGGGGCGGGGAGCCGGCCCAAACCCGCCAGCAGTTCGGCGGCGTCCGAGGCGAGGCAGACGCGGATCCAGCCCTCGCCGCCCGCGCCGAACGCCGTCCCCGGCGCCACGGCGACGCCCTCTTGGTAGAGGAAGCGCTCCGCCCAGGCGCCGACGTCGCCGGCGGTCGCGTGGCTGAGATCGATCCAGAGATAGAAGGCGCCCGTGGGGGTGAGATAGCGGATGCCGCGCGCGTCGAGCAGTGCGGCGGCCGCGGCGAAGTTCGCGCGGTAGTGGGCCGCCGCATCCGCGACCGGCTGCTGCGAGCCGGTCAACGCCTCGACCGCCGCGAACTGCGCGGGGGTGTTGACGCAGCTGATCGCGGACTCCTGCACGCGCAGCATCGTGTCCCGGAAGCCCGCCGGCGTCACGAGCCAGCCGACCCTGACGCCGGTCATCGCGTACGTCTTCGAGAGGGAGAAGACGCTGAACACGCGGTCGTCCTCGTCGAGCGACGCGATGCTCACGTGCGGCACGTCCCACGTGAACTGCTCGTAGACCTCGTCTGAGATCACCCAGAGGTCGTGCCGGCGGGCGAAGGCGAGGATGCCCGCCAGTGTGTCCTCGTCGAACGTCGAGCCGAGCGGGTTCGACGGCGAATTCACGATGATGGCGCGCGTGCGCTCGGTCACGAGGGCGCCGAGGCCGGCGATGTCGGGCTGGAACGCCCGGTCGGGGTCGAGCGGATAGCCGACGGGGCGCGCGCTGAGCATATGCGCGTTCATCGTGAAGGTGGTGTAGCCGGGATCGGGAACCAGCACCTCATCACCCGGAGACAGCACGACGGCCATCGCCTGATGCAGCGCCTGGGTCGCCCCCACCGTCACCCAGACGTCGTCGGAGTCCACGTGCACCGCGTTGTCGCGGGCCAGCTTCTCCACGATCGCCCGCCGGAGGGCCGGGATGCCGCCGTTGGCCGTGTAGCGCGTCTGCCCCGAGAGCCATGCATCCGCGCCTGCGCGGCGGATCGGCTCGACGACCGCTTCGCCCGGTTCGCCGACGGCGAGGATGATCGTGCCCGGCCGCTGCAGGGCGAGCTCGAGGATGTGGCGGACCCCCGAGCCCGGCATACCGGCGATGTGCGGAGCGATCTCGGGCATGACGCCATGCTAACGACCGAACCGATGCGTGAAGTGGGAGATCGGATGCCGCCGGGCTTAACAGAATGTTCACGTCGGGCCGGCAACTTTCCCTTGCGACGGACGGCGCCAGGGGGCAGGCTCAGTCGGGTAACCCTGGGGACCGACCACGGCGCCCGTGCGCCGCTGAACCGAGCACGCGCCCTCCGGCGCACGACTGAAGGAGAACTCTCCGGTGCATGAGATCAAGACGCCAGTGTCGGCGCCCAGGCGAACCAGGCTTGTCGGAGGCGTCGCCGCGGCGGCGGTCCTCGCGGTGGTGACCGGAGGCGTGCTCATGCCGAGCGCTGCCTCTGCCGATGTGAGCCCAGCAGCGCCTGTCGTCATCAGCGAGGTCTATGGCGGCGGCGGCAACAGCGGGGCGGTGTTCAACCAGGACTTCATCGAGCTCTACAACCGGTCGGCGGGACCCGTCGACGTGACGGGATGGGCGGTTCAGTACGGCTCGGCGTCCTCCACGACATGGTCGGCCGCGACGACGCTGACCGGAACGCTCGAGCCGGGTGAGCATCTGCTCGTGGGCGAGGGCTTCGGAGCCAACCTGGCGCTACCGCCGATCGACTCCGACGTCGACGGCACGATCGCGATCAGCGGGACGGCGGGCAAGGTCGCGCTGACATCCACCGCCCAGGCGCTCACCTGTTCCTCGTCTGCCGCGTGCGCCGTTACCCCTCAGATCGTCGACCTGGTCGGGTGGGGCGCGAGCACCACCATCTTCGCGGGCACGGCACCTGCGCCCGGAACGGCGAACTCGACGTCTGTCGCCCGCCCGGATCCGGCCGTCCACACCGCGAACAACGCCGTCGACTTCACGACCGGGACGCCCACGCCGGCGGGTCAGCCTGAGCCGCCGGACCTCGGCGACGTCTCCATCGCCGCGATCCAGGGCACCGGGGCCTCATCTCCCGACGCCAACGCCCGTGCGACGACCCGCGGTGTTGTGACGGCCGCCTACCCGACCGGGGGATTCAACGGCTTCGTGATCCAGGAGCCCGGCACGGGCGGCGACGCCGACCCCGCCACGCGCACCTCCTCTGATGCGCTCTACGTCTTCTCCCCCGCCGAGACGGCCGAGGTCGCGATCGGCGACTACGTCGAGGTCTCAGGGATCATCGAGGAGTTCAACGGCCTGACCGAACTGAACACGACGAGCATTCCCGACGCGGTGGCGCTGCTGCCCGACACGGTGACCGCACCTGTTCCCGTCGTGCTCTCGACGTGGCCGACCTCCGAATCGGTGCGTGAGTCGCTCGAGTCGATGCTGATTCTGCCGGCCGGCGACTACACCGTGACGAACACCTTCTCGACGAACGGGTTCGGCGAGGTCGGGCTGGCGGCCGGTACGACGCCGCTGCGGCAGCCGACGGATGTGGCCGAACCCGGATCCGCCGAGGCCGCCGCTGTCGCCGCCGACAACATCGCGCGGCGAGTGTCCGTCGACGACGGGGCGTCCCTCAACTTCACGTCGGGGCCGAACCAGGCGCTCTCGCCTACGTTCGTCTCGCTCGAAGAGCCGGTCCGCGTCGGTGCGGCGGTCACGTTCGCGAACCCGATGGTTCTCGACTGGCGCAACAACACGTGGAAGTTCCAGCCGACGTCCCCGCTCGTGGGTGCGTCCAGTGCCGCCGACACGGTCTCATTCGAGAACACACGCACGGCGGGTCCGGAGCCCGTCGGCGGGGACATCAGCATGGCGTCCTTCAACGTGCTGAACTACTTCACGACCCTGGGCGCGTCCACCCCTGGCTGCACGTCGTTCAAAGACCGCGCGAACGATCCCGTCACGGTGGACGGAGGCTGCGACGCCCGTGGCGCGTGGGACCCGGACGACCTTCAGCGCCAGCAGGACAAGATCGTCGCGGCGATCAACACTCTCGATGCCGACATCGTGGGACTCATGGAGATCGAGAACTCGCTCGTGGTGGACGGCGTGGCCGACGAGGCGACCGCGACACTGGTGTCGGCCCTGAACGCGGCCGCCGGCGAAGAGCGGTGGGCGTACGTTCCCTCGTCGACCGAACTGCCGGATCCGGCCGAGATGGACGTGATCACCAACGCGATCATCTACCAGCCCTCCGCAGCGGCCAGGGTCGGTGAGTCCCGCGCCCTCGGTTCGCAGAGCGCCGACCTCCAGGCGTTCGGCAACGCACGTGAGCCCCTGGCTCAGGTCTTCGAGCCCGTCGGTGGTGGCGAGGACCTGCTCTTCGTCGTCAATCACTTCAAGTCGAAGGGCTCCGCCGGACCGTTCCCGGGAGACGCCGACGCCGGTGACGGGCAGGGAGCGTCGAACGAGTCGCGCGTGAAGCAGGCGACCGCGCTTCGAGACTGGGTCGCCTCGATCCAGGGCGACACGGCGTCGGTCGCGCTCGTCGGCGACTTCAACGCGTACGGCCAGGAGGATCCGCTTCAGGTGCTCTACGACGCCGGCTATGTCGACGTGGAGCAGAAGTTCGAGCTCGGCGAGAGCTCGTACTCGTTCAGCGGCCTCTCGGGCTCGCTCGACCACGTCCTGTTGAGCGGTGCCGCGGCCGACCGCGCGACGGGTGCCGACATCTGGACGATCAACTCCCCCGAGTCGATCGCTTTCGAGTACAGCAGGTACAACTACCATGGCACGCTGTACTACGCGCCCGATCCGTTCCGCTCCAGCGACCACGACCCCGTGAAGGTCGGCCTCGAGAAGGGGCTCGAGGCATCCGTCGCGACGCTCCAGATCGCCCGTACCGAGTTCGTCTACGGCGCGAAGGGAACCGTCGCCGCGACGGCGGCGGTGGCATCGGATGTCGCCGCCACAGGCGTCGTCGAGTTCCTCGTCGACGGAGCCGTGGTCGCCACGGCGCCGCTGACGGCCGGGGTCGCGACGGCGAACCTCACCCTGCCAGGTGCGCTGACGGCCGGCGCGCACGAGGTCGTCGCTCGCTACACAGGATCCGCCGACGTGGCGCCCTCTGCCTCCGCGCCCGTCGCGATCACCGTGCGCGCAGCGACATCGGATACCGACCTGATCGCGGTGCTCCCCGTTCATGTCAACCGGGCGCTCCCTTCCACGCTGGTGGCCTGGGTAGCGCTCGAGACGTGGAGGGCACCGGCTGGGGTTGTGGAGTTCCGTGAAGGCACCGTCGTCGTGGCGACGGTTCCGGTCGTGCGCGGCTCGGCCAGCTACACGCTGCCGAACAACCTCGCTCGCGGAGCGCACGGGTACACGGCCACGTTCGTGCCGTCCGACCCCGCCAACGTGGTCGGTTCCACCAGCAGCGAGGTCGCCGTTCGGGTCGTTCGCTAGGGAGTCCGTGGGCGGGCATAGCCTGGGTGGTGTGACCGTCCAGGTTGTGCTCGTCCACGGTATCCGCACGTCCGCCACCATGTGGCGAGCGCAGGTCGAGCACCTCGCGGAGCGGGGCAACCCCGCTCACGCCGTGGACCTGCCCGGGCACGGCAGCCGCATGGCCGAGGCGTTCATGCTGGACGGCGCCTTCGCAACGATCGACGGGGCCGTTCAGGATGCCGCGGCCCGCGGCCCCGTGCTGCTCGTCGGGCATTCCATGGGCGGCCTGATCTGCGTCGATTACGCGGGACGCGAGGACCCCCCGCCCATTGCGGGATTCATCGCGGCGTCCTGCACGGCCATCCCGCGTGGTGTGGCCCTGTCCACCTATCGACTCCTGGCACGGGGGGTGGACTCGCTCCCCGACCGCGGAATGTGGCTCACGAACCGCATGCTCGATCGCATCCTGCCCGACGAGACCCGCGCTGACTTCGGAGCCGGCGGCTATGCGCTGGACGCGCAGGACATCGCGCTTCAGAGCCTCTCAGTCCTCGACCTGCTCGCGGCACTGCATCGAATAGACGTGCCGCTGTGGTTCGTCAACGGGCAGTTCGACCAGCTGCGCGTCAACGAGCAGCTCTTCGTGCGTGTCGCCAAGCATGCCGAGCTGATCGTGGTGCCACGCACGACCCATCACGTCACGGTGATGCGGCCGCGGGTCTTCAACGCTCTTCTCGACGTCGCGATCACGACCCTCGAACAGACCTGATAGACTCGGTGATTGGCTTGCGTGTGGGTTATGCCCTCACGACCGCCGTGCGACATCCCTCTCCTGTCACTCGGCAACTCCATCGCTCACCGAACGAAAGTCCGATCACTCACGTGGCAAACATCAAGTCGCAGATCAAGCGCAACAAGACCAACGAGAAGGCGCACGAGCGCAACAAGGCCGTCAAGAGCGAGCTGAAGACCGCGATCCGCCGCACGCGCGACGCGATCAGCTCCGGTGACAAGAGCGCCGCCGAGGCGTCGCTCGTCACCGCGACCAAGAAGCTCGACAAGGCGGCCAGCAAGGGCGTCATCCACCAGAACCAGGCGGCGAACCGCAAGTCGGCCATCGCCAAGCAGGTCGTCGGCCTCTAAACCGCGCACTCCGAACGAGAGCCCGTCCCCCAGGGGGCGGGCTCTCGTTGTGCGTGGCGACCGGGCAGTTGCTAGGAACCGAACGGCGCCCGGGTCGCGATGACCGTGACCATGCGCTCGAGCGCGAAGACCGGATCTCGAGACGCCCCCTTGACCTCGGCATCGGCACGGGCCGTCGCCTGGATCGCGAGGCCCAGCGATGCCTCGGACCAGCCGACCAGATCGCGTCGCGCGCGGTCGATCTGCCAGTCCTTCATGCCGAGCCGCGCCGCCAGGGCGCCGGATGACTCCCGCGTTCCCGCAACCCGGGCCATCGTGCGCAGCTTGGACGCGACGGCCGCGACCAGCGGCACCGGATCGGCGCCCGATGCGAGGGCATGCCGCAGGGTGATCAGCGCTTCGCCGTAGCGGCCGGCGATCGCGGTGTCGGCGACGGTGAACGCAGAAGTCTCGACGCGTCCCCCGTAATAGCGCTCGACGATCTGCTCGGTGATGTCGCCGCTCACGTCAGCGATGAGCTGCTGGCACGCCGCCGCGAGCGCCGTGAGGTCGTCCGCGAAGGCGGAGGTGAGCGCGCGGAGTGCGACGGGGGCGATGCGCCGGCCGGCCGCCTTGAACTCGCCGGCTGCGAAGTCGAACCGGTCGGAGTCGCGCTTGATCGCGGGGCACGATATCTCGATGCCGCCGCCCTGGCCTGCCCGGACGGCGTCCAGCAGCTTCTTGCCGCGCACGGTCGCCCCGGTGTGCCGGAGGATGACGGTGGCACCCTCCTGCGGGTGCGCGAGGTAGCCGAGGGCTTCGGAGAGGAAGGCGTCGGAGCACTTCTCCACCCCGGAGACGCGCACGAGCCTGGGCTCGCCGAAGAGCGAGGGCGACGTCAGGCCGAGCAGCGACCCGGATTCATAGTCGTCGGCCCGGATGTCGGACACCTCGAGTGAGGCGTCCTCGGCGCGCAGGTACTCCCGGATGCCGGAGATCGCCCGCTCCGCGCAGACCTCTTCCGGACCCGAGACGAGCACGATCGAGGCGGGCTGCGGAGCACGCCACGACACCTGCGGAATGGCCGGCGACTTGGCCTTCGCGGGGGGTCTGCGTGCGCTCGTCGCCATGCGGCCAGCCTACCCGCGGCCGTCGACAGAGCCGCGTTCGCGCCACACCTCGACGCCCCGATCGTCCATCGTCAGCGTGATCAGGCCGTGCCGATCGGTGCGGGCGATCACCGCCCCGATGGAGCCCAGGATGTCGAGCGTCTCCTTCCTCGGATGCCCGTAGTCGTTGTCGACGCCCACCGTGACGAGCGCGACCGCCGGGGCCAGCTCTTCGTACAGCGTCGCGTCCTGGTCGGCGCTGCCGTGATGGGCGATCTTCACGACCTCGTACGAGTCGGCGAGGCCCCCGTCGCCGCGAAGGGCGCGCTGCGCCGCCGCCGAGAGGTCGCCCAGCAGCAGGGTGTGCGGGATGCCGCCGCCCTCGATGCCGAGCACGACGCTGCCGTCGTTGCCCTCGCGGAACGAGTGACCGATGGCCCGTGGCCACTCGATCTGCCATGATGCCGCGCCGAGACGACCGCCGAGGCCGGCATGCCCTTCGACGGTGCGCGCTCCCGCGGCGCGGAGCGCCGCGACGATCGCTCGATCCTCTGCGGAGGCCGGAGGGCCGTGGACGACGGTGTCGACGCGCCCGACGACGGCATCGAGGCCGCCGACGTGGTCGAGGTCGAAATGCGTGAGCACGAGCAGGTGGATGCGTCCCAGGCCGACCCGTGACAGGCAGGCGGTGAGGGGTGCGGGCACGGGGCCCGTGTCGATGAGCGCGACGACGCCTTCGGACCGCAGCAGAACGGCGTCGCCCTGGCCCACGTCGCACGCCGCGATCGACCAGTCGCTCGGGACGGTCAGGGGCCCGGCCACCCCGCGCAGGGCGACGGCCCCGCAGACCACCCCCACGGTCGTGGCGAGCGCGATGCCGGCGATCCACCGGATCACGGCATCCGCGCGAGGCCCCCTGCCGGAGGGCGCGATGACGAGTGCCAGCGCACCGCCGAGCGCGGCGAGCAGGGCGACTCCCGGCCACCCGTCCACCCATGGCAGCAGGGCCTCCGGCAATCCGGCCACCGCGTTCGCCGTCGCGGCGATCCAGGCGGACGGCAGCCAGGCGAGCGCGGTGAGGAGGGCGGCGGCCCACGGGATCGGCGCCGCCAGGCAGGCGAGCAGTCCGACGATGGTGGCGACGGGGGCGGCGGGACCGGCGACGATGTTCGCGAGCACGCCGTACAGGGGCACCGTGGGCGAGACGAGCACGATGAGCGGCCCGCACGCCAGCTGGGTCGCCAGTGGCACCGACAGGGCGAGGGCGATCGCGCGAGGCATCCACCGTGTCAGTCCCCTCGCGAGCGGCGGCGCGAGCAGGAGCAGCGCGCCGGTCGCCAGCACGGAGAGACAGAACCCCAGCGAGCCGCCGAGCCAGGGGTCGGAGACGAGCAGCACGATCACGGCTGCGCAGAGCACCGCCAGGCCGGCGCCGGTGCGTCCGAGCAGCACCGCGAGCATGCCGACTGCCGCCATCGCGGCTGCCCGGAGCACGCTGGGCTCCGGAGTCACGAGGATCACGAACCCCCCGAGCGCCACCACTGCGACGCCTACACGCACACCGCGCCGCGCCCCGCAGGCGGCGGCGGCCGCGAAGGCGAAGCCCACGACGATCGCACAGTTCGCCCCGGATACCGCGGTGAGGTGCGTCAGCGAACTCGCCTTCATGGCGTCGTCCAACGCGGGCTGCACAGCGCGCGTGTCCCCGACCGCGAGTCCCGGGAGCAGGCCCGCGCCCGGCTGCGGGAGCACCGAGGCGCCCTGCACCAAGTCGCCGCGGAGCGCGGAGGTGAGCCCGAGGACGCCGGGAGGTCCTCGCACCACCTCGACCCCGCGCGAGGCGAAGACGAGAAGAACAGCCCGGTCCCCGTCATCCGCCGCCATCGCCGTTCCCCGCGCGATGATCTCGCTGCCGAGGTCGAGCACCCCATCCGTGACATCGTGCGCGGCGACGGAGATGGACACCGGCACCGCCAGCGGGACGCGCTCGCTCCCCACGACGATGCTCGACGCGTCGGCGTCGAACCGCAGCCGACCGTTCGGGCCGTGCTCCGCCTTCGTGGTCACGACCGCGCGGACATCCACCGCCCGGCCGCCGGCGAGCGAGACGCCGAGCGCGGCCTCGCGCGCTGGCTGGGCCATCGCCACGTGTGACGCCACGGCGGCCGAGAGCGCGAGCGACAGCACGAGAACGATCAGCGCGCCGCGGCCCGCCCGGGTGCGGTCGCCGTGCGCCGCCCACGCCAGGCCGCCGATTGCGCCGGCCCACAGGGAGGCCGCGAGCCATCCGGCTGCCTGCGGGGCGAAGACCGCCGTCAGGGAGGTCGCCCAGGTCACCACCGCGATGGGCACGAGCCTCGTGTCGCGGCCGCTCGTCCTCATCGTTGTGTACATCGTCACAGCGTCACGAGCGTTCGGAGGCTTTCGAGCATCTTGTCGCCGATGCCCGGCACGGCCAGCAGATCTTCAAGGCTCGTGAACCGGCCGTTGGCGTCGCGCCACTCGAGGATGCGCCGGGCCATCGCCGGCCCGATGCGCGGCAGGGTGTCGAGCTCGGCCTCCGTCGCCGTGTTGAGGTTGATCCGGCCGTCACCGGCATCCGGTCCCGCGCCCGACACGGCGGAACCGAGGGCCGCGCTCTCGCCCTCCGTCGGCACGTACAGCTGCTCCCCGTCCCCGACCTGCCGCGCCAGGTTGACGGCCGCTTCGTCGGCGCCCTCGAGCATCCCTCCGGCCGCCGCGACGGCGTCCACGACCCGTGCGCCTTCCCGGAGCACATAGAGCCCGGGGTCCGAAACCGCTCCGAAGACGTGGACGTACAGCTCTGCCGCCTCGTCGGCGCCCCGATCCTCGTCGAGGACCACCGATTCGGTTGGAGCGGCGCTCCCCCTCATGATCCCGATCCCTACGGTGACGGCGAGGGCGAGCAGAACGACCACCACGGCGGCACCGATGCCGAGGCGCCAGCGGGTCGCGGGCCGCGCGTATCCCTCGACCGACGTCACCCGTCCACGCTACGAACGCGGCGCGTCTCCCCCGGCGCCGATCGACGCGTCCGTGGACTCGGTCGGTCGCCGCAGGGCTGGGGAGGAGGCTACGCCGGCTTCGTCGTGAAGCTGACGACCTTGGGGGGCCGCACCACGGCGCGCACGATCTCCCGATCGCCCACCGAGCGGAGGACGCGTTCGTCCGCGCGGGCGAGCGCCTCGAGTTTCGCGCCGTCCACGCGCGCCGACACCTCGAGCGTCGCGCGGACCTTGCCGTCCACCTGCACGACGGCCGTCACGGTCTCCTCCACCAGGAGGGTGGGATCGGGCTGGCGCCAGGGGACGAGACCGACGAACGGCGGGTAGCCGAGCATCTCCCACATCTCCTCGGCCATGTGCGGCGCGAACAGATCGAGGATCATCGCGGTGACCTCGGCGGCCTCGCGCACGGCGGGATCCGCGGGCCCGGGGCCGCTGTCGATGGCCTTACGGGTCGCGTTGATGAGTTCCATGAGCCGGGCGACGACGACGTTGAACTTGGTCTGCTCGATGAGCCCTGGGGCGTCCGCGAGCAGGCGGTGCGTCACGCGCCGGAGCGCGGGATCGCCGTCGGCCCACTTGACCGACGGATCGCTCGAGACGTCCTTCGCCACCCGCCATGCGCGCGCGAGGAACTTGTGGGCGCCCGTGGTGGAGACATCCTCCCAGTTGATGTCGTCCTCGACGGGGCCTGCGAAGGCGATCGCGACGCGCACCGTGTCGGCACCCGGGTTGACCATGCTCGAGGCGAACTCGACGAGGTTGCCCTTGCTCTTGGACATCTTCGACCCGCCGAGCAGCACCATGCCCTGGTTGATCAGCGTCGAGAAGGGCTCGGTGAAGTCGATGAGCCCCATGTCGTAGAGCACCTTGGTGATGAACCGGGCGTAGAGCAGGTGCAGGATCGCGTGCTCGACCCCACCGATGTACGAGTCGACGGGAGCCCACCGGTCGGCCTCACGGGAGGAGAACGCCTGCGTCGTATCGCCGGCGCCCAGGAAACGCAGGAAGTACCACGAGCTGTCGACGAACGTGTCCATCGTGTCCGGGTCTCGGCGTGCCCGCGCGCCGGTCTCGGGATCGGTGACGTTCATCCACTCCGCGGCCGCTCCCAGAGGCGAGGTTCCTTTGGGCTTGAGGTCGAGGCCCTCCGCGTCGGGCAGCGTCACCGGCAGCTGGTCTTCGGGCACGGGCAGGATGCGCCCATCCTCCGTGTGGATCATGGGGATCGGCGTGCCCCAGAAGCGCTGACGCGAGATCAGCCAGTCCCGCAGGCGGAAGGTCTTGGCGGCCCGGCCGGTGCCGGCGGCCGTGAGCTGTTCGATCACCCTCGCGATCGCGTTGCGCTTGGACAGGCCATCGAGCGGACCGGAGTTGATCATACGGCCGTCGCCGGTGAGCGCGATGCCGGTGCGCGCCGGGTCGATCGACTCGAACGCGCCACCATCCGGATCGATCGGCACGCCGTGCTCGTCGACCTCGATCACCGGGATCGCGCCGGTCACGGGCGCCGTCGTGTCCACGACGACGGTCACCGGCAGGTCGAAGGCGCGCGCGAAGTCGAGGTCGCGCTGGTCGTGCGCCGGCACCGCCATCACCGCGCCGTGGCCGTAGTCGGCCAGTACGTAGTCGGCCGCCCAGATCGGCAGGCGGACACCGTTCACCGGGTTGACGGCGTAGCGCTCGAGGAAGACGCCGGTCTTCGGGCGATCCGTGCTCTGGCGGTCGATGTCGGTGGTCTTCTGAACGCGGCTCAGGTAATCCTGGAAGCGCATCCGCACCTCGGGGGATGCGCCGGCGACGAGTTCCGCGGCCAGGTCCGAGTCGGGCGCGACGACGAAGAACGTGGCCCCGTAGAGAGTGTCGGGACGTGTGGAGAAGACGGTGACCTTTTCGGGGTGGCCCTCGATCTCGAAGTGGATGTCCGCGCCGATGGACCGGCCGATCCAGTTGCGCTGCATCTGGATGACCTTCTGCGGCCAGAAGCCCTCCAGCTGGTTCAGGTCATCCAGCAGACGGTCGGCGTAGTCGGTGATCTTGAAGTACCACTGCGTCAGCTTCTTCTTGATCACCTCGGCGCCGCAGCGCTCGCAGTGCCCGTCGACGACCTGCTCGTTCGCGAGGACCGTCTGGTCGTTCGGGCACCAATTCACCGGGCTGTCCTTGCGGTACGCCAGGCCGCGCTCGTAGAGCCTCAGAAACAGCCACTGGTTCCAGCGGTAGTACTCCGGGTCGCTAGTGTGCAGGATGCGCGACCAGTCGTATGACGAGCCGTACTCGCGGAAGCTCTTCTTGTGCTGCGCGATGTTGGCGTACGTCCACTCGCGGGGATCGGCACCGCGCTGGATCGCGGCGTTCTCGGCCGGCAGGCCGAACGAGTCCCACCCGATCGGATTCAGGACGTTGTAGCCGCGGTGGCGCCAGAAGCGCGCCACGACGTCGACGTAGGCGTAGCTCTCGGCGTGACCCATGTGCAGGTCGCCCGACGGGTAGGGGAACATGCCGAGCACGTACTTGCGCGGACGGGCGTCTTCGGACCCGCCCGCACGGAACGGGTCGGCCTCGGCCCAGCGCGCCTGCCACTTCTCCTGGATTGCGCGCGCGTCGTATCCGCCGCCTTCCTGGGGCGGGGCGGACTCGGAGGCAGGGCTGTATGACACGGAGTGGGACCAATCGTGCGTATGTCGGGGGTGCGCGAAGGCGCTCTTTCCAGATTACCCCGGACAGGACCTGCCCCCGGCGGGCCGCGGTTCGCGCCCGTCGGCGCTCACCAGCCCGGTGGAAGCGGCGCTCCCAGCGCGGCGAGGGGCGCGCGCGCCTTGATCCCGACCTCCGCGACCTCCGCCGCGGCATCCGAGAGCCACGTGATGCCTCCGCCGGCTCCGACGTATGCACCGCCGGGGTGCGTCACGATGCTCCGGATGATCATCGCCAGATCGGCGGACCCATCCCGGCCGACGTACCCGAAGCATCCGGCGAAGATGCCACGAGGCCCGCCCTCGAGGCGGTGCAGGATCGTCATGGCCGACAGCTTGGGGGCCCCCGTCATGCTGCCGGCGGGGAAGCAGGCGACGAGGAGGTCGTCGACGGTCGAGCCGGGCCGGAGGCGGCCGGACACGGTGCTGACCAGCTGATGCACCGCCGCATACGATTCGACCTCCAGCAGCCCCTCGACCCGGATCGAACCGGGGTCGCTCACCCGCGACAGGTCGTTGCGCATCAGGTCGACGATCATCACGTTCTCGGCGCGCTCCTTCCGGTCGGCGCGCAGCTCCGCCGCAAGGGCGGCGTCGGCCGCGGCATCCGCCGCCCGCGGACGCGTCCCCTTGATCGGCCGGGTGCGCACGACTCCCCCGGCGACGGTGAGGAACTGCTCCGGACTGGCGCTCAGGAGGGCGACGTCGCCGCCCCGGATGTAGCCGCCGTGGTGGGCGGGGCTCGATGCGCGCAGGCGCCGGTAGGCGGCCGCCGGATCGAGCGGGTGATCCGCGGATGCCGTCAGCTCGAACCGCGTCGTGAGGCACAGCTGATACGCGTCCCCCTCGCGGATGGCGTCACGGCAGCGCTCGATGAGAGTGGCGTAGGTCTCGGGGTCGTGACGGCCGGCGACGGTTGCGGATGCCGCGGCGGGAAGCGTCGTGTCGGGCACCGGGTCGGTCGCGGCGGCGACCCGCGCGGCGAGTTCGGCCGCCCACTCCTCCGCCTCGACGCCCGGCGCGACGGCCCAGATCTCCCGTCGCGCGTGGTCGAAGGCGGCGAATCGCTCGGCGCGGAGCCAGACCTCCTCCGGGATGCCCTCGTCGGGCTCGGCGATCGGCGCCCCGGCGATGGCGGCCCCACGCTCGTATCCCAGCCACCCGACCCAGCCGCCGTGGAAGGGACCGGCGGGCCACTCGCCCGCCGGCGTGGTGTCGCACCGCACCGAGCGCACCGCCCCGGCATCCGTCTCCCGCTCGCCGCGGCCGAGGTAGCTCCAGCCCGTGTCGGCCTCTCGGCCGGCATCCAGCCAGAACGCCCCGTCGAGCGTCGCCTCGTGTGCCGCGAAGAGGCGCTCGGGGTCGGTCCAGCCGTCCACGGCGAGGGCGGCGAGATCGGCGGACATGCTCCCCAGGCTATGGGGAGCACCTCGCCGTAGGCTCGTTGTGTGAACGAGTTCCTCACGTGGCTGCTCGATGTCGTGCAGAGCGTCGACCCCGTGGTGCGGACTCTGCTCGCGGGGCTCGCGATCCTCCTCGAGACGAGTGTGCTGATCGGGCTCGTCGTGCCGGGTGACACCGTCGTGATCGTGGCAGCCACCGCGGTCTCCTCTCCCCTCGAGGCGGTGCTTCTCGGGGTCGCCGTCGTGATCGGCGCGCTGATCGGCGAGAGCATCGGCTTCTGGCTCGGACGATGGCTGGGGCCGAAGATCCACCACTCGTGGGTGGGCCGCAGGATCGGGCAGGAGAACTGGGAACGCTCCGAGCGCTATCTGCGCCGCCGGGGCGGCCCCGCGATCTTCATCTCCCGGTTCCTGCCCGTGCTGCATTCCCTCGTCCCGCTCACGGTGGGCATGAGCGGGTTCCCGTACCGGCGGTTCCTCGCCTGGACCGCTCCGGCGTGCGTGCTGTGGGCGACCATCTACATCTCCGTGTCGGCCCTCGCGGCCGGCACGTACAGGGAGCTCGCCGATACGGTGCACTTCGCCGGGTATCTCTTCGTCGGGATGATCGTGCTCTTCCTCGCCGTCGCGTTCCTCGGCAAGAAGCTCATCGAGCGGCTGGAGCGCCGCCATATGCACGATGACGTCGACGAATCAAGCGCCACGACCCCGGGAAACGGCGTGGAAGACTAGGGGGAATGTCTCCCAAGATCCACTGGTTCGCCCGGCTCGAGCACCGCTATCACGCATGGCGGGAGCGCCGAGCGCGCCGACGAGGCATGACCGCGACCATCGCCCCGTTCCCCGGCTACGGCGGCCCTGGCTGGGTGCGCGTCGTCGGTCGTGCCCTGATCGTGCGGCCGCCCAAGAAGACCGAGACGGGTGAGTACGCGAGCGTGCGGGGCTGGCGCAGCTTCATCGGGATCCCGGTCGCATTCGCGCAGGTCTCGATCAGCGTCGGCGGTCAGCGGTTCGAGATCGTCGCCGACCGCGGTGGCGTGCTCGACACCCGCATCGAGGCGCATCTCGAGCCGGGATGGCAGACACTGACGCTCTCGGTCGAGGGCGGCGAGCCCGTCGAGGCGCGCGTGTTCGTCGTCGGCCCCGACGTCACGTTCGGGGTCATCTCCGACGTGGATGACACGGTGATGGTCACGGCGCTGCCCAGGCCCTTCATCGCCGCCTGGAACTCGTTCGTGGTGGACGAGCACGCGCGGCTTCCCGTGCCGGGGATGGCGGTGCTGCTCGAACGGCTGGTGCGAACGCACGACGGTGCGCCGATGGTCTACCTCTCCACCGGGGCCTGGAACATCGCCCCGACGCTCACGAGATTCCTCTCCCGGCACCTGTTCCCGCCCGGTTCGATCCTTCTCACGGACTGGGGCCCGACGCACGACCGGTGGTTCCGCAGCGGCATGGAGCACAAGCTGAGCAACCTCCGGCGTCTCGCCCAGGAGTTCCCCCGGGTGCGGTGGCTGCTCATTGGCGACGACGGGCAGAAGGACGAGCAGATCTACACCCAGTTCGCGAAGGAGTTCCCCGATTCCGTGGTCGGCGTCGCGATCCGCCGCCTCTCCCCCACCGAGGCCGTGCTGGCGGGTGGCCGCAACGTCGCAGACGATCACCTCGAGACCGACGTGACGTGGGTGACTGCATCCGACGGAGCGGGCCTGCTGGAGCGGCTCGAAGAGGTCGGGCTCGCGAACTAGGTGCGTCGGCCGCGCCGCTCGGTGGGGCGCCTCGAAGAGGTCGGGCTCGCGAACTAGGTCCGTCGGCCGCGCCGCGCGGTGGGGCGCCTCGATGTCGGCGCCCCGCCATACGCTTTCCTCGAATTCATCTTCGATATCGGGGGTCAGCGGGATGCAGGTCGAGGAGACGATCGATGTGGTGACGGATGCCGCGGGCGCGCCCCTGCGGTTCGAGTGGCGCGGCGTGACCCACGGGGTCACGAGCATTCCCGAGCCGTGGGTGGGGCGACGTCCGTGGTGGCGCGAGTCCGGGCGCGCTCCGCGGGGGCGAGCGCTGATGCTTCTCGAGACGTATGAGTGGCGGGTGGATGCTGTCTCGCTCACGGGCGGTGGCGCCGACGGGTCGGAACCGCTGGACGGGACGTATGACATCGCGTTCACGCCGGACCGCGGGTGGGTGCTGATGGCGGCGAGCCACGAGAGGCTCGAGGCGCAGCTGTTCGCATAGCGGCGGGCAGGTCGTCCGCACGGTCGCGTGTCGGCGTCGCCACGTAGGCTGGGCCGCATGTGTGGACGCTTCGTCGTCGCGAGAGCGGCATCCGATCTGGTCACCTTTCTGGATGTCGACACCATCGGCGAGGACCTGCCCCCGGAGAGCTACAACGTCTGCCCCACTGATCGGGTGGCCATCGTGCTCGACTCCGTGAAGACGGATCCGCCGACCCGGCGGCTCGAGGCGGCGCGGTGGGGTCTCGTCCCGGCGTTGGCCGAGGACCCGTCGGTCGGTGTCAAGGCGTTCAACGCCCGGGCCGAGGAGCTCGAGACCAAGAGCCTGTTCAGGGACGCGCTGGAGAAGCGACGCGCCGTGGTGCCGGCATCCGGTTACTACGAGTGGCAGACCGAGGGTGGCACCAAGACCCCTCACTTCATCCACCCCGCGGACGGGTCGACGTTGCTCATGGCAGGGCTGTACGAGTGGTGGAGGAACCCGCAGCTCGCAGAAGACGACCCGGCGCGCTGGCTGCTCAGCTTCGCAATCCTCACCCGGAGCTCGACCGGCCGGCTCGGCTCCATCCATGACCGCATGCCGGTCTTCGTGGACGAGGCCCACGCTGAGGCGTGGCTGGATCCGACGACCGAGAACGTGGGCGACGTGCTGGACGCCGTCATCGACGCCGCGCCCGAGGTGGCGGAGACCCTGGACGATCGCGTCGTGTCCAACGCCGTCGGCAACGTGCGCAACAACGGTCCGGAGCTCATCGAGCCGGTCGAGTCGGTTGAGCCGGTACAGTCCGTTGAGCCGGTCTGGCTCGTCTGACTGAGCCCGTAACTCCCAGCCGTCCGCTTCGCAGGTCCGGCGAGGAACCTCCTCGCCGGCTGATACATATCCCATCGTCTTCGCGTCTGAGACGGCGCGAAGCAACCACAGGTGCGCGGAAGCGATTTGCGGTGCCGGTCGACCGCCTTTGAGAGCCCTTGGTGCAAGCCGGCGCGTGACTCAACATGATCCGCGCCCCTCGCATCACGTCCGGAGCACCGTGGCATCACGTCCGGAGCACCGTGGCATCACGTCCGGAGCACCGTGTTCCTGACGCCTATCCTCGAGAGGTGAGCTCGTCCGTCCTCTCCCCCGCGAACGTCGTGTCCCTTCCAGAGACCGTGTCCCTTCCAGAGACCGTGTCCCTTCCGGAGACCGTGTCCCTTCTACAGACCGTGTCCCTTCCAGGGACCGTGTCGCTTCCGGGCGCCGAGTGGCGTGCCCGCGAAACCGCGCACCGCCACCGGGCCGACGCCCTCACCGCGGACCATCGGGCACGCTCATCACGGGGCGAGAAGCACCCGATCTGGGACTTCCTGTTCACGTACTACTCCTACAAGCCCGCGGTGCTGCGGCGGTGGCATCCCGGTGCCCACGTGCAGCTCGAGGACGCGTCCGCCGAGCCGCGCGCGCAGTGGCGCTGGTACGCGCCGGGAACCGCTGCCGGCAGCGTGATCGTGGACTCCGCGTCGTTTGAGCGCGAGAAGGGTGCTTCGCTGGCGCTGATCGAACGCATCCTCCGGCAGACGGCCGCGCGCCCTGGCGCGTACGGCTGCTTCGGACTGCACGAATGGGCCATGGTCTACCGGCAGGGCGAGCACCGGCATCCCGTGCCGCTTCGACTCGGCCAGGACGCGACCGACGCGGTCGTCGAGGGGCATGAGCTGCGCTGCACGCACTTCGACGCCTTCCGCTTCTTCACCCCAGAAGCGGTGCCGCGCAACCGCGACCGGCCGTCGCGGGAGGCGCAGCCGGCGATGGAGCAGCCCGGCTGCCTGCACGCCGGCATGGACGTCTACAAGTGGGCGGTCAAGCTCGGCCCCCTGGTGTCGGGCGAGGTCCTGCTCGACGCGTTCGAGCTCGCCCGTGACATCCGACTGCTCGACATGCAGGCCTCGCCCTATGACATGACGCCGTGGGGCGGCGAGCCGGTGCGGATCGAGACGGCCGAGGGCAAGGCGGAGTACGTGCGCCGCCAGCGCGCCTTCGCGGAGCGCTCCAACGCGCTGCGATCGCGAATCCTGACGGCCTGGCGGCCGACCGCTCACTGAGCCGGCGCGCACGCCGGGCACGGAACGAATCGGCCGCTCTCCGCCCCGACGTTCAGCCGGAGCTCGGTCACGCGTGTGGCGGCCTCCTGCAGCCGCTGCGCGGGCAGCGCGCCGTTCTCGATCGCGGCGACGATGCCCTCGACCATGCGCGGTGCCGTGTCGGGAGTCGAGAGCACCACGGCCAGCACCATGTCGTTTCCGGCGGCGATCGCGGTCACCGCATTCGCGACCGGGTCCTGATACGCCGGGATGCCGGAGGACTGCAGCATCCCCAGGTCGTCGGTCACCGCGAGCCCGGTGAACCCGAGATCTTCACGCGCGATCCGGTGCCACTCCGGCGAGAGCGTCGCCGGCGCGGCATCCACGGCCGTGTACGCGAGATGCCCGAACATCAGCGCCGGTGCACCGGCGTCGATGCCGGCCGCGAAGGGCAGCGCCTCGGATGCCCGCCACTGCTCCAGCGGCATGCCGGTCGACGGGATGCCTGCGTGCGAGTCGCCGGGGGCCGCGCCGTGCCCGGGGAAGTGCTTGAGGGTGGATGCCGCGAACGGCGCTTCGCCGGTCACGGCGGCGCCGACGCGAGCCGATGAATCCGCCGCATTCGTGCCGAGGGACCGGCGGTAGATGAATGAACCCGGGTCGTCGGTGAAGTCGGCGACGACCCCGAAGTTCACCCCGATGCCTGCCCTGTCCACGAGCGCTCCGCGCCCGGCGAAGGCCGCGGCCGCCGTCTCGGGCGCAGCGCTCTTGAGTTCGAGCGAGGACGGGAACTCGTCCCACGGCAGCCGGCTGACATCGCCGCCCTCCTGGTCGATGGCGATGAGCGGGGGCAGTGCGGGGTCGATCGTGAGCGCCGCCGTGACGCCGCGCAGTTCCGCCTCCGAGCCCGGGATGTTGGCGCCCATCAGGATGAACCCGCCGATTCCGGCCGTCTGCATGTACGCGCGGAGGGCGCCGGCATCCGTCGTCGGGACGTGCCCCATGACGACGCTCGAGGCGCGTTCGCGAGTGGACATCTGCGCGACTCGTGCGGATGCCGCCTCCGCGGTCTCCCCGGCGGCCGCTGCCTCGATCCGCACACCGGAGCGCTCCGAATCCGGACCCGCCGTCGGTGCCGGGGAGGTCGCGGCTGCCGCGGATGTGATGGCGGCAGCCAGCAGCAGTGCCACCCCGATCGTCAGGCTGCCGAGCCGGACGATCGCGGCGCGGAATCGCGGGCGCGCGAGCATGCGCCCAGCCTACGTCCGGCTCCCTGAGCGGGGGTCGAGCGGCCGTCAGTGCCGCGCCACGATGGCGGCGGCATCCGTCCCCGCGGGCAGCACGCCGTACTGCGCCCCACGATCGGGGCCGAGCCGCGCCGCGAGGAACGCCTCGGCGTCCACCGATGGCGCGTGGCGGAGCATGAGCGATGACTGCAGCGCCAGCGCCAGCCCCTCGGTGAGGCGCCGGGCCTGCGACTGCGCGGCGGCCGGCTCCGCGCCGGCCAGCGACCGGGCGAGGGCGAGCACGTGCTCCACATGGGCGTCCAGCGACGGCGAGGCCCCACGGGTCTCCCCGAGCTCGTCGGCGAAGGCGTCGACGCTGTCGGGCTCACGCGTCATCGCCCGAAGCACATCGAGTGCTATGACGTTTCCCGACCCCTCCCAGACCGCCATGACGGGCTGCTCCCGGTAGCGCTGCGCGAGCGGGAAGGACTCGGTGTAGCCGTTGCCGCCGAGGCACTCGAGCGCCTCGTACGCGTGCTGCGGCCCCCGTTTGCAGACCCAGTACTTCGACACGGGGGTCGCGAGGCGCCGGAAGGCGACGTCGCGGTCGGACGCCTCGGCCTCGAACGCGTGCGCCAGGCGCATGCCGGTGAGCATCGCGGCTTCGGCCTCGAGCGCGAGATCGGCGAGCACCGCGGTCATCGCCGGCTGATCGACGAGCAGCGCGTCGAAGGCCGAGCGGCCCCTGGCATGCCACACCGCTTCCGCCACCGACTGCCGCATGCCGGCCGCCGTGCCGAGCACGCAGTCCAGGCGGGTGCGCTGCACCATGTCGATGATCGCCCGCACGCCGCGACCGGGCTCGCCGACCAGCACTCCGACGGTTCCGTCGAACTCGATCTCGGCCGACGCGTTCGAGTGGTTTCCGAGCTTGTCCTTGAGCCGCTGGATGCGGAAGACGTTGCGCATGCCACGGGTCAGCATCCGGGGCACGAACAGGCATGTGAGCCCTTCGTCGACCGGCCCGCGCCGGGTGTGCGCCAGCACGAGGAAGCCGTCCGACATCGGCGCGGAGCAGAACCACTTGTGCCCGGTGAGCTGGTAGCTGTTGCCGCCCATGTGCTCGCCCTGGGTCGTGCCCGCCCGCACGTCCGACCCGCCCTGCTTCTCGGTCATCGCCATGCCGATCAGCGCGCTGCCCTTCTGCTCGGTCGGGAGAAGGCGAGGCTCGTACTCGCGGGAATACATGCGCGGCAGCCAGGCAGCCGCGATCCACGGGGTATCCCTCAGCGAGGCCACCGCGGCGTGGGTCATCGAGACCGGGCACGCGGAACCCGGCTCCACCTGCGCGAAGAGCATGAACATCGCCGCCCGAGCCGCGTGGGCGCCTTCGCGCGGCTCGGCCCACGCCGACGTGTGCGCGCCGCGCGCGAGAGCCGCGCCGAGCACACGGTGGTACGACGGGTCGTACTCGACCTCATCGAGGCGGAAGCCCCAGCGGTCGTGCGGATAGGCGACAGGGGTGTGCACGTTGGCGAGGCGCGCATCGCGCTGGAAGTCGAGCGTGCCGACGTGCGCGCCCGCTTCGGTCAGCGACTCCGTCGCCCACCCTGCCCCGAAGGCGTCGACGGCGGCCACGAGCGGGGTGTTGAGCGTGAATTCATTGACGTCCACGCGGAACGGCGGCTGGTTCTCGACGTAGTGGGTGGCCGGACCGATCACGCGCTGGCCGCGTGAGTACGACGTCATGCGCGCTCTTCCTCCGCCACGAGGGCGATCGCGACCTGCTCGTCGATCGTGAGCGGCGCGTGCGTGACCAGGTCGTGCATGAACGCGAGCTTGTGCTTGGCCGGCGTGGAGATCTCGAACGGATACAGGTCGCCGAATCCCATCGAACGGTTGATCCGGTTGAACGCCCGAGACATCCAGTCCCAGTCACCGAGAAGCTGCTGGATCGGCTGATCGCCGTAGGAGCGCAGCGGCACGACATCCGTGTCCCGCAGGTTGGTCACAGCCGCGTCGAGACGGATGCCGATTGCCGCCGCCGTCGAGAGCGTCCCGGTGATGTGCAGGTAATGGGCGAACGTCTCGGCGAAGTCCTCCCAGGGGTGCATCGTGGCGTACTCGGAGATGAACGACGTGTGCCACCCCTCGGGTGCGCCCTGGGAGTAGTGCCGTTTCAGGGCGTCCCTGTAACTCGCACGCTCGTCGCCGAAGATCTCCCGGCAACGAGCCCACGTCGCGTCGTCGGTCACGAGCACGTTCTGGTAGTAGTGGCCGACCTCGTGGCGAAGGTGGCCGAGCATCGTGCGATAGGGCTCTCCCAGTTTGACCCGCAGCGCCTCGCGGCGGTCATCGAGGGTCTCTGCCAGGTCGATCGTCACGATCCCGTTCGCGTGTCCGATCATCACCCGCTTGCCGGACGAGAGGCTCGAGAGGAGATCGAAGCCGAGTCCGCCCGGCGCGAAGTACCAGGGACGGATGGGGAGGCCGAGATCGACCAGCTGGATGATCAGCCGACGCTTGGATCTCTCGGTCTTGGCCAGCTTCTCGAGGGCGATAGTGTCGTTGGCGGGAGGCGAGGTGCGCGTGAGGCGGCACGAGAAGCACCTGCCGGCCGGAGCGTCCTCGCGGACGAGCCAGTTGCACTCCCACGCGCGGTTCGAGCAGGTGTACCAGTTGGCGTCGTCGATCATCGCGCGCCCCGCTCGCACGCCCACGAACTGGCGGGTCACGAAGTGGTACGCCAGTTCGGCCTCGCAGTTGGGACACGTCAGCATGTCGAGGTAGACGAAGTGGCGACAGTGCGGACACCGCGGTGCAGAGCTCACAGTCCTTACCGTAACGGCAGGAGCGGTCAGGATGCCGGTGTCAGGGCGAGTCGCAGCAGCAGATCGTCTTCGGGCCGCGGACTCCCGCGTCCATCGGTGTTGTTCGTCAGCACCCAGAGCGACCCGTCCGGCGCGGCGACCGCGTCCCGGAGCCGACCCTGGGCGCCCGTCAGAATGGCCTCCGGATCGGCGACGGCCGCGCCGTCCTGCGTGTCGATGATCCACAGACGCTCCCCGCGAAGGCCCGTGACGAAGACGGTGTCTCCCACCGCCGCGATGCCGCTCGGGCTGGCCTCATCGGTCGACCACTGCCGGACGGGATCGACGAACCGGTCGCGGTCGGCGATGCCCTCTTCCACCGGCCACCCGTAATTGCCACCGGGCACGATGACGTTCAGTTCGTCCCACGTGTTCTGGCCGAACTCGCTCGCCCACATCGTTCCATCGCTCGTCCACGCCAGCCCCTGCACGTTGCGGTGACCGAGCGACCACACCGCTGAGTCGAACGGGTTCCCCGGCGCCGCCTCCCCCTCGGGCGTCAGCCGCAGGATCTTTCCGTTCGGCGCGTCGGGGTCCTGAGCGGCATCCGGTATGCCGGCATCCCCGGTCGCCACGTACAGCATGCCGTCCGGTCCGAAGGCGATGCGGCCGCCATTGTGGTTCCGTGCGCGCGCGATCCCCTCGAAGACGACCTCCGGCGCACCGAGGGTGTGGGCACCGTCGGCTCCCGACATCCGCATCCGTACGACGCGATTGTCCGCCGCGGCGCCGTGATACGCGTAGAGCCACGTGTCGCCGCCCTCCTCCCACACGGCCAGGCCGTGCAGCCCGGCTTCGCCGCCGGCAACGACGTCCGGCACGATCCCCACCTCCCGCAGCGCCCCCTGAGCGGTCAGTTCGAGCACCCGTCCGTCGTCGCGCTGACTGATCAGCGACCCGCCCCCCGGCAGCGGGGCGACCGACCACGGGACGGCGAGCCCGGATGCAAGCGTCTCGAGCGACCCGGTCGGGTGCCACCAGCCCCGCACGATGCTCGGCTCCGGGCGCGGGCTGTCGGCTGGTACGGCGCTCACGGAAGCAGACGATGAAGGCGAGGCCGACGGCGGCACCGCGTCGCCCGGAGAGCCCGACGTGCAGGCCGAGAGGGCCACGGCGGATGCCGCCGCGAGCGCCAGGAACCCGCGTCGAGCGCGTGCCGGCACGAAGGCTACACCCCGGCCGCCGCGGCCTCGAGGGCGGCGATGTCGATCTTCTTCATGCCCAGCATCGCCTGCACGGCACGGTGGGAGCGGTCCGGGTCGGGGTCGCGGATCAGCTCGACCAGCCGATCGGGCACGATCTGCCACGAGAGACCCCAGCGGTCCTTGAGCCACGCGCACGGCTGCTCCTCGCCGCCGTCCGCGGTGAGGGCGTCCCAGTACCGGTCGACCTCCTGCTGATCGGCGCACGAGACGAACAGCGACACGGCCTCGGTGAAGGGGAACTGCGGACCGGCGTCGAACGCGTAGTAGTCGCGCCCCGCAAGACGGAAGTGCGCGTGCATCACCTTGCCGGCGAAGCCGGGCTGCTCCTCCGCGTAGTGCGCGATCGAGACGATCTCCGAATTCGGGATCAGCCGGGTGTAGAAGGTGATCGCCTCCTCCGCGGTGTTGTCGAACCACAGGAAAGGGGTCACGGCGGTCATGGCGGCTCCTCGGCGTCGACGGGCGCGACGATCGTTACAGCCTCATGCTCGCGGCGTGATCGCGCAAGGGCCGCGACCGCTGCATCCAGCGCAAGGGCGATGAGAATGCCGATGGCGTACATCAGCAGGTCGGTGGGCGAAAAGACGGTGCCGAGCACCAGCATGACGGGTGCGAACGCCGCTCCCCAGGCCTCCGGAAGTCCACTGAGCTGAAAGAGCTCCACGGCCGTGCACCATGTGAACGCGATCGCGGCGACGATCGACGCGGGCCGGCGGGGAGCGACGACCACGAGGAGCAGGTAGATGAAGACCGCGTAGAGGATGTCTCCCGTCGCATCGGTGGCGAAGCCGTCGGGCAGCGCAAGGTGGACGAACAGGCCCCCGCAGACGACGGCTGCCGCGCAGAGACCGGCGGCGAGCCGTCGGCGCCGGGGGCTGGGCATCGGGTCATCCCTCCGGCAAGATCGGTTCATGGGGAGTCTCGAAGACATCGCTCGTGAACTCTACGCGGTGCCGCCGGGGGAATTCACGGCCGCCCGCACGGCGCGCGTCGCCGAGGTGAAACCCGACGACCCCGCGCTCGCGCGCTCGATCAGCACGCTGAAGCGCGCGTCCGTGCCGGCCTGGGTGGTGGGCCAGCTCGTCCGGCACCGCGAGGACGACATCGAGCGGGCGCTCGCGCTCGCCGTCGAGATGCGGGATGCGCAGAACGAACTGGATGCGCCGGCCATGTCGGAGCTGACCACGGCGCGCCGGCGGCTGACCGCCGCGCTCGCGCGAGAAGGCGCGGCGATCGCGCATCAGAAGGGCGTGGCGGTGTCGTCTGCGGCGCTCGACGAGGTTGCCCAGACGCTGCAGGCGGCGATGACGGATGAAGCGGCCGCGGCCGCCCTGCTCTCCGGCCGACTCGTGCGGGCGCTGCGCACCGTGGGCTTCGATGCGGTCGATCTGGAAGGAGCCGTGGCCGGCGGCGACGCCCACCTGGTCGAGCGGCCGAAGGAGTCCCGCGACGATCTCGCGGAGCGCCGCGCGCGTCGCACCGCCGAGAAGGCGCTGCGTGACTCGGAGCAGGCGTTCACCCAGACCGCACGCGAAGTGACGCGCCTGGATGCGCAGCTTCGCAGCACACGCGAGCGGCTGGATTCCCTGGGCGAGACCAGGGACGGTCTCGAGCGGGAGCTCGCGCGAGTGCTCAAGCAGCTGGAAGAGGCGCAGTCCGACGAGCACCGGCTCGAGGACGAACGCCGGACGGCCGCTCGCGCGGCGGAGGCCGCCGAGGCGACCAAGCACGCGGCCCAGAAGGCGCTCGATGCGCGCACCGAGGTGTCGCAGGTGAAGTGAAGGTGAACGACAGCGTTGCCGACGTCAGGCTCGAAGGCGCCGGAAAGCGGTCGTGAGTCAGGCCGGATTCTTCGCGAGCAGTTTCGACACGGCGATCATCGCTCCCCCGAGCACCGCGGGTATTCCCCCGCCCGGATGCACGGACGCCCCCACCCGCCAGAGCCACGGCGTCCGCACGTCACGGTACGCCGGTCGATGCAGAGGCCCGCTCATCCACAGCGGCCGGGCTGCGCCGTAGAGGGCGCCGTGCGGTTCGCCGAAGGAGCCGTAGTACGCCGGGTCGAGCACCACGTTCTGCACCATGTCACCGGTCAGTGGAGCGTTCAGGCCCATCGTTGTGGAGATGCGCTCGATCTCGCGGCGTACGAAGGGGTGCTCCAGCGTGTAATGCTCTCCGTTCGCCGGGGCGGTCAGCAGGATGCCGAGGGTGCTCCGGTCATTCGCATAGACCTCACCGGCGCGGTGGTGATTGACGAACGCCATCGTGTCTGCGGGCTCGTCGCCCGCGGCGAGGCTGCGATGCAGCGCCGCCGGCTTGGTCGGGAGGATCACACTGTGCGCGGCGATGCTCGAGGGCAACGGCTCTCGCAGCACGCCGTAGATCGCTATGGCGGAGCAGGAGAGTGTGCGGGAGGTCTGTGAGCCGGATGGGCGCAGCAGCTGGTTCAGGCGGTCGGCGTCCAGCGCGCTGACGACGAGGTCGGCGGGGTACGCGGCGAGGGTGGTCGTGACCCGTCCGCGCTCGAGGCGTGTCACGGCCTCCCCGGCACGCAGCTCGACGCCCGCGGCATCCGCCAGTCGCTGCAGGGCGAGCGCGATCTCGTAGACGCCCCCGCGGGGCACCCAGACACCGGTCTCGGCCATGATCGAGGGCATGCTCGCGTAGAGCGCCGGAGTGCGCGCGGGTGAGACGCCGGCGTTGAGCGTGTGGATGGCGATGACCTCGCGCAGGCCGTCCGGCAGCCACTCGAGGCTGTCGAGGTAGGCGCGAGTCGTCAGCCGGGTGCCGTAGACGGCGACAAGGCGACGCAGAGCGGGCAGCGAGTCCCGGTCGAGGGGATCGGCGAGCAGCAGCGCGGTGACGTCGTCGGCGAGGGGTGCGTGCAGACCGCTGAACTGCTGCCACGCCGGATACCAGGGGTGGTCCCGCGGCACGGGTAGCGAGATGATCTCGCCGTCGTAGTAGTACCGGCCGACCTCGGGCAGTCGCACCAGGTCGAGCTCGCCGACGGGCGCGATCGGACGGTGTCCGTCATCCAGTCGGCGCAGCAGCTCGTCCCACACGGCCGGGAAGGTCACGAGCGATGGGCCCGTGTCGATCCGTTCGCCGTCGAGCTCGATCCGTCGACTCTTGCCGCCCACCGTCGGTGCGGACTCCAGCAGAGTGACCCGGTGCCCCGCTCGAGCCAGCAGCGCGGATGCCGCGAGCCCGCCCAGCCCCGCTCCGATGACCACGATCCGGCTCACGACGGCACTCCGCGGGTCCCGCCCGCCCGGCCCGTCACGGATACGTCCCGAGGAAGATGCCGGCGAGGAGAAGCGCGCTGGCGAAGGAACCGGCGATGTACGGAAACGCCACGGAGAGAGGGTAGAGAAGACGCCCGGTGGCGGGGGTCGGTTGCCGCATCAGCCGGACGATCAGAATGCCGGCGATCGCGATGTTCACGGCGGCGACGGGAAGACTGACGATGGCGAAGAGCGCCGTGGACGCGAGCCACCACGCCCCGCTCCAGAGGGCCGTTCCGCGCGGTCCGAGCCGGACCGCCGTCGTCGTGATCCCCGACACGCGATCTTCCTCGATGTCCTGCACCGCGTCGAAGGCGTGCTTGGCGACGCTCCAGGCGAGCAGCCCGGTCACCGCGGGCCACACCGGCGGTTCGCCGAGCGCGACGGGCATGATCAAGAGAGGCAGTCCGTAGGCTGCGTTGCTCAGGGAATCCAGGAACGGGCGTGCCTTGAAGCGCACCGGCGGTGTGGAGTAGAACACGAACACGCCCGTGTAGAGCACGATCAGGGCGACCGCGAGCGGCGGAAGAGCAAGGACGAAGTAGACGAGGAAGGGGAGATTCGACCCGGCGACCGCCCAGGCGATCAGCCGCACCTCCCCCGGCTCGATGCGCGCACCCTCGATCGAACCCTTCCGAGGGTTCAGCGCATCGGTGTCCTGATCGAAGATGTCGTTGACGCCGTAGATCAGCAGATTGAACGGCAGCGTCAGCCACAGGAGGATCGGAAGAGCCTGCGGGTCCCACAGCTGGCCTGTCAGCCACATGCCGACGACACCGGTGCCGATGGTGTTGATCCACAGCACGGGCCGCGAGATGTGGATCAAACGGGCGACGTTCGACCACGCCGCAGACTCTCCCGTTGCGGACTTCGACCCCGGCCGAGCGGCGACGGGGCTTCGAGCGGATGGATGTTCCGTGGGGGTGGTGTGATCCTCGATGGCAGTGCTCCTCGGGCACGTCGGTCGAATAAGAGGCTAAGTAGGTGTTTCACAAAGTTTATTAGAAAGCTGATCAACGAGGCCCCGTCGCTACCATGATCGGATGAGCAATGAGGAGGAGTCGGTCGCGGAGGCCAGGTCGTATCGACTGGCCGCATTCCCGGCGGCGGCAGTGCGCTTCGCACGCGCGCTCGACCACAACCGCGAACGAATCGCCGAGGAGGAAGGACTATCGGCCGGGGCGCTGCGCGCCTTGTTCTACATCGCCGAGCACGTCAGCGCCACCCCGAAGCAGCTCGCGGCGCACATGCATGTCACCACGGCGGCGATCACACCCATCGCCCGCAATCTCGTCGAGGCCGGCCTGCTGCAGCGCTCGGAGCATCCGGACGATCGCC
Organism: Micromonospora sp. DT81.3; assembly: GCF_049847225.1. Taxonomy (NCBI): domain Bacteria; kingdom Bacillati; phylum Actinomycetota; class Actinomycetes; order Micromonosporales; family Micromonosporaceae; genus Micromonospora; species Micromonospora sp. DT81.3. The sequence continues at coordinate 294,582 of NZ_JBNCNY010000004.1, forward strand.
GCAGCGTCGTCCTGGCTCTCACACCGCGCGCCCACGCGGCGATGCAACGCATGCACGCCGACTTCGATGACATGGTGCGCGGGGCGACGTCACATCTCACCGACCGCCAGATCGAAGAGTTCACGCAGCACCTCGACTCGGTGGCACGCGCTATCGCCGAGCACACCGCGCGGATCCAGAGCGCCAAGAACATCGCGGCGCTCTGAGCGCCGCTCTCAGCATCAGCGCCACCCGCCAGCGATATCCCGAGGATGGCCCGTACCGGCTTCCCCGTGCGAGAGGGTGGAACGGTGTTCGCCGTCACCGAAAGAGTTTCCATCGCCCGATCCCCCGAGGACGCCTTCGCGTTCTTCGCCGATGGACGCAACCGTCCCCGTTGGGACGCCGCGGTGATCTCGGAGCGACTCACATCAGCGGGGCCGGTCGCAGTGGGCAGCACCATCCACACCCGCATGCGTGCCATGGGCCGCGAAGTGGACTACGACTGGCGGATCACGGAGTTCGACCCGCCCACCCGCATGGCGATCCGCAGTACCGCTGGAATTCTGCCCATGTCATCGCTCCTCGTTTTCGATGCGATCCCGGACGGATGCTCGGTGACGGCCACCATCGAGGGAGCGGCACACGGGATGCTGGGACTTGTCGAACCGATCATCGCCGGCGAAGTGCGCTCGACCCTCACCGCGGGGCTCGCACGAGCCAAGTTCATTCTCGAGGTGCCACCCACCCTGGGGTAGTGGCGCTCTCACCCCTCACACCGAGATGGGGCGCGCGCACTCCGGCTTCACTCGGGATTCTGGTGGACCTGAGGGGACTCGAACCCCTGACCCCCTGCATGCCATGCAGGTGCGCTACCAGCTGCGCCACAGGCCCAGATTTGCTTTCCCGGCTCGGCCGGGGCAACCCCACTAGATTACTACATCGCGTGCGGTGCGACGAACCGGCGCCGGATGTCGGAGAGTCGGCCTACTGTCTGATGCACGACGAATGGAGGCACCATGGCCGTCCTCGGCAACATCGTGTTCTACGCGCAGGATCCGCAGGCGCTCGCCCACTTCTGGTCAGACGTCTTCGGCTATCCGAAGCTCGAGTGGGAAGACCCGATGAAGCAGCAGCTGCTGGATGCGGGGCTGACCGAAGCGGACCTCGGGGCGCGTGCGCTCGCCGAGGACCCCGAAGGCAAGGGACCGCGTCTCTTCTTCCACCACGCCGACGGGCCCAAGCAGGGGCGCAACCGGCTGCATCTCGACGTGTCCGTGAACCCGGCCGCGGGCGTCGGCACCACGGCCGAGCAGCTGGATGCCGAGAAGGACCGACTGGTCGCGCTCGGCGCACAGGTCGTGCGGCTCGTCGACCAATCGTGGGGTCCGTGGCCCGAGCGCTACTGGCAGCTGCGAGACCCCGAGGGCAACGAGTTCTGCCTTCAGTAGGCGGAGCGGGGGCTCCGCGGCTCGGCGCTCAGACCGCGCGGGGGTCTGCCGCGGTGCGTGCCGGCAGCTCGATCGGCACGACAGGGCAGTCCTTCCAGAGGCGCTCCAGCGAGTAGTAGACGCGCTCCTGCTCGTGGAAGACGTGGGCGACGAGATCGCCGAAGTCCAGCAGCACCCAGCGTCCCTCCTGCCGGCCCTCGCGGCGTACGCGCCGGTGCCCAGCCTCGAGCAGCTTCTCCTCGATCTCGTCGGCGATCGCACCGACGTTGCGCTCGTTGCGCCCGGTGACGAGCAGGAAGATGTCGACCAGCGGCAGAGGGCCGGAGACGTCGAGCCCGATGAGATCCTCCCCGCCCTTGGCGTCTGCGGCGCGTGCCGCGATCTGCAGCATCTCTACGGCCTGGGGGGTGGCGGTCATCGCAAAGCTCCTGTCACGAAAGCAAGAATCAGCACCCCGACGAGGGCGAGCGCCAGTGCGCCCGCCGTGATCGCCAACGTGAGCATGAGCCGGCTGCCCTTCTCGGGTGCCGGCGGTCGAATGATCTCCTGAGCACCCTTGACGGTGCTGATCGCGGCGCTCGCGGCGATCGGGGTCGGCGACGACGAGGCCGGGATCTCGCGATCGAAGAGAACCGCATCCGTCTCCTTGCCATCGGCGGTGCCGGCGGCGTGCCCAGTAGAGCCGAGACCCTCCGGCAGCGACATCGAGCCGGTGATGAGCACCTCGCCGGTCGCGGTGACGGGCCCGACGATCGGGGAGTGCGACGGCGCCTGGGAGAGGATCAGCGCGTTCGAGGTCGACTGCGCGCCCGTGGAGGTCGCACTGCGGGCGATCAGCTGGTCGAACGACGGGGGCAGTGCGACGGGCTCAGCGCCGGCGAGCAGTTCCGAACCGAAGCCGGGCCGCAGCACCGGTCGTTCGGCATCCGGCTCGGCCGAAGCGGAGCCGCCATCGGCGTCCTCTTCCGCCACCAGCTCGTCGTGCCGGTCGTCATCGGATGCCGCAGGAAGTGCGTCCCCGGACAGTTCTTCGACGGCGGGCTCGGGAGTATCGGCGTGCTCGGGATCCTCAGCGGGCTCGGCGACCCCGGCGGGTCTGGGAGCCCACGACGGCTCGGACACCGGGTGCGGCTCCCCCGACGCCGCGAGTTCATCGGCGCGCTCCTGCTCGACCGCTCCGGCCGCCGCGGCCGCATGCGCCGCCATCGCGTCGGGCGTGATGACCGACACGGAGGCGGTGCGGATGCGCTCCTGCTGGCGTGCCTGGCGCCGGGTGAGCGGCGCGACGCCGAGGTCGACGTTCGCATCGGCGATCGGCACCGCAGACACGACCGCCGGCTCGGCGGGGCGGGCGAAGTGCACACTCGGCGCCGGCCGCGGGGCAGGCCCGGCGGTGTGCTCGCTCTCGCCGGTCGCGCTCTCGACCTGCTCGCTGTCCACCCGCTCGCTCTCGGCGGGCGGGCTCTCCACCGGCTCGCTCTCGGCCGGCTCGCGTTCCATCGTCTTCACCGGCTGCTCGACCGGCGCCTTGGCGGTGCCGGGGATCACGGTGTCCGGGCCGATGATCGGCGTGGCGCCTGTCATTCGAATCTCACGCAACTGCTTGCGGGTCAGCTGAGGCTCGCCAGGCTGCTCGGGTGTGCTCATGCCTTGCTCCGATACAGATGATGCTTTCCGATGTACTGGACCACCCCGTCGGGAACGAGATACCAGACGGGATGTCCCTTGCGCACGCGATCCCTGCAGTCCGTCGAGGAGATCGAGAGCGCGGGAACCTCGAGTTGACTCACGTCATCGCTGGGCAGGCCCGCGATGCTGAGCACGTGCCCTGGACGCGACACCGCGACGAAATGAGCGAGGTTCCACAACTCATCATGGTCCCTCCAACTGAGGATTTGCGCTACGGCGTCTGCGCCGGTGATGAAGAAGAGCTCCGCGTCCGGGCGCTGCGCCTTGAGATCACGGAGCGTGTCGATCGTGTACGTGGGACCGGCTCGGTCGATGTCCACGCGGCTCACGGTGAAACGAGGATTGGATGCCGTGGCGATCACGGTCATCAGATACCGGTGCTCGGTGGAGGTGACCTCGTGCTTCTGCCACGGGCGACCGGTGGGGACGAAGACCACCTCGTCGAGGTCGAACCACTGCGCGACCTCGCTCGCGGCTACGAGGTGTCCGTGGTGGATGGGATCGAATGTCCCGCCCATCACCCCGATCCGCAAGGGCCGCGTGGCGTCTGTCATTCAGTCGCCCTAGTGGCCCTGCCCCGTCCCGTGCTCCTCTTTGCCGTGGGCGGCGGCGAAGGCCGCGGACTTTCCGGCGTGGCGGTTCGCCACGTTGCGGTACGACAGGGTGACGAGGGCAAGGGCGCCGAAGACCAGGAGGGCGACGATCCCATAACCGACGGTCTCGAGCGCGACGTTTCCGTGCTCCTCCGACTCAGCGGCGGCCTGCACGAGAAGTGTGGCGAGAGACATCCGTACTCCCTTTCGAGTGGTCTTGGGTCGGGTGGTCGAGAGACCGGCTGGTCCAGTTTATGGGTTAGCCGCGCACTTGTCCGGAACCGCGCGCGAGCCACTTGGTGCTGGTCAGCTCGCCGAGGCCCATCGGACCGCGCGCGTGCAGCTTCTGGGTCGAGATCCCGACCTCGGCGCCGAAGCCGAACTCGCCCCCGTCGGTGAAGCGCGTCGACGCGTTGGCCATGACGACCGCGGAGTCCACTTCGGCGAGGAATCGTTCCGCGTTGCGGGTGTCGGTGGTGACGATCGACTCGGTGTGACCGGTGGAGTACCGGCGGATGTGCGCGAGCGCATCGTCCAGGGAGTCGACGACGCGCACGGCGATGTCGAGGCTCAGGTACTCGGTCGCCCAGTCCTCCTCGGTCGCCGCGACGACGTCGGACGTGAGCGAGGCCACGGTCTCGTCGCCGTGCACCGTGACGCCCTCGGCCTGCAGCGCGGGAACCACGACGGGCACGAGGCGCTCCGCTGCCGGGCGCAGCACCAGAACCGTCTCGACGGCGTTGCACACGCTCGGGCGCTGCACCTTGGCATTCACCACGATGTCGCGCGCCCAGTCCAGGGGGGCGGACTCATCCAGCACGATGTGCACGTTGCCGGCGCCCGTCTCGATCACGGGCACGCTGGACTCGGTGACGACCGTCTCGATGAGCGAGGCGCTGCCGCGGGGGACGAGCACGTCGACCAGGCCGCGCGCCTGCATCAGGGCACGGGCGCCCTCGCGCCCGAAGTCGTCGACGGACTGGATCGCCTCGGGGGTCACGCCGGCGGCATCCAGCGCATCGCGCATGACGCGCACGAGCACGCTGTTCGACTCCTTGGCGGCGCTGCCGCCCCGCAGCACCACGGCGTTGCCCGAGCGGAGGGCGAGCGCCGCGATGTCGACCGTGACGTTGGGCCGCGCCTCGTAGATCGCGCCGACCACCCCGAACGGCACGCGCACCTGCTCGAGCGCCACGCCGTTGGGCATCCGGTGGCCGCCGACGACCTGGCCGACCGGATCGGGAAGCGCGGCGATCTGCCGCACGGCATCGGCGAGGGCGGTGACGCGCTTCGAATCCAGCCGCAGCCGATCGATCAGCGATTCGCCGATGCCGTCGGCACGGCCCCGCTCGATGTCCTGCCCGTTGGCGCGGATGATCTCGTCCGCGGCATCCACCAGCGCCTTCGCAATCGCTTCGAGGGCGCTCCCCTTGTCGTCGCTGGTCAGCCGGGCCGTTGCGCGCGAGGCGTCCTTGGCGCGCACCAGGCGAGCGTGCACGTCGTCGATCTGGATGGCAGAGGCGGGTGCGCCGGGGACCGGCACGCCGCCCACGGCGGTCTCGACTGCGGAAAGAGTCACCGTTTCAGTGTATCCAGGGGCCCTGTCATGGGCGCAGCCGTGTCGGGCCGGGGCTCGAACCAGGTGCCGATGGGTGCGCCTTCGAGCGCCTCGCGCACGAGATCGGCGCTCGTGACGAGCACTCCGATTCCGGATGCGGCGGCGAGGCGTGCCGCGGACACCTTGGTCGCCGCTCCCCCGGTGCCGACGCTGTTCACCACGACCGACCCGAACTCCAGTCCTCGTAGATCGTCATCGTGCGCGATGGTGTCGATGGGCTCGGCACCCGGGTCCTGCGGTGGGCGGGTGTATAGCGACTCGATGTCGCTCAGCAGGATGAGCACGTCCGCGGAGATGAGGTGCGCGACGAGCGCCGCCAGCCGGTCGTTGTCGCCGAAGCGGATCTCGTGCGTGGCCACGGTGTCGTTCTCGTTGACGATGGGCAGGATGCGGAGGCCGAGCAGTCTCTCCATCGCACGCTGCGCGTTGTTGCGGTGCGTCGGGTTCTCGAGGTCGCCGGCGGTGAGGAGCACCTGGCCGGCGACGATTCCGAATCGATCGAGCGAGTCCTGATAGCGGTAGATCAGCACGTTCTGCCCCACGGCCGCGGCAGCCTGCTGGGTCGCGAGATCGCTGGGTCTGGCGTCGAGTGCGAGGTACGGCATCCCGGTCGCGATCGCACCGGATGAGACCAGGATGACCTCCGTACCGCGGGCGTGAGCTGCCGCCAGCGCGTCGACGATGAGGCCGATGCGCCATGCGCCGTCCCCGCTGATCGAGGAGGATCCCACCTTCACCACGACACGCCGCGCGGCGCGGACGTCGGCTCGTGCGACTGCGGTCACTCCTCGCCCTCCTCGTCCCTGCGGGCCAGCCGCTGGGTCTCGAGTTCGGCGCGGGCCTCGGCCTTGGCGTCCATGCGGTCGTGATAGGTCTCGCGGCGCTGCGTCGTCGTCCTGCGGCCGCCTTCGTACAGACGCGGGTCGGTGCCGCGGGGGGCGGAGATGAGCTCCGCGGCCGAGGACACCGTGGGCTCCCAGTCGAAGATGACCCCATCTCCCTCGCCGATGACCACCGTCGAACCGGGGGTGGCACCCGAGCGGTACAGCTCGTCCTCGACGCCGAGGCGCTCGAGGCGATCGGCGAGGTAGCCCACCGCTTCGTCGTTCGTGAAGTCCGTCTGCTGCACCCATCGCACCGGCTTCTCGCCGAGCACGCGGTAGATGTTCCCGTACGTTCCGCCCTCGACGCGGACGGTGAACTCCTTCTGGGCGCCGCGCGGGCGGATCACGATCTTCTCAGGCGCGGGCGTCGCGGCCAGCGCGGCACGGTGCTCTTCGATGATGCCGCCGAGGGCGAAGGTGAGCTCGCGAAGACCCTTGTGCGCGACCGTCGAGATCTCGAACACGCGGTAACCGCGGGCCTCAAGCTCCGGCCGCACCATCTCGGCGAGGTCCTTCGCTTCCGGCACATCGATCTTGTTCAGCGCGATGAGCTGCGGCCGCTCGAGCAGCGGCGTCTGCCCCTCGGGCACCGGGTAGGCGGCGAGCTCCGCGAGGATGACGTCGAGGTCGCTGAGGGGGTCGCGACCGGGGTCGAGGGTCGCGCAGTCGAGCACATGCACGAGCGCCGTGCAGCGCTCGACGTGACGGAGGAACTCCAGGCCGAGCCCACGGCCCTCGCTCGCGCCCTCGATGAGACCCGGCACGTCGGCGACGGTGAAGCGGATGTCGCCGGACTGCACCACGCCGAGGTTGGGGTGCAGGGTCGTGAAGGGGTAGTCCGCGATCTTCGGACGTGCGGCGGAGATGGCCGCGATGAGGCTCGACTTGCCTGCCGATGGGAAGCCGACGAGGGCCACGTCCGCGACGGTCTTCAGCTCGAGGACGAGGTCGCCCTCCCAGCCGGGCGTGCCGAGCAGAGCGAATCCGGGGGCTTTGCGCTTGGGCGAGGCGAGTGCGGCATTGCCGAGCCCGCCGATGCCGCCGGGAGCGGCGACGAACCGCATGCCGGGTTCGATCATGTCCACGAGCGTCGTGCCGTCGACATCCTTCACCACGGTGCCGACCGGTACGGGGAGCTCGAGCGACTCGCCCTGCGCGCCGGAGCGGTGATCGCCCATGCCGAAGCCGCCGTTGCCTCCCGCGCGATGCGGCGAGTGGTGGTACGACAGCAGCGTCGTCACCTGGGGGTCCGCGACCAGGACGACGTCGCCGCCGTGTCCGCCGTTGCCGCCGTCGGGTCCGGCGAGCGGCTTGAACTTCTCGCGCTTGACCGACACGCAGCCGTTGCCACCCTTGCCCGCGCGGAGGTGGAGCGTCACCTCGTCGACGAATGTGACCATGTGTGCCTGCCCCCTAGCGGGTTGAAGTTGTGGAAAAAGCAGAACGGGACGGGCCGAAGCCCGCCCCGTTCGAGTGCTGTGTACGAGTGATTACTCGGCGCCGACAGCGGCGACGATGTTGACGACCTTGCGGCCGCCCTTGCGACCGAACTCGACGGCACCGGCCTCGAGGGCGAAGAGCGTGTCGTCGCCACCGCGACCGACGTTGGCGCCGGGGTGGAAGTGCGTGCCGCGCTGGCGGACCAGGATCTCGCCGGCGTTGACCTTCTGGCCGCCGAAGCGCTTCACGCCCAGACGCTGGGAGTTGGAGTCGCGACCGTTACGGGTGGAGCTTGCGCCCTTTTTGTGTGCCATGTCTGAGTCTCTTCCGTGCTTACTTGATGCCGGTGACCTTGACGCGCGTGAGGTCCTGACGGTGTCCCTGGCGCTTCTTGTAGCCGGTCTTGTTCTTGAACTTCTGGATGACGATCTTCGGGCCGCGCAGCTCGCCGAGCACCTCGGCGGTCACGGTCACCTTCGCGAGCTTGTCGGCGTCGGTGGTGACATCGTCACCGTCGACCAGGAGCACGGCGGGGAGCACGATGTTCTCGCCCTGCTTGGCCTTCTGGCGGTCGAGGGTCACGATCGTGCCGACCTCGACCTTTTCCTGGCGGCCACCGGCGCGCACAACTGCGTAAACCACTTCACACCTGTTTCGTTGGGGAGCACGGGGCTCCGGATATCACGGAAGTCTTTGCTTGCGGATGCAAGGGTGCGGAAGCAACGCTCTTGTCGTGGCTCTGAACGGTCGAGGCCCGGGGGCTGACGACCATGCGGCGCCACAAGACGCACCAAAGGACTACTTTACCTGACGCTCGCGCAATGTCGCAAAGCGAGCGCTGTGCGTGTCGCCCCCGCGACCGCATTCACGGCGGACTCCCACTCTCGCGCCGCGCATAGGATCATCGCGTGACGATCCTCGTGGACCAGGCGATGTGGCCGGCGCACGGCCGGCTGTGGGCCCACCTGATCAGCGACTCGCATCTCGACGAACTGCACGCGTTCGCCGAGGCGAACGGCATCCCCCGCCGCGGATTCGATCGCGATCACTACGACGTTCCCGCCGAAGCGCTCGGGCGGCTGGTCGCCGCCGGGGCGCGGCCGGTGAGCGGGCACGAGCTCGTGCGCGCCCTCATCGCCTCAGGACTGCGCGTGACGGCGCGCGAGCGCCGCGACGGCCGCTGACCTACTCCTCCCCCTGGGGAGCGTGCACCACGGGTGTGCCGCTGAGCGCCGCCGTCGTCACGCGGCGTCGCGACCGCCCCTGGCCTGGCGCCTTCGGCTCCGGCAGGGCCTTGAGCACCGAGTCCAGCAGCTGGTCGGCCTCCGTCTTCGGGGCGCGGTCGGCCGGCTGGCGCTTCTTGCGTGTCTTCTTCGGCCGCTCGGCGGGCTCCTGCTCCAGGGCCGCGGGTGCGTCGGGCGCGGCCACGTCCGGGGCCACGGTCACGACATCCGGCTCCGGGTGCGGGGCGGCGATGGTCGACGCGGCGATCTGCGCGAGCGCGGACTTCATGCCCTCGGTGATCATGTGGGTGCCACCCGATGCGCCGTTGCCCGAGGAGGTCGAACCTCCGCGGGCGGGGCGACGGGCCGACGTCCCGTTCTGCGGCGCCGCCGAGCGGTGCCGGACGACGGGATCGTGGTGCACCACAACGCCGCGGCCCGCGCACACGTCGCAGGGCTCGCTGAAGGTCTCGAGCAGTCCCAGCCCGAGCTTCTTGCGCGTCATCTGCACGAGCCCGAGCGAGGTGACCTCGGCCACCTGGTGCTTGGTGCGGTCGCGGCTGAGGCACTCCACGAGTCGGCGCAGCACGAGGTCGCGGTTGGACTCGAGCACCATGTCGATGAAGTCGACGACGATGATGCCGCCGATGTCGCGCAGTCGCAACTGGCGGACGATCTCTTCCGCCGCCTCGAGGTTGTTCTTGGTGACGGTCTCTTCGAGGTTGCCGCCGGTGCCGACGAACTTGCCGGTGTTGACGTCGACGACCGTCATGGCCTCGGTGCGGTCGATCACGAGCGAACCGCCGGAGGGCAGCCACACCTTGCGGTCCAGCGCCTTCTCGATCTGCTCGGTGACCCGGAATTCGTCGAACGGATCCGCGTCGCTGTCGTAGCGCTCGACGCGCTCCAGCAGGTCCGGCGCGACGCCTCGCAGGTAGCTCTCGATCGTGTGCTGTGCGTCATCCCCCTGGATCAGCATCCGGGTGAAGTCCTCGTTGAAGACGTCGCGGACGATCTTCACCAGCAGATCGGGCTCCGAGTGCAGGAGCGCCGGTGCCTGAATGGTCTCGAGCTGCTCGCTGATGTGCTGCCACTGGCCGGTGAGCCGCTGCACGTCGAGCGTCAGCTGCTCCTCGGTGGCGCCTTCGGCTGCGGTGCGCACGATGACGCCGGCCGATTCCGGGAGCACCTCCTTGAGGATCCGCTTCAGGCGTGCCCGCTCGGTGTCGGGAAGCTTGCGGGAGATGCCGTTCATCGAGCCGGCTGGTACGTACACGAGGTAGCGACCGGGCAGCGAGATCTGACTCGTCAGGCGGGCGCCCTTGTGGCCCACCGGATCCTTGGTGACCTGCACGAGCACGCGGTCGCCCGACTTGAGGGCCAGCTCGATGCGACGAGGCTGGTTCCCGGTCTCGACGGCATCCCAGTCGACCTCACCGGAGTACAGCACAGCGTTGCGGCCGCGGCCGATGTCGACGAAGGCCGCCTCCATGCTCGGCAGCACGTTCTGCACGCGGCCGAGATAAACGTTTCCGATGAGCGAGGCATCCTGGTTGCGTGCGACGTAGTGCTCGACGAGCACCTTGTCCTCGAGCACGGCGATCTGGATGCGCCCGTTCTTCGAGCGGACGATCATCTCGCGGTCGACGGCCTCGCGGCGCGCCAGGAACTCGGCCTCGGTGACGACGGGACGGCGGCGTCCGGCCTCGCGACCGTCGCGGCGGCGCTGCTTCTTCGCCTCCAGGCGAGTGGAGCCCTTGATGCGCTGCGGCTCGGTGATGTACTCCACCGCGCGCTGGCGGGTGCGCGGCTCGCGCGCTGGGCGCTCGGCCGGGGCAGCCGCGTCGGTCTGCACGTCGTCGTCACGCGTGTCGCCTCGGCGACGGCTGCGGCGGCGGGCGGATGACGGGGTCTGCTCCTCGACGTCATCCCGGTCATCCTGCGGCGCTCGTTCGGGCAGCGGGGCGATCTCGGGTGCGTAGAACAGGAGCTGCGTGGAGACCTGAGAGACGAAGACCTCCGGGAGCAGGCCGAGGCTCACCGCCGTGACAGGGCCGGGCTCGGGGTCGGGCTCGGCATCCGGTTCGGCGTCGGCATCGGGCCCGCCGCCGGTGGGCAGCTCCACGTCCGGGCCTTCCAGCGGCTCGGGAAGCCATTCCGCATCGGTGCCGGGGGCGTCTCCTCCGGCGTCGGACGGCTCGGGCTCGCCCGTGGGCAGCTCGACGTCGGGGCCTTCGAGGGGCTCCTGCGTGGGCTCTGGAGCCGGTGACGGTGCCGTGGCAGCGGGCTCACCGGCTTCGGCCGCTCCCGCTGGATCCGGCGTCTCTACTGCCGGCTGCGTACCTTGATCTGCGTTGTTCTCGTGGCGGTCAAGGGTGTCATTGCTCTCATCAGCCATCACTGGCACTCCCTGCGGGGCGACATCCGCGCGTCACCCGGCGAAATCTCAGGCGGTGCCGCACCTGCGGTGCCGCGAACTCACTCGGTCTGCGACCGGCTCCTGGCTCTGGTCGCGGGGCATTCGTCGCCCCGAAGTCTTCTGCGATGCGGTTCGCGGCGCGGCCGCGGATGCATCGACAGCCATTATCGCACTAAACCATGGGATCGCGTGTTTCCGCCACGCATGCGGTGCCCGCCACCCGTGGTGCGCACGGCTTCGTCCCGGAAGGCGATGCCATAATCCGAGCATGCCGGAACAGCGCACCCGCCCGACCGCCCTCGCCGTCTGGCTGATCGTCGCCGGCGCAATCGGGTGGTGGGCGGCGTTCCAGCTGACGCTCGAACGGTTTCAGCTGCTGGCCGATCCGGATGCGGCGCTGGGCTGCGACTTCAGCATCCTGGTGCAGTGCCGGGCCAACCTCGAGTCGTGGCAGGGCGAGCTGTTCGGATTCCCGAATCCGATCCTGGGCCTGTCGGCGTGGATCGCCCCGATCGTCGTCGGGGTCGCCATCCTCGCCGGCGCGCGCTTCGCGCGGTGGTTCTGGCTGCTCTTCGAGGCCGGGATGGTGCTCGCCCTCGTCTTCGTGATCTGGCTCATCACGCAGAGCATCTTCGTGCTGGGCACCCTGTGCCCCTGGTGCATGGTGACGTGGCTCGTGACCATCCCCACCGTCTACGCGGTCACGCTGCACGTGCTGCGCAACGGCGCGGTGCCGGTTTCCGCCGCGGTGCGACGGCGCGCCGATCACCTCATGGGATGGGTGCCGCTCTTCGCGGTGCTCAGCTACGCGGTCATCGCGGTCCTCGCGCAGCTCCGCCTCGACGTGATCGGCAACCTGTTCTAGCTGCGCTGCACTTTCCTGTCGACGCGTCGCGAATCGACGCAGCGCGTGCAGGAATGTGCCGCGCGAGCTACGGGAACCAGATGTCGAGCTCGCGCTCCGCAGACTCGGTGCTGTCGCTGCCGTGCACGAGGTTCTGCTGCACCTTGAGGCCCCAGTCGCGGCCGAAGTCGCCGCGGATCGTGCCGGGCGCCGCGGTGGTCGGGTCGGTCGTGCCGGCGAGCGAGCGGAATCCCTCGATGACGCGGTTGCCCGCGAGCCGGATCGCGACGGAGGGTCCCGACATCATGAACTCGAGCAGCGGCTCGTAGAACGGCTTGCCCTCGTGCTCGGCGTAGTGCCGCTCGAGCACGTCGCGGTCGGGCTCGGCGAGGCGGATGTCGACGAGCGAGTACCCCTTCGCCTCGACGCGGGCAAGGATCGCGCCTGTCAGGCCGCGGGCGACGCCGTCGGGCTTGACGAGGACGAGGGTCTCTTCGGTGGCCATTGTCAGTCACTCTCTTTCGGGGTCTGGGGCTGCGTCCGGTGATCCTGCTGCTGCGACGGGGAATCGGGGCCGGATGCCGAGCGAGCCTCGATGCGTGCTCCACCGATCGTCGCATACGCCCACATGCCGCCGAAAACGAGCGCGATGAGCAGGAACGCGGGGACGAGGAACGCACCGAGCGCGACGAGCAGCTGCAGCACCCAGCCGAAGGCGATCGCCCAGCGGTGATGCAGCATGCCGGCGGTCAGGACCATCAGCACGGCGAGGACCGACCCGGCCACGACCCCCCACCAGGACGGGATCCCCTCAGGGAGCACGTTGAGGCCGTAGACCACCAGGCCACCGAGGAAGACGACCACGGACTCGAAGCCGAGCACGATCGCGCCCAGATTCTCCACCAGGGTCCTGCGGCGCCGGGGGCGCGGGGCGGGTTCGGGCGCCGTTTGGGCGGTCATGCGTCGAGCCCTGCCTTCCACCCCTCGGCCGACGCGACGGCGATCGCTTCTCCCGCGAGCACGACCGAGCCGGCGATGACGACGGCCCGGCGGTCGGATGCCGCGGCCCACTCCCGCGCCGCCGCGGCGGCGTCGGCGACGTCGTGGTGCACGGTCGTGGCGAGTCCGTGGGCCTCGGCCAGGTCGGCGATCGTGTCGGCATCGCTCGCGCGATCCGAGTCCGGCGCCGTCGCGAAGACGTGCGCGGCGCGGGGGGCCAGGGCATCCACGATGCCCGCGGCATCCTTGTCGCCCAGCACTCCGAGCACGACACCCCACTCGTCGAAGTCGAACGAATCGGTCAGCGCGGAGGCCAGCGCCCGCGCGCCGTGCGGGTTGTGGGCCGCGTCGACGAGCACCGTCGGGGCCACGCCCACCAGCTGCAGGCGCCCCGGCGAGAGCACCTCGCTCAGGCCCTCGGCGAGGATGTCGCCGGCGATCGGCTGCCGGCCACCGCCGATCAGGGACTCGACCGCGGCGATCGCCAGGGCGGCGTTCGCGCCCTGATGCGCGCCATAGAGCGGCAGGTACTCTTCGGGATAGGTGCCGGCGAGGCCGCGGACCGAGATGAGCTGACCACCGACGGCCAGGCGGTCATCCGTCAACGCGAACTCGCCGCCCTCGAAGGCGATCGATGCCTCACGGGCCGCGGCGGCGGAGCGCAGCACGGCCTCGGCCGCGGGGTCCTGCTTCGCGGAGACGACCGCGGCGCCGTCCTTGATGATCCCCGCCTTGACGGAGGCGATCTCGCGGATGGTCTCGCCCAGGCGGTCGGCGTGGTCGATGTCGATCGGCGCGAAGACGGCCACGTCCCCGTCGGCGGTGTTCGTCGAGTCCCAGGATCCGCCCATCCCGACCTCGAGCACGAGCACGTCCACCGGGGCATCCGCGCAGGCGACGAACGCCAGCACGGTGAGCAGCTCGAAGAAGGTCAGCGGCGCATCGCCCGCGGCCTCGAGCTGGGCATCCACCAGGTCGACGAACGGCGAGATCTCGTCCCACGCGTCGGCGATCGCGGCATCCGAAACGGGCTCGCCGTCGATCATGATGCGCTCGGTGAACCGCTCGAGATGCGGGCTGGTGAAGAGGCCGGTGCGCAACCCATGCGCCCGCACGAGGCTCTCGATGATGCGGCTGGTCGACGTCTTGCCATTGGTCCCCGTGACGTGCACCACGCGGTACGTGCGCTGCGGATCGGCGAGCAGCTCGAGCACACGGGCGGTGCGCTCGACGCGCGGCTGCACCCACCGCTCGTCCTGACGCTGCAGCAGGGTTGCGTAGACGGCATCCGCCCTCGCTCGGTCGTTCACGCGGACGCCCCCAGCTTCTCGGCCGAGACGAGCCTCTGGACCGACACCCTGAAGGCGCCGGCGTTCGCGAACGCACCAGCGGCGAACTCCGCCGAGTGATCGGGCGTTCGTCCATCGAGCTCCTCGCCCAGCAGCGTCTCGCCCGCGGAGCCCCGCACCGAGAACTCGATCGCCAGGGTCTCCCCGGCGACGTCGGCGACGTCGAAGGCCGACGCGACCGCCCGGGCGTCGTCGCCGTCGGCGAAGGCCAGTTCGAGACGGATCCGGTCGCTGACGTCGAAGCCGGCCGCCTTGCGCGTGTCCTGCACGGCGCGCACCACGTCGCGCGCCAGCCCCTCGGCGGCCAGCTCCGGCGTCATGGTCGTGTCGAGCAGCACGAAGCCGCCGCCGCCCCCCTCCGCAGAGGGGAGCAGGGCCAGAGCCTCGCCCTCCGGGCGTCCCGTGGTTTCGAGCACGAGGTCGTACTCCCCCGGCTCGAGGACGATCCCGCCGGCGGTCACGACGCCGTCGGCCTCGCTCCAGTCGCCGGCGCGTGCTGCCTGGATGACCTGCTGCACCTGCTTGCCGAGGCGGGGACCCGCCGCGCGCGCGTTGACCGTGAGCCGGTGGGTGATGCCGTACTCGACGGCCGTCTCGGGTGCGAGTTCGACGAGCTCGACCGCCTTGACGTTCAGTTCGTCGCGCAGGATGTCCTCGAACTGCGCGAGAGCCGCGACATCCGCCGCCACCACGGTCAGCCTCCCGAGCGGCAGGCGTACGCGGAGCCCCTCCTTCTTCCGAAGGGCGTTGGCGACGCTCGACAGCTCGCGCACGGCATCCATCGCGGCACGGATGTCGGCGTGGTGCGGGAAGGCATCCGCATCCGGCCAGTCGGTGAGGTGCACGCTGCGCCCGCCCGTGAGTCCCTGCCACACGCGCTCGGAGACGAGCGGGATCAGCGGCGCGGCCACCCGCGTGAGGGTCTCGAGCACCGTGTAGAGGGTGTCGAAAGCCTCGTTGCTCTGTCGGTTCGCGGCATCCACGCCCGTCCAGAAGCGGTCGCGCGATCGCCGGATGTACCAATTCGTCAGCACCTCGGCGAAGTCGCGCAGCTTGCCGGCCGCGGTCGTCGAGTCCAGCCCCTCGAGGTCTGCCCGCACGCCGCGCACCAGATCGCCCGTGAGCGCCAGGATGTACTGGTCGAGCGGGTCGGTCGACGCCGTGCTCCACCTCGCGTCGTACCCGCTTCCCTCCGGGCCGCCCGCTGCGTTGGCGTAGGTCGAGAAGAAGTACCACGAGCTCCACAGCGGCAGCAGGAACTCCCGGACGCCCTGGCGGATGCCCTCCTCCGTGACGACGAGGTTGCCGCCTCGCAGCACCGAACTCGCCATCAGGAACCACCTCATCGCGTCCGACCCGTCGCGATCGAAGACCTCGGAGACGTCGGGGTAGTTGCGCAGCGACTTCGACATCTTCTGCCCGTCGCTGCCCAGCACGATGCCGTGACACGAGACGCCCGTGAACGCCGGACGGTCGAACAGCGCACCCGAGAGCACGTGCATGACGTAGAACCAGCCGCGGGTCTGGCCGATGTACTCGACGATGAAGTCGGCGGGCGAGTGCTCGTCGAACCACTGCGCGTTCTCGAACGGGTAGTGCACCTGCGCGAACGGCATCGACCCGGAGTCGAACCACACGTCGAGCACGTCCTCGATGCGCCGCATCGTGCTGCGTCCCGTGGGATCGTCCGGATTCGGGCGCGTCAGGTCGTCGATGAACGGGCGGTGCAGGTCGACCTCGCCCTCCGCGTTCCGCGGCAGCCGCCCGAAGTCGCGCTCGATCTCCTCGAGGGAGCCGTACGCGTCGATCCGGGGATACTCGGGGTCATCGCTCTTCCAGATCGGGATCGGCGAGCCCCAGTACCGGTTGCGGCTGATCGACCAGTCCCGGGCGCCGCTGACCCACTTGCCGAACTGCCCGTGCTTGACGTTCTCGGGCACCCAGGTGATGTCCTCGTTCAGCTCGACGAGGCGGTCGCGGAAGTCCGTGACCCGCACGAACCAGCTCGACACCGCCTTGTAGATGAGCGGGTTGCGGCAGCGCCAGCAGTGCGGATAGGTGTGCTCGTAGCTCGCCAGGCGCAGCAGGCGGCCGTTCTGGCGCAGGATGCGGACGAGCGGCGTGTTCGCGTCCATCCACAGCTCGCCGGCGACATCCGTCACCATCGGCAGGAATCGTCCGCCGTCATCGAGGGAGATGATGGTCGGGATGCCGGCGGCCTCGCCGACCCGCTGGTCGTCCTCGCCGTAGGCCGGCGCCTGGTGCACGATGCCGGTGCCGTCGCTGGTCGTCACGTAGTCATCGACGAGGATGCGCCAGGCGTTCCGGGTCCCCCAGGCCTCCTCGTCGGCGTAGTAGTCGAACAGCCGGTCGTAGTGAACGTCGGCGAGTTCCGCGCCGGTGAGACGCGCGTCGACGGCGGCCGCGGCATCCGCTGCACTCTCGTACCCGAGGTCCTTGGCGTAGTTCGGCAGCAGCTCCTCTGCCAGCAGGTAGCGATGCGATTCGGCCTCAGCGGCCTCGTCGTCGCGATGCACGTCGGCGGCGCCGAGCGGGCCGCCGGGGACCACGACGTACCGGATGTCGGGGCCGACCGCCAGCGCGAAGTTGGTGGGCAGCGTCCATGGCGTGGTAGTCCACGCGAGGGCGCGCACGCCGGTCAGGCCGAGGCTCTCGGCCTTCACGCCCACCAGCGGGAACGTCACCGTGACGGAGGGATCCTGGCGCATCTTGTAGACGTCGTCGTCCATCCGCAGCTCGTGCGCGCTCAGCGGCGTCTCGTCGCGCCAGCAGTAGGGCAGCACGCGGTAGCCCTCGTATGCGAGGCCCTTGTCGTAGAGGGTCTTGAACGCCCAGAGGACGCTCTCCATGTAGGTCGTGTCGAGCGTCTTGTACCCGCGCTCGAAGTCGACCCAGCGGGCCTGACGCCCGACGTAGTCCTCCCACTCGCGGGTGTAGGCGAGCACGGACTCCCGCGCCTTCGCGTTGAAGGCGTCGATGCCCATCGCCTCGATCTGAGCCTTCTCGCTGATGCCGAGCTGATTCATCGCCTCGAGTTCGGCCGGCAGTCCGTGCGTATCCCAGCCGAAGACGCGGTCGACCCGGTGGCCGGTCATCGTCTGGAATCGCGGGAACACGTCCTTGGCGTAGCCGGTCAGCAGATGTCCGTAGTGCGGGAGCCCGTTCGCGAACGGCGGGCCGTCGTAGAACACCCACTCGGGCGCCCCGTCGCGCTGCGCGATGCTCGCCCGGAACGTGTCGTCGGCGCGCCAGAACTCCTGCACCTCGGCCTCGATGGCCGGAAAGCGGGGGCTCGGCGGGACGTCGGGTCCTGATTTGGGATACGTCATGTCACTCCAGCAGGTTGCGATGCTTCCTGCGAGGACGACCCTCCCGTTCGGGAAACCCGCGGTACCACCCCGCTTAGCGCGCCCCGTCGAAACCGGCGAAGCGCACTCGCTCTTCCTGCGGCTGTGACGGGCCTGCCCCGTTCGGTTCTACTGAGCCCCGGAGGGGACCGTTCTTCCGAAGACTCCCCGGTGATGGCCGGATCGGTGTCTGTGCGTCGATTCTAACGGGCGAGGGACCCTCCTCGCCCTCCGCCGCGAGAATCGGTCCGGCGGCACGGAATCGGCGCGCCGCACGGAGGCTCGGTCGCCGTGCGACTTTCGACGTCGCGGCGGTTGTTGGACGGGATCCAGCAACCGCCAGGAGTGGCAAGATGGATGCCCGTGACCTCTTCTGCAGCATCCGCCGCCTCCGCATCCCCCGTCCGCCGCGTCGCCTGGGCGTCGATGGTCGGCACATCGCTCGAGTCCTTCGATTTCTACGTCTTCGCCTACTTCTCGGCCTACTTCATCGGCCCGCTGTTCTTCGAGCCGCTCGGACAGTTCGGCGCACAGCTGCTCGCGTTCTCGACGGTCGCCGTCGCGTTCCTCGTGCGCCCCATCGGCGCGGTGATCTTCGGCTACATGGGCGACCGCCTCGGTCGCCGCACGACGCTGCTCTGGACCGTCGGCGTGATGGGCGTCGCGACGGGCCTCATCGGGCTTCTTCCGACGTACGCGCAGGCCGGCTGGGTCGGCGCGGTGCTGCTGGTGCTGCTGCGCATCGCCCAGGGTCTCTCGCTCGGCGGCGAGTGGGGCGGCTCCATTCTGCTTGCCACGGAGCACTCCGGTCCCGTGAAGCGCGCGTTCTATGCATCGATCCCGCAGCTCGGCTCGCCCGTCGGCTCGATCCTCTCCGCAGTGCTGTTCATCGTCATGACGATCGCGCTGCCCGCCGAGGAGCTCGCGGCCTGGGGCTGGCGCATCCCGTTCCTCGTCGCATTCCCGCTGCTGCTGGTCTCGCTCTACCTCCGCTGGTCGATCGAGGAGACGCCGGTCTTCAAGGAGGTCGTCGCCGAGGATCGCCGCGAGCGGGTGCCGTTCGTCACGCTGTTCACCGCCGCCCCGAGCGCCGTCGTGATCGCGATCGGCGCGGCCCTGCTCGGCATCGGCTCGTACTCGCTCATGAACACGTACACGATCAACTACGGGGTGGAGCAATTGGGGTTCAGCTTCCAGGACCTGCTCGTCGCGACGACCATCGGCGGGCTGTTGCAGCTCGTCACGATCCCGCTGTTCGGATCCTGGGCGATGCGGATCGGATCGGCGCGCGTCGTCGCCTGGGGCGCGCTCGGCACGCTGCTCATCACCTTCCCGATGTACTTCCTGCTCCAGTTCGCGACCTTCCCCATCCTGGTCGCGACGATGATCATCGGCGGCATCCTGCCCACCATGTCGTGGGCCGCGCTCGGCGGGCTGATGAACGACCTGTTCCCCGACCGCTTCCGCTATTCGGCGCTGTCGATCTCGTACGCCATCGCCGCGACGATCAGCGGATTCATCCCGGCCCTCACCTTCTGGATCGGCGACTCCACCGGCTTCGCGTGGTGGCACCCCGGGGTCGTGCTTGCGCCCATGGCGCTCCTCACCCTCCTCGCCGCGTGGGCGGCGGGGCGGCGCAAGCCCGTGCCCGAGGTGGAATCCGAGCCGGAATCCGCGACCCGGACGGTGTCGGCGTCGGTCCCGGCGTAGCGTGGGGACATGGCCCGGACCACCACTCCCCTCGCGCCACGCATCGCAGCGCCCGACCTCCCCGGGGACCTGGGCGAGGGTGTGCTCCGCCGCGGGGCGCATGTCGACGCGGCGCTTCTGGAGGGACTGTCGGGGCGGGTGGATGCGCCGCACGCCCACCTCGTGGAGAGCATCGTGCGGGGTGCGGATGTCGAGCGGCTCGACCTCGGCGGGTCTTCGCTGACGGATGTCGAGATCGAAGACCTGCGCGGCGTCGACGTCTCGTTCCGCGAAACGAGGTGGCAGACCGTGCGGATGACGGGCGGCCGCATCGGCACGCTCGATCTCTCGCGTTCCGACCTCAACGGCGTCGAGCTCCGCGGGATGCGGGTGGACTACCTCACGCTGGCCGGGGCCACGGCATCCGACCTGCTGCTCGTCGACTGCACGCTGGGCTCGCTCGATGCGCCCCAGGCGAAGCTCTCGCGCGTGCGCTTCGAGGGCTGCCGCGTCGACGAGGTCGACAACCGGGACTGGCGCATCGAGCACGTCGACCTTCGCGGCCTCGAGGCTGTTCGGTATCTCGACATGGCCGCCCTGCGCGGCGCGACGCTCAGCGAACGCCAGGTCACGGCCCTGGGTCCGGACTTCGCCGCCGCGGCCGGGGTGCTGATCCGCGACTGAGGGGGTGGGGCGACTGAGGGGCGGCTTCCGGGCAGGCCCGGCGGCCTAGGCAAGGTCGGTTTCGGGAGGAGATCCGGCTTCGGGAGGACCGCTTCGCCCCGCACTCATCCTCCCGATCCTCGATCTCCTCCCGAAGTCGCCGCGACGGGCGTCGAAGGAGCGCGCGACGAAAGTGCGGGGATCCGTGAACGCCCCGCGGCGGCTCGGTCCATGTCCGCGGCAGCGCCGCTCAGATCGCGCGGTGCAGGCCCTGGGCGATCGCGCGCATGATGAGATCCTGCACAGAGGGCCATTGGTCGATGACTTGGGTGTATCCGACGCGGATGACGTGATAGCCGAGCAGCATCAACCGTGCATCGTGCGCTATATCGGCCTCGCGCTGAGCACCCACGTGGTGGGCGCCGTCGATCTGGAAGACGAGTCGATCGCCGATGAGGAAGTCGACTCGGTGTCCGGCGAGCCAAGGCTGGGCGATGATCGGCAGCTGCAGCCAACGAAGGCGATCCCGAAAGAGCGACTCCAGTCCCGAATCGGAGAACGGATGCGCGTCGGCGAGTATCGTCCGAGCCTTCGGCCCCAGCGGGAGGCGAGCGAGCGCGACTCGATCGACCATCCCCCGTCGCAGAGCCGATTCCCAGATCACCAAGGCCCTTTCCGACGGCTGGCAGTCCGCCACCAGAGCCAGCACATCCTCGAGGGCTCCCGGAACCCGCGGAACGAGCGGCGCGGCCCAGTGCACTGTCGCGTCGAGGGCCGCGACATGGCCGGCGTGCTGCGGAGCGGCGACGTGCGGTTCCGCTCCGGCGAGGACCCAGAGACCAAGCCGCCGAGCCTGGGTGATGCAGGACACGACCACGCCGGCCCGTGCCGCTGCGATCAAGTATGGGTCGGCATCCGGAACAGCGACCCACCCGCGCCGGACCCGCACCAACACCCCGGTGGAAACAGCCCGTGCCACCGCGTGCTCCGAGTGGCCGGCGCGACGCAGGCTGCGGACCGGGACCACGCCGCCCTTCGCGCGGGTGAAGGCAGCGGCATCCATCGCTCGATTCTGCTCAACAGACTTCGAGCGCACGGGCACGGCAGGGTCTACGGGGACGAAGTCCCACCTTGGACCCACCTGGGGAGGAGCGCGCGCTACATGTCCTTGCGCGCGCGCCAGGCGGCCTTCGGGAGGAGATCCGGCTTGGGGAGGAACGTTCTGCGGGAACCGGCCCTCCCGATGCCGGATCTCCTCCTGACGCCGGCAGCGCCCAGCGGTGGGCAACCGACCCGCGGGCACGCCCGAGCAACCACAGCTCGGAGGGACCCGCCGACCGGGTCCGCACGCGGCCCGCGTAGAATGGGCCGACATCCCACACTCAGGCACGTACACACCGTGCCGCCTATATCGCTCAGGAGACCCCCATGGCCGACGCGCAGATTCCCGACAAACCAGCCCTCGAAGGTCTCGAAGCGAAGTGGTCGCAGAAGTGGGAGGCCGACGGCACCTTCCTGTTCGACCGCCTGGGCGCGGCAGAGGTCGGCCGTGCGGGCATCTACTCCGTCGACACTCCCCCGCCGACGGCATCCGGCTCGCTGCACATCGGCCACGTGTTCTCGTACACGCACACCGACATCAAGGTGCGCTACGAGCGGATGACGGGCAAGACCGTCTTCTACCCCATGGGCTGGGACGACAACGGCCTTCCCACCGAGCGCCGCGTGCAGAACTACTACGGTGTGCGCTGCGACCCGTCGCTGCCCTACGACGCCGGCTTCGCTCCCCCGTACGAGGGCGGCGACAACAAGAGCTCGCGCGCAGCCGACCAGATCGCCATCAGCCGGCGCAACTTCATCGAGCTGTGCGAGCGCCTGACCGTCGAGGACGAGAAGGCCTTCGAGGCTCTCTGGCGGGACCTCGGCCTCTCGGTCGACTGGACCCAGACCTACCGCACCATCTCGGACGAGACGATCCGCACGTCGCAGCTCGCCTTCCTGCGCAACCTCGAGCGCGGCGAGGCCTACCATTCGCTCGCGCCGACCCTCTGGGACATCGACTTCCGGTCCGCGATCGCGCAGGCCGAGCTCGAGGACCGCGACCAGGCCGCCGCCTATCACCGCATCGCCTTCCATGGGCCCGAGAACGACGTGTTCATCGAGACGACCCGTCCGGAGCTGCTCGCCGCCTGCGTGGCGCTCGTGGCGCATCCGGATGACGAGCGCTATCAATCGCTTTTCGGCACGACCGTGCGGACGCCCGTGTTCGACGTCGAGGTGCCTGTTCTGGCGCACCACCTGGCGCAGCCCGACAAGGGCTCGGGCATCGCCATGATCTGCACCTTCGGCGACGTGACCGACATCATCTGGTGGCGGGAGCTGGACCTGCCGAACCGCACGATCCTCGGACAGGACGGCCGGGTCCTCCCCGACGCCCCGGAGGCCGTCACGAGCGAGACGGGGCTCGCCGCCTACGCGGAACTGGCGGGCAAGACCGTGTTCAGTGCGAAGAAGCGGATGGTCGAGCTGCTGCAGGAGTCGGGCGAGCTGATCGGGGATCCGAAGCCCTTCACCCACGTGGTGAAGTTCTACGAGAAGGGCGACCGGCCCTTGGAGATCGTGTCGACGCGCCAGTGGTACATCCGCAACGGCGCCCGCGATGAGACCCTTCGTGACACGCTGATCGGTCTCGGCCGGGAGGTGGATTGGCATCCGGAGTTCATGCGCGTCCGCTACGAGAACTGGGTCAACGGGCTCACGGGCGACTGGCTTGTCTCGCGTCAGCGATTCTTCGGCGTGCCGATCCCCGTCTGGTATGCCCTCGACGACAACGGAGAGCGGGACCACTCCCGCGTGCTCGTGCCGGAGGAATCGCAGCTGCCGATCGACCCGTCGAGCGACGTGCCCCCCGGCTACACGGAGGGCCAGCGCGGCATTCCCGGCGGCTTCGAGCCGGAGCTCGACATCTTCGACACCTGGGCGACGTCCTCACTGACCCCGCAGCTCGCGGGCGGGTGGGAACGCGATGAGGAGCTCTGGAACCTGGTGGCGCCGTTCGACCTGCGTCCCCAGGGGCAGGACATCATCCGGACGTGGCTGTTCTCCACGATGCTGCGGAGCGCGCTCGAGGACCGGAAGGCGCCGTGGCGGGATGCCGCCATCTCGGGCTTCATCGTGGACCCCGACCGCAAGAAGATGTCCAAGTCGAAGGGCAACGTCGTCACCCCCGCCGACATCCTGCACCAGCACGGTTCGGATGCCGTGCGGTACTGGTCGGCATCCTCTCGACTGGGCACGGATGCCGCCTTCGACCCGCAGAACCCGACGCAGATCAAGATCGGCCGTCGCCTCGCGATCAAGGTGCTGAACGCGGCGAAGTTCGTGCTGTCGTTCCCTGCGGCCGAGGGCGCCGAGATCACTCATGCGGTGGACGCGAGCATGCTCGCGACGCTCGACGGAGTCATCGTCGAGGCGACCAAGGCGCTCGAGGCCTACGACCACGCGCGCGCTCTCGAGGTCACTGAGCAGTTCTTCTGGACGTTCTGCGACGACTACCTCGAGCTCGTCAAGGAGCGCGCCTACGACCGCACGGACGTCG
This sequence comes from Micromonospora sp. DT81.3, assembly GCF_049847225.1. Taxonomy (NCBI): domain Bacteria; kingdom Bacillati; phylum Actinomycetota; class Actinomycetes; order Micromonosporales; family Micromonosporaceae; genus Micromonospora; species Micromonospora sp. DT81.3. The sequence continues at coordinate 318,388 of NZ_JBNCNY010000004.1, forward strand.
GTCAGGCATCGGCCGCGCTGGCGCTGCGCATCGCCCTGTCATCGCTGCTGCGACTGCTCGCCCCCGTGCTCGTGTTCGCGACCGAGGAGTCCTGGTCCTGGTTCAACGAGGGCTCCGTGCACACCGCCCCATGGCCCGCGCCGCTCGGATCCGACGGCGACCCGGCGGTGCTGGCGGCCGCGAGCGCAGCGCTCGTCGGCATCCGTCGTGCGAAGACCGAGGCGAAGGCTTCGCAGAAGACGCCCGTCGCCCGTGCGACGGTCACCGCACCGGCTGAGACGCTGAACGCCCTGCGGTTCACCGAAGGCGATCTTCGCGCCGTGGGACGCATCAGCGACCTCACCTTCGTCGAGGGCGATGCCCTCACCGTGACATCCATCGAATTGGCACCCGCACAGGAGGCATGATGCAGCTCGGAACTCGCTGGACCTCGGGAGACGAACCGCCGGCCGCCGTGCCGAAGGAGCTCCGCTCGGCGATCGCCGAGGTCGACGACACCTACGTCCTGACATCCGACGGGGCCCCACGGCCCCGCTGGACGCTCACGTGGCTCGAGGGGCGACCCGTCGCTGAGCTCGACAGCGGGGTCATCGTTCGCCTGACGGCGGAGGGCGAGGCCGTCGTCGAGCACGACCCCGACACCGGCTTCGGCGGGCACTGACCCGCCGCCTCAGTCCTCGAGCGGTCCCGTGAAGGTCGACGCCCGGAGGAGCAGACGACACGCGACCGCGGTTGCGACGAGTGTCACGCCCGCCGCGATCAGGTAGGGCAGCCGCAGGTCGTAGCGCGCTACCAATCCACCGAGCAGCGTGGCGAAGGGGAACACTCCCCACGTGAAGGTTCGGATGATGCCCAGCACCCGTCCGAAGATCTGGTTCGGCACGATGGTCTGACGCAGCGCCCCCCACGGCACGTTCCAGGTGGATACCGAGAACGCCAGGCCCGCGTAGGCGAGAACCCCCGTGATGACCTCCGGCGCCAGGCCCACCCCCACGAGGCACGCTCCCGCTCCGATGTTCGCGCCGAGCATGACAGCCCCGCGGCCGAAGCTCTCCACGAGCATCGGGGCCACGAGCGATCCGGCGAGTGCGCCGAGTCCGATGCCGGCGGTGACGAACCCGATCGCGATGGGCTGCACCCGCATCTCGTCGAGGAAGTACAGGATCGTCGGAGCCTGCGCGAAGGAGAAGGCGCAGCCGACCACCGACGTGAAGAGGACCAGCGCCCGCAGGTACCGGTGACGCCAGAGGTAGGCGGCCGCCTCCTTCGCGGTGACGCGGGGTTCCGTGGCATCCTGGGCCGGAGCGGGTGCGGCGACCGGCGTGGCGGGCGAGAGCCCGACGGCCGCGGCATCCGTCGGGTCCCCCGTGGCGTCGAGCACCGCACGGGGCCGCCGCAGCGGGCGAGCGGCGGAGAGCGGGAGCAGGATGGCCAACACGATCGGGATGACGTAGCCCGCGGTGCCGACCCACAGCGGGAGCGCCAGCGAAACGGCGAACAGCACGCCGGCGATGGGCGTCGCGACGAAGCTGTCGATCGTCACCTGCGCAGCCTGCATGAAGCCATTGGCGCGGTCCCGGCCGCGGTCACCGACGAGGGCGGGGATGATCGCATTCGTGGCGTTGTCGAACAGCGTCTCGCCGAACCCGAACACCAGCGTGGCGACCAGCAGGCTCGGGATGTCGAGGGAACCGGTGACGGTGAGAATGGCCAGCACCAGCGCGGTGCCGCTTCGCAGCGTGTTGGCGATCGCCATGATCCAGCGGCGGTCGAAGCGGTCCACGAGCATGCCGGCCGGCAGACCGAAGAGAAGCCACGGCAGGAACGCGACCGCTCCGAGGGCGGCGATCGCAAGCGGATCGCGGGTCAGCGTGGTGGCGATCAGCGGCACGGCGGTGCGCAGCAGGCCATCCGCGAGGTTGCTGAAGGCCGCCGCGGTCCAGAGCTTGCCGAAGTCCCGTCCGAGGCGTGGGCGCTCGGCACGGGACACCGGCTTCTGCACGCGGGAGCCTGCGCTCATCGGGGCAGCAGCCCCATGTGCCCCGCAGCGACAGCGTCGCGACGTGCATCGTCGTGGGCTGCCGCCGAAAGCACGATGACGCGCGACGCGCGGTGCCGCACGTGCGCCTCGGCCGCCGAGGTGAGCAGGGCGGCAGCGCTGAGCAGTAGGCGCTCGAGACGCGTGGCGTATGCTGCGCCGGCGCTGCGGACGGACCCCCGCGGCGAGCGGTGGACGCTGAGAGTGCTCATGATGCTTCTCCTTCGTTGGGGAGCGGGAAGATGTCGGCGCGGATGGTGACAGGGCGCACGCCTTCTCCCTGCTGATCGCGGTACTTGTCGGTGGCGGCATCCACCAGCGCTTGTATCTCCCGGCCGAGCTTCTGGGTCTGCTCGACCGTCATCCGCGCGGTGGAGGTGGAGAGCAGGCTGCTCTCCTGCCAGGTCTCCGGCTCGTTGATGATGCCGCGGTTGACGTAATCGACGAGCTGCTGCTGCCTGCGGCGGAAGAACTCCGCCATGACGAGCTGGGTGGCGGCTCTTCCAGATGGCGTGCGCATGGCCTCGGGATTGGCGAAGGTGACGCCCCCCTTCGGCCGCTCCCACCACCGCTCGCGTCCCGTTCCCCTTCCCTCGATCTCGCGGATGAGGTCGTGGGCGGCGAGTGCGCGCAGGTGGTAGCTGGTCGCTCCGGATGACTCGCCGAGGCGAGCCGCGAGCGAGCTGGCGGTCTGCGGCCCGTATTGGCTGAGGATGTCGTAGATCTGAACGCGCAGAGGGTGGGCCAGTGCGCGAAGAGCGCCCGCGTCGAGAACGCGGTAGTCCTTGGGACGCGTGGCCTCGTCGGGCTCGGTCGCCTCTCCGTGGCCGTTCGGCCGGTCGTCGCTGCTCATGGTGCAAAGCTACTCTTGCAAAGGACTATTTGCAATGGTTCTTTTGCCGAAACATCTTTGCATGTTCGAGGACCCGCCACGGCGCCTGATTAGGCTGGACGGATGTCCGACAACGCCAACCCGCTTCTCACCGCCTCGACGCTTCCCTACGCGCTCCCGCCGTATGCCGACATCCGCCCCGAGCACTATCTGCCGGCTTTCGAGCGTGCCTTCGCGGACCACACAGCCGAGATCTCGGCAATCACCCGGGTTCGCTCGTTGCCGACGTTCGAGAACACGATGGTGCCGCTCGAGGCGAGCGGTGAGCTGCTCGGACGAGTGTCCCGCACCTTCTACACCGTGAGTTCGGCCGACGCGACGCCGGAGATCCAGGAGATCGAAGAGGCGCTCGCGCCGCTGATGTCCGCCCACCAGGACTCGATCCAGCTCGACGCGATGCTGTATTGGCGGGTGAAGACGCTGCACGAGCAGCTCGACACGCTCGAACTCGATCCGGAGCAGCGCTACCTCGTGCAGCGTCACTTCCGCGAGATGACCCACGCCGGCGCCGCCCTGGACGAAGACGCCAAGGAGCGCCTCACCGACCTTAACCAGCGGCTCTCGATGCTCACGACGACGTTCGAGAAGAACCTCCTGGCCGACACGAACGACCTCGCCGTGATCTTCGATGAGGCGAGCGACCTCGACGGGCTCACCGAGGGTGAGCTGTCGGCGACCGCGCAGGCGGCCGCGGACCGCGGCGAGGACGGCAAGTTCGCGGTCACTCTCACGCTCTTCACGGGCCACCCATACCTCTCGACCCTCACTGACCGCGAGAGCCGGAAGCGCATCATGGATGCCTCGCGGGCGCGCGGATGCCGCGGCGGTGAGAACGACAATTCCCCGGTGCTGACCCAGATCGTGCGGCTGCGGGCCGAACGGGCAGCGCTGCTCGGCTACGAGTCGCACGCCGCGTATGTGACCGCCGACGAGACCGCCGGCACGCCCGAGGCGGTGCACGCACTCCTGCGGGAGCTCGCCGTGCCCGCCGCCCGCAACGCCCGGCGCGAACAGGCGGCGCTCCAGGCTCTCATCGATGCGTCGGAGCCCGAGCCGTTTCCCCTCGAGGCCCACGACTGGCCGTTCTATACGGAGAAGGTGCGCCAGGCCGAGTACGACATCGACACCACCGCGCTGCGGCCGTGGTTCGAGGCCGAGCGGGTGCTTCAGGACGGCGTCTTCGCCGCCGCCGCGATGCTGTACGGCGTGACGTTCACCGAGCGCACAGACCTGTCGGCCTACCACCCAGACAATCGCATCTTCGAGGTGCACAACGCGGACGGAGGGCCCCTCGGCCTCTTCGTGCTCGACCTCTATACGCGCGACACCAAGCGCGGCGGGGCATGGATGAACTCGCTGGTGAGCCAGGCCCGGCTGCGCGGCACCGACCCCGTCGTCGTGAACAACCTCAACGTCTCCAAGCCGGCGCCGGGTCAGCCCACCCTGCTGACGCTGGACGAGGTCACCACGCTCTTCCACGAATTCGGACACGCCCTGCACGGGCTCTTCGCGACAGTGACCTACCCGCACTTCGCCGGTACCGCCGTGTTCCGGGACTTCGTCGAGTTCCCCAGCCAGGTGAACGAGATGTGGATCATGTGGCCCGAGGTTCTGGACAACTACGCCAAGCACGTCGAGACGGGTGAGCCGCTTCCGGCCGACCTCGTCGAACGGCTGCGCGCCTCGGAGGCGTTCAACCAGGGCTACAAGACCAGCGAGTACCTGGCCGCGTCCTGGCTCGACCAGGCGTGGCACTCCCTGAGCGTCGAGCAGGCCACGGCGGTTCCGGATGTCGCCGCCTTCGAGGCGGCCGCACTCGCCGAAATCGGCCTGGACAACCCTGTCGTGCCCACGCGCTATTCATCCACCTACTTCGCGCACGTGTTCTCGGGCGGCTACAGCGCCGGCTACTACTCCTACATCTGGAGCGAGGTGCTCGACGCCGACACGGTGGAGTGGTTCCGCGAAAACGGCGGGCTCACGCGGGAGAACGGCGACCGATTCCGCACCAGGCTGCTGGGCGTCGGGGGGTCGAAGGATCCCCTCGAGGCGTACCGCGACTTCCGGGGCCGGGATGCGGAGATCCAGCCGCTCCTCGAGCGCCGCGGGCTGGCGGCCTGAGGCTTCGGCGCGCGCGGCTCGCGCTCACGCCGGGCGCCTCACGGGGTGAGGCGATAGAACGACCAGAAGTCGTGTTCGATCGGGAGTCGATCGAATCCGGTGAGACCGGCGGCCGTCGCCCACGCCTGGAGCGTCGGTGCCCGCAGCACGGTGCCGTTGGCTTCACCCTTCCCCTCGGCGATCGTCGCCGGCAGGCAGTGCAGCACGCTGAACGCGTAGTTCAGCCGGTCGAGGAAGTGCGCCGGTGCCGCGAACTCATCGGCGACCTGCTCGTCCCCCACCAAGATGGCGCCGCCCTCGTCCAGGAGCGACGCGAGGGCGGCGAGCACGCGCTGGGGGTCGAGCATGTCGTGGAGCGCTTCGAAGACCGTGATGAGCTTCACCGCTCCGCCCGCGGCAGCACGCAGGGCCTCCGCGTCGCCGGCGTCCGCGCGCACGAACCTCACGCGTGCCGTCACTCCCGACTCAACGGCGTGCGCCTGCGCCTCGGTGATGGAGGCGTCGTCGAGATCTATCCCGATCACCTGCGCACGGGGGAACACCTCGGCGAGAGCGACGGTGGACCAACCCGTTCCGCATCCCGCATCGAGGATCGTCCCGCCGCCGGCGAGCCGCTCGGCGACATCCGGCATCTCGCGGAGCCACGTGGACAGGTCGTTCGTGTAGGCGGGGCGGTTGAAGATCTCGAGGCCATGGCGCACCCCCGCACCGAACTCCGAGAACGACACTCCATCACCGGTGCCGAACGCCTCGACCACCGCGTCGAAGGTGGTGGCGACTCCGGTGAACATCGTAGGAGCGCCCATCGTGTGCAGCGCACTCCGCACGTCGAGCAGCACAGGGACATGCGCGGCCGGCACGGCGTAGCGCCGTGCGTCCGCGCCATCGCCGGTGGCAGAGAGGATGCCGGCGGACGCCTGCTGTTCGAGCCATTCCCGTGCGTACCGCGCCGAGGTTCCCGATCGCGCGGCCAACTCTCCCGCGCTCACGTCGCCCGCTTCGTGGATGCTCGAGTAGAAGCCGAGGCGCCGTCCCAACTCGATGGTGAGCAGCTCCAGGGCGGGGACCAGAGAGGTGAAGAGGCGCTCTGCAAGCGCCTCCCCTGCATCGGAGTCCGGTGCCATGGTCCGGTCTACCGGGAGTTCCGTGCTGTCGGGTTCGGCGGAGGTATCGATGGTGGCATCGTATCGCCCGCGTGCAGTCGTGTCCGGTCGGTCGGGGGCTGCAGGAGGCCGAGCTCCGTCGCGAATGCCCGGGTGCGGTCGGCCATCGCCGCCGGAACCTCCGCCACCGTGAAGTGACCGCCCTCCTGCAGGCGCTCGAATCGGCGGAGGTCGCGGTAATAGTCACGGGCGATGGACTCGGGGTTGTCGGCTTCGTGGCGCTGGATGAAGACCGCCGCCGGGACCTCGACGCGAGGCATCGGGCCCGGCTGATCGGCGCCCTCGTAGTACGGCCTGAAGGAGGAGCCGATGCTCTGCGTGACCCAGTAGATCATCGCCTCGGTGAGGATGCGATCCCTGCTGATCCGCCGCTCGACAGATTCCGGCTGCCCGGGCGGTGTGTCGCTCCATTCGACCAGCTTCTCCGCCAGCCAGGCCAGGAGGCCCGCGGGTGAGTCGTTGAGGGCGGCAGCGAGCGTGTCGGGTCTGGTCGCCTGGATGTGCCCGTAGCCTCCGTCCGTCCCATGTGCGGCCGCGAGGCGGTCGAAGAACGCTCGCTCGGCCGGGTCGGTGAGCGCGTCGCGCTCCTCGTTCGAGGGGAAGTGCGCATGCGTCACCAGAACCCCCGACACGGCCTTCGGATGCGTGGCCGCGAGGAGGTCGTTCACGTTGGCCGAGACATCCTCCCCGTAGGTCAGGTACCGCTCGTAGCCGAGCACCTCGGTCATCAGCGCGTGCATGGTGTCGGCCAGGCGCTGCTCGGTCATGGGGCCATCGGCGTACGGAGGGGAGAACGCGAAGCCGGGGAGGCTGGGGATCACGACGTGGAAGTCGGGCAGGAGATCTGCGAAGCCGAGCTGCAGCGAGAACAGGTGCGGCCAGCCGTGCATCACCAGCAGGGCCGGCGCATCCGCTCGAGCGGCTCGGGCGTGGACGAAGTGGATGGTCGCATCGCCGACCTCGGCCGTGAACTGCGGATGCTGGTTGAGCCACGCCTCGCGGGCGCGCCAGTCGAACTCGCGCCACCCGTCGACGAGCTGCCGCAGGTACGCCGCCGACATGCCGGATCGCGGCTTGCGAGGCGAGTCCGGCAGCAAGCGGGTCCGCGCCAGGCGATCCCGCAGATCCTCGAGCACGGCATCCGGTACGTCGATCAGAAACGGCTGCATCGACGCAGGCTACGCGCGGCCTCCGACATGCTCGAGGGCCGCGGCCATCAAGGCGTTGGTGCGGGCGAGGATCGGCAGTTCTGCGTTGGCCAGCGCGGTGACCGTCACGCCCGTCCCGACATCGTGCAGGCTGCGCGCCGTGGTTCCGTAGTCGGAGCCGGACAGCGACAGCATCCCGTCATCGAGCCACAGACCTCGCCCGTAGCCGCGGCCCTCATCGGCGTCGGGACTGACGGGCTGGCGCATTGCGTCGACCAGCTCGGGCGGCAGGACGGCTCCGGCCGTCAGGGCTCGCCAGAACCGCTGCACGTCGGCTGCGGTGGTGTACGCACCGCCGTCCCCGGAGGCGACGACGGGCAGGTCGAAGATGTTGCTGCGTCCATCATCCTTGTAGCCCGTCGCCGTGTTCGGCGGCAGGGCGTCGGAGCGCGGGAAGCCGCTGTGCGCCATCCCCGCCGGGTCGAAGACGCGCTGAGTCACCAGTTGCGCGTACGGAACTCCGCTCACCCGCTCCGCGAGCAGGGCCAGCACGACATAGCCGCCGTTGCAGTAGGAGAATCGTTCGCCGGCGGGAAACTTCGTCGGGTAGCCGTCGAGGATCGGAAGGAAGGCCGGTGTGGAATCGAGCGCCTGCACCGGCAGGGCGAGCGGAGCGAACTCGTCCTCGTCCTCATCGAGGTAGTCGCCGATCCCGGATCGGTGGCTCAGCAGATGGTCTATCGTGACGTCGTCCGCGATGAGTGGGAGGTCGGACCCGAGGATCGTGCGAGCGCGGGTCTCGAGCGTCAGCGAGCCGTCGGCTACGAGGGAGAGCACCGCGGCGGCGGTGAATGTCTTGCTGCCGCTCGCGATGGAAAACCGGGTGAGGGGGGTGTTCGGCACGGAGTGCACGCGGTCGGCGAGCCCCACGGCCCACTCCCCCAGCACCTCGTCGCCGTGATGGGCGCTCACGACTCCCGTGAAGCCGTCGAGGACGCCGTCGGGAAGCTCCATCGTGGCCGACCTCGAGCGGTCAGGCGCTCTTCTTGGTGCGCGCGAGCACGACCGTCGGTGCGGCGCCGTCCTCGACCGACGCCCGCGTGATGATCACCTTGGCGACATCGTCGGCGGAGGGGACGTCGAACATGATCGGACCGAGCACGTCCTCGAGGATCGCCCGGAGGCCCCGAGCGCCCGTCTTGCGCAGCACTGCCAGGTCGGCGATCGCGCGCAGGGCGTCACCTTCGAACTCGAGGCTCACGCCGTCGAGCTCGAACATGCGCTGGTACTGCTTCACGAGTGCGTTGCGCGGCTCCGTGAGGATTTCCATGAGGGCGTCCTGGTCGAGCGGCGTGACGGAGGCGACCACAGGGAGGCGGCCGATGAACTCCGGGATCAGCCCGAACTTGTGCAGGTCTTCGGGCAGCACGTCGGCGAACAGGCTCTGATCGTCGTCCTTGTCGTGCAGCGGGGCGCCGAAGCCGATGCCGTGCTTGCCGACCCGGGACGAGATGATGTCCTCGAGCCCGGAGAACGCCCCGGCGACGATGAACAGCACGTTCGTCGTGTCGATCTGGATGAACTCCTGGTGCGGGTGCTTGCGCCCGCCCTGCGGGGGCACGGAGGCGACGGTGCCCTCGAGGATCTTCAGCAGCGCCTGCTGCACGCCCTCACCGGAGACGTCGCGGGTGATCGAGGGGTTCTCGGCCTTTCGGGCGATCTTGTCGACCTCGTCGATGTAGATGATGCCCGTCTCGGCGCGCTTCGTGTCGAAGTCGGCCGCCTGAATGAGCTTGAGCAGGATGTTCTCGACGTCTTCACCGACGTAGCCCGCCTCGGTGAGCGCTGTGGCGTCCGCGACCGCGAACGGCACGTTGAGGCGCTTGGCGAGGGTCTGCGCGAGGTACGTCTTGCCGCAGCCCGTGGGGCCTATGAGCAGGATGTTGCTCTTGGCGATCTCCACCTCATCGGCGCGCTGCTCGGCGCTCTGGATCGTGCCGTGGGCCCGGATGCGCTTGTAGTGGTTGTAGACCGCGACCGAGAGTGCGCGCTTGGCGGCCTCTTGGCCGACGACGTACTCCTCGAGGAAGGAGAAGATCTCGCGCGGCTTCGGGAGGTCGAAGTCCGACACGACGCCGGTGGCCGATTCGGCCATCCGCTCCTCGATGATCTCGTTGCACAGCTCGACGCACTCGTCGCAGATGTACACCCCGGGGCCGGCGATGAGCTGCTGCACCTGCTTCTGGCTCTTGCCGCAGAACGAGCACTTGAACAGGTCGGCGCTCTCACCGATGCGAGCCATGTGCTTCCTCCTCGTGAAACCCCCTGCTGGGAGTGCTCTGAGCCTAATCGCTGGTCTCGACATCGGGTGGTATTTCCACGGACTTGTGGAGTAACGCCCTGAGAACGGCGGATGCCTCGGCCCAGCCCTCGCGGGAGGGCGGGCCGAGGCATCCGGGGTCTTGCTACTTGCCGATCGCGGCGGGCATGCGCTTGCGCGTCGTCAGCACCTGATCGATGAGACCGTACGTGACGGCCTCTTCGGAGGAGAGGATCTTGTCGCGGTCGATGTCGCGGTTGACCTCCTCCGGCGTGCGGTTCGAGTGCTTCGACAGCGTCGACTCGAGCCACGTGCGCATGCGCAGGATCTCGGCCGCCTGGATCTCGATGTCCGACGCCTGACCGTGACCGGCCTCGCCCATCGCCGGCTGGTGGATCAGGATCCGGGCGTTCGGAAGTGCCAGCCGCTTGCCGGGGGCGCCGGCCGCGAGCAGCACGGCGGCGGCGGATGCCGCCTGGCCGAGCACGACGGTCTGGATCTGCGGAGACACGTACTGCATCGTGTCGTAGATCGCCGTCATGGCCGTGAACGAGCCGCCGGGCGAGTTGATGTACATGATGATGTCGCGGTCGGGATCCTGGCTCTCGAGGACGAGCAGCTGGGACATCACGTCGTCGGCCGACGCGTCGTCCACCTGCACGCCGAGGAAGATGACGCGGTCCTCGAAGAGCTTGTTGTAGGGGTCCTGACGCTTGTAGCCGTAGGCGGTGCGCTCCTCGAACTGCGGCAGGATGTAGCGCGATCCGGGTGCCTGCAGGCCCTGGTGCGCGACGCCGCCATTCGCGAGGCCCTGTGCGGCCGTACCGAAGGTGGGGATGTTCATTCTCGGGATTCTCTCTTTCGCCTTCGGTCAGCTCGCGGTCGTGCCGGCGCCGCCGACGACGTCCAGGGCGTGCTCGCGGATGTGGTCGACGAAGCCGTACTCGAGCGCCTCGGCGGCGGTGAACCAGCGGTCGCGGTCGCCATCCTCGTTGATCTGCTCGACGGGCTTGCCGGTCTGAGCGGCGGTGATCTCGGCGAGGCGGTTCTTCATGGAGATGATGAGCTGGGCCTGCGTCTGGATGTCGCTCGCGGTGCCGCCGAAGCCACCGTGCGGCTGGTGCAGCAGGACCCGGGCGTTGGGGGTGATGTAGCGCTTGCCCTTCGTGCCGCTCGTGAGCAGCAGCTGGCCCATCGAGGCGGCCATGCCGATTCCCACCGTGACGATGTCGTTCGGCACGAACTGCATCGTGTCGTAGATCGCCATGCCCGCGGTGATGGAACCACCGGGCGAGTTGATGTAGAGGAAGATGTCCTTCTCTTGGTCCTCGGCGGCGAGCAGGAGGATCTTCGCGCAGATCTCGTTGGCGTTGTCGTCGCGCACCTCCGAGCCCAGCCAGATGATGCGGTCTCTCAGCAATCTGTCAAAGACACTCTGTGCGACCAGTGGTTCGGCCATCTTTGCTCCATTTCGTAGTACGTCTGGAACGAATCTACCGGCGGGGATCGCGGCGTCCGGCCGTGTTCGCCGTGGGCATAGATCCGCGCCCCGGCGGCCCGCGAGGACGCCGCGGGAGTCGTCACGCACGTTCCAGTGGCGGCATGCTCCCGTGGCGGCGGGGATGACAAAGGGGCGGATGCTGCGGCGTTCACCGCGGCCTCCGCCCCTCTCTTGTCGCTTCGCGACTACTTCTTCTTGGGCGCAGCCTTCTTCTTGGCCGGCTTCGCCGCGGGCTCCTCCGCGGCGGGCTCCTCCGCGGTGTCTTGGGACGCGGCGTCGGTGTCGGCCGCGGCATCCGCGATCTCCTCCGCCTCGGTGACGACGTCCTCTTCCGCGGCGGCCTCGTCCTCGAGGGCGACGAAGCCGGCGAGGTCGACGGGGGCACCGTTGGTGTCGACGACGTTCACGCGGCTGAGCGCCACGGCGAGGGCCTTGTTGCGGGCCACCTCACCGACGAGCGCCGGCAGCTGGTTGTTCTGCTGCAGCGTCTCGACGAACTCCTGGGGGGCCATGCCGTACTGGGCGGCGGACTGCACCAGGTACTGCGTGAGCTCCTCCTGCGAGACCTGCACCTTGGCCTGCTCGGCCACGGCGTCGAGCACGAGCTGCGTGCGGAACTGCTTCTCGCTCGCCTCCGTGACCTCGGCGCGGTGCACGTCGTCCTCGAGGCGTCCCTCACCCTCGAGGTGGTTGTGCACCTCGTCCTCGATGAGCTGCGGCGGCACCGGGATGTCGACCTGCTCGAGCAGGGCGTCCACGAGCTGGTCGCGCGCGGCCGCACCCTGCGTGAAGGTCGACTGCTGGGCGACGCGTTCGCGCAGGCTCTCGCGGAGCTCGGCGATCGCGTCGAACTCGCTGGCGATCTGAGCGAAGTCATCGTCCGCCTCGGGAAGCTCGCGCTCCTTGACGGCCTTGACGACGACGGTGACCTCGGCCTCTTCACCGGCGTGGTCGCCGCCGACGAGCTTCGAGCGGAAGGTGGTCTCCTCGTCCGCGGTGAGGGAGTCGATGGCCTCGTCGATGCCCTCGAGCAGCTCGCCCGAGCCGAGCTCGTACGAAACGCCGTCGGCGCGGTCGATCTCGGCGCCGTCGATCGTCGCGACGAGGTCGAGCTCGACGAAGTCGCCGGTCGCGGCGGGGCGGTCCACCGTGACGAGCGTGCCGAAGCGCGCACGGAGGCGGTCGAGTTCCTCGTCGATCGCGGCCTCGTCGACCTCGATCGCGTCGACGGTGAGGGTGATGCCCTCGTAGGCCGGGAGCTCGAAGTCGGGACGGACGTCGACCTCGACGTCGACGAGCAGGTCGCCGGAGAAGTCCTTCTCGTTGGGCCACTCGATGATGTCGGCGGACGGACGGCCGATGACCTTGACGTCGTGCTCGGCGACGGCGGCACGGAAGAACGTGTCGAGTCCCTCGTTGACGGCGTGCTCGATGACCGCGCCGCGGCCGACGCGCTGGTCGATGATCGGGGCGGGAACCTTGCCCTTACGGAAGCCGGGGATCTGGATGTCCTGAGCGATGTGCTCGTAGGCATGCGTGATGCTCGGCTTGAGGTCCTCGGGGGTGACCGTGATGTGCAGCTTGACCCGGGTGGGGGTGAGCGTCTCGACGGTGCTGTTCACCATGCTTGTTCGTTCTCCTCGATGTTTTCCCGGCACGCACGACGCGACCGGGTGAAAGGTCTTGGGATGGTTTTCGAAGGCCGTGCCGTCGGGGCGACAGGATTTGAACCTGCGGCCTCCCGCTCCCAAAGCGGGCGCTCTACCAAGCTGAGCTACGCCCCGGGTGGTGGTGTCCGTGCGCACGCGCGGGCACAAACAACCCGTCAGAGTCTAGCCGACGGGCATCCGAGGGTTGCGACATCCGGGGTTCTGCCGTCTTCGCGCGCACGAACTTCGGTGAATGTCGCGAACTTCGGCGCATTCGTGGCTGACACGCCGAAGAAGGGGTGATTCTCCGAACTTGGTGCGGGTTGTCCGAGGCACGGGCCGGTCATGCCATAAGATTGTGGATGCCGCGGCTCGCCGCTGCGGGGATGTAGCTCAATGGTAGAGCCTCAGTCTTCCAAACTGATGGTGCGGGTTCGATTCCCGTCATCCCCTCCAGACCAGAAACCCCAGGTCAGGCGGTTTTCGCTACTCCTCCTCCGGATCGCCGACGACGGCGTGCAGGGCTCCGCGTGCCCCCCGCGTGCCCATAGCCTTCCCGAACAGCCCGTCTGAGAGCGCTCCGATGCGCTCCGCGATCAGCACGTCGCGCTCCACGGAGGCGTGTTAATAGATCAGCGCGGCACGCGAAGTCTTGTGCCCCGCGCGGTCCATCAGCTCGCGAAGCGAGGCACCCGCCCGCGCCGCCGTCGTCAACGACGAATGCTTCACATCCTGGAAGTGCGCGCCCTCGAACCCGGCGCGCACCGCGCCCGGACGCTGCTGCAGCACGTCCGCGAACGCCTGCTGCCAGACCGCCTCGGAACGTGCGCGCATCATCGCCCGCAACTCATCGTGGGTCGACTTCGGCAACGACCCCGCGTAGCTGCGGACGGCCCGCACGGCGTTCGGCGCATTGGCGTATCCGGCCTGCTTCGCCACGTCATCCCAGCTCAGACCGGCGACACGGAGGGACCATGCCTCGGCGGCACGCCGCGACGATTCCGCGCCGCGTGAGGTTCGGATTGTCCTGAGGTTGTCACCCATACGCGCGACAGTACGCCCGTCCACGAAAATGTGCTGTGGAGGGATCCGTGGGAACGCCTCCGTCCCGGCATTGCACACGGGTGGACGGTAAGGGATGGGATAGGTAGGCCCGGACTACGCGGCGCGATCGGCGTAGATGATGGCGGCGTTCTCTCGGTAGCCGAGTAGCCGGATAAGTCACACACGGGTGCGCACGGGACGAGGCGGGTTGCGGCCAGATACGCTCATGCTGTGGGTGACCAATGAACCGTGACCGCATCGCGCAATTCCGAGATCACCTGGACAGTCCGTCGTCCGATCTGGGGTCGACGACTCGGCGGACCGTGGCGGAGGTGCTCGACCTCATGGAGGTCTTCGACGACCTGATGGCTCAGATTGCAACCGGCTCCGACGACCAGGGCTATCGCGTGTGGTCGACAGATGTCGAAAACCTACTCAACAGCCTCCGGGATTTCCTGTCGCCAGCCTCGCCGCGCGAGAGCGAACTGCTGAGGTGGGCACAGATTACGGCCGATCTCGTCAATGATTACGTCAGGCGCATGGCCGGCCAGATGCGAAACACGCCCGACGAAGAGAAGCGCGTGTCCGACATGCACGATTCTCTGAGGGCCATCTCGGACCGCATCACGATGCTTCTCGACAACGAAGCGCTGCGCCAGGAAGCGGTCGCTCTAGTTGAACAGACGCAGGACGCGCGCGACGCGGCGCGGTCTGCCGCGGGTGTTGCGGGTAGCGCGTCGCTCGCAACGCACTTCGCAGCGTATGCAGGCGGCGAGCGCACAGCGGCTAACACTTTTCGCCTGCTGACCATTGTCGCCGTCGTCGGAGGCCTTGCCGGGGTGCTGTATCTGGGACCGCTCGACGCAGGAGACTGGGCGGGGATTACATATCGGCTTGCCATCGTCGCCACGGCCGGTGCCCTCGCGGGGTACTTCGGGCGACAAGCAGGGCAGCACCGGCGCATGTACAACTGGGCCAAGAGCTTGGAAGTGCAGTTACAGTCGTTCCCCGCTTTCGTGGAGCCAGTGCCTGCGGAAGAACGAGGCGAGGTATATCGAACGTTCGCGCGGCGCGTGCTGAGCGCGCCGCCTGAGAAGGGAATGGAATCAACCGAAGACAGTGTCGGCAGTGCGCAGTTGCTCGACCTCCTCAGTGCGCTGGCAAAGCGCAGTCCGTCGCCGTAGGGCGCGCGTCCGCCGCTCGTCCCCTACGTTGCTTCGGGTGTTCGCCGGGTGACGGCGTTCCGCCATACAACTGTGTTGCGCTCCCCACGGTCGGTATCCCACGCGACGACGCAGATGCGGTCATTCATCCCAGTCACCCACGCCGGGAGACGCTCAGCCGCCTTGTGCGGCCATGAGATCCACGCCCACACCGCGGCCCGCGTCTTGAGCCATTGGAGCGGCTCTGGCCCGTAAGCGTCTTTCGGCAGCGTGCACGGTGCCACGTTGTCGAGGACAACCTGCAGCTTCTCGTCGGTGACGAGCGTCGATCCCATCCGGTCGGTGGTCCTTCCTCCGGCCGAGTAGATGCAGGCTACGCCGACGCCACCGACATCACACCTAGCCCATCGGATGCCGGGGTATTAGTCTTCGCCGCATGATCACCTGGTTCCGCTGGCCGAGCGTGGTTGTGATGTCGGCCGCGGTGCTCGTGCTCACCCCGCCTTGGTGGGCGGCGGCTCTGGCGTCGGTGCTTCTGGTCCTGGGTTTGGCGGGGTCGGTGTATCACTATCCGTTTCCGGGGCGAAGTACTGCTCGAACAGGTCGCGCATCTGATCCTCAGTGATACCCGGATCTGGCACCGGCTCACCGCCTCCTAACTGTGGTGCGAACAAAACAACCACCGTCAGGATGAAAGCCAGTAGCTGATAGAGGGTCCCTGCCCGCTGGCTCAGCATGACGTCGAGGAACTTTTTCAACACAGGCGCATTACGTTCTACGACCTGATCGATCCGTTCCCTGACGCGCTCCTCATCGACGTCGGGTTTCGCGAGTTCCGCCTCTGCCCAGGTTGCTACCGTGTGAATCTTGCGTGCCTGCGCTGGGGTCATCCTTACTACCAGGTCGCGGGTCCATTGTGGTCCGCTCAGGACATCCACCCGACCCTGCGAGTCCATGTTGAACTGTCCCTCCATAGTTCTTGCCCGCCCGCCGCAGCGCGGGCACGTCTCGGCAACGCTTCCAACCGTCATACGGATCGCGGGAACCCCTGGGCCGAAGTTGATCAATCGCGACTCAAACTCGTGTCCACAGTTTGCGCACTGCGCGTAGAAGGGCATGTGCTGGATCGTAGCGCGGGGGCTAGACCTGGTTGCGGAGGAACCGCAGCCCGCACCACGTGCACTCGAACCCGGCCGAGTGGTCGCGCAGCACCGTGCCGCACTCGGGGCACCAGGGCTGCACCGGCAGATCATCGTCCACCCAGTTACGCTACGCCTCCACCACCTGCCTGTAAGCCCACGGCGCTCTGCGCCGCTGAGAGGTGGGATACGTATCCGTCGTCGTGTCGCCGCAGCCGTCCCTCATCATCGCTTCCGCGAGGCTCCTGTGGTCCCTCACCGCCATGATGGCCCGCCCACGAACGGAGACGTGTGTTCGCGATCCCCGGAGCTTCGGTTGCCCTCCAGAACCAATAACCGGGTAGCTCAAATTGGCATACACCGAAGGGGTTGGGTGTGGGGGGTGGCATGCGTCGACGGCGATGTGCACCGGCCGGAATGCGTGCCCGCCGCGTGCCCCTATCGTGCCCAAAGGGGGTGGTTCAGCATGCCATATCGGGAATAACCAGGGTGCGAAGCTTTCCATCTCCGACCTGGGCTTTCCGCGTGATTCCGGGGCTGCGCAAAACCCTCCCAGACCATACTTCCAAACTGATGGTGCGGGTTCGATTCCCGTCATCCCCTCCAATGCCCTCACGCGCGGCCGAAGGTCGTGCGGGAGGGCATTAGTGCGGATGCCGTAGGAACCGATCCCGCCTGCGGGCGGTCCCGCTCCGCCGGAGGCTCCGCGCAGCGGGAAGCGATGCGTGGAGGGGCGGAGTGGCCGATTCCCGTCATCCCCTCCACGTCACCTCTTGCCCCCCATCACGACGCGATCAGCTGCGCCCCGATCCACCAGACGATGAGCCCGAGCACGATCGCCCCGAGCGGGTAGATGAACGCGAGACGCCGCTTCACCAGGGCGACGATGCCGAGCACCACGCCGAGGATCGCGAGAACCGGCGGCCCGTAGACTCCCAGCGCGAAGCCCACCGTGTTGGGGTTGCTGTCCACGGCCCACAGCAGCGAGGCCAGGAAGAGTGCGGCCGCTAGGCCGAGCGAGACGAGCATCAGAAGGATGGTGGCGATGATGTCCCCTGTCCTCGCGGCCGGTCTGCGCGGGGCGGAAGTCGGTCCGGCGGTGTTCGCGGTCATCGAGAACCTCCCTGTTCGTTGTCGTTGATGCTAGCGCTCGGGTTCAGCGCTACCGTGGGCCATGGAATCGTGTTGAGCACGAGAACTCGCGGGTCAGAGGGGGCGCATCATGGCGAGAGGTTCCAGCGCGTCGGCCGCGAAGGAGAGCCGGCAGCCCAAGCCGCCGAAGCTGCCTCGCAAGCCGGCATCCGCGCTCGCGGAGCGGTACACGACGGTCGACGGCTTCAGCGTCTTCTACCGCGAATCTCCCGACCCGACTCCGGACGCCCGCGTGATGGTGCACGTGCACGGCTTCGGGCTCTCCGGTCGCTACCTCCTGCCGACGGCACAGGTGCTGTCGGACGAGTTCCACACCCTCGTTCCCGACCTCCCGGGGTTCGGTCGCAGCGCCAAGGCGGGCGCGCTGCTGGACGTGCCCGACCTCGCGCACGCCGCCGCCCGGTTCCTCGACAGCATGGGCATCGAGAGGGCGACCCTCGTCGGCAACTCGATGGGATGCCCGGTGATCTGCGAGTTCGCATACCGGTACCCCGAACGCATCGACCGTGCAATTCTGGTGTCCCCCGCCGGCGGGCTCTACAACCAGCCGCTGCGGCGCGCGATGGCACAGCTCACCAAGGACGGTCCGCGCGAGCCACGGAAGATGGTGACTGTCGCCACCCCCGACTACCTGCGCTTCGGAGTCCCGAGCACGTTCAAGATGTTCAAGGCCCTGACCGAGTACCCCACGCTCGAGCGCCTTCTCGCGCTCACCATCCCCACTCTGGTCGTGCTCGGGGACCGGGACCCCCTCCTGCCGGGGCCGGAGCGCGTCAAAGAGGTCGCGGCGCAGACGGACAATCATGTGCTCGTGGTGCGGATCGAAGGCGCCGCGCACGCCATCAACTTCAGCCATCCCGGCGAGCTGTCCAACGTCATCCGGCTGTTCATGGAGGACAAACCGATCGTGGATGACCCCGACTCCCCCGGCCAGGCGACCGTGTACGAGATCCACCGAGGGACGTACCACCCGCCAGCGCAGGCTGGTTAGGACCGCTCCAACACCGCGTGGAATCGCTCGGGAAGCACCACGTTCTCCGGCGCGCCGCGGAAGAGCGGTGCCACCTGGTCGGGCGTGTACCCGGCGATGCCGCATCCGACCTCGGTGACGAGGAAGCGCAGTTCCGGATGCTGGGCGGCGAAGTCGAGGAAGCGCTCGACGCCCTCCGCCATCGTGGGAAGCCCGCTCATCGTGTCGATGCCGTAGGACTGGCCCTGCAGCCCGTCGCCCTGGCCCCACACCGCGCCGAACCGCTCCACAGCGGTCGCCGCCGCACCTGCCCCGTGCGCACCCGATGCGTTGGAGCCGAACACGAAGATCTCGCCGGGTCGAAGCGTCTCGATTCTCATGGCGGCAGGGTACGCCCGTTTCTCAGGTCGAGATCGAGAATCCGCCGTCTGCCTTGAGCAGCTGACCCGTGACCCAGCGACCCCGGGGCGACACGAGGAAGGCCACGACATCCGCGACGTCGGCGGGCCGGCCCAGCCGTCCCCCCGGCTGCATTCCCGTGAGCGCGGTGCGCACCTCGTCGTCCATCCACCCCGTGTCGATCGGGCCCGGGTTGAGGGCGTTCGCGGAGATGCCGCGCGGACCCAGCTCGCGGGCGGCGGAGATCACGATCCTGTCGAGGGCGCCCTTGCTTGCGCCGTAGGGGAGATTGCCGGTGGTGTGATCGCTGGTGAGGGCGACGATGGCCCCGCCGCGATCGGCCTGCCGGGCGAATTCGGCGATGAGCAGCCAGCTCGCGCGCGTGTTCACCGCGAAGTGCCGGTCGAACTCGTCGACGGTGGTGTCGAGGATGCCGGACTCGACGTCCCAGGCGTGGGAGAGCACCATCGCTTCGACCGTGCCGACCTTGTCCCGTGCGGCCGCGAAGAGCAATGCCGCGGCCTCCGGCTGTTCGAGGTCGGCGGGGATGTCGACCACCCTTGCGCCGAGGGAGCGGACCTCGTCGATCACGTCGTGGAGCCCCGCTGCCGCATCCGTCCCGAAGATCGCCTCATCGGCCGGCTGCCATCGGCTCACGGCGAGGTCCCAGCCGTCGCGCGCGAGCGAACGCGCGATGCCGGCCGCGATGCCCTGCGGACGACCCACCCCGGTGATGAGCGCAACGGGCTTCACGACGCAACCGTGGCGGCGGCGATGTGGCGGGCGGTGTGAGCGCGGTAGGTCTCGGCGTTTCGGAGGATGCCGGCGCGCTCCTGGTCGGAGAGTTCGCGGCGCACCTTGCCCGGTACGCCGGCGACCAGGGATCCGGGCGGGATGACAGACCCCTCGAGCACGACCGCTCCACCGGCGATGAGGCATCCGTCGCCGATGACCGCACCGGAGAGGATGACGCTGCCCATGCCGATCAGCGTTCCATCGCCGATCGTGCAGCCGTGCACGACGGCGTTGTGACCGACCGACACGTTCTCGCCGATCACTACCGGATGCCCGGCATCCACGTGCACCGAGACGTTGTCCTGGATGTTGCTGCCGGCACCGAGCGAGATGCTGTCGCTGTCGGCCCGCAGCACGGCGTTGTACCAGACGCTGGCCCCCTGGGAGAGGGAGACGGCGCCGATGACTCGGGCGCCCGAGGCGACGAACGACCCGGCATCCAACCGGGGGGACGCCCCTTCGAGGGCGAGGACACTGGCATCGGAGGCGATGGTCATCCTCCGACCCTAGCCGCCCGGAATCCCGGCCCCCGAACCTGTCTCCGGGGCCTGGTTAGCCCAGCCTCAGCTTGCTTGCGGAATGCCTCAGCGTGAGTAGCGTTGCACTCAGAATTCACGATCGACGCACTCCGGAGGGCGACATCATGAGCAAGACCCACACCATCTCGACCACCGCCAGCGACCCCACCGTCGCTGCTGCGGCGTCCCAGTTCCTCTCCCCCGTCGTGCTCGGGCTGCAGGCGCTGACGATCAACGGCAAGCAGGCCCACTGGCACGTCCGCGGCTCGAACTTCGTCGGGGTGCACGAGCTGCTCGACACCATCGTGGCCCACGCCGGCGACTGGGCCGACACCGCCGCGGAGCGCATCGTGGCCCTCGGCCTGCCGATCGATGCCCGTGTGCAGACCGTGGCGGCGAAGGCCAAGGCGACCGAGGTCCCGGCCGGGTTCACCAGATCCGATGAGCTCATCCGCGACGTCATCGCCGACATCGACGCGATCCTCGTCGACCTGAAGACCGCCATCGACGGCCTCGGCGAGGTTGACGTCACGAGCCAGGATGTCGCGATCGAGATCATGCGCGGCCTCGACAAGGACCGGTGGTTCCTCTTCGCCCACGTCAGCGAGTAGGCCCACGTCAGCGAGTAGGCACGACACACGCCGAGAAGCCCGCGGGGACCGCCCCGCGGGCTTCTTCCGTTCCGTGGCGGGCGTCGCGGCTCGTTAGCCGTGCTGCAGGAAGGCCAGCACGGCGAGCACGCGGCGGTGGTCGGTGCCGGACTCCTCGAGCCCGAGCTTCTGGAAGATCGCGCTGACGTTCTTCTCCACCGCTCCGACGCCGATGAACAGGCGCTCGGCGATGGTTCCGTTGCTTCGGCCCTCCGCCATCAGCTCGAGCACATCCCGCTCCCGGGGGGTGAGTGCGGCGATGGGGTCAGGGCGGGCGGCGAGCAGCTGCCGCACCACGAGCGGATCGAGCACCGTCCCACCGTCGTGCACTCGGCGTACGGCGTCGGTGAACTCGTCGAGCGAGGTCACACGGTCCTTCAGCAGATAGCCGATCCCGCCTTCTCCCCCGGCCAGCAGCTCGCGGGCATAGACGCCCTCGACGTACTGGCTGAGCACCAGGATGCCGATGCCCGGCACCTCCTTGCGCAGCTGCAGCGCGGCGCGGATGCCCTCGTCCCGGAAGTCGGGAGGCAGCCGCACATCGAGGATCACGACGTCCGGCTGCGTGCCCAGCACCCGCGCGACGATGTCATCGGCGTCGCCGAAGGCTCCGGCCGTGACGTAGCCCGCCTCGTCGAACAGCCGCACGAGCCCCTCGCGCAGCAGCACCGAGTCCTCCACGAGCACGATGCGCAGCGGGCCTGCAGGCGGCGTCATGCCCCCACGATAGGACGCGCTCACGCCGAGCCGACCGGCGAGAGGGGGCCTGCGGCAGCGAACCGGGGTTCTGCGGCGGAACCGGGGAGCGGGATGTGCGCCCCCACGGTGGTGGGCCCGCCCGTCGGGCTCTCGACGATCAGCACGCCCCGCAGGCCGTGCACCCGGTCCCTGAGCCCCTCGAGCCCATGGCCCGGGCTCATGTGGGCACCGCCCGCTCCGTTGTCCACCACCCAGACGTCCAGCATCCACGGCGAACCGGCAGCCGGCGCGCGGAGCGCGGCCTTGAGTGCGACGCCGCTCGCTCCGGAGTGCTTGACGGCGTTCGTCAGCAGCTCCGCGACGATGAAGTACACGTTTCGAGCCACGTCCGCCCCGACCGCGGTGTCGACCGCGGGGTCGATCTCCGCCGTCACGCTCAGCGGGCTCTCGGAGGCGAGCGCCGACAGCGCGGCGGCCAGGCCGCGGTCCTGGAGAAGGGGCGGTGCGACGCCGCTGGACAGCGCTCGCAGCTCGTCGAGCGCGGCCTTGGCCTGGCCGCGGGCCTCTTGAGCGAGTCGCGTGGCTCCCTCGGTGTCACCGGATTCGGCTCGGCGCTCGAGAGCGGCGAGGTCCATCTGCAGGCGGACGAGGCGCTGCTGCGGACCGTCGTGGATGTCGCGCTCCAGGCGTCGCAGCGACACGTCCTCGGCATGGACGGCGGCGCCCCGTGCGGCGGCCTCGGCCCGCACCTCCTGCGCCAGGGCATCGGTCCGCCAGGGGCCGAGCATCGCCTTCGCCACGGCGTGGTGCACCCACGCGAGCCCGTACAGCACCCAAGGCAGGGTGACGGCGCAGATCACGCCGGCGATGAGGTACAGCACGACCTCGACGCCCCGTGGGTCCAGACCGCCGAACAGCCACGGCAGCGCCTCGGCGACGTTGTCGCCCCAGACCCCCGCACCATCGCCGCGCGGGATGAACATTCCCCAGAACCAGTACGTGAGCCCACCGAGGCTGATGCTCAGCCACGCGACCGTGAGGGCGAAGGTGATCGTGCTGATGATGGGGCTGACGATCATGCCGTGCAGCAGGTACAGCCAGTAGTGCCCGTTGCGGAGCGGACGGGTCAAAGTCATCCAGAACCCCGACGCATCCGTGCGATCGCGGTTCCAGGCGGGCTTGTCGATCGGCTCCTGGCCGGTCAGGCGCAGGAGGAATCGATCCGCGACGCCGAAGCCGCGGGCCACGAGCAGGGTGCCGACGACGATCGGCAGACCGATCACGATGGCCAGCAGCCCGATCCCCGTCCAGAACAGCGCGGCGAGCACGCTGATCGAGACCATGGCCACGACGAAGATGACGAGCAGGTACACGGCGCTGCCCGGGGTCCTCTTCCACAGCGTGCCGTAGGAGGGCATGGCTCCCTGGATCGGGGCGGCACCTGGCTGCGCCCCGCGCTGAAGCTGGGGGTCAGTGGTCATGGCGGTCATCGGTCTCTCCCTCGTGCGTCTTCAGGGCAGGTCTCTGCCCGGGTTCGATGACCAGGAACTGTCCCATCATGCCCTGGTCCTCGTGCCACAGCAGGTGGCAGTGATACATGTACGGCGTCGTCGGATCCGCGTAGTCGTCGAAGCGGACGAGCAGGCGGTAGGTGCGGTCCCACTCGAGCGCGATCGTGTCCTTGTACCCGGCCAGATGGGGAGGCGGCGGGGATCCGTCGATGCTGAGGATGCGGAACTGCGTGTCGTGCACATGGAAGCTGTGCGGCAGCGGATTCGTGTTCGTGACGCTCCATACCTCGCTGGTGTCGACGGTGGCCACGAAGTCGGTGCGCGTCATGTCCATCTCGCGGTCGTTGATGTCATGACCCGACATCTCGAACGAGCGCTCCGCGGCGGCGGCTCCCGCGTCGGGAGCCGGCAGCGTGGTCAGCGCGGCGGGGACCTCCGGCGACGGCGAGAGGGATGCCGCGGCGCGGAGTTCGAGCACGTCGAAGGCGTCGCCTCCCGCGTGCAGGTCCGGGTTCGGGGCGTCCGAGCGCAGCACCACGGATTCGCCTGGTGCCATCCTCACCACGATCTCGGCCCGCTCCCCCGGCGACAGGGCGATGTGCTTCGATCGGACGGGAGCCGACAGCAGCCCGCCGTCCGTGGCGATCAGTTCGAACGGCCGGTCATCGGCGAACGCGAAGTCGTACATGCGTGCGCTCGAGCCGTTCAGCAGCCGCAGGCGCACGCGTTCGGTCGAGACGTCGAGGTAGGGGCCGACGATGCCGTTCACGAGGATGGTGTCGCCCAGCGCACCGTCGAACTGCTCCACGCCGCCGGTGAAGCCACCGGCCTGGTTGAACGAGCGGTCCTGCACGATGAGAGGAAAGTCGTCGACTCCATAGTCGCGGGGCAGGTCCAGCGCCGCCTCCTCGTCATCGCGCACCAGGAACATGCCGGCCAGTCCCGCGTCCACCTGAGCACGCGTCTCCTCGTGGAGGTGCGGGTGGTACCAGAGCGTCGCCGCGGGCTGGTCGATGGTCCATTCCGGGTGGGCGGCCTCGCCGGCCGGGACCACTTGGTGCGGTCCTCCGTCCTGTGCGGCTGGGAGGTGCATGCCGTGCCAGTGCAGGGTGGTGGCGGCATCCAGGTCGTTCTGCAGATCGACGCGCACCCGTTCGCCCCGGGCGGCCACGAGCGTGGGCCCGAGGTAGTCGCCGTTGTACCCGAGAGTTGCGGCTTCACCCTCCGGCACGAATGCCGTGCGCGCCTCATCCGCGGTCAGCGAGAAGATCCGGATGTCGCCCTCCATGCGCGACTCCGCCAAGGCGGGAAGGCGGAGCGGCTGGGTGAACTCGACGCCACCCGGTTGCGGCGGAGCCGGCCGGAACAGGGCGGAGCAGCCGCCCAGCAGCAGGGGCAGTGCGACGCCGATCGCCGCGATCGAGGCGAGGCTCGCAGCCACAGCGCCCGGGCGGCGCGCGCCCGTCCGGGAGAGGCCCGGCGGAAGATCGCCGTCCGGTGCATCCTGGGAGAAGACAGTCGTTTCAGGCATGCATCCAGCCTCGCCACGAAGGCCCGGTTGCGGCATCCGGCGACCTGGCGGATGCGGAGGGGGGCTGTCCCCCGTTACCTGACGTGCGTCAGGCGTCCGCCGAGCGTCGTCGCAGCCACCGTCATGTTGCGCAGCTCCGGCTCGGACGCTGTCAGCGGGTCGCTCTCGCACAGCGCGAGATCGGCGATGCCGCCCGGTTCGATACGCGCCGTGCTCCCGCCCGTCCCGCCGTGCGTGGAGGCCGCAATGGCTGTCGCGATGTCGATTCCCTGGTCGGGGTGCCACGGCTCACGGCCGTCCCGCGTGCGGGAGACCGCGGCCGCGATGGCCGCCCACGGGTCGAGCGGCGACACGGGCGCATCGGAGCCGAAGAGCATCGTCGCACCGGAGTCCGCGAGGAGGCGCAGCGGGTAGGGAACCGCGGTCTGCTCGGCCCAGATGCTGTCGGTGACGTCACGATCATCGATCGCGTGCTCCGGCTGCACGCTGGCGCCGACGCCGAGACGGGCGAACCGAGGGATGTCGGCGTGCGCCACCAGCTGTGCGTGCTCGATGGTGCCGGTCGCCCCGCTGACGGCGAATGCGTCGAGCGCGTTGGAATTGGCCACGTCGCCGATGGCGTGGATCGCGCACGACAGACCGGCGCCCGTGGCCGCCGTCATCAGACCGAGCAGCATCTCGGGCGACACGGTGAGCATGCCGTGGTTGTGCGGATCGCCGCGATACGGCCGAGAGCAGGCGGCCGTCCGCGTGCCGAGTGAGCCGTCGGTGATCACCTTGAGTGATCCGACGTGGACGAGATCGGATGCCGCACCGCGCACGGGATCGCCGGTGCCGAGACCCTCGGCGATGGCCCGATCGAGAAATTCGGGATAGATGCCGAACTCGACGCGCAGCGCGTCGAATCCCCCGGCCAGACGGCGGGCCCACGACCCCTCGTTCCACGCCATGTCCAGATCGACGATGCCCACCACGCCGCGGGATGCCGCATCCGCCGCCATCCGCGCGACAAGCCGGTCGCCCATGGCGGGTTCGACGTCGTTGAGCCTCCGTGAGATCTCGAAGGCGGGCGTCTCTCGCAGCAGGCCGATGCCGTCCGGCTCGTGTCCTTCCCGGCGGAGCGCCGCGGTGTTCATCCACACGCTGTGCACATCGGCGTTGATCAGGTACGTCGGGATGTCGCCCGTGGCCTCGTCGAGCACCGACAGGCTGGGGCTGTCGGGCCACAGCGCATCGCGGAAGCCGGTGCCGATCCGCCGCCCATCAGTGAGCACCGGAGCTGCGCCCATGATGCGGGCGGCGTGCGCGGCCGAGCGTGCGGAGCCGAGGTCTTCACGCTGCGCGGCGAGGGCCCACTGCACGACGTGCACGTGATGATCCCACAGCCCGGGAACGAGCCAGGCGCCCTGGGCGTCCAGCACCGCGCCCCGAGGTGTCAGGGATCCGATCGGCGCGATGTCTGCGATGAGGCCGCCTTCGAGGAAGACGTCGAACGGACCATCGGTCGGCAGCAGTTCCCGACCACCACCGGCGATCCGCGCGTTGCGGATCGTACCGACCGTCTCGCCTGGACTCTGCGATGTGCCGGCCGTCACGACCGGTCCATCGCGTCGCGGGCGCGGCGCATCTCTGTCGCAAGACTCGCGTTGGCGTAGGGCCCGCCACCGCTGAGCTGCGCGATCACCGTTTCGACGACGTCCGGTGTCCGGTTCTGGCTGAGCTTTCGCTTGGCGACCACGCGCGTCGGTGTCAGGCGGAAGCCGACGGTGCCGCGCTCCATCCGCTCGATGAATGCGGCGTCGTTCGGGCGCTCCCACATGAGGCGAGGATCGGGCATCCGTCCCTCGAAGCGCGCGACCAGCCGGTCGAGCACCTGCAGGTTCTCCTCCGGCGTCAGCACCTCCGGAACCCCGCTCAAGTGCGCCGACACGAAATTCCACGTGGGCACGCTCTGCACATCGCCGTACCAACCGGGCGAGATGTATCCGTGCGGACCCTGGACGACGACGAGCAGCTCCCGCTCGCCCAGCCCGTGGATCATGTCGTCCGGCTTGCCGACGTGGCCCACGACGGTCAGGTCATCGCGGTCGGCGTCCAGCAGCACGGCGTAATGCGACGCGACGAGACCATCCGGGGTGTCACTGACGAGGGTCATCCACGGGTTCCGGTCGATGAGGCGGCGGAGCTCGCCCACATCGGTCAGGGCGAAGCTCGGGTTCTGGCGCATGCTCCCAGCCTATGAGACCGCCTGGGCGCGCAGCGCCCGTCACTTCTGCCGGCCTGGGCGTGCACCGCCCGTCACTTCTGGCAGGACGGACACCAGTACAGCTTGCGCGCGCCCATCTCCTCCATCACGATCTCGGTGCCGCACACGCGGCAAGGGAGCCCCGCGCGGCGGTAGACCCAATGCCGGTCCTCACGGCTGGCCATCGCCGCCCGGTACGCCTCGGGATCCAGGTCGTCCATTGTCATCATCTGGCCCGTCTCGACGCCGATCGCGAGCAGCCGCACCCAGTCGCGCCAGAGTTCGCGGACGAGCTCCTCCGGCACCACACGCCCGGGGGTGTGCGGATCGAGCAGCGCGCGATAAAGCAGCTCGGCGCGGTAGACGTTGCCGATGCCGCTGACCACCGACTGGTCCATCAGCAGCAGGCCGATGGGCGTCGGCTTGCGGCGCACCACCTCCACGAATCGCTCCTCGCCCTCGGCCACGTCGTCGACCAGTGGGTCGGGCCCGAGCTTGGCGATCGTGGCCTGCACCTGGTCGGAGGTCTGCAGCTGGCATGCCGTCGGCCCCCGCAGGTCGGCGCAGGTGACGGCCGTCATGAGGCGCAGGCGCACCTGACCCACGACGGGGGGCGGCCAGTCGGCACCTTCATCGTCGAGGCCGGTGGTCTGCTCCGACATCCGCACGTGCACCCGCGCCCGGCGCGGCGCACCGATCGAGCTCAGCGAGTTCTCGCCCGCGTCGTCGAGGATCTCCTCCTCGAGCACGGTGCCCCGTTGATTCGTCTGTCCCATGCGCCCATTCGCCGAGGCGATCGTGGCGTCCGCGACGATCTCGCCGGCGAAGTCCCACGCGCCGTACATCCCGAGGTGCACCCGCAGCCACTCGTCGCCGTCGAACTCCAGGAACATCTGCTTGCCGACGGCCCGGGCCGAGAGCGCCTCGCGGCCGTCGAGCACGGCCGCTCCTTCGACGAAGCGGCCCTGGGGACTGCTCGCAGAGACGATGCGGCCGACGTAGTTGCGATCGAACTGGCGTGCGATGCGGTGGACGGAATGCCCTTCGGGCATCAGCCCGCCTCGGGGTCGAACGCGTCGGACGACTCTCCGCCGCGCGGCCCCGGTGCCCGAGGATCAGGCTGAAGAGCGCCATCGATCTCGTACGCGGCGATCTGCGCGATGCGGCGCGCGTGCCGCTCGTCGCCGGAGAACGGTGTCGCGATGAACCGGTCGATGAAGGCGACGGCCTCATCGAACGTGTGCTGGCGGGCGCCGACGGCGATGACGTTCGCGTCGTTGTGCTCGCGCGCCAGCTCGGCGGTCGCGATGCTCCAGACGAGGGCGGCGCGCACGCCCCGCACCTTGTTCGCCGAGATCTGCTCGCCGTTTCCCGACCCGCCGAAGACGACCCCGAGCGTTTCGATGCCGTCGGCCTGGTCGCGCACGACCGCCTGCGCGGCGCGGATGCAGAAGGCCGGGTAGTCATCGAGCGGCTCGTAGTCGAGCGGGCCGTGATCGATGACCTGGTGTCCCTGATCGCTCAGGTGGTGCATCAGCTGCGTGGAGAACTCGAGGCCGGCGTGGTCGGTCGCGATGTGGATGCGCATGCGGTCAATCCTAGGGAGCCAGGCCAGAGGCGGCCGGTCGGAAGCCGGCCCTGATGTTCTCGCAGCAGCCCGGCCGGCAGACATCGAACCACGGGCCGAGCGCGGTCTCGTGCGGCCGTGCCGCCGCGGGTGTTCCCTGCAGTCGCTCCTCGATCAGATCGACGAGCCCCGACACGTACGCGGGGTCGATCCCCGGGGTGGGCGTCCGCACGGCGCGGAGACCGGCCTCAGCGGCGGCATCCATCGCCTCGGTGTCCAGATCCCACAGCACTTCCATGTGATCCGACACGAACCCGAGGGGGACGATCGCGACGGCGCGCGCGCCCTCTGCCGGCAGCTCGGCGATCACGTCGCACACGTCCGGCTCGAGCCAGGGCTGCGTCGGCGGACCGGAGCGGGACTGGTAGACGAGCTGCCACGCGATCCCGCCGGCTTCGGGGACGTGCTCGGAGACGCTGGCCATCACGCGTGCCGCGACCGCGGTGTGCTGGGTGGCGTACGCGCCCTCTTCGCCCCAGTCGACGTCCCGGGGCCCCGAGCGGCGGGCGTCGTCCATCGGCACGCTGTGGGTCGAGAAGAGGACGCGGATGCCGCCGGCGTCGATCCCCTCCGCCAGGAACTGCTCTATCGCCCCTCGCACCCCGTCGATGAAGGGCTGGACGAAACCCGGGTGGTCGAAGAACTGCCGCACCTTGTCGATCGTCACCGAGCCGGCGAGTCCCGTCTCGGTGAGCACGCGGGCGAAGTCCTCGCGATACTGGCGGCAGCTCGAGAAAGAGCTGTAAGCGCTGGTCGCGAGGGCGAGCAGCGCGCGATCGCCGGCGGATGCGGCATCCCGCACCGCCTCGTCGAGATACGGGGCCCAGTTGCGGTTGCCCCAGTACACCGGCAGCGCGTGCCCCCGGGCCTGCAGCTCCCGCTCGAGCGCCGCCTTGAGCGCGCGATTCTGCGCGTTGATGGGGCTGACGCCCCCGAAGTGACGGTAGTGGTGCGCCACCTCTTCGAGACGCTCGTCCGGGATGCCGCGGCCGCGCGTCACGTTGCGAAGGAACGGGATCACGTCCTCCTGTCCCTCCGGGCCTCCGAAGCTCGCGAGCAGGATCGCGTCGTACGCGACGGGCTCTTCGACATGCGCGGCCCCGGACTGCACGGCGGGCGACCCGAACGGCACCGTCTCGACATCCGTACTCGTTCTCACACGCTCTGCGGCCACCCGTCCATCCTGACACCTCGCGGAAGGGGGGAGGCCGACACCGCTGTCGTAGGCTGGTGGGGTTGTCGATGGTGCATCAGAAGCGCGCCGTCGTCCCCATCCTCAAACCTGGGAGTTCCGCAGTGCCTGGAGATAACCTCACCCGCATCGAAGCGCAGGAACGCCGCGCGATCATCGACCCGTCGACAAGCTCAGGAACCGGCACCTCGTATGACGTGCAGCTGGACCTCATGAGGGGCGAGGAGGTCTTCGGATCCCGCACGGTGGTGCGATTCGCCGCCACCGCGGGCGCCGACACCTTCATCGACCTGATCGCCGGCGCGGTGCACAGCATCACGCTCAATGGCGTCGACGTGCCGGTCTCTGCCTTCGACGACTCGCGCATCGCCCTCACCGGCCTGCAGAGCGAGAACGAGCTGATCGTCGAGGCGGACTGCCTCTACACCAACACCGGCGAGGGCCTGCACCGCTTCGTCGACCCGGTCGATGGAGAGGTGTACCTCTACACGCAGTTCGAAGTGCCCGATTCCCGCCGCGTCTTCGCGGTGTTCGAGCAGCCCGACCTCAAGGCCACCTTCCGATTCACGGTCACCGCGCCCGAGCCGTGGGCCGTCGTCTCGAACTCTCCGACCCCGGAGCCGAAGAAGCACGGAGACGGCAGCGCCACTTGGCGGTTCGAGCCGACGCCGCGCATCTCGTCGTACATCACCGCACTCGTTGCAGGCCCGTACGAGTCGACGTTCTCCGAGCTGACGAGCGCATCGGGCCGCGTCATCCCACTGGGCGTCTACGCCCGCAAGAGCCTGTGGCAGCACTTGGACTCGGACTACATCTTCGACAAGACGCGCGAGGGCTTCGCGTACTACGAGGAGAAGTTCGATTACCCCTACCCGTTCGCCAAGTACGACCAGCTCTTCGTGCCTGAGTTCAACGCCGGCGCCATGGAGAACGCCGGTGCGGTGACCTTCACCGAGAGCTACGTCTTCCGCAGCAAGGTCACCGACGCCATCAAGGAGCGCCGCGTCGTCACGATCCTGCACGAGCTCGCCCACATGTGGTTCGGCGATCTGGTGACCATGAAGTGGTGGAACGACCTGTGGCTCAACGAGTCGTTCGCCGAGTGGGCGTCGACGATCGCCACGGCCGAGGCGACGGAGTGGAAGGAGGCGTGGACGACCTTCAACGCGATGGAGAAGACCTGGGCGTATCGCCAGGACCAGCTCCCGTCCACGCACCCGGTCGTCGCCGAGATCAACGACCTCGAGGACGTGCAGGTCAACTTCGACGGCATCACCTACGCCAAGGGCGGATCGGTGCTCAAGCAGCTGGCCGCGTGGGTGGGCATCGAGGCCTTCTTCGGGGGCGTTGCCGAGTACTTCAAGAAGAACGAGTGGGGCAACACCGAGCTCGTCGACCTGCTCAGCGAGCTCGAGACCACGAGCGGCCGCGATCTGACCACGTGGTCGAAGAAGTGGCTCGAGACGGCCGGCGTCAACACGCTCTCGCCGGTGATCGCCGAGGCCTCCGATGGCACGATCACCCGGTTCGCGATCACCCAGACGGCCCCCGCGGACTACCCGACCATCCGCCCGCACCGCCTGGGCGTCGGCTTCTACAACGTGCAGAACGGCGCGCTCGATCGGGTGCACAAGGTGGAGCTGGACGTCGACGGCGACCTCACCGAGGTTCCGGAGCTGAAGGGCCAGAAGCGCCCGGACCTCGTGCTGCTGAACGACGAAGACCTCGCGTACGCGAAGATCCGCCTCGATGACCGGTCGCTGAAGACGGCGATCGCGCACCTCGGCGACATCGCGGATCCGCTTGCTCGCTCGCTCGTGTGGGGGGCCGCCTGGGACCAGACGCGCGACGCCGAGGCGTCGCCCAGCGACTACGTAGACCTGGTGCTGCGCAACATCGGCCGCGAGAGCGAGTCGACCACGGTGCGGACGACCCTGGGACAGCTGCAGCTCGCGGCGAACTCCTACGTCTCGCCCGAGAAGCGCGATGCGACGCGCCTGAAGGTCGCCGACGGCCTGTGGCAGCTCGCGCAGTCCGCCGAGGCCGGCAGCGACAGCCAGCTGCAGTTCGTGACCGCCTTCGCGAGCGCCGCCTCGACCCCGGAGCACTGGGAGATCGTGCGCGCCCTGCGCGACGGCGAGACCACGCTCGAGGGACTCGACGTCGACACCGACCTTTCGTGGCAGCTGCTTATCTCGCTCGCCGCGGGTGGCGTGGCGGATGCCGCGCAGATCGACGAGGCCCTCGCCGCCGACAACACCGCGAAGGGCGGGGAGTTCGCCGCGCAGGCGAAGGCGTCCATCCCCACGGCGGAGGCGAAGCGCGCCGCGTGGAACTCGCTGATCGACACCGACGATCTGCCGAACACGATCGTGCGGTCCACGGCCCTCGGGTTCCAGCATCCCGCCACCGTCGCGCAGCTCGGCGCGTTCGTGCAGCCCTACTTCGACATGCTGCTGCCGATCTGGGAGTCCCGCACCTACAAGATCGCGGAGTATCTGATCGCCGGCCTCTACCCCGCTCCGCTGGCCAACGTCGCCCTCCGCGATGCCACGCGCGCGTGGCTGGCCGCGAACCGCGACGCCGCTCCGGCGCTGCGGCGCCTCGTCGACGAGAACCTCGCGGGCGTCGAGCGCGCGCTCGCCGTGCAGGACAAAGACGCGGAGTAGGACTCGCCGGTTCCGAGAACGGCACGAGCGGATGCCGCGCGCCCAGGTGGCGCGCGGCATCCGTCGTTAGGATCGAAACGATGCGCATTCTTCCCCTCGCAACCGTTCCGAACCCCAGTCCCGCGCCCACAGCCGAGTCGATCATCTGGACCGATCTGCTCCAGTTCCTGACCGACGCCGGCTGGAACATCCTGAAGGTCGCCGGGATCGTCGTGGGCGGTATCGTCCTGGCCTGGATCCTGAAGCTGGTCATCCGGCGGGTGGTGTCGCGCATCGTCAACGGGGCGAAGTCGAAGGCCCAGGTGGACGACACCCGCGCTCTCGATCGATCGCCCCTCGCCGCGGTTCGACTGGTGCAGCGAACACGCACCCTCGGGTCCATCCTGCAGAACGTCGTGAACGTCACGATCGTCATCGTCGGGCTGGTGCTCATCCTGAGCGTGCTGGCCCCCACCGCCCTGGGATCGCTGACCCTGCTCACCGCGGCGATCGGCGCGGGACTCGGCTTCGGCGCGCAGAACATCGTCAAGGACGTGCTGAACGGCATCTTCATCGTGGCGGAGGACCAGGTCGGGATCGGCGACGTCGTGGACCTCGGCCTCGCGACGGGCATCGTGGAGTACGTCAGCGTGCGGGTGACGAACGTCCGCGACGTGAACGGCACGCTGTGGTACGTGCGCAACGGCGAGATCACCCGCATCGGCAACATGTCGATGGGCTGGTCGCGCGTCATCGTCGACCTCGCGGTGCCGGTGGACGCGGACATCGAAGAGGTGGAGGGCACGATGCTGGAGACGGCGCTGGCCCTGTCGAAGGATCCGAAGTGGCGCACCCGGGTTCTCGAGAAGCCCGAGGTGTGGGGCCTCGAGTCCGTCACGGGCGATGCCCTCGTCATCCGGCTCGTCATGAAGACCCGGTCCAACGCGAAGGACGACGTCGCGCGAGAACTGCGGATGCGGCTGAAGAAGGCCATCGACAACCTCGGGCTCACGCTCCCCCAGCTGAACTCCACGACGCTCAGCGGCATCGAGGGAGCGCAGCGCGTTCGGGGCGCCAACCCGCCGAAGACGAAGCCGACCGCCGTCACGGAAGCGCCACCTCCCGCCCGCCCCATCTGGCGCGCCAAGAAGACGCCACCGCACACCCCCGAGGCCCCGAGCGACGGTGACGCATGAGCTTCTACGACGAGGTCGGCGGGCACGAGACCTTCGTGCGCCTGGTGGATGCCTTCTACCGCGGCGTCGCGGACGATCCGGTGCTCAAGCCGATGTACCCAGAGGACGACCTCGGCCCCGCGGCCGAGCGACTCACGCTCTTCCTCGAGCAGTACTGGGGCGGACCGGGCACGTACAGCGAGACGCGGGGACACCCGCGACTTCGGATGCGCCACGCCGGCTTCCACGTCAACCCCGACGCCCGCGATCGCTGGCTCTCGCACATGCGGGCGGCGGTCGACGAGCTCGACCTCTCGCCGCTGCACGAGGCGACGCTGTGGGACTACCTTCAGCGTGCCGCCCTGGCCATGGTGAACACCTTCGAGCCGACGGGCATCGGCCCCTCGGCCGAGGGCCGCGCCGCCTCCTCGCTTCCGATCAACCCGCCGACGAAGGAGTCGCCATGACCGCCGCCCCCGCCGAATACGCCACCGATGTGCTCGTGATCGGATGGGGGCTCGCGGGGCTCGTGGCCGCCTCCGAGGCGCTCGCGGCAGGCAAGCGCGTCGTGATCCTCGACCAGGAGCCGCGCACGAACCTCGGCGGCCAGGCGTGGTGGGCGTTCGGCGGGCTGTTCTTCGTCGACTCGCCCGAGCAGCGGCGGATGGGCATCAAAGACTCCCTCGAACTCGCCCGTCAGGACTGGCACGGCAACGCGGGATTCGACCGCACCGAGGACGAGTGGCCGAAGCGATGGGCGGAGGCCTACCTGCAGTTCGCGGCGGGCGAGAAGCGCGCATGGCTGCGGTCGCTCGATGTCGGGTTCTTCCCCGTGGTCGGCTGGGCCGAGCGAGGCGGGTACACCGCTCTGGGACCGGGCAACTCCGTGCCGCGGTTCCACATCACGTGGGGCACCGGACCCGGCCTCGTGGCGCCGTTCCAGGCGATCCTGGAGCGGGCCGAGCTCGAGGGCCGCGTCACGATCCTGCCGCGGCACCGGGTGTCCGTCCTGCGCGGCACCGCCGGGGCGATCGTCGGCGCGGCCGGCGACATCCTCGCCCCGTCCGGCGCCGCGCGCGGGCTGCCCACATCCAGGGAGGTCGTCGGATCGTTCGAGGTGACGGCGGGCTCCACCGTCGTGTCCTCCGGTGGCATCGGCGGCAACCACGACCTGGTCCGCGCGCAATGGCCGGCCCGCCTCGGCACGCCACCCGCGTCGATGCTCACCGGCGTCCCGGCCTACGTCGACGGGTCGATGGTGCCGATCGCGCAATCCGGCGGCGCGCGCCTGGTGAACATGGACCGGATGTGGCACTACGTCGAGGGCATCCAGAACTGGAATCCGGTCTGGCCGTCCCACGGCATCCGCATCCTGCCCGGCCCGTCCTCCCTGTGGCTCGACGCCACCGGTCGACGTCTGCCGGTGCCCCTCTTCCCCGGCTACGACACGCTCGGGACTCTCGCGCACCTGCGCCAGACGGGGCACGACCACTCGTGGTTCGTGCTGTCACGGCAGATCATCGAGAAGGAGTTCGCCCTCTCCGGCAGCGAGCAGAACCCCGACCTGACGGGCAAGAACGTCAAGCTGCTCCTGTCCGAGCGCCTCGGCAAGGGACCGATGGGGCCCGTCCAGGCGTTCATGGACAAGGGTGAGGACTTCGTGGTGCGCGACAGCCTCGCGGACCTCGTCGCCGGTATGCGGGCGCTCCCGGGAGGCGACGCGCTCGATGCCGACCGCGTGATCGCAGAGGTCGAGGCACGCGACCGGGAGATCGAGAACGACTTCACGAAGGATGCCCAGATCGGGATGCTGCGCTCCGCGCGGGCGTATCGCGGCGACCGCCTTATCCGCACCGCGACGCCGCACCGCCTGCAGGACCCGAAGGCAGGCCCGCTCATCGCGGTGAAGCTGCACGTGCTCACCCGCAAATCGCTGGGCGGCATCGAGACCGACCTGCACGGCCGGGCGCTCGGAGCCGACGGTGCGCCGATCCCCGGACTGTACGCCGCCGGCGAGGCGAGCGGATTCGGCGGTGGCGGGATGCACGGGTACCGCGCGCTCGAGGGCACGTTCCTGGGCGGATGCCTCTTCTCGGGGCGTCAGGCCGGCCGCGCCGCGGCCGAGTCGGCCTAGGGGCGGTCGGAAGGACCCGGGGAGCTTGTCGCCGGTCGTGCCGGCCGGCGCGCCGGCTCGCGCCGCGCGGAGATGCCGGCGGCTACTGCGACCGGCCGGTCGTGCGAACGGCCGTCAGACCGATGGCCGCCGGACCGCGCACCAGCAGGTGGCCTCGCAGCAGGCTGACGCGAGTCCACGGTCCGGCCGTGAACACGCGCGCACTCTCGCCACCGGAGATGAAGCCCAGCGCGACGGCAGCGAAGGCCACGCCGAGCGGCAGGTCGCCCCATTCGGCAACCGGCTCTCCCCACACCCCGGCGCGTATCCGCTGCACGACCTCCTCGCCGGCATCCGCGGGCAGCGCCGAGGCGACGCGGGCCATGCCGTCATGCGCCTGGGCAGCGAGGGCGGCCGCGTCGAGTTCGCCGGCCGGTGCCCATCCCGCGCGGGGCGGAGAGACGCCGGCCCAGGCGGCCCGGATCGCAGTATCCGGAAGCGTGATGTCGGTCGGCAGGGATGCCGGCTGCAGCAGAGCGGCGTCGACGGTCAGGTCGCACTCGAGCTCGGGATCGACCGCGAGCGTGCGCAACGCGAGCACCGTGGGTGTCGGGTCGACGAGGTCCCGCGGCACCAGCGGGGCGGCGGTCATGGCCAGGACGCCGTCGGAGGCGCGGAGCCGCACGGACGAATCGGCGAGGCGGGCGGCCCGCGCCGCGAAGGTGAGAGCGTCGTCGCGGCTCTCCTGATCGACGAAACGGAGGCGCTCAGACATCCCCCATAAACTACACTCCGTGACCGAAACCCGTGACGTAGACAGTGCCGCCGCGTCGGTCTCATTCATGCTGGCGACGCTTGATCTCACGCCCACCGACGATCCGTCGGGTCTGGAGGCGTTCGTCGGCGGCTCCGAGCCGATGCCGCACGGCCGGGTGTTCGGCGGACAGGTGCTCGCGCAGTGCGTGATCGCGGCGAGCCGCACGGTGGACGATGACCACGCGGTGCACTCGATGCACGGGTATTTCCTCCGGCCCGGAGATCCCGACGAGGAGATCCGCTTCACCGTGGACCGCATCCACGACGGCCGATCGTTCGCCGCCCGGCGTACCCAGGCGTTCCAGGGCGGCGTGCCGATCTTCTCCATGATCGCTTCCTTCCAACGGCACGAGGAGGGCCTGGAGCACTTCGTGCCGATGCCCGACGGCATCCCGGACGCCGAGGACGTCCCCGCGATCGAGGAGGTGATGTCGTTCGAGCATCCGCTCACGCGTCGTCTCATCCAGGATCGCCCGGTGGAGCTGCGTCACGTGTCGGCACCGATCTACCTCCAGCCCGATCCCGAGCGCTCCGCGTCCCAGGCGCTGTGGATCCGCGTGCGGCGCCCTCTCCCCGATGAGCCCACCCTGCACGCGGCCGTCCTCGCCTACATGACGGACATCTCGATCCAGGAGCCCATCCTCCGCGCGCACGGGCAGGCGTGGTCGAACCCGCGGTTGAAGCTGGCGAGCCTCGATACGGCGCTGTGGTGGCATCGACCCGGGCGCGTGGACGAGTGGCTGCTGTATGTGCAGGAGTCCCCGAGCGCCAGCAGCGGGCGGGGTCTCGCGACGGGCCGACTCTATTCGCGCGACGGTCAGCTGGTGGCGAGCGTCGCCCAGGAGGTCGTCATCCGGATCGCCGACTCGGGCGGCAGGCGCTAGGGCGAGTCCGGATCTGCTCCGACCTGCCGACGGCCACCGCCCGCGGGCGAGCGCTTAGCGGCGGAGTCGGATGGGCTCGTCGAGGTACTCCTCGAAGGCTCCGCGCTCGTCCGGACTGAAACGCACCGGCCTGCCGGAGGCGGCATCCACCTTCACGACCACCGTCACGGCGCGGGCGTACACGACCTGCGGAGGCGTCTCCACGGGGCTGCAGATCTCGTAGCAGACCTCGAGGCTGGAGCCGCCTACCTTGCCGAACCACATCTGCACATCGAGCGGATGCCGCTGGTACGGCACCGGCTGCAGGTAGACGATCTCCTGCCGCGCGATGAGCGTGAGCAATCCGCTCGCGTGGCCGGACTCCAGCACCGCGGTCGAAGGGGCGACGGGACCCTCATCGGCTCGCCAGAAGGCGCGCACGCGTGCCTCTTCGAGGAGCTTCAGCATCGACGTGTTGTTCACGTGGTTGTACGCGTCGAGGTCACCCCATCGCAGATGGATGGGGATGTGGATGCGGGGACGCCCGGGCGTCCCCGCATCGTTGGTGTCAGTCACGGGTGAGCTTGCGGTAGGTGGACCGGTGCGGCTTCGCCGCGTCGGCGCCCAGGCGCTCGATCTTGTTCTCCTCGTAGGCCTCGAAGTTGCCCTCGAACCAGTACCAGTTGTCCGGGTCGTCTTCGGTGCCTTCGTAGGCCAGAATGTGCGTGGCGATGCGGTCGAGGAACCACCGGTCGTGCGTGATGACGACGGCGCAGCCGGGGAAATCCAGCAGGGCGTTCTCGAGGCTGCCGAGCGTCTCGACGTCCAGGTCGTTCGTCGGCTCATCCAACAGCAGCAGGTTTCCGCCCTGCTTCAGGGTGAGCGCGAGGTTCAAGCGGTTGCGCTCGCCGCCGGAGAGCACGCCGGCCTTCTTCTGCTGGTCGGGTCCCTTGAAGCCGAACTGCGAGACGTAGGCCCGCGATGGGATCTCGACCTTGCCGACCTGGATCCAGTCCTGGCCGTCGGAGACGACCTCCCAGAGGTTCTTGTTCGGGTCGATCCCGCCGCGGCTCTGGTCGACGTAGGAGATGTCGACGGTCTCCCCCACCTTGAGGTCCCCGCCATCGAGGGGCTCGAGCCCGACGATCGTCTTGAACAGCGTCGTCTTGCCCACGCCGTTCGGGCCGATGATGCCCACGATGCCGTTGCGAGGCAGTGTGAAGGTCAGGTCGTCGATGAGGATGCGGTCGCCGAAGCCCTTCTTGAGCTTCTTGGCCTCGAGCACGAGCTGGCCCAGTCGGGGACCGGGCGGGATGACGATCTCGTCGAAGTCGAGTTTGCGGGTGCGGTCGGCCTCCGCCGCCATCTCCTCGTAGCGCGCAAGGCGCGACTTCGACTTGGTCTGGCGACCCTTTGCATTGCTGCGCACCCACTCGAGTTCGCTGGCGAGGCGCTTGGCGAGCTTCGCGTCCTTCTTGCCCTGCACCTGCAGGCGTTCCTGCTTCTTCTCGAGGTAGGTCGAGTAGTTGCCCTCGTAGGGGTAGAGGCGGCCGCGGTCGACCTCGCAGATCCACTCGGCGACGTGGTCGAGGAAGTACCGGTCGTGCGTGACGGCCAGCACGGCGCCGGGGTACTTGGCGAGGTGCTGCTCCAGCCACAGGACGCTCTCGGCGTCGAGGTGGTTCGTGGGCTCGTCCAGGAGAAGGAGGTCGGGCTTCTGCAGCAGGAGCTTGCACAGCGCCACGCGACGCTTCTCACCCCCCGACAGATTCGAGACCACCGAGTCCGGCGGCGGGGTACGCAGCGCATCCATCGCCTGCTCGAGCTGGGAGTCCAGATCCCAGGCGTCTGCGGCGTCGATGTCCTCCTGCAGGGTGCCCATCTCGGCGAGCAGTGTGTCGAAGTCGGCGTCGGGGTCAGCCATCAGCCCGGAGATCTCGTTGAAGCGGTTGATCTTGCCCATGATCGGCCCGACGCCCTGCTGGACGTTCTCGAGCACCGTGAGGTGCTCGTCGAGCACGGGCTCCTGCATGAGGATCCCGACGCTGTACCCCGGCGACAGCTTCGCCTCGCCGTTGCTGGGCGTGTCGAGGCCGGCCATGATCTTGAGGATCGTCGACTTGCCGGCGCCGTTCGGGCCGACGACGCCGATCTTCGCACCGGGCAGGAACGCCATCGTGACGTCGTCGAGGATCACCTTGTCGCCGACCGCTTTGCGGGCGCGCACCATCGAATAGATGTATTCAGCCATAACCTCTC
Organism: Micromonospora sp. DT81.3; assembly: GCF_049847225.1. Classification (NCBI taxonomy): domain Bacteria; kingdom Bacillati; phylum Actinomycetota; class Actinomycetes; order Micromonosporales; family Micromonosporaceae; genus Micromonospora; species Micromonospora sp. DT81.3. The sequence goes on from NZ_JBNCNY010000004.1 coordinate 357,729, forward strand.
CAGTCTATTGGCCGGGTGCTCCCCACCAGCGACGCCCCCTCCAGACCGCACGCGGCGACCGGTGCCTCGCGGGGTGTGTATAACCCGGTGCAAGCGCGAGAGCGGCCATATGAAGAGTGCGGCTACCCGAAATGGCCATCCGCCCGCCTGCGGGCACGCACGCTCAGGAGCGCGCTCACCAGCGCTCTCTTGCCGTGGGCTCGATGCCGAGACCCGCGGCCTCGCACAGGGGAGCGTGTTCCCGAGTGAATAGCCCGCCTATCGACTCGTGTCTCCCTTCCGCACGAAAGCTCGCCGCATGATCGTTCTCTCCCGCGTCCGCCAGTTCATCCGTGGACGCGGTGAACTCCTCGCCTCGATCCCTCTCGACGACCTGAGAAGGGCCTATTGGGAGCAGCTGAGCCTCGCCGAGGCGGCAGCCTTCGACGGCTACTTCGCCACATCCAGGACGCACCACCGCTCCGCGGCACACCACCTCAGGGAGCTCGATCGCCGCGGGGAAACCGCGCTCCCGGCACACCCGACGTCCGATCGCACCTCCTCCCCCGAGACCGCCTGAGGCGCGCCGCCGTCGTCGCGAGCGAGCTCGACCCTCCGCCGGCCCCGTAGCGCTCCGGCGCGTCACCAGGCGATCTCACCAGTCGATCAGCCGTGTCTCCCCTACGAGGCAGCCGCCCCCTTCCAGGCCCGGGGCGACAACCGTGACCGGATCCCCCGTAGCGGGTCCGACTTGACCGATCAGACACTCGCCCTTCCACAGCACCGAGAACTGGATGCTCTCGGCGGGGTTGCCTACGGTGGATGCGTCATCGGTCACCTGCATCGCGGCCTTGTCGAAACCACCGGCCGCCAGCGCGTCGATGTACGCCCGGCCCTCGGTGCGGCGGTCACTGGCCCACACGGCGGCGGTGATGGCGGCGAAGAACGGGAGATTGTCGGCGGCCGAGCCGTCCGGCTGAAGCGCGGGCGCCGGCTGCGGGCTCGGGCCGACGTCGGTCGACGGCGAGGCGTTCGTTGCACCGGGTTGCGGGGCGGTCGACGAGGTCGAAGGCGGGGGTGTCGGATCGCCCGTGCACCCCGACAGCGCGAGGGCGGCAGCGATCGTGACGCTGGTCACCACCGCCGAAGACCGGCATCGGCGGGGGTGGCGAGTCACGCACAGAGTCTATGGCCGCCACCCCCGACCGCCATGGATGCGCCGGAGCGCAGCCGCCGTCCTCAGGGCGCGCGCGTCAGAATGGCGCCGCAGTGGCGGCGAGCTCGTCTGCGTTGGGGTCCACCGTGCTCCAGTCGGTGACGACGGACTGCCCGGGCGCGCTCCAGCCGCCGGAATCCGTCTCGCCCTGATTCTGCAGTGCGTCGACCTCGGCCGGATCCACCGGCGGCTGGTCGGTCTCGTCCTTGCGGAAGCGCGTGGTTCCCCAGAGCAGGTCGTGTCCCGCGGCCTCGGCGTCGATCTCGGCGGCGAACCCCTTCTTGATGCCGTTGTCCCACTCGCGCAGATGCAAGCGCCCCGTCACGATCACCCGCTCGCCGCGATGGAAGGACTCGTAGACGTGCTCGGCCAGGGCGCGGAAGGCCGAGACCGTGTACCAGTTCGTCTCTCCGTCGATCCAGCCTCCGGTGGCGCGGTCGAATCGGCGCTGGCTGCTGGCCACCCGGAAGCTCGTGATCACGACCCCGGCCGCTGTGACCTTGCGCTCCGGCGGCGTTCCGATGTTTCCCGTGATGGTGATGGTGTCACTCATGTTCGATTCCTTTCCGCGGGGACCCTCCCCGCTGTTCGGGCGTCGGCGTGCCCTGCCGACGCCCGAACTGCACCCAGAGTGCGGGGTGCGGGCACCCGGGGAGGGCGAAAAGCGCGGGTTGTGGGACGAGAGAGGTCATGCCCGCCTGGGGAGGAATCCCTGACTCGGGTCACGGATGCCCGCGGCGGTCACAATGTCGGGGGTCGTAGATATGTTCGATGCGACGAAGGGAATCCACCATGACGATGCAGCTGACAGCCGCCGCGGCGGCTATGGGGACTGATCAATCCGTGCCCCGCCTCTCCGCCGGGGCACGGGAGCGGCTGCAGCCGGCCGGCCATGACCTCTGGCGGGTGCTCGACCCGTCAGGGCACGTGATCGGTCACGTGCAGAGTTTCAGCCATCCCCTCGGTGTGCGCTTCCGTGCGAAGAGGTATCACTCGCCGTCCACGCGATTCCGCGACCTCGGCGAGTTCTGGTCGGCGGATGACGCCGTCGCATCCCTGCGGTACTCGTCGTGACTCAGATGACGGAGGAAAGCGAATCGGTGCCCTCGAACGCCACACCGTCCGACACGTCGCCCCAGGCCTCCGCCAGGGTGTCCACGGCGCGTTCGATGGTGTGGCGAGAAACGGTGAACGGAATGCGCAGGTGCCGTTCGTGCCCCCCGTCCACCGAGAAGCGCGGGCCTGCGGAGAGAAGCAGGCCACGCCGGCGGGCGCTCATGACAAGGTTGGAGCTGAGCGGCTCTCCCAGTCCGACCCAGAGCGAGACCCCACCGTGAACTGCCGGTACGTCCCATTCCGGCATCCGCAGCGCGAGGGCGGCCATCGCCGCATCACGGCCCTCCCGGAGCAGCCCGGAGCGCTGCGCCAGGATCTCCGCCATCTGTCGGAAGAGATGCTCCGCGACCGACTGTTCGAATTCCGGTGTGCCGAGATCGTGCGCGGTTCGCGCCGCCACCAGGCGCCTGATGACGTCCACCTCTGCGCGGATCCAGCCGATGCGCAGCCCACCCCACACCGTCTTGCCGAGAGATCCGATTGTGACCAGCCCGACACCGCCCATGGCCTCCGCCACGCTCGCGAACGGAACCGAAGACCGAGGACGATCGATGTCGAGTTCGGCCGTCGTCTCGTCGATGATCAGCGTCGCACCCGCCTGCCGGGCCGCTTCGGCGAAACCAACCCGCTCGTCGCGCGTCATGGTCGAGCCCGTCGGATTCTGGAAGTCGGGCATCAGGTAGGCGGCGCTGGGCACGGCGCGACGAAAGGCGTGCTCGGCCCGTTCCAGGTCCCAGCCATGGCCGCTGACCACGGGCACGCCGACGAGCCTCGCGCCCCGCCGCCGGAACGCCTCGGCTGCGTGCGGATAGGTCGGTGTCTCGATGACGACTCGATCCGCTCTCGAGACGAACAGCGACGCCACGAGGGCGATGGCGCTCTGCGCGCCGTTCGTCACCATGATCTGAGACGCAGTGGTCGGGAGCCCACGCTCGACGTAGTGCGCGGCGATCGCCTCCCGCAGCGCCGGTCTGCCGACGACGTCGTACCCCGTCCGGGACACCAGGGAGGCGGCGTTGGCTGCCGCGTCCCCGTAGGCCGCGGCCAGCCCTGGCCAGGCCGAAGGGCTCGCCTGCTGCAGATCGACCACGCCCTCGGACGCGGGAAATCCGCCGGGGGCGCTGCCGCCCAGCGGTAACGTCACGCTTCCGGACCCTCGATGGCTTTCGATGTGACCACTGTCGCGGAGGCTGCGGTACGCGGCGGCCACCGTCGTGCGACTCACCCGCAGCCGGGCGGCGAGCTCCCGTTCCGCGGGGAGCGCTGTGCCGGGGGCGAGGCGATTATCGAGGCAGAGCAGCCGCACGCTGTCCGCGATGGCCTCGTAGGCAGGCTCGCGGGTGCGCCACGGTCCGAGCAGGTTCTCGAGAGTGCGCGCGGAAACGCGGGAGTCCATCATGGGGCCACTATACCGATATTGGCCTCTATGTACCGGTCCAATCGTACGATTGGATTGCCCTCATGACCCGACGCGTTCTGCAACTCCTCATCGGACTCGTGCTGTACGGCGCGGGGTGCGCGCTGACGGTCGAAGCGGGGCTCGGTGTCGACCCTTGGACCGTCTTCGCCCAGGGTGTCTCCGTGCACACCGGCATCGGCATCGGGTGGGTCACCAACATCATCGGATTCGGCGTGCTGCTGCTCTGGATACCGCTTCGGCAGAAGCCCGGGATCGGAACGATCGCCAACATCCTCATCGTCGGCACGAGCATGCAGGCGACGCTCTCCCTTGTCTCCGCCCCGAGCGGGCTCTTCCCCCAGGTGCTGGTGTTCGCGGCCGGGCTGCTCATGGTCGCCGTCGCCTCCGGGCTCTACATCGGAGCGCGGTTCGGTCCGGGTCCACGAGATGGGCTGATGACCGGAATCAAGGCGCGCTTGGGGTGGCCGATCTGGCTCGCGCGCGGAACCGTGGAGATCACCGTGCTCGCCATCGGGTGGGTCCTCGGCGGCACGGTCGGGGTCGGAACGCTCGCGTTCGCGTTCCTCATCGGCCCGCTGGTGCACGTCGCGCTGCCGCTCCTCGACACGGGAGCGCGCGCATCCGCCGCCCGAGAGGACGACGTCCGCGATACGGTCGGCTCAGGCGGCGCCACCGCGGCGGCCGGCGGAGGGGAGCTCAGTGCTCCCGGAACTCGGGCCAGGCAGAGCCGGGCTTGAGCTGGGAGAACAGCGCGTTCTTCGCGACCTCCATCGACGGGTAAGTACCCGCGGGTTCGTCGCGGCCGAGCATCCGGACCGTGTAAACGTCGTCGTCCTGCTGGATGGTTCCCACCGCGCCGGTGTCGTTGTGCGCGACCCACAAGCGGTGCGTCCTCGTGTTCGTCATGATGCACTCCTTCCGCCGTCTCGACGTTACGCCGGGCGGCGGATGGAAACTACCCCTTGACGGGGCTCCGCCCCGAACCCCCGGCTTGCTGACGCGCGCCCTTGACGGGGCTCCGCCCCGCACCCCCGGCTTGCTGACGCGTGCCCCCTTGTGGGGCTCCGCCCCATGCCCCCGGCTTGCTGACGCGCGCCCCTTGACGGGGCCCCGCCCCGCACCCCCGCGCCGGCGCGTCGCGCCCGGTAACCTGGATGATGCGACCCCCAGTAGCTCAGTGGATAGAGCAGCGGCCTTCTAATCCGCTGGTCGCAGGTTCGAATCCTGCCTGGGGGACTTCATCGGGTCGGCCTGTCGGCGCCCGTCATTAGGATGGGTCGCATGGTGGGCGCTTCCGAGAACGACCGGCTCGTGTGGATCGACTGCGAGATGACGGGACTCGATGTGGCGGTCGACGAGCTGGTCGAGATCGCCGTGGTGGTGACCGATTTCGACCTTCGTCCGCTCGATGCCGGATTCCACATCGTGATCAAGCCGGATGACAGCGCGCTGGCGAACATGAGCGAGTTCGTCACCGACATGCACCGCTCGTCGGGCCTTCTCGAAGAGATCCCACACGGCGTCAGCCTTGCCGAGGCCGAGTTCCTCGCGCTCGAGTACATCCAGCGGTTCGTGCCCGCCGAGGGCAAGGCCCCGCTGGCGGGCAACACCATCGGCACCGACCGCATGTTCCTCGCGTCCTACATGCCCCGCATCGACCGGTGGCTGCACTACCGCAACGTCGATGTGTCGAGCATCAAGGAGCTCGCCCGCCGGTGGTACCCGCGCGCCTACATCCATGCCCCGTCCAAGGACGGCGGGCACCGCGCCCTCGCCGACATCCTGGAATCGATCCGTGAGCTGGCCTACTACCGTCAGGCGGTCTTCGTCGCCCAGCCGGGGCCGACGAGCGACGGCGCGCGCGCCGCGGCGGCCTCTGCCGTGTCGGCGTTCGCCACCGAGGTGTAATACAATCGTCTGGTTGCCCGCGCATGCGAGCACACGGTGGGTATAGCTCAGTTGGTAGAGCGCGGCCTTGTGGTGGCCGATGTCGCGGGTTCGAGCCCCGTTACTCACCCCAGATGAGCGAGGTCGAGCACGCCCGATGATCGACATGGATTCTGCGACGTTCGAGGCGCTCGTGGTCGACGAGCTGGACCTCCTCCCCGATGATATGGTCGACGGCCTCGACAACATCGTCTTCGTCGTGGAGGACCGCCCGGAGGACGGCAGTCTCGACCTGCTCGGGCTTTACGACGGCCTGGCGCTGACGGAGCGGGACCGGTACGGCCAGGGAGAACTGCCCGACCGGATCATCGTGTATCGCGAGCCGCACCTCGAGGCGTGCGACAGCATCGACGACCTCCGCGACGAAGTGCACACGACCCTCGTGCACGAGATCGCCCACTTCTACGGCATCGACGATGACCGGCTGCACGAGCTGGGCTGGGCATGACCGCCGTCGATTCGGCGCCGCGGATCGACCGGGATCTCGATCTGGATGACGCGCCTGCCATTACGGGCTCGTGGCAGACGGTGGTCTGGAACGACCCGGTGAACCTGATGACGTATGTCGTGCGGGTGTTCCGCGAGTACTTCGGGTTCTCGCCCGAGAAGGCCAGGGAGCGGATGCTCGCCGTGCACAACGAGGGGCACGCGGTGGTCGCGGAGGGGCCGAGGGAGCAGATGGAACTTCACGCGCAGGCCATGCACGACTACGGGCTGTGGGCGACGGTGCGGAGGGCGGACGGATGAGCGGGCGGATGCTGATCCTGACGATCACCGGTATCGAGGCGAAGCACCTCGCAGATCTCGTGGCGCAGTTCGCCGAGCTCGTCGACGAATCCCCCACCGAGGACCTCGACCCCGCGATCGCACGGCTCGTGCCCGATGCCTACCCCGGTGACGCGGAGGCGTCCGAGGACTTCCGGCGAGCCACCCGGTCCGATCTGCTCGGACGTCGAGCTGAGGACGCTGCCCGCGTTCTCCGTGATCTCGGGGGCACTCCGGACGACGACGAGGAGATGCCGGACAACGACACGCGCCTCGTCGACATCGCCCTGGACGAGGAGGGAGTGCGGTCCTGGATGCGCACCCTCACCGCCATCCGGCTGGTGATCGCGTCGCGTCTCGGCATCGAGGATGAAGACGACCGGGACGAGGCGGATCCCCGCTTCGGCGTCTACGACTGGCTCGGCTACCGGCTCGAAGGCCTGCTGCAGGCTTCAGAGCCCTGATCCTGCGGTCCCCCGGCTCGGCGCCGAGAAGGGCTCACGGCATGGAGAAGACGTGCGTGGCGTGCAACGCCGGCTCGTCTCGCCTCAGGTGGCGCTCCTCCTGCTCGGCCCAGCGGTCCCAGTGCGGGCGGAAGGCATCGCCGTCACGGGTCAGAGCTCGGCGCTTGCGGGAGTCGGGCGGCGCCTCCAGGAGCACTCGGATATCGGCGAGGCGGGCCGTGACCGGCGTGATGATGCCCGAGCCCTCGACGATGAGCGGGAGCGACGGATCGACGGCGTGCGCCTCGGCGTACTCGTCGATGTCCCAGTCGAACCGCTGCCAGACGCCGATCAGCCCTCGCGCGTGGGGGGCGAGGATCAGATTGCGCGCGGCGACGACGCCGTCCTCGAGCCCGTCCCACCCCGGGTAGAGGGAATCGAGCGCGACGAGCTGAACCCGCCCTCGCAGCGGCCAGTCCGCCACCAGGGCACGCGCAAGGCTCGACTTGCCCGCTCCGCTGCGTCCGTCGATCAGGACGACGGGGTTGGCGGCGGACAGCCCCACGATGGCCGCGCGAAGAGAAGCGGTCGCCCGTCGGAGGGCGGTCGCGAAGGGATCGGCCTGCGTGCTGCTACTTCTTGAGGGCGCGGATGACACGGCTGAGCGCGCGTCCGGCAACCCACACGAAGGGGATCGCAACGGCGAGGAAGGACACGACGTTGGGCTCGAAGCGGAGGTCGTCGCCCCGGCGGATGTAGGCGCCGATCGGCACGGCGTATCCGCCGCCCCCGCCGCCGCCGTTGCCGGCCTCGTCAGAGCCGCCGCCGAATCCCGACCATGAGATGGCCACGGGAATGAGGCGGATGCCGTCTACGTCCTGCTGCTCGCCGTAGGCGCTGTGGACGCCGAGGGATGCGGACTGCTTGCCGAGCTCGAGTGCGATGTTGGGCATACGTCCACGCTACCCCGCGCGGCTCGTGCTGCCCAGGGTCGGAACGGGATCGTCCGCTCAATCGTCGGACGGTTCGGGTGGACGGGGGTGCGAGGGCAGGGACGCGCCACGCTCCGTGCGCCCGAGGAACGTCGCCCGCGTCACCGCGCCCTTTCCGAACCGCGCGGTCGCGTCATCCAGCGCATCGTCGATGCGACGCCACTCCGCATCGTCGTCCCACAGCCCCATCCCGCCACCCCCGGCGGGGCGCAGCTTCTCGGCGCGCACGCCGACCAGCCGCACGGCCTGATGGAGGTCGATGGAGGAGAGAAGCTCGCGGGCGGCGTCGCCGATCCGCTGACCGACGTCCGACGGCTCCGAGAGCGTCTGGGACCGGCTGATCGTCGTGAAGTCCGCGAACCGCACCTTGATGGCGACCGTGGAGGCCTCCCACCCGCCGTGGCGCAGGCGCCCGGCCACCCGATCGGCGAGCCGCAGCAGTTCGGCCCGGAGATACGCCGGATCGGCGATGTCCTCGGAGAACGTCTCCTCGTGCCCGATGCTCTTCTCGACGTGCGTCGTCGAGACGGCGCGCGCATCGATGCCGCGCACGAGGTGCCAGATGCGCTCACCCATCGCGGGCCCGAGGGCTCGGTCGAGCACATCGCGCGGCGTGTCGAGCACATCGGCGACGGTGTGGATTCCTCGTCCCTCGAGCGACTCGGCGGACTTCGGTCCGATGCCCCACAGCGCCCGCACGGGTCGTGGTCGCAGGAACTCCTCCGTGGCCGCCGCCGGGACGACCAGCAGGCCGTCGGGCTTGCAGATCGTGGACGCCATCTTCGCGACATGCTTCGTCGACGCGACCCCGACGCTGCACGTGATGCCGGTCTCGAGCTGCACCCGGCTCCGAATGGCCCTCGCGATCTCAGCCGGGCTCCCCCACAGACGCCGTGCACCCCGCACGTCGAGGAAGGCCTCGTCGATCGAGAGGGGCTCGACGAGCGGCGTGACATCGGAGAAGATCTTCATCACCTGCCTCGAGACCTCCAGGTAGCGGTCGAAGTGCGGCAGCACCACGATCGCCTGCGGACACAGCCGCAGCGCCTGCGACACCGGCATCGCCGAGCGCACCCCGAACCGACGAGCCTCGTACGAGGCGCTGGAGACGACGGAGCGCCCCTCTGGTGCGCCGACGACGATCGGCTTGCCGCGCAGCGACGGGTCATCCAGCATCTCGACCGACGCGTAGAAGGCGTCCATGTCGACGTGCAGGATGCCGGTGCCGGAGTCGTCGGCATCCGCATCCGAGACGATGCGCTCGCTGCCGTCACCCCGACCCATGGCACCATCCTCGCCGCGGCAGCCGACATCCGCCTCGCCTCCGGATGCCGGCGCTCGCGTCCGTTCTACGCTCCGTGCGCGCTTGCGCGCTCGAGCACCAGTTCGCGCACGCGGGCGGCATCCGCCTGTCCTCGCATGGCCTTCATGACGGCGCCGATGACCGCACCGGCCGCCTGCACCTTGCCGTCGCGGATCTTCGCCAGCACGTCCGGCTGCGAGGCGAGCGCCTCATCGATCGCGGCGATGAGTGCTCCGTCATCCGACACCACGGCAAGGCCCCGCGCGTCGATGACCTGCTGCGGCGTGCCTTCGCCGGCGATGACGCCGCCCAGCACCTGGCGCGCGAGCTTGTCGTTCAGCGTGCCGTCCTCGACGAGCTTCTGCACGGCCGCGACGTCGGCGGGTGAGACGAGATCGGCGACCTCTCGTCCCTCGGCGTTCGCGATGCGGGTCAGCTCGCCCGTCCACCACTTGCGAGCGGCAGCCGGGGTCGCACCTGCGGCGACCGTCGCCTCGATCTCGGCGAGCAGCCCTCCGTTCGCGACGTCCTGGAACTCCAGATCGGTGAAGCCCCAGTCGGTCTTCAGGCGGCGGCGGCGATCGGCGGGTGCTTCCGGCAGCGCCGCCCGCAGCTCGGCGATCAGCTCGGCCGACGGGACGACGGGAAGCAGGTCCGGCTCGGGGAAGTAGCGGTAGTCGTCGGCGTCCGACTTGGGACGACCGGGCGAGGTCGTGCCCGTGTCCTCGTGCCAGTGCCGCGTCTCCTGGGTGATGCTCCCGCCGTCGGCCAGGATCGCCGCCTGGCGCTGGATCTCGTACCGCACGGCACGCTCCACCGAGCGCATCGAGTTGACGTTCTTGGTCTCGGTGCGCGTGCCGAGGGGCGCCGGTGGCTCGCCATCCGCCGTCCTCGGGCGAAGCGAGACGTTGGCGTCGCAGCGCAGGTTGCCCCGTTCCATCTTCGCGTCGGAGATGCCCAGCGCGAGGACGATGTCGCGAATCGTCTGCACGTATGCCTTCGCGAGCTCGGGCGCGCGGTGCTCGGCGCCGTAGATGATCTTCGTGACGATCTCGACGAGCGGCACTCCCGCGCGGTTGTAGTCGACGAGCGAGTACTCCGCTCCCTGGATGCGGCCCGTCGAGCCGCCGACGTGGGTCAGCTTGCCCGCATCCTCTTCCATGTGCGCCCGCTCGATGGGCACCGTCACGCGCGCGCCATCCGTGAGCTCGACATCGACCGAGCCGTCGAACGCGATCGGCTCGTCGTACTGCGAGATCTGGTAGTTCTTGCCGAGGTCCGGGTAGAAGTAGTTCTTGCGGGCGAAGCGGCTGGACTCGGCGATCTGACAGCCCAGCGCCAGCCCGAGGCTGATCGAGTGCCGGATGGCCTGCTCATTGACGACCGGCAGCGAGCCGGGGAGGCCGAGGCACACCGGCGAGAGGTTGGTGTTGGGTTCGGCGCCGAAGTTGTTCGGAGCCGAGGAGAACATCTTCGTCTTGGTGTTGAGCTCGACGTGCACCTCGAAGCCGAGCACCGGCTCGAACAGCTCGATGGCCTTGTCGTAGTCCATCAGCTTCGCCTTGGCCATCAGGCCTTCCCTTCCATCGGTCCCTGAGCCTGCCGAAGGGTCGTTGCGCGGGCTGCCGGCAGGAGGGGCGCCCGGTCGAGCAGCGGGCCTCCCCATTCGTCCACGAGGAGCGCTTCGAGCGCGGCGCCCACCCGGTAGAGGCGGGCGTCCTCGCGGGCGGGTGCCAGGAACTGGATGCCGACCGGCAGGCCGTCCTCGGATGCCAGGCCCGACGGGATCGAGATGCCCGGCACGCCCGCGAGGTTCGCCGGAATCGTCGTCACGTCGTTCAGGTACATCTGCATCGGGTCATCGATCTTCTCGCCGAGCTTGAAGGCGGTCGTCGGGGCGGAGGGCGTCGCGAGCACATCCACCTTCTGGAACGCGCTGTCGAAGTCGCGCTGGATGAGCGTGCGCACCTTCTGCGCGCTGCCGTAGTACGCGTCGTAGTACCCGGCGCTCAGCGCATAGGTGCCGAGGATGATGCGGCGCTTGACCTCGTCGCCGAAACCGGCGTCACGCGTCGCCGCCATGACCTCCTCGACCGTCGCCGCGGCGTGCGGGGTGACGCGCATGCCGAAGCGCACCGAGTCGAACTTCGCCAGGTTGCTGGATGCCTCGGCCGGGAGGATCAGGTAGTAGGCGGCGACCCCGTACTCGAAGTGCGGAGCGCTGATCTCGACGATCTCGGCGCCGTGCGCCTCCATCTTGGCGAGGGCCTCCCGGAACGATGCGGAGACGCCCGGCTGAAACCCCTCGTCGGGAAGCTCGGAGATCACTCCGACCCGCAGTCCCCGGAGCACATCGCCGCGCGCGCCATCGCGGGCGGCCTCGGCGAAGGACGGCCACTGGTCGAGGAGCGACGTCGAGTCGAACGGGTCGTGCCCGCCGATGACGTCGTGCAGCAGCCCCGCGTCGAGGACGGTGCGCGTGACGGGACCGACCTGGTCGAGGCTCGATGCCAGCGCGATCGCGCCGTAGCGGCTCACGCCGCCGTACGTCGGCTTGAGGCCCACCGTGCCCGTGACGTGGGCGGGCTGGCGGATGGAGCCGCCGGTGTCGCTGCCGAGGGCGAGCGGGGCTTCGAAGGCGGCGACGGCCGCGGCCGAACCGCCGCCGGAGCCACCGGGGATGCGGTCGAGATCCCAGGGGTTGTGCGTCGGTCCGTAGGCGGAGTGCTCGGTCGAGGATCCCATGGCGAACTCGTCCATGTTGGTCTTGCCGAGGGGAACGAGACCCGCGGCGCGCGCCCGCGCGACGACGGTCGCATCGAACGGGGACATATACCCCTCGAGGATGCGCGAGCCGCTCGTGGAGGGCATGTCGGTCGTGACGAGGACGTCCTTGATGGCGAGCGGGACACCGGCGAGGGGGCCGAGCTGATCACCGTTCGTGCGGCGGCTGTCGATCTCGGCAGCGACATCGAGCGCCCGTTCGCTGATGTGCAGGAAGGCGTGGATGTCGCCGTCCACGGCCTGTATCCGATCGAGGTGGGCGCGCGTGGCTTCGACGCTCGAGACCTCGCCGGAGGCGAGCTTCGACGCCAGGTCGGCGGCGCTCAGGCGCACCAGGTCGGTCGCCGCTTCGAGCCCGGTCACTGCTCCTCCCCCAGGATCGCCGTCACACGGAAGCGCCCGTCGGCCGCATCCGGTGCGTTCCGCAGCGCCTGCTCGAGCGTGAGAGTCTGACCAGGCTCGTCCGGCCGGAAGACGTTCTGCAGCGGGATCGGGTGGCTCGTCGCGGGCACGTCGGGGGTGGCCACTCGGGACACCTTGGCGATGTTGTCCACGATGACGTCGAGCTGCCCGGTGAGGCGCTCCACCTCCTCGTCGCTCAGCTGGATCCTGGCGAGCACGCCGAGATGGCGCACGAGATCGGGTGTTATTTCAGACACTCCCCTATCCTACGAGCGCGCCTCCGCGCCCGCGGACCGTCGACCCACCGGGGAGAGCCTCCCCGTTCTAGGCTGAGCGGGTGACGACGTACGACCCTCCTCGCCCCTGGACCGCCAGCTACGCAGAAGGGGTCCCGGAAGACCTGCCGGTCGTCACGGGCAGTCTCGTCGACATCGTCCAGCGTTCCGCGCGCGAGTTCCCCGACGCGGTGGCGCTCGAGTTCTTCGGTCGCGAGACGACCTACCGCGCGCTGAACGAGCAGATCGAGCGCGCCGCCGCGGGTCTCAGGGAGCTCGGTGTGGGCGCGGGAGATCCCGTCGCCATCGTTCTGCCGAACTGCCCGCAGCACATCGTCGCGTTCTACGCGGTGCTGCGACTCGGCGCGGTCGTCGTCGAGCACAACCCGCTGTACACCCCGCGTGAGCTGCGGAAGCAGTTCGAGGACCACGGGGCCAAGACGGCCATCGTCTGGAGCAAGATCGTCGAGGTCGTGCAGCAGTTCCCGGATGACCTCGGAGTGCCCGGGCTCGTGAGCGTGGATGTCACCCGGGCGATGCCCTTCAAGACGCGCGCCATGCTGCGCCTGCCGATCGCCAAGGCCCGCGAGGCACGCGACGCCCTGCACGCCGAGGTTCGCGGCACCGTCGAGTGGGAACGCCTCACCGCCTCTCCTCCTCTCCCCGGTTCGCATCCGGTGCCCGGCACGGACGACCTCGCCATCATCCAGTACACGAGCGGAACGACCGGCACCCCGAAGGGCGCATCGCTGACCCACCGGAATCTCCTGTCGAACGCCGCCCAAGCACGGGCATGGGTGCCGAGCATCACTCGCGGCCCCGGATGCGTCGTGTACGCGGTGCTGCCGATGTTCCACGCCTACGGACTCACCCTCTGCCTGACCTTCGCGATGAGCATGGGAGCCCGTCTGGTGCTGTTCCCCCGCTTCGACCCCGACATGGTGCTCGCGGTCATGAAGAAGCGACCGGCGACCTTCCTGCCGCTGGTGCCCCCGATCGCCGACCGCCTGCTCAAGGCCGCCCGCGAAGCGGGTGTTTCGCTGCGCGGAACCGAGGTCGCCATCTCCGGCGCGATGGCCCTCCCGCACGAGCTGGTGGTGCCGTTCGAGGCGGCTTCGGGCGGCTACCTCGTCGAGGGCTACGGGCTCTCGGAGTGCTCGCCGGTGCTGATGGCCAACCCTGTCGCGCACAACCGGGTTCCCGGCACGGTGGGTCTTGCCCTGCCCGGCACGGAGCTGCGGGTGGTGGATCCCGACGATCCGTCGAAGGATGTCGCTCCGGGCGAGCGCGGCGAGCTCGTCGTGCGGGGACCGCAGGTGTTCGGCGGCTACTACGGCAAGCCGGAGGAGACCGAGAAGGTCTTCGTCGACGGCTGGTTCCGCACCGGCGACATCGTGACGGTCGACGACGGCGGCTTCGTGCGCATCGTCGACCGGATCAAGGAGCTCATCATCACCGGCGGGTTCAACGTGGCCCCTACCGAAGTCGAGATCGCGCTCCGCCAGCATCCCCGTGTCGAAGACGCCGCGGTCGTGGGGCTCCCGAGCGAGCACTCCGGCGAGGAGGTCGTCGCCGCCGTCGTGGTGTCGCCCGGCGACGAGATCGATGTGCAGGCGATCCGCGAGTTCGCCCGCGGCATCCTGACGCCCTACAAAGTTCCCCGCCGCATCTTCGTGGTGGACGAGCTGCCCAAGTCGCTGATCGGCAAGGTTCTGCGGCGACAGGTGCGGGAGTCGCTGCTCAGCCTGACGACGGGCGGCTGAGGGCCGGCTGCGCCGTGCCCTGACCCGCTACGACTCCAGGCCGTCGCGGGCGACGGCGATGGCGTAGGGATGCAGCGTGGCGGCCATGACTCCGCCGGCCACGGCCGGATCCGAATCCATGATCGCGCGAGCCGTGTCTTCGTCGGGCGCCTCGAAGATCGTGATTCCGAAGGTGCCCTCGGTCTCCTGCGTGCGCCCGGCGAGGACGAGGTCGCCGCGCTCTTTGAGGTCCAAGAGGTACTGGAAGTGGGCGGAGACGACCGCGATCTCGTCATCCGTCGGTTCCGCGACCATCCCGGGCCGGGTCGGCACGATGCGGTAGAGCCAGTGAGCCATGTGCTCGATCATGCCTCCGCTGTGGACAGCCCGTCCAGCGCGGCGGGACCCTGCGTGACGAGGACATGGAACTGCGCGGCGTCGATGATGCGCACACCGAGCTCTTCGGCCTTGCCCAGCTTCGAGCCGGCTCCCGGCCCCGCCGCCACGAAATCCGTCTTCTTGGACACGCTCGACGCGGCCTTTCCGCCCGCCTGAAGGATCGCCTGCTGTGCGCCCTCGCGTGAGTAGCCCTCCAGCGAGCCGGTGGCGACCACCGTCAGCCCTGCGAGCACGCCGCCCGCGTCCGATGCGGCGCCGGGACCTGGGTGCCCCGGGGTGCTCAGCTGCGCTCCCGCCGCTGTCCACCGATCGACGATCTCGCGATGCCAGTCCACCTCGAACCAGTCGGTCAGGGCGTCGGCGATGATGGGGCCGACTCCTTCCACTGAAGCCAGCTCATCGCGCGAGGCTGCGCGAATGGCATCCATCGAGCCGAACCACTGCGCCAGCGCGCGCGCGGCGACGGGGCCGACGTGGCGGATGGACAACCCGACCAGGAATCTCCAGAGCTCCTTCGTCTTCGCGACCTCCAGGTTGGCCAGCAGCTCGAGCGCGGACTTGGACAGCACGAAGCGCGCGTCGCCGTCGAAGGGGCCGTCAGGGTCGAACGGCTCGGTCTTCCTGCGTTGCCGGCGGAACGGCGAACGGGTGTCCGGCGTGCCGTCCTCCAGCAGTCGGGGCAGTCCGGTCTCGGCGTCGCGTACGACGACATCGATGGGAAAGAGGTCCTGCGGTGTGAGCTCGAACAGCCCCGCCTCGGTCTCGAGAGGGGGGCGTTCCGGCCGCACCGGCTGAGTGAGCGCCGCCGCCGAGACCTCACCGAGGCCCTCGATGTCGAGCGCACCGCGCGACCCCACGTGCTCGACGCGGCCGCGCACCTGTGCCGGGCAGGACCGGGCGTTGGGACACCGGAGGTCGATGTCCCCTTCCTTGGCCGGCGCCAGCGGCGACCCGCACTCGGGGCAGTCCGTCGGCATGACGAACGGATGCTCCGACCCGTCGCGCAGCTCGACCACCGGGCCGAGGACCTCGGGAATGACGTCTCCCGCCTTTCGCAGCACGACGGTGTCACCGATGAGCACGCCCTTCGCCTTCACCACGTCCTGGTTGTGCAGCGTCGCCTGGCGCACCACCGACCCGGCCACCTTGGTGGGCTCCATCACGGCGAAGGGCGTCGCGCGCCCCGTGCGCCCGACGGAGACCACGATGTCGAGCAGTTTCGTGTTGACCTGTTCCGGAGGGTACTTGTACGCAATCGCCCACCGCGGCGCTCGGCTGGTGGCGCCGAGCTCATCGTGCAGCGCCAATTCGTCGACCTTGACGACGATCCCGTCGATCTCGTGCTCGACGGAATGCCGGTGCTCGCCGTAGTGCCGGATGAATTCGTCGGCGCCCTGCCCGGAATCGACCACCTTGTAATACCTGCTCGTCGGCAGACCCCACGACGCGAGCAGTTCGTACACCTCGCTCTGCGCCGCCACCGGCGGATCCGGCCACGCGCCGATGCCGTGCACGGTCATCCGAAGCCGCGAGACCCGCTGTCTCATGGCCTCGAGCTGGCGCTCGTTCTTGCCTTCGGTCTTCTGCCTGAGCGAGCCGCTGGCAGCGTTCCGCGGGTTGGCGAAGAGACGGTCGCCCACCGACTCCTGAAAGGCGTTGAGGGACTCGAAGTCGGCCGTGGTGAAGAACACCTCGCCTCGTACCTCGACGAGGTCGGGGTGCCCGGTGCCGGCGAGTCGCTGCGGTATCCCGGCGATCTGCCGCACGTTGTCGGTCACATCCTCGCCGACCCGGCCGTCTCCCCTGGTGGCGGCGGTGGTCAGCCGGCCCCGCTCGTAGCGGAGGGAGAGCGCCAGGCCGTCGATCTTCAGTTCGCACAGGTAGTGCACCCGCCGGCCGGCGTCGCGCTCCACCTTCGCGGCCCACGCGAGGAACTCCTCGTCGCTGAACACGTTGTCAAGGCTCAGCATCCGCTCGGCGTGCGCCACGGGCGCGAAGAGGGTGCCGGATGCCCCGCCGACGCTCAGGGTGGGCGAATCCTGGCCCTGCAGCTCGGGGTAGAGGCGCTCGATCGCCTCGAGCCGATGCATCCACTCGTCATAGGTGGCGTCGTCCACCACGACGGTGTCGCGCCCGTAGTACGCATCCCGCGCATCGAGGATTTTCGCCGTCAGGGCCTGCGCATCGGCACGGGCCTCATCGAGGGTCAGGTCAGGGAGTTCGGATGCATCGCCTACTGCCACTCCGTCAGTCTAGGAGCCGCCTCCGACACCCGCCGGAAGTCAGGTTGGGGCGTGCGCCAGCGAGCCGGGGTTTGGGGCGGAGCCCCGATCAGGGCGTGCGCCAGCGAGCCGGGGGTTTGGGGCGGAGCCCCGATCAGGGCGTGCGCCAGCGAGCCGGGGGTTTGGGGCGGAGCCCCGA
Organism: Micromonospora sp. DT81.3; assembly: GCF_049847225.1. Lineage (NCBI taxonomy): Bacteria > Bacillati > Actinomycetota > Actinomycetes > Micromonosporales > Micromonosporaceae > Micromonospora > Micromonospora sp. DT81.3. Next base: position 374,933 of record NZ_JBNCNY010000004.1, read on the forward strand.
TCAAACGAGTACTGCCGACACCGTGGTGTCGATCGTGAACTGGCCGAGCACACGGGTGCCGTCGTAGAGCACGGCGGTCTGACCAGGTGCCACGCCGTCAAGCGGACTGTCCGGGGTCACGCGCAGCAGGTCGTCGCCGAGGTCGGCGCGCGCGGGCACAGGGTCGGCGTGGGCGCGGATCTGCACGTGACAGGCGAAGGCGCTCGCCGCCGGCGCGCTGCCGGCCCACGAGAACCGCGTCCCGGAGATCTCGGCGATCGCGAGCGCCTCCTTGGGCCCCACCACGACCGTGTTGGAGACCGGCCGCACCTCGAGCACGAACCTCGGCTTGCCGTCGGCGGCCGGGACCCCGAGCGAGAGTCCCCGGCGCTGCCCGACCGTGAAGGCGTGCGCGCCTTCGTGGGAGCCCACGACGGCGCCCGCCCGATCGACGATCTCCCCGGTCGCCGTGCCGACCTTCTCGGCCAGCCAGCCGCGGGTGTCGCCGTCGGGGATGAAGCAGATGTCGTGGCTGTCCGGCTTCTGCGCGACGGTGAGACCGCGATCGGCCGCCTCGGCGCGAACGAGCGCCTTGGACGGGGTCGATCCCAGCGGGAAGTAGGTGTGGGCGAGCTGCTCCGCGGTCAGCACCCCGAGCACGTAGGACTGGTCCTTCGCGGCATCCGACGCCCTGTGCAGCTCGAGTCCGTCGGGGCCGTCGAGAAGCGTCGCGTAGTGGCCGGTGCAGACCGCGTCGAACCCGAGCTCGATCGCGCGCTCCAGGAGAGCCGCGAACTTGATCTTCTCGTTGCAGCGCATACACGGATTCGGGGTCCGTCCGGCGCGGTACTCGGCGATGAAGTCCTCGATGACGTCGTCGCGGAAGCGCTCCGAGAAGTCCCACACATAGAAAGGGATGCCGAGGCGATCGGCCGCGCGCCGGGCATCCATCGCGTCCTCGATCGTGCAGCATCCGCGGCTGCCCGTTCTCAGGGTGCCCCCGGCGCGGGAGAGCGCGAGATGGACCCCGACGACATCGTGCCCGGCGTCGACGGCGCGCGCCGCAGCCACCGCGGAGTCGACTCCGCCGCTCATGGCCGCCAGGATGCGCATCGTTCCAGTGTACGAGGCCCTTGCTGGGCGGATCCCGGCGACCACCGCCTCAGGATCGTCCGGATGCCCGCGCGTACGCTTCCGGGATCGCGGCGACCACGGCATCCACATCGCTCGGCTGCGAAGTGCGGCCGAGTGTGAACCGCAGCACCGAGCGCGCGTCCGCTTGGGCACGCCCCATCGCCAGCACCACGTGCGAGGGTTCCGGCACGCCGGCCTGGCACGCGGAGCCCGTCGAGACGGCGATGCCCGCACGATCGAGCAGGAACAGCAGAGACTCCCCCGCCGCGCCGGGGAAGAGGATGTGGGCGTTGCCGGCCAGGCGATGCACCGGGTCGCCCAGGAGTTCGGCTTCGGGAACGGCGGCGCGGATGCCGCGCACGAGCTCGTCGCGCAACGCAGCGAGCCGCTGCGCTTCCGCCTCCCGCTCGTTCTCGGCCAGCTCCGCCGCCACGGCGAACGCAGCCGCGCCCGCGACGTCCTGTGTGCCGGCTCGCAGGGAGCGCTGCTGGCCGCCGCCGTGCAGGAGGGCGGTCACGGCGGCGGTGCGCGAGACCACGAGGGCCCCGACGCCGACAGGCCCGCCGACCTTGTGGGCGGACACGCTCAGGGCGACGAGGCCGGACGCGGGGGCGGCATCCGCCCGCAGCGAGGAGAACCGCACCGGGACGTGCCCGAACGCGGCGACGGCATCCAGGTGCAGCGGGACGGCGGCCCCCGCCGCAGCGGCCGCCAGCTCCGTCGAGTCGTTGATGGTCCCCGACTCGTTGCCTGCCATCAGGGCCGTGCCGAATGCGACGCCGGGCGAGCGCAGCGCCTCTTCGAAGGCACCCGGGTCGATGCGGCCGGAAGCGTCGAGCCCCACACCTACGATGCGGGCGCCCTCGTGCACACGGAGCCACTCGACCGTGTCGAGGGTGGCGTGGTGCTCGCCGTCGGGCAGCACGACGGCGTCGCGCGCTGCCCTCGCCCACCACAGGCCCTTCAGCGCGAGGTTGATCGATTCCGTGCCGCCCGAGGTGAGGACAAGCTCGATGGGGTCGCAGTGCAGGACCGCCGCGATGCGCTCACGGGACTCCTCGAGGAGCCGCCGGGCCGTCTGTCCCCCGCCGTGGATGGACGAGGCGTTGCCGACGGTCCCGGATGCCTCCAGCCAGGCGTCGCGGGCCTCGGTGCGGAGCGGCGTTGTGGCGGCGTGGTCCAGATACACCTGCATGCCACCATCCCCCCGTCGCCGCAAGGCCGCTCCGCCTTACTACTGTAGAGCGCATGGTCTGTCCGGAGCCCTCGCCCACTCTCGCTCCCCCCTCAGGCATCCTCCGTCCGGAGCTCGATGACCTCGGGGTCCGTCTGCATGACGGTGGCGGCACGCTGCGTGTCTGGTCCGAGAACGCCGACGCGATCGAGCTCGAGATCTTCGACGACACCGACCTCGACTGGATCACCGATTCCATCCCGCTCGAGCCGGCCGGCGATGGCCTCTGGAGCGTGTCGACGTCGCTTCTGCGCCCCGGCACCCGCTATGCGATCAGGGTCTCCGGCAGTCAGGCGCCCGGCAACACCTTCAACCCCCGCACGCTGCTGATCGAGCCATACGCCCGCGGGCTTGTGCAGAGCAGCTACGACGCCTGGCGCTCGGTGGTCGTCGACGGGTGCTTCGACTGGGGCGGGGTGCAGAAGCCCCGCGTCCCTCTCGATCGCACGATCATCTACGAAGGGCACGTCAAGGGGCTGAGCAAGCGCCACCCCCGCGTGCCGCCCGCGCTGCACGGGACGTACGCGGGGCTCGCGCATCCCGCCATGATCGAGCACTTCCACTCGATCGGCGTGACCACGATCGAGCTGCTTCCGGTGCACGCGTTCCAGACCGAGCCGCGCCTGCTCCAGCACGGGCTGGCGAACTACTGGGGCTACAACACTCTCAACTTCTTCACCCCGCACACCCCGTACGCGACCGATCACAACCGTCGCGAAGGACCCGAGGCGGTCCTGCGGGAGTTCAAGGGCATGGTGCGGCTGCTGCACGAGGCGGGGCTCGAAGTGGTGCTTGACGTGGTCTACAACCACACAGCGGAGGAGGGCATCGGCGGCCCCCGCTCGAGCCTTCGCGGCATCGACAACCGGTCGTACTACCGGCAGCACGACGACGGCGCGTACATCGATGTCACCGGATGCGGCAACAGCCTCGACACGTCCAACGACGCCACGGCGCGGCTCGTGCTGGACTCCCTCCGGTACTGGGCGAACGACGTGCAGGTGGACGGTTTCCGGCTGGATCTCGCGGCCACTCTCGGCCGGGACACGGCGCACACCTTCACCCCCGAGCATCCTCTCCTTCGGGCCATCAAGGACGACCCGGCGCTCGCCGACGCGAAGCTCATCGCCGAGCCATGGGACGTAGGGATGGGCGGATGGCAGACGGGCAACTTCGGCGACGGCTGGCACGAGTGGAACGACCGCTACCGCGATCGCGTGCGCAACTTCTGGCTGAGCGACGTCGACTACGCACGCAGGGCGTCGGCCGCTCCCGTCGGGATCGGCGGGTTCGCGACGCGGCTCGCAGGCTCGGCCAACACGTTCAGCGTCGAACGGGGTCCCCTCGCCAGCGTGAACTTCGTCACCGCCCACGACGGCTTCACCCTGCGGGACCTCGTCTCGTACGACGTCAAGCACAACCTGGGCAACGGCGAGCAGAACAGGGACGGCGCCGACACCAACCGGTCGTTCAATCACGGCGCCGAGGGGCCGACGGAGGACGCCGGCATCCTGGCGACCCGACGCAAGGCGATGCGCAACCTGCTCGGCACACTCCTGCTCTCGGCCGGTATCCCGATGCTCACGGCCGGCGACGAGATGGGCCGCACGCAGAGGGGCAACAACAACGCCTACTGCCACGACTCGCCCCTCACCTGGCTGGCATGGGACACCGACCCATGGCAGGACGACCTGCGGGCCCACGTCGCGACCCTCACGCGTCTTCGTCACGAGAATCCGGCCCTACGCCCGATGCGCTTCGCGCGGCTCGGTGAGCGGACGCCGAGCGCATCGGTGATGGGGTGGTACGACGAGCACGGCGAGACGATGTCGATCGACCGCTGGACCGACCCCGGGCACCGCACGCTGCAGTACGTGGCGACCTCGACCCCCGAGACCGAGGCGCTCAACCGCATCCTCCTGATCGTGCACGGCAACGAGTCGCCCATCGACGTGCGGCTGCCCTCCATCGCCGGGGTGACGCGCTACGTCTCGCTCTGGTCGAGCGAGGACGAGCGGCCGGCACAGGACACGCCGCAGTTCGCGCCGGGCGATGTCGTGAGCCTCCGGGGAACCGCGATGCACCTGTTCCGCGCGGAATAGCCTGCGGGCGGCTCGGCGTCAAGCCGTGTCGCGAGCCTGTCGAAGGAGTGCGGGCCACGATAGGTTCGGGATGTGGCATCACCGAATCGTTCAAGGTCCGTCTCCACCACCTGGCGCAGCGGGGCCGCCATCCCGCTCCGGCCGGCAACAGACGCCCAGGGCTCCCGGGATACGGCGATAGGGCGCATCCCGCTTCGCCATCCGCGTCCTTCCGTGCCGGGCGGCGAGTTCCGGCCCAAGGCCTTCGCCGGCGAGGTCGTGCCGTTCTTCGTCACCGCGTTCCGCGAGGGTCACGATCTCATCGGCGTCCACCTCCGGCTCTTCTCCCCCTCGGGCGACGAATCCCTGCACCGCATGGTTCCGCTGGGCGACGGCTTCGACCGCTGGAGCGCTCTGGTGTCGCTCCTCGAACAGGGTGTGTGGTCGTTCCGGTTCGAGGGCTTCGCGGATGACTACGCCACCTGGGAGCACGCCGCCGAGCTGAAGATCCCTGCGGGCGTCGATGTGCCGCTCATGCGCGAGACCGGCGCGCTGCTGTTCGACCGCGCGGTCAAGGAGAAGGGGCGCCCCGTCGCCGAGCGCCGCGCGCTCGAGGGCGCCGCCGCCGCACTGCGCGATCCCCTCGTCGGCGACGAGGTCGCCCTCGGAATCGTTCAGGATCCCGCGATCGCCGCCTTCTTCGCCGACCGGCCGCTGATGTCGCTCGTCACCGTCGGGGCCACCAACGAACTGCTGGTCGAGCGCGAACGCGCAGGCGTCGGGGCCTGGTACGAGTTCTTCCCGCGCTCGGAAGGCGCCAAGCGACTCAAGGACGGCACCATCAAGAGCGGCACGTTCCGCACCGCGGCGAAGCGCATGCCGGATGTCGCGGCCATGGGTTTCGACGTGCTGTACCTGCCACCCATCCACCCGATCGGCCGCAAGAACCGCAAGGGACCCAACAACACCCTCGATGCCGGGGAGCGCGATCCTGGATCGCCGTGGGCGATCGGCTCGACCGAGGGCGGCCACGACACCGTGCACCCGGATCTCGGGACGCTCTCCGACTTCCGCGCGTTCGTGCGCGCCGCGCGATCGGCAGGGCTCGAGGTCGCGCTCGACCTGGCTCTGCAGGCGGCGCCGGACCATCCGTGGGTCACCGAGCACCCCGAGTGGTTCACCACTCTTCCGGACGGATCCATCGCCTTCGCGGAGAATCCGCCGAAGAAGTACCAGGACATCTACCCCATCAACTTCGACAACGATCCGGAGGGCATCCGCGCCGAGGTGCTGCGCATCGTGCGGCACTGGATAGCCCAGGGCGTTCTGATCTTCCGCGTCGACAACCCCCACACCAAGCCGCTGCAGTTCTGGGAGTGGCTGATCCGCACCGTGACGGCGGAGAACCCGGACGTCGTGTTCCTCGCCGAGGCGTTCACCCGCCCGGCTCCCCTCCAGGGCCTCGCGTCCGCGGGATTCCAGCAGAGCTACACATACTTCACCTGGCGCAACACCAAGGAGGAGCTCGAGACCTTCCTCAGCGGACTCGCGACCGAGACGGCCGACTTCCTGCGGCCGAACCTCTTCGTGAACACCCCCGACATCCTCACGGAGTACCTGCAGTACGGGGGTCGTCCCGCCTACAAGATCCGCGCGGCCATCGCCGCGACGGGCGCTCCGACTTACGGTGTCTATGCCGGCTACGAGCACTTCGAGAACGTCGCGCGCCCCGGTTCGGAAGAGAACATCGACAACGAGAAGTACGAGTACAAGCTGCGGGACTGGCCGGGGACCGAGGAACGCGGCGACTCGCTCGCCCCGTATCTGCGCCGCCTGAACGAGATCCGCCGGGCGCATCCGGCGCTCCTGCAGCTGCGCAACCTGCGCGTGCACTGGAGCGATGACGACGCGATCCTCGTGTATTCGAAGCACCTCGACGCCGCTCTCTCGCCCACCGGTGCGGCGGACACGGTCCTCGTGGTGGCGAACGTCGACCCGCACTCGGTGCGGCAGACGATGGTTCACCTCGACACCCGCCTCTGGGGCGTCGCGCCCGGCGAGCCCTTCGACGTCGAGGATCTCATCACCGGCGCCACCTGGACGTGGTCCGACCACAACTTCGTGCGGCTCGACGCCTTCAACGAACCCGTCCACATCCTGACCGTGAAGGGCCGATGATGACCTCGCTCGATGCATCTCTCCTCGAGGCCGTCGCCTCCGGGTCGTACCATGATCCCCATAGCGTGCTCGGCGCCCATCTCGACGGCACCCGCACGGTCATCCGCGCACAGCGCCCGCTCGCGACCGCGGTGCGCGCCGTCCTCATCGATGGCACCGACGTGCCCCTCGCGCACGAGGGGTCCGGCATCTGGGAGGGCTCCTACGTCGGACCCGTGACGGCCTACCGGGTGATCGCCTCCTACGAGGGCGGCCCGGACTGGGAGGCCGATGACCCCTACCGCCACAGCCCCACCATAGGCGAGCTCGATCTGCACCTCATCCGCGAAGGCCGGCACGAGGAGCTGTGGCGGGTGCTCGGCGCCCACGTGCGGGAGCACGGCGGCACGCAGGGCACGTCGTTCACCGTCTGGGCGCCGAACGCCCGTGCGGTGCGTGTGCTCGGCGACTTCAACGGCTGGTACGGCAACAACCACGCCATGCGGTCGATGGGCGGCACGGGCGTATGGGAGCTGTTCGTGCCCGGCGTCGCCGCCGGCGCCGCCTACAAGTTCGAGCTGCTCTCGCGGCACGGCGGGTGGGTGACCAAGGCCGACCCGATGGCACGCTTCGCCGAGGTGCCGCCGGCCACGGCATCCGTGGTCACGGAGTCGGCCTACGCGTGGGCCGACGGCGGATGGATGTCTCGCCGCGCGAAGTCGACCCCCGTCTCGGAGCCGATGTCGGTCTACGAGGTGCATCTCGCGTCCTGGCGACCCGGCCTGTCGTACCGTGACGCCGCCGATCAGCTCATCGACTACGTCGCCGGCCAGGGGTTCACGCATATCGAGTTCCTCCCGCTCGCGGAGCACCCGTTCGGCGGATCATGGGGCTACCAGGTGACGGGGTACTTCGCCCCCACGAGCCGCTTCGGCCAACCCGACGACCTTCGCTACCTGATCGACCGCCTGCACCAGGCGGGCATCGGCGTGATCATGGACTGGGTTCCGGGGCACTTCCCGAAGGACTCGTTCGCGCTCGCGCGGTTCGACGGCGATCCGCTGTACGAGCATCCGGATCCCCGGCGAGGCGAGCATCGCGACTGGGGAACGTACATCTTCGACTACGGCCGCAACGAGGTGCGCAACTTCCTCGTCGCCAACGCGCTCTACTGGTTCGAGGAGTTCCACGTCGACGGCCTGCGCGTCGACGCCGTCGCATCGATGCTCTACCTCGACTACTCCCGCGAAGAGGGCGAGTGGGTGCCGAACATCCACGGCGGCCGGGAGAACCTCGAGGCCATCCACTTCCTGCAGGAGGTCAACGCCACCGCGTACAAGCGCTACCCCGGCATCGTGATGATCGCCGAGGAGTCCACGAGCTTCCCGGGGGTGACCGCCCCGACCAGCCGCGGCGGCCTGGGCTTCGGCTTCAAGTGGAACATGGGCTGGATGAACGACACGCTGCAGTACTTCGCACGCGACCCCATGTACCGCTCGCACCACGAGGGCGAGCTGTCGTTCTCCTTCGTCTACGCGTTCAGCGAGAACTTCGTGCTGCCGATCAGCCATGACGAGGTCGTGCACGGAAAGGGCAGCCTCTTCTCGCGCATGCCCGGTGACCACTGGCAGAAGCTCGCCAACCTGCGTGCGTTCCTGGCGTACCAGTGGGGGCACCCGGGCAAGCAGCTGCTCTTCATGGGCCAGGAGTTCGGTCAGCTCTCCGAGTGGGCCGAGGGCCGCGGGCTGGACTGGTGGATCCTCGACCAGCCGTCGCACGCGCAGCTGCACGGCTTCGTCGGCGTTCTCAACCGCACCTACAAGGAGCACTCCGCCCTGTGGGCGCGCGACAGCGATGGCGCCGCCTTCTCGCGCATCGGCGGCCCGGTGTGGAATCCGAACGTCGTCGCCTTCACCCGTCGCGACTGGCACGGCAACACCGTTGCGGTGATCGGCAACTTCTCCGGCGTGCCAGTGCACGGGTTCGAACTCGACCTGCCCGAGGCGGGCGTGTGGCACGAGGTGCTGAACAGCGACGCCCAGGAGTACGGCGGCTCGGGCGTCGGCAACATGGGCGTCGTCTACGCGCACGAGCGCGAGAAGGATTCGCCGCGCGCGTCGCTCGTGCTCCCGCCGCTCGGCGTGCTGTGGCTGCGCCACGACCCGGAGGCGCACATCCCGAGCCCCACTCAGGGCTGAGGCGGGTTAGAAGAGCAACGACGCCAGGCTGCGGCGTGCCGCGAGCACGCGAGGATCGGCGTCTCCGACCAGCGCGAACAGCTCGAGCAGTCGATCCTTGACGGGACCCCTGGCATCGGTCGGCAGGTCCGCGAAAAGGTCGAGCAGGCGCACGAAGGCATCCTCGACGTGCCCGCCGGCGATGTCCAGATCGGCGACCGCGAATTGGGCGTCCATGTCGCGGGGGTCGGCGGCCGCGGCCGCGCGCGCCGACTGGGGGTCCAGCGCCTGCACGCGAGCGAGCAGGCGCACCTGCCCGAGTCCTGCACGGGCATCCTCGTCGCGCGGGTTCTCGGCGAGGGCGCGCTCGTAGGCCGAGACGGCCCGCGCGTAGTCGCCGGCCTCGATGGCGTCGTACGCTTCGGCGTGCAGCGGCGGCAGCGCCGGCTCCACGTCGTCGGTCTCGGCCGTCGCCGGGTCGGAGCCGTCGACGGCCACCGTTCCGGTCACACCGTTCTGGGCAGCGACCTGCAGCAGCTGGGCGAAGACCTCGCGCACCTGCTGCTCGGGCACCGCGCCCGTGAACAACGGCACGGGCTGGCCGCCCACGAGGGCGACGACCATCGGGATCGATTGGGCGCGGAATCCCTGCGCGAGCTGCGGGTTGGCATCGACATCCACCTTGGCGAGCACGAGGCGCCCGCCCAGCTCGAGGACGACCTTCTCGAGGATCGGGCTGAGCTGCTTGCACGGCCCGCACCATTCGGCCCACAGGTCGACCACGACCGGAACGGTGCGCGAGAGCTCCAGCACCTGACCGAACGTGGCGTCGGTGACATCCAGGACGAGAGAGGGGACGGATGCCGCAGGGGCGCCGCCCGCGGACGCGGGAGCGCCCGGAGCGGGTGCCTCCGGCCGATTGCGGAGTGCTGACAGGTCGACCGCGCCGCGCATCACGGCGCCGGGGGCATTGCTCAAGGGATCACCTTCGCATCGAGGATGTTGGAACCGTAGCCGAGCAGCTTGATCTTCTCATTCGAACCCTGCCCGGGAACATAGAAGAACAGCTGATCGCCGAACGTCGTGGAGAAACCGGTGGAGGACTGATCCACTCCGGTGAGGGTCTTCACCGTCGGGTTGTCCGTCAGCTTGATGACGGCATCCGGTGTGGTCGGCTTGACGGTGTCGGTCTCGTTCACCGTGATGGCGACGATGGCACCGCTCTCGAGCGTCGCCAGGGCGACGGGCTCGAACGTGCCGGGGGTGGATTCGAAGGTCAGGCTGCCCGTCGAGGCGGCCGTCTGGTTGAACGCGTCGAGGCGGCGCTGGCGATCGGTCGCCACGGTGACGCGGAACTGGTCGGTCGTCGCATCGAACATGTCGTAGTACTCGCTGTCCTCGCCCTTGTTCAGCACGTCGGCGTACGCGACCGCGAGGTCCTCCGGCGGCATCGCCACGAAGGACGAGTCGGCCGGGACCCGGGGGGCGCCGATGGCCGCCGGAGCGAGCGGGGGCAGCTCGACGGACGCCTCCATGCTCGCCGCGTAGGTCAGCTTGTACGGCGACCAGGCGTCCTCCTGCGTGAGGAGCATGATCATCGGCGGGACGGTCTCGTCCTGGTCATCGGCGACGACAGACATGAAGGTGCGCGGCCAATCGTCGAAGGCCTGCGGAAGCAGGATCTCGAGCGGCTTGTCGGGGATCGGCGTGGGAGGTGTGTGGTCGGCGATCGCGGCACGCAGCTTGTAGTTCGTGGCACGCTCGGCGAGGGCCGCCCCATCGAGGCGATCGGCGGCGAGCGCCGGGTCCATCGCCTCGTCGGCGGCCGCGACGGACTCCGAGATGCGCGAGAGGATGCGCTCCGCCTGGGCCTGCGTGACGGCCGGCGCCTGCTGACCCTCCTGCACGAGAACAGTCGCGGATTCACTGGGGGTGGGCGAGGAGGACATCTGCGGCCAGGAGTCCGGCGAGCACCCGGTGAACAGCAGCGCGGATACGGCGACCATCGGCATGATCGCGTAGGCGCGGCGACCGCGGGCCAGCGCCTTGCGGGGGCGGCCGGCGCTGATGACGCCCTTGTCGGACCCCTCCACCGCGATGTCGATGGGCTGGGTCTCGGCGAGCGGAGGAAGGCCCTTGCGTCGCGGTCCGCGCGAACGACGCGCGTGACGGATGCCGAGCACGTAGAGCAGCACACCGAGGAACATCAGGATGCCGCCGACAGCGATGAGCGGACCGGCCCACGGTGTGGAGGTGTCCAGCGGCCACGACACCGTCACGTCGCTCGGCGCGGGCTCGATGCCGTCGGAGGCGATGAGCACGCTCATCTCGGACGGCAGCTGCAGAGGCGTGATGAGCGCGTCCTCCTGCTCGAACTCGTCGAGCCAGAGGTCTGAGCCCGCCGGCGTGCGCGCGGGTCCCGCCTCGGCCGCGTCGCCTTCCGGTGGGGCCGCGGCGGCGTCGCCCTCCGCGGGGGCCTGGGCACCGGCTTCGCCCTCGGCAGCCTCTTCGCCGGGCTCAGCTTCGACGGCGTCGATCGCCTCGGAGACGATCTCGTCTCCGTCCAGGGTGACCTCGTTGTGGTCGGTGTCGGCGAGCCACGCCTGCAGGTCGTTCGTGCGGCCGTAGGCGGCGAAGATCGTCCCCTCGCCGCGGACCATCAGGGTCTGGGCGCCGGGAAGCCTGTTGAGCACCTCCCCGTCGATGAGGGTGTACGGAAGGTCCTCGGTCACGGAGATGGACGCCTGTTCCGTCTTGGGTCCGAGGAAGACGGTTCGCTGGGCGATGCCGGCTCCGATCAGCACCGCGGCGAGGAAGAACGCCGCGATGGCCCACACAAAACGCACGAAGTAACTCCCTTTTCGACCCGACCGGAGAGCCCGGGGGTCCGCACACTCGACGTTTCAGACTAGCGAAGGCGACCTGAAAGTTACCCAGGAGCGCGCCCACCGCCGTCCGTGCCGATTCCCGCCGTAGTCTGACGAGACAACTGGATGCCTCGCCACGGCAAGCAAGGAGCCCCTATGAAGGTGCACAATCCGTTTCGCGTCGCGTTCGTCGCGACGCTCGGCGTCGGGCTCGGCATCGTGCTTCTCAACAGCATCGGAACGCTGTCCACCATCCTGCTGTACGTCGGCACCGCACTCTTCCTGGGGCTCGGGCTCGACCCGGCCGTGAACTGGCTCGAGCGCCGAGGGCTCCCCCGCTGGGCCGCCGTGCTCATCACGATCCTCGCCGTCCTGGCGATCTTTGCGGGGATCGTCCTGCTGCTGATCCCGATCATCTCCCAGCAGATCGGTCAGCTCGTGAAGGCGATCACCGAGCTCGTCGAGAGCGGCACCAGCATCGACGATGTCAAGGGATGGGTCGCCGGAGTCTTCCCCAACCTTGACGTGGAGTTCATCTTCACATCCATCGAGGACTGGCTCAACGGCCTCGACTATGCATCGATCGGCGAGAGCGTCATCACGCTCGGCGCATCCATCCTGGCGGGGGTAACCGGCGCGTTCATCATCCTCATCCTGACCATCTACTTCACGGCCTCCACGCCGTCGCTCAAGGCGGCGATCTACCAGCTGGTCCCCGCCTCCAAGCGCGCTCGGTTCATCGATCTCTCGGAGCAGATCACCGATTCCGTCGGCTACTACGTCATGGGCCAGGTCAGCATGGGCGTGCTCAACGGCGTGCTCAGTGCCATCTTCCTCACGATCATCGGCGCTCCCTTTCCGGCCGTCCTGGCGGTCGTCGCCTTCTTCTTCTCCCTCATCCCTCTCGTCGGAACGCTGACCGGATCGACGATCATCGTGCTGACCTGCCTGATCCCGGGCCTCGGCTCGCCGACGACGGCGCTCATCGCCGCGATCTACTACCTGATCTACATGCAGATCGAGGCATACATCATCTCGCCGCGAATCATGAACCGTGCGGTGTCGGTGCCCGGCGCGGTGGTGGTGATCGCGGCGCTGGCCGGCGGGTCGCTGCTCGGCCTGCTCGGCGCGCTGATCGCCATTCCGGTGGCCGCGAGCGTGCTGATCATCTACCGCCAGGTGGTCATCCCGCGGATGAACGAGCTCTGACGCACGCTCCACCGCCCGGCTCGAGCGGGGTTCAGGGGCTCGGCCACTCCTCGGGAAGCGGCAGCGCTGACGGATTCACGACGCCGACGATCTCGGTGAGAACCCGGCGGGTCTGGGACTCGCCCACCCACAGGTGCTTGCCGCCCTCCACGGCGATCAGCGTGGCGTCGGGCACGGACGCGAAGCGCTCGGTGGCGGCATCCGGCCTGAGGTAGTCGTCGAACTCGGGAACCAGCACGACGACGCGGCGGTGGTCCCCCGCCCACGCCGCGACCTCTTCGGGTGTGGCCCGGTGCAACGGGGGCGAGAGCAGGATGACGCCTCGTACGTCGTGGTCACGGCCGTACTTGAGCGCGAGCTCCGTGCCGAACGACCATCCGACCAGCCACGGCTCCGGCAGTGCGCGGTCGCGAACGAGGTCCATCGCGGCCGCGACGTCGAAGGCCTCCGCGCGGCCGCCGTCGAACTCGCCGTCGCTCGTGCCACGAGGGGACGCCGTTCCGCGGGTGTTGAACCGCAGCACCGCGAGGTCGGCCAGCGCCGGGAGGCGGGCCGCGGCTTTGCGGAGGATGTGGGAGTCCATGAATCCCCCCGCGGTGGGCAGCGGGTGCAGGGTCACCAGGGTCGCGACCGGCTCGCGATCGACCGGCAGCGACAGCTCACCGACGAGCGTCAGCCCATCGAGGGTCTGCAGTTCGATGTCTTCTCGCCGTGCGGGCAGCTCGACGGGTCCGCGGATCTCCATGAACTCAGCACCTTTCATCAGCGGCCGATCTTCCAGCAGTGCGTATGCCAGTGCCTTCGCGCGGCCAGATCGGCCTCGGCGCCGAGCACCCCGTCGGCGCGCCATGCGACGAGATGCGCGAGGCCGATATCGATGGATCGTCCGCAGCCGGGGCACACGTAGGATTTCACGGCCTGAGCACCTGAGACGGGCTGCACCGTCCACTCGACGCCTCGGCGGTACTCCGTGCGCTTCCAGCCGGCGAGCAGGTGCTCGAACGAGTCGTCGTCGCCGGACGGGTCCGGACGCCGGCGGTGGGACCGCGGCACGGGGTCAGTACCAGCCGGTGGACTGCGAGTGGCCCCAGGCGCCGCACGGCGTTCCGTACCGGCCGCCGATGTAACCCAGTCCCCACGAAATCTGGGTCGCCGGGTTGGTCTCCCAATCGGCGCCGGCGGAGGCCATCTTGTTGCCAGGGAGGGACTGCGGGATGCCATAGGCACCGCTGCCGGCGTTGTACGCGTTGACGCGCCAGCCGGACTCGCGGTTCCACAGGGCGACGAGGCAGCCGAACTCGGCGTCGCTCCAGCCCCGTGCCAGCACCATCTCGTACGCGATCGCCTGGGCGCTGCCCGGATCGGGGGTGACGAAGGGCGGGGACCAGCGCGCCCCCGACGTGCTGCCCGTGGACGTGGCCACGGGAGTCGGAGGGGGCGTCGGCTTGGGCGTCACGTACACCGTGTAGTTCCCTCGGTCGAGCGTCGCCGGCTCCGCTTCGGGGGCGGTCTCGACCTCGTACGACTGTGCGTCGATCACGGCGGTCGAGTACAGGGACAACGGGGCGACGGCCGGGACGGCCTCAGCGAGCGCGGCACCGGTCGGACCGACGTACGCCCCGATGAAACCCACGACGGAAAGGGCTGCGAAGACGCCCAGGACGCCGCGTCGGCGGCTCCACCTCGCCCGGGCCGGAGCCGCCGAACGACGAGTGCGCTGCCCCGCTCCGCGTGCCGTCGATGTGCGCGCCACCCCGCGGGATGACGCCGGAACCATCTCTCCACCCGAAGTCACAATGGCCCGAGTTTATCGATGCGGGCACCGATGTGCCATCCGAGCGCGATGATCGCCATCCGATACCACGCTCGCCGGCTGGGGCGGGGTCAGCGGACGGCGAGCATGACGTCGACGACGGCGTCGAGCAGGGCATCCACCTGCTCTTCCCGATACCCGGCGCGCTGCATGCGGAATGCCACCGCCCGCACCTGATCGACCGTCACCGGGTCGCCGCTCTCGAAGTAGCGCGCCAGCTTGTCGGAGATGAGGTCGACCTCGTCGATGCGGTAGCCGAAGGTCAGCCAGCTCGTCCGCGCGAAGCGGCGGCCCCTGGGTCGCGCGAGGTGCTCGAGGATCTCCTGCGCGTGATCCCGCGCCCGCTCGACCCAGGTCTCGGCGCCTGCCGTGGTCACCTCGCGCTCCCGCTCCACGGCCGCGAACGCGTCCTCGACACGTCCGAGCGCGCCGTCGACCGCGGCGATCGAGTAGCCGCCGCGCACGAGCGGGAACGCCACCTGTCGCACGGCGGCCGCGTCGATCAGCTCCCCCTCGGAGCCGGTCTTCTCGAACGACGCGCGGGCGCGCGCGAGGAACTCGTCGACCGCGCGGCGGTCATAGCCCCGCTGCCGGCGGGGCGCGTCGGGGAACGGCGCGGGCGACAGCTGAGCGGGGGTGTCTTCGGAGGTCGTCATCAGGCCGCCAATGGAGAGAGGAGGTAGTAGAGCGCCAGGGCGGCCGTGGCGCTGGGAAGGATGGAGTCGAGCCGATCGAGCACACCGCCGTGACCGGGCAGCCACGAGCTCATGTCCTTGATGCCGAGGTCTCGCTTGATCATCGACTCGCCCAGGTCGCCCGCAGTGGCGGTGCCGAGGATGAGGGCGCCGATGATCAGGCCCGTCCACCACGGAAGACCCAGCATGAAGAGGGCGAGCAGCACACCCGCGACGAGGGCCGCGAGAGCCGCGCCCGCGAAGCCCTCCCACGTCTTCTTCGGGCTGATCCTGGGGGCCATCGGATGCTTGCCGAAGGCAAGGCCGGACGCGTACGCGCCCGTGTCGGAGGCGACGACGACGATGATGAACGCCAGCACCCACCACTCGCCGCCGTCCTGTCGCAGGAGCACGACGCCGAGGCTCGCGAGGAACGGGACGTACAGCTGGATCAGCCCGCCGACGAGCACGTCGCTGAGCACGTCTCCGTAGGTGCGACCGTCCTTCGCGATCATCTGGGCAAGCATCCGCCAGACGAGCACGATCGCCACGGCGGCGAAGAGAAGTACCCAATGCAGCCACAGATCGATGAAGAAGGCGGAGACGACGAGGATGGAGCCGACGACGAGCTGCGGCCCGAGGTCGACCCGGCGTCCACTGGCCTGAAGGGCGCGGCCCAGTTCGAACGTGACCAGCACGCTGGCGGCCAGCGCGAAGATCACGAAGAGCCACTTGAAGAAGATCAGCGAGAGCACGAGCACCGCACCGAGCCCCAGTGCGATGACGATCGCGACGATGAGGTTGCGGCCCGTGCGCTCCTTGATGCGCTCGTTCGCCTCGTCGAACTGGTCGCGGGCGTGCGCCACCTGATGCTCGAACTCGCTGCGCGCTGCGCGCAGCTGCATCTGGATCGCCTCCGGAGTGGGCGGCTGGGACGCTCGCGACTTCGACGCCTGGCGACGCGTCAGCGGGGCTGCTGAGGCGGGCGGAGTCGTCGAGGCGGGCGGGGTCGTTGAAGCGGGTGGGGTCGTTGAAACGGGCGGAGTGTCGGAAGTCGGCGGGTTCCCGTCGGGCACGTCGCTCATGAGGTGAGCCTCAGACTTCGAGGAGCTCGGTCTCTTTGCGCTTGAGCGCCTCATCGATCGCGTCGACGCGGGCACGCGTCACGGCGTCGAGTTCCTTCTCCCCGCGGGCGATGTCGTCCTCACCCAGGTCGGACTTGAGAGCGTCGAGGTCGTCCTTCGCCTTGCGGCGGATGCCGCGGACGTGGACCTTGGCGTCCTCGCCCTTCGAGCGAACGATCTTCACGAACTCCTTGCGGCGCTCCTCGGTGAGCTCGGGAAGCGTGACGCGAACGATGTTGCCGTCGTTCGTCGGGTTCGCGCCCAGGTTCGGGGTGTCGCGGATCGCCTGCTCGATGGCCTTCAGAGCCGATTTGTCGTAGGGCGTCACGACGATCGTGCGCGCCTCGATGTTGTTGAGCGACGCGAGCTGGGCCAGCGGCGTCGGCGTGCCGTAGTAGTCCACCAGGATCTTCTGGAAGAGCTGCGGGTTCGCACGGCCGGTGCGCACGCTCGAGAAGTCCTCTTTGGCGGCCTCGACGGCCCTGTCCATACGCGCTGCGGCATCCGCCAAGACGTCCGTGATCACGGTCACTCCATTCGGTAAAGCTTGGGATCCAGTGTAGCCGGGGCGGGTCCCCCGGCACGGGGATCACGCGGTGACGCGCGTGCCGATCTCATCGCCGAGAAGCGCCCGTGTGACGTTGCCCGCCGGCTCCATGCCGAACACGCGCATGTCCATGCGGTTGTCCATGCACAGGCTGAACGCGGTGGAGTCCACGACCTTGAGCCCCCGCTGAAGCGCATCCTGGTACGTGATGCGGTCGATCCTCGTCGCTGTCGGATCGACGCGCGGGTCGGCGGTGTAGACCCCGTCCACACCGTTCTTGGCGACGAGCACCTCGGATGCGCCGATCTCCAGCGCCCGCTGTGCGGCCACCGTATCGGTGGAGAAGTACGGGAGACCCGCACCGGCACCGAAGATGACGACGCGACCCTTCTCCATGTGCCGCTCCGCGCGACGAGGGATGTAGGGCTCCGCCACCTGGGTCATCGCGATGGCCGACTGCACGCGGGTGGCGGCGCCGGCCTGCTCGAGGAAGTCCTGCAGGGCGAGGGCGTTCATGACGGTGCCCAGCATGCCCATGTAGTCGGCACGCCCGCGGTCCATACCGCGTTGGCTGAGCTCCGCGCCCCGGAAGAAGTTGCCGCCGCCGACGACGACCGCGATCTCCACGCGGTCGACGGCCGCGGCGATCTCCTGCGCCATCTGGCTCACGACGTCCGGGTTGACTCCCAACTGGCCGGCTCCGAACGCCTCTCCTGAAAGTTTGAGCAGAACGCGTCGGCGTCCGGTCGTCTCATCGATCACGTGTCATCCAATCGTCGGCGGTTCAAAACTACTGTGCTCGGGCCGGGCAGAGAAAAAGGACCCGCATCGCGGAATGCGATGCGGGTCCTTGCAGGGTGTTACGCGCCGACCTTGAAGCGCGCGAAGTCCGTGATCGTGATCCCGGCATTCTTCGCGACCTGGGCGACGGAGAGCTTGTTGTCCTTCGCGTAGTCCTGGTCGAGCAGGGCGACCTGCTTGAAGAAGGCGTTCACGCGGCCCTCGACGATCTTCGGCAGGGCGGCCTCGGGCTTGCCCTCGTTGCGCGAGATCTCGGTGACGATGTCTCGCTCCTTCTCGACCTCGGCCGCGGGGACGTCCTCGCGGGAGAGGTAGGTGGGGTTGGCGAACGAGATGTGCTGCGCGATGCTTCGCGCCGTCTCGGCGTCGGTCCCGGAGTAGGCGACGACCACGCCGATCTGCGGGGGCAGGTCCTTGCTCGTCTTGTGCAGGTAGATCTCGAACGCGTCGCCGGTCAGCGTGCGGACGCGGCGCAGCTCGACCTTCTCGCCGATGATGGCGGCCTCGTCGGAGATCAGCGTCTCGACGGTGCCGGCGCCGGCAGGGGCGGCGAGGGCGGCCTCGGCCGAGTCGGCGGAGACGGCGGCCGCGGCATCCGCGATCTTGTCGGCCAGCGCGATGAAGCGGTCGTTCTTCGCGACGAAGTCGGTCTCGCAGGCGAGCTCGACCAGGGTGACCTTGCCGTCCTGCTCACGCGCGACGACCAGGCCCTCGCTCGTGGAACGGTCGGCGCGCTTGGCGTTGCCCTTCGCGCCCTTCAGGCGCAGGATCTCGACGGCCTTCTCGACGTCGCCGTCGGCCTCTTCGAGAGCCTTCTTGGTGTCGACCATGCCGGTGCCGAGCTGCTCGCGCAGGGCCTTGATGTCGGCGATCGTGAAGTTTGCCATGTGTGGCGGCTCCTTGCTGGTGGTGAGTTCTCGTGGATGCCGCGGCGGGCCGGTCGTGCGGCCCGCCGCGGCGGAGATTACGGGGCTGTCCGCTGGATCAGCGGTCGGACTCGGACGCGCCGGCGGCGTCCGTCGGAACGACATCGGCCACGGCGGCCTCTTCGGCATCCGCGGTCGCGTCGGCGTCACCCGTGGCCGCGGCGGCCTCGACGGCGGCGACATCCTCGGCGGACAGGCCCGCGGCGGCGGCGATGGACGCGTCGTGCGCCTCGGCGCCGGCGGCATCCGCGTCGGTCGCGGCGGCTGCCAGGGAGACGTCCTGCGCACCCTCCACGGTCGGCTGCTCGAGCAGCTCGCGCTCCCAGTCGGCGAGGGGCTCGGCGCCAGCCGACTCATCGGTCGGCTGGTGGCGCTGGATGAGGCCCTCGGCGGCGGCGTCGGCGATGATGCGCGTGAGCAGCCCCACCGAGCGGATCGCGTCGTCGTTGCCGGGGATCGGGTACTGGAACTCGTCCGGGTCGGCGTTCGTGTCGAGGATGCCGATCACGGGGATGCCGAGCTTCTGCGCCTCGCTGACGGCCAGGTGCTCGCGCTTGGCGTCGACGATCCAGAGCGCCGAAGGCGTCTTGGTGAGGTTGCGGATGCCGCCCAGCGACTTGTGCAGCTTGTCGAGCTCGCGCTTCTTGAGCAGGAGCTCCTTCTTGGTGAAGCCGCTCTCGGACGGGTTCTCGTAGTCGAGCTCCTCGAGCTCCTTCATGCGCGCGAGGCGCTTGGAGACCGTCTGGAAGTTGGTGAGGAGGCCACCGAGCCAGCGCTGGTTGACGTAGGGCTGGCCGACGCGCGTCGCCTGCTCGGCGAGGACTTCCTGCGCCTGCTTCTTGGTGCCGACGAAGAGGACGGTGCCGCCGTGGGCGACGGTCTCCTTGACGAACTCGTACGCCTTGTCGATGTACGACAGCGACTGCTGCAGGTCGATGATGTGAATGCCGCTGCGCTCGGTGAGGATGAAGCGCTTGACCTTCGGGTTCCACCGGCGGGTCTGGTGTCCGAAGTGGACGCCGCTGTCGAGCAGCTGGCGAATCGTGACGACGGCCATGGCCGTTCTCCTGTTCTGGCGCGCGTGCGCGCCGCTTTCGGTTTGTTTCCGCCGGACCGTTCGGCCGGCGAGCCTGGTACCCGGCTCGCACCCGCACGCCCGCTCACGCGGGAGAGACCATAGGGTGTGATGCCGCGCTTCCCTGAGATGAACCTGGGGACCTGCGCTGTGGGCACGCGTAGTCACCCCGACGAGCGGGGTGCGACATCCAGTGTACCAGGCGGCACGTTCCGAGCAGGCTCCTGCACAGGTCGCCTGCCACGCGTACCCGTCCACAGGTTGAGGCAAGCGCTGCGGCCGCACGGCGACGCCCCGCACGATGAGCGGATGCCGCGCATCGTACGGAGCCTCGCCGGGCTCGCTGTCGCGGCGGTGCTCCTGGGGATGGGGCCGCCCGCGCCGGGGACCACCGCGGCCGCGGCGGCGGTCTCGGGTGCGGAGCCGGTGTGGAGCACAGGGGCGGGGTTCCGTGTGGCGAGCGGCACGGCCTGGGTCTGGCCGGTCGAGGGGTCGTTCCGGGTTGTGGAGCGCTTCGTCGCACCCGCACACGACTACGCGCCGGGGCATCGCGGGATCGACCTCGAGCCGCGGGAGACCCTGCATGTCCGGGCACCGGCGGCGGGGACCATCGCGTTCTCCGGGCAGGTCGCCGGCCGGCGTCTCCTGACGATCGACCACGGCGATGGACTGGTCACCACGCTCGAGCCCGTCGACGGCCGGCTCGAGGCGGGAGCCGCGGTGTCGCCCGCAGAGGTCGTCGGCAGCCTCTCGCTCGGCGGTCATGCGGCGGCCGGCACCGTGCACTTCGGCGTGCGACTCGACGGTCGCTACATCAACCCGATGCTGCTCTTGGGTGGCGTGCCCCGCGCGGTGCTCGTGCCCTGCTGCGAACCACTCCACTGACGTGTTCCGCGGTGCTCACGCGCGGGGGTGCGCCAACCGGTAGGTAGCGGCCAGACGCTCCGACGACACGTGCGTGTAGATCTGGGTCGTGCCCAGGCTCGCGTGGCCGAGCAGCTCCTGCACCGTCCGGAGATCCGCTCCCCCGTCGAGCAGGTGTGTCGCGGCGGAGTGGCGCAGGGCGTGCGGGCCCACCGCGCTGGAGCCGACGAGCGGGCCGAGCGCACGCGAGACGAGGTCGTACACGGACCGCGGGGCGATGCGCCCGCCACGGGCACCGAGGAAGACGGCGGCACCTGCGGTCGGTCTCGCCGAGTCGATCCGTGAACGAAGGACCGGGCGTCCTCTGGTGAGGTAGGCCCCGAGCGCCCTGCGGGCGGGAGTGCCGAAGGGCACGACCCGCTCCTTCGAGCCCTTGCCGAGCACGCGCGCCGTCGCCCGATCGAGGTCGAGGTCGTCGATGTCGAGACCGCAGAGCTCCGAGACCCGGATGCCGGCGCCGTACAGCACCTCGAGCAGAGCGTGGTCGCGCAGGACGAGCGGATCCCCCGCCTCCGCCCGGACCTGGTAGCCGTCCAGCAATTCGCGGAGAGCGTCTGCGGTCGCCACAGCCGGCAGGGTCCTCCCGCGCTTCGGCGCGACGAGGCGCAGGCTTGGATCGGTGGCCACGAGCCCCTCGTCGAGGCACCATGCAAAGAACGAGCGTGCGGCCGCGGTGCGGCGAGCGAGAGTGGAGCGGGCGTCACCGCGCTTCGTCGCGTTCCACAGCCATTCGCGCAGCAGCTCGAGGTCGATCTGCTCCAGCGGCACGAGTCCGGCGGTGGCGGCGAGGTCCCGCAGGTCGGCACGATAGGCGCGCACGGTCGCCGGCGAGAGCCTCCGCACCCGTTCGAGGTGCAGCGCGAAGGCGTCGGCCGCCGCATCGAGCTCCATGACACCAGCATGACGGCGGCGGAGCTCACACCGCGGAGGACACCCGGCGCCATCCCCTTTCATCCTGGGCGACCGCGCCATCCATCGCCAGCAGACCGAGCACCCCCTCGACGTCGGCGATGGCCAGACCGCAGCGGCGTGCGACATCCGGGGTCTGGCGCCCGGCGCGGGACGTGAGCGCATCGAGCACGCGGGTCTCCTCGGCGCTGCGCCCTCCGAGCGTGGCGCGTCCTCCCGGCATCCCTTCGCCGCCTGCCCACCCTCCGCCCAGAAGCTCCATCACCTCGTCGACCGTCGTGACGCATCGCGCGTCGAACTCGCGCAGAAGGCGGTGGCATCCGGCCGAGGCCGCAGAGGTGACCGGTCCCGGCACGGCGCCGAGCGGTCGTCCCAGCGCCGCCGCGTGTCCGGCCGTGTTGAGCGACCCGCTCCGCCATCCGGCCTCGACGACCACGGTCGCCTGGCCGAGCGCCGCGATCAGCCGGTTGCGGGTGAGAAACCGCCACTTGGTGGGCGCGCCCCCACAGGGGACCTCGCTGACGACGGCTCCGGCGGCGGCGATGCGCTCCAGCAGGTTGGCATGCCCGGCGGGGTAGGCCCGGTCCACGCCGCCGGCGAGGAGGGCGAGGGTCTGGCCTCCGGCGGCCAGGGCGGCGCGATGCGCCATCCCGTCGATGCCGTAGGCGGCACCGGAGACGACCGTCACTCCCCGGCCGGCGAGTTCGGCTCCGAACTCCATCGCGACATGTTCCCCGTAGCCGGTCGCCGCGCGCGCCCCGACCAGCGCGACCGATGCCTGCGCGGCGGTCAGAGCCTGCGGATCTCCGCGCACCCACAGGCAGAGCGGCGCGTGGTCGCCCAGGTCGTCGACCACGACGGGCCATTCCTGATCGCCCGGGACGAGCAGTCTCACCCGCGCCCGCCCTGCGAGGTCGATGGCGGCACGAACAGCCGGAGCCTCCAGCCGCGGCATCCAGCGGGCCACGCCCGCGGCCGCTTCGGCGGGTGTGATGTCGGCTCGGCCGACCACCGCCGCTTCGAGTGCGCCATTCAGGAGGGGGCGAAGGGCCTCGTGCGGTCCCATGCCTGCGATGAGCCGCCCCGCGACCCCGTCCCCCGGCTCGACCAGGACGCTCCACACGACGATCGAGAACAGCCGCTCCGCTTCGGCACCGGTCAGCGGCTCACCGCCACGGAGAGGCCGCAGCCGCTCGACCATCTCGCGGGTGCTCGGCAGATCCATCGTCATGGGGTGACGCCCTTCTTCATGAACAGCGCACGACCGATGTCGTGCGTCGTGGGGGTGGTGCGGCCGGCCATGTCCGCGAGGGTCCACGCGATTCGCAGAACGCGGTCATAGCCCCGCAGCGTCAGCGCGCCGCGGTGAAGGGCCGAGTCAAGGGGCCGACGCACGGCCGGCGGAAGGCTCAGCGGCCCCTGCCGGAGCCACGGCCCCGACACGTGGGCGTTCAGCCGCCACGGCGTGTCATGCAGTCGATGGCTCGCCCGCGCTCGCGCCTCCGCGACACGCCCCCTCGCGGCGCCCGTGGTGACGGCGTCGCGCGCCAGTTCCGCGTGATGCGCCACCGCCACCCTGGTCAGTCCCAGCTCTATGTCGATGCGGTCGAGCAGGGGGCCCGAGAGGCGACCGAGGTAGCGGCGGATGGAATGAGGGGGACACACGCACGCCGCTCCGCGGACGCCGTAGTTGCCGCACGGGCAGGGGTTGGTGGCCAGGACGAGTTGGAAGCGAGCCGGAAAGGCGGCCGTCACCCCCGCGCGATGGATCGTTATCGATCCGGACTCGAGCGGCTGCCGAAGAGCGTCGAGCGCATTCGTGGCGAACTCCGCGGCCTCGTCGAGGAAGAGGACACCGTGGCTCGCCCGGGCGATCGCGCCGGGGCGCACCATCCGCGACCCGCCGCCGACGAGTGCCGCGACGCTGGCGCTGTGATGCGGCGCCTCGAAGGGCGGGCGTCGAGAGAGCCCGGCGACCGGATCTCCCGAGAGGGAGCGGATCGAGGCGACCTCGAGGGCCGCGTCGTCGCCGAGGGCGGGCAGGATGCCCGGCAGCCGGCTGGCGAGCATCGTCTTTCCGGCACCGGGCGGTCCCGTCATCAGCAGGTGGTGACCGCCGGCGGCCGCCGCGATGAGCGCCTCCACGGCCTCGCGCTGGCCCACGACATCGACGAGGTCGGGTGGCTCGGGGTGGAAGGTGTCCACACGGGGTCCCGCGACCGGATCGATCAGAGGTGACTCGACATCCGCTCCGTGCCACCGCGCGACGTCCGCGAGGCATGCCGCACCGAGCACCGTCATCCCATCCACGAGTTCGGCCTCCGCGAGATTCGCGTGCGGGACGACCGCCCTGCGGAATCCCGCCCGCGCGGCGGCGTGCACGGCCGGCAGGACGCCGGGCACGGGACGCAGCCGCCCGTCGAGCCCGAGTTCCCCGATGTGCACCGTCCGCTCCACGGAGGCGACATCCATCGCCCCTTCGGTGGCCAGGGATGCGATCGCTATCGCGACATCGAAACCGGAGCCCTGCTTGGGCAGGCTGGCCGGTGACAGGTTCACGGTGAGCCGGCGTCGCGGCAGGGGAAGGTCGCTGTTCGCGCACGCGTTGTGCACGCGCTGCACCGCCTCACCCAGCGCCTTGTCGGGGAGCCCTATGAGGTGGAACTCGGGCGTCTGCTTGGACAGGTCGGCCTCGACCTCCACCAACGCGCCCTCGAGACCGGTCAGCGCCACGGCCCACGTGCGAGCGACCGTCATCGCACGTCCTCGACGTGCTCGAGGTCGGCCGTGTCGGGATCCGGCCCCGTCAGCGCGATCGCGTCGACCCGCACGACCCTCCCCCGGCTCCACTCGGGATGCGCACCGGCCCATGCCATCGCGAGCTTCCAGAGCCGGGCGCGCTTGCGCGCGTCGACCGCCTCGAGGGGATGCCCGAAGCCGTCGCCGCGGCGCGTCTTGACCTCGACGACCACGACCTCGACACCGCGCACGGCGATGATGTCGAGCTCGCCCTGCGCGGAGCGCCAGTTGCGCTCGATCAGCCGGTAGCCGGCATCCGCCAGATAGCGAGCCGCCCTGTCTTCACCCGCGCGTCCGAGGACGTCCTTGTCTGCCATGAAGGGCAGACTGCCCGCCCCTCATCCACAAACGACGGCGAAGAACCCGACGCTCGAAACGCTGGGAAGGAACGGGGGGTGTGGAGGAAGCCCCGGCGGTGCTACTCGTCGAGCGACAGCTCCTGCGGAAGCTCGAAATCGCGGCGCTGCAGCTCTTCGACGTTGACGTCCTTGAAGGTCAGCACGCGCACCGACTTGACGAATCTGTCGGCGCGGTAGATGTCCCAGACCCACACGTCGTTCATCGTGAGCTCGAAGTAGAAGTCGTGCTCGGTGTCGCGGCGGACGACGTTGACCTCATTGGCGAGATAGAACCGGCGCTCGGTCTCGATCACGTACTGGAACTGCGACACCACGTCGCGGTACTCGCGGTACAGAGCCAGCTCGAGCTCGCGGTCGTAGTCCTCGAAGACTTCGTCATCCATGGTGTTCCCATCCTAGAGCCGGTCGGGATGGCGAACGATCGGAGCTCAGAACAGCGTCTCCGGCAGCAGCGCCCACGATGCCCGGTGGTGCGGGCTGATCCCATGCGTGCGGATCGCCTCGCGGTGATCGGGACTCGCGTACCCCTTGTTGCTGACCCAGTTGTAGGCGGGAAGGTCGTCGTGCAGGTCGATCATGAGCGCGTCGCGCGCCACCTTCGCGAGAACGGATGCCGCGGCGGCGCTCGCGCAGTCGCGGTCGGCCTTGATCACCGGCCGCACGGTCAGTCCGCGTGCGCCGGCGGCGGTGATGTAGTCGTAATTCCCGTCGAGGATGACGATCGCCTCGGCGGTGTGGAAGCCATGGGCGCTCAGATCGGCAAGGGCGCGGATCGCGGCGAGGCCCAGGGCCCGCATGATGCCGACCTCGTCGACCTCGGCGGCGCTGGCCCAGCCGATGGCGCTCCCCTGCACCCACGCGCTCGCGCGTGCCGCGACCTCCGCCCGCTTCGGCTCCGGAACGAGTTTGGAATCGCGAAGACCCTCCGGGATGCGTCTGCGGGCGCCGCGTTCGTCCATCACCGCTGCGCCGACGGCGACGGGGCCGGCGAGGGCTCCGCGTCCCACCTCGTCGCACGCGATGACGATCGGCCGCTCGCGCAGCAGACGCCGCTCGAGGGTGAGCCGGGGTGCGACGGGGGTCATGGTGCGGGAGTCGGCTCTGGCACGCCCGCGAACACTTCGTGATGCGTGTTGATGGTGCCGAATCGGTTCAGCGGCCACGTGATGACGAACGCCCGCCCGACGACGTTGGCGACGGGCACGAAGCCCTTGCCGGGCTCCTCCTGGTTGTACCGCGAATCCTTCGATCGATCCCGGTTGTCGCCGAGCACCCACAGCGAGGCGTCCGGCACGACGACGTCGAAGGGATCCGCGGATGCGTCCACCGATCCCGGCGAGAGCTTGAGGTAGTCGGACTCGTCGACGGGCACACCGTTGACGGTGATCTGACCGATCGGGTTGCAGCAGACGACGTGGTCGCCGGGCAGGCCGATGATCCGCTTGATGAGGTGGTCGTCCGAATCCGGGGCGGAGAGACCGACGAGCGAGAGCAGCCAGTCGGCGCCCTCGATGATCGGATGACGCGGCGGCTCGGTCGACGGCGGAAGCCAGCCGCCCGGATCGCGGAAGACGACGACGTCGCCTCGTTCGTAGTCGCCGAATCGCGGGGTGATCTCATCCACGAGGATGCGGTCCTTGATGAGCAGCGTGTCCTCCATCGACCCGGAGGGGATGTAGAACGAGCGGACGACGAATGTCTTGATGAGGAAGGAGACCAGCACCGCCACCAGGATGATGACGACGACATCCCGTAGGAAGATCAGCCAGCCGCGCCTGCGCGACCTGCCCGTCTCGGGGAGCGGAACGGGCCCGGACGCCCCTTCGGTGCTCTTGTGCTCGGTGGTCAAAAGGGATCCCTCACTCGAGGCTCGTCGAACGTCGGGAGCCGCACCTCAAGGGTCGCACACTCCCGCCCCCAACAAGACACCCCGCGGCTTCCGCCACGGGGTGTCTCGAGAGGTCTGATGCGCGTCAGTAGTCGCGCTTCTCCTTGATCTTGGCCTTCTTGCCGCGGAGGTTGCGCAGGTAGTACAGCTTCGCGCGACGCACGTCGCCGCGGGTGACGACCTCGATGTGGTCGATCACCGGGCTGTGCACCGGGAAGGTGCGCTCGACGCCCACCTGGAAGCTGATCTTGCGGACCGTGAAGGTCTCGCGCACGCCGTCGCCGGAGCGGCCGATGACGTGACCCTGGAAGACCTGGATACGCGAGCGCGTGCCCTCGGTGATGTTGACGTGCACCTTGACGGTGTCACCGGGGCCGAAGTCGGGAATGTCGGAGCGGAGCGATGCCGCATCGACAGCGTCGAGGATCTGCATGATCTTTTCTCTCTGCGGCCGCCACAGGTCGACCGCGGGTATGAAGTGAAGGATTGTGATGTGCGGTGGGATCTGACGATCCTCGGCTCCCCTGAGGCAGAACGCGATGCACGGCTCCGGGCCGGAGGCCCAGCGCCGTCACGGCACGAAGATCCATTCTGCCACGGATGCGGCGGGTGGCCAAAACCCCGCGGGCGGGCGGCGGCCCAGGATCAGCGGCGACCTAGGGGTTCGGCGGCCGTTCGGAGATGACGATGACGTCGTGCTCGACCTCCGGGCGGCGGGGCGGGGTCGGCGGCGGGATGTATGCGGTCTGGTCCGGACCGGTGGTCCGGAGGATGACCGTGCTGGCCCTCGTCTCTCCGAGGAGTTCCCAGAGCACGAGCCAGAAGAGCCCGACGCCCACGACGACGGCGCCGACGAACGCCGGCCAGAACCAGGCGGGGTCGAAGAAGCCGCACGCGATGGTGAGCGCATGCCAGATGCTGAATCCGGCCACATCCCACCACGAGACGGCTCGCTGCGCCCTCACGGTACCGCGGGCCTTCACGAGCAGCCCCAGGGCGAGCTGGCCGATGAACACCGAGGGGATTGCCAGGAAGATCACCCAGACGAACGCCCATCCGCCCGCCCGGAAGACGCCCCAGCCGATCAGGAGCCACAACGGCAGAAGGAAAGCGGCCGGAAGCAGCCAGCCGTAGAACGCGCGCCGCAACCACATGCCCCGATGGTACGCCCGAGCACCGCCCGGTCGGCGGTGTCACCGCAGGCTCACAGCGACTCCGCACCGCATGCGCACCGCCCGCGCGCCGATGCATCCGACAGAATGGGGGGATGCGAGAGGAATCCCGATGATCGAATTGCGAACGCCCGCCGAGATCGAGGCCATGCGCCCCGCCGGGCGCTTCGTCGCCGAGACCCTCGCCGCCCTCCGCGCCGAGACGAAGGTCGGCACGAACCTGCTCGCGATCGACGAGCACGCGCATCAGCTCATCCGCGAGGCTGGCGCGCAGTCGTGCTACATCGACTACCACCCCTCGTTCGGCGCGAGCCCGTTCGGCAAGGTGATCTGCACCTCGGTGAACGATGCCGTGCTGCACGGGCTCCCCCACGACTACGCGCTGCGTGACGGCGACCTGGTGTCGCTCGATTTCGCTGTGGCGATCGATGGATGGGTGGCCGACTCGGCGGTGTCGTTCGTCGTCGGCACGCCGCGGGCCGAGGACCTGCGGATCATCGACACGACGGAGCGGGCACTGGATGCCGCGATCGCGGCGGCCACGGTCGGCAACAGGATCGGCGACATCTCGGCGGCCATCGCGGCCGTGGCGCGCGCCGAGGGCTACTCGATCAACACCGACTTCGGCGGACACGGAGTGGGACGCATCATGCACGGCGACCCGCACATCCCGAACGACGGGCGACCCGGGCGCGGCTATCCGCTGCGGGCCGGTCTCGTGATGGCGCTGGAACCCTGGTTCCTGCAGACGACCGACGAACTGGTGACCGACCCCGATGGCTGGACCCTGCGGAGCGTCGATCGCTCGCGGGGTGCGCACTCCGAGCACACGATCGCCGTCACCGAAGACGGGCCGATCATCCTCACCGACCGCTCCGACCTCGGCGTCGCCTGATATGACGTCGTCCGCGGTCGAGGTCGAGGGACTGGTCAAAAGCTACGGACACAAGACGGCGGTGAAGGGCGTGTCCTTCGACATCCGCTCCGGTGAGACGTTCGCCCTGCTCGGGCCGAACGGTGCGGGCAAGTCGACGACGATCGAGATCCTCGAGGGCTACCGCGACCGATCCGGCGGAACCGTGCGCGTTCTCGGAGTGGACCCTCGCAAGGGCGGCCTGGACTGGAAGGCGCGCATGGGCATCGTGCTGCAGTCGACGGGCGAGAGCGGCCCGGTGACCGTGCGCGAGCAGCTCGCCCACTTCGCGGCGATGTACCCCCATCCCCGCGAGGTCGACGAGGTCATCGCCGCCGTGGGGCTCGAAGAGCAGCGCAAGACCCTGATCCGCAAGCTGTCCGGCGGACAGCGCCGGCGGGTCGACGTCGCGATCGGCATCATCGGACGCCCCGCGCTTCTGTTCCTCGACGAGCCCACCACCGGGTTCGACCCCGCCGCGCGCCGTCAGTTCTGGGAGCTGATCCACTCGCTGAAGGGCGAGGGCACGACGATCCTCCTCACCACCCACTACCTGGACGAGGCCGCTCAGCTCGCCGATCGTGCCGGTGTGATCGCCGGCGGCGAGCTTCTCGACATCGCGCCGATCGACCGGCTCGGCGGGATCGAGGCGCGCATGCCGGTCGTGCGCTGGTGGCAGGACGGACGCATGCACCAGGAGCGCACGACCGAGCCGGCGGCCGTCGCCGCGCGCCTCTACCGTGATCTGGGAGAGGTGGCCCGCCTGGAGGTCGTGCGCCCCAACCTCGAGGATGTCTACCTCGGAATGATCGGGGCCGCCGAGTCGGCGGGCGACGACGTGACCGTCCCAGAGAGCGTCGCATGAACGCGCGGACCACGGAGTGGATCACGCCGCTCCCCCGTGGCCGCTCGGCGCGGCTCGGCGCGCTGCGCGTCGGCTACGAGGTGCGCGCGTACTTCCGCCAGCCCGACACCCTCTTCTTCACCTTCCTCTTCCCCGTCCTGATGCTCGCGATCTTCTCGACCGCGTTCAGCAGCCAGGAGTTCGGACCGCCGGGTGACACGATCAGCGCGGCGGCGTACTACCTTCCCGGGATGCTGGCGGCGGGCATCCTGCTGTCGGGACTGCAGAATCTCGGGGTGGACATCGCGATGGAGCGCTCCGATGGCACCCTGAAGCGGTACGCCGGCTCCCCCATGCCGATCGGCAGCTACTTCATGGGCAAGATGGGTCAGGTGGCGGTGACGGCATCGCTGCAGGCCGCGCTGCTCATCGTGGTCGCGTGGGCCGTCTGGGATGTCGCGCTGCCGAACACCGCGCAGGCGTGGGGGACCTTCGCGTGGGTCTTCGTGCTCGGAGTCTCCTGTTCGGCGGTCCTCGGCATCGCGGTCAGCGGCATTCCGCGCTCGGGCAAGTCGGCGCAGTCCGTGATCGTGCCGATGGCGCTCGTGCTGCAGTTCATCTCGGGCGTCTACATCTCCTTCGACATCCTCCCGACCTGGCTGCAGGATGTCGCCAGCCTCTTCCCGCTGCGCTGGACGGCTGCCGGGATGCGTGCGGTCTTCCTGCCCGAGAGCTTCGAGTCGGCCGAGCCGAACGGCACCTGGGGGCTGGAGTGGATCGCCGTGGTCTGCGGGATCTGGCTGGTGGCAGGGCTCATCGTGTGCGCGCTGACGTTCCGGTGGAACCCGAAGGATCGCTGACTTCTCACAACCCGCTCTCGCGGCGTGTGCGGAAAACGTTCGATCGGCGAAACGCGGGCCGCTCGCGGGCTGAAACACGTCCTTCGTAGCGTCGGGGACACGGACGGAACGCGGCAGGTGCGCGTTGCGGTCCGCGACCCCGAGGAGTGCACATGCCCCGATCGAAGCGCAACGAGAACGTGCCCGCCGCCGTCGATCCCCGGAAACATGCCGCACACGGCGATGCAACACACGACGGCTACCGTGCAGACATGGTCGAGCAGCAGGGCCAAGATCCCCGCCATGAACACTCCGTCGCCGTGGAGCGCTCCGTCGCCGTGGAGCGCTCCGTCGTCGTCGTCGGTGCGGGCATGGTCGCGCACCGGTTCGTGGAGAGCCTGCTCAGCCGCGCTGACGGAGGAGGGGCCGGCGAGGAGGGCGCGGGCGAAGCCGGCGCCGATGAGGGCGGCGCCGGGCAGGGCTGGAAGGTCACCGTCATCGGCGAAGAGCCCCGCCACCCCTACGATCGCGTCGCGCTCACCTCGTTCTTCGGCGGAGCCACCCCCGACCAGCTGACGCTCGACGCCTCGTTCCTCGACACCGACCCCCGCGTCCGCTTCGTGCGCGGCGACGCTGTCGCCCGCATCGACCGCTCCGCGCGTCGCGTCACCACGGCGAGCGGCCTCTCGGTGGGCTATGACCGACTGGTGCTGGCCACGGGCTCGTACGCCGCGCGTCTCGCGGTGGACGGATTCGATCACGACGGCTGCTTCGTCTACCGAACCCTCGATGACGTGCAGGCGCTGAGCGCGTTCGTCGAGCGCCGGTCGACCGAGCTCGGGCGCTCGCTCAACGGCATGGTCATCGGCGGAGGTCTGCTGGGACTCGAAGCCGCCGGCGCCCTGCAGGAACTCGGAGTCGAGTGCACCGTCGTGCAATCGTCGGCTCGGCTCATGTCCGCGCAGCTGGACGAACGAGGAGCCTCGTCGCTGCGGCGCCTCATCGAGTCGCGGGGCATCAAGGTCAAGACCGAGGCCGTCACCACGCGCCTGGACGCCGATCGATCGGGCTCCGTCGTCGGGCTCGAGTTCCGCGACGGATCGTACGAGGGTGCCGATGTCGTCGTCTTCACCGTGGGCGTGCGGCCCCGCGACGAGCTGGCCCGGAAGGCCGAACTCGAGGTGCACCCGCGCGGCGGGGTCGTCATCGACCCTTCGTGCACGACATCCGATCCCCGCATCCTGGCGATCGGCGAGGTCGCCAGCTTCGAAGGGCAGTGCGTCGGGCTCGTCGCTCCGGGCTACGCGATGGCGGAGGTGGCGGCCACGCGGCTGCTCGGCGGCGACGCCACTTTCCCGGGCTACGACCTGTCGACCAAGCTAAAGCTGAACGGCGTGGATGTCGCGAGCTTCGGCGACGCGTTCGCCGCAACCCCGGGTGCGCTTGACGTCGTCTACGCCGACCCCGTCGCCGGCGTCTACAAGAAGCTCGTGCTCTCGGACGATGCGAAGACCCTGCTCGGCGGCATCCTGGTCGGCGACGCGGGCGCGTACGGGATGCTGCGGCCGCTCGTCGGGGGCGCTCTGGGCGGGGACCCCGCCGCCTACCTCCTCCCGGGCGACATCGAACTGCCGGCGGGTGGCGACCTGCCGGACGAGGCGCTGGTCTGCTCGTGCAACAGCGTCACCGCCGGCGCCATCCGGTGCGCCGTGACCGACGATGGCTGCACCGATGTCGCGGGGGTCAAGGCCTGCACCCGCGCCGGCGCGGCGTGCGGTTCGTGCCTGCCGCTGGTCAAGAAGCTCGTGGGCACCGAGCTGGCGCGCTCCGGCGCGGAGCTCAGCACCGCGCTCTGCGAGCACTTCTCCTTCTCGCGCGCGCAGCTCTTCGACGCCGTGCGGGTCTCCGGCCTCCGCACCTTCAGCGGCATCATCGACCGCTTCGGCACCGGCCGCGGGTGCGATATCTGCAAGCCCGTGCTCGCCAGCATCCTCTCCTCCCTCGGCGCCGGCCACGTGCTCGACGGCGAGAACGCCACGCTGCAGGACACCAACGACCACGTGATGGCGAACATCCAGAAGGACGGCTCTTACTCGGTGGTCCCTCGCATCGCGGGCGGTGAGATCACGCCGGAGGGCCTGCTCGCGATCGGACAGGTCGCCAAGGACTTCGGGCTCTATACGAAGATCACCGGCGGCCAGCGCATCGACATGTTCGGCGCCCGCCTCGAGCAGCTCCCCGAGATCTGGGGTCGCCTGGTGGACGCCGGCTTCGAGTCGGGTCACGCGTACGGGAAGTCGCTGCGCACGGTCAAGTCGTGCGTCGGATCGACCTGGTGCCGCTACGGAGTACAGGACTCCGTCGGCATGGCCGTGCAGCTGGAGCTGCGCTACCGCGGCCTGCGGTCGCCGCACAAGATCAAGCTCGGCGTCTCCGGCTGCGCGCGCGAGTGCGCCGAGGCACGAGGCAAGGACGTCGGCGTGATCGCGACGGAGGCCGGCTGGAACATGTACATCGGGGGGAACGGCGGCTTCACCCCTCGGCACGCGGTGCTGTTCGCGGAGGGACTGGATGACGCCGCCCTCCTGCAGGCGATCGACCGCTTCCTGATGTACTACGTGCGCACCGCGGACCGCCTTCAGCGCACCGCCCCGTGGTTCGAGGAGATGGAGGGCGGGATCGATGCGCTCCGCGGCGTGATCTTCGATGACACCCTCGGCATCTGCGCCGACCTGGACGCCGCCATGGCCGCCCACATCGAGCACTACGAGGACGAGTGGGCCGCGACCCTCGCCGACCCCGACAAGCTGCGCCGCTTCGCCTCGTTCGTCAACGCGCCCGAGACACCCGACCCCTCGCTCGCCTACACGCTGGAGCGGGATCAGCCGCGGCCGGCCACCGACGACGAGCGCGCCGGCGGCGGCGTGCTCATCGCCGGCACGACTCTGGAGGTGCGCCGGTGACCCTCGTCGAGCGGCCGCCGGCCAGGACCGCGGATGCTCCGGTGTGGGTGCCGGTGTGCCGTGTCGCCGATCTGGAAATCGAGCGCGGTCGCGCCGCACTTCTGCGCGGCGAGCAGATCGCCCTCTTCCTGCTGCACGACGGACGGGTGCACGCCGTGCAGAACCTCGACCCGT
This sequence comes from Micromonospora sp. DT81.3, assembly GCF_049847225.1. Classification (NCBI taxonomy): domain Bacteria; kingdom Bacillati; phylum Actinomycetota; class Actinomycetes; order Micromonosporales; family Micromonosporaceae; genus Micromonospora; species Micromonospora sp. DT81.3. The sequence goes on from NZ_JBNCNY010000004.1 coordinate 408,515, forward strand.
ACAGCGGGGCCTCCGTGCTGTCCCGCGGGATCGTCGGCAGCAGGCAGGATGCCCCCACGGTGGCGTCGCCGATGTACAAGCAGGTGTTCGACCTGCGAACCGGTGCGTGTCTCGACGCGCAGGGCAAGGAGCCGAAGAGCCTGCGCGTGTGGCCCGTCGCGATCGACGGAGACACGATCCTCGTGAAGTGGAGCGAACGATGACGACTCTGATGGGCATCTCCCTGGCCGGCAGGCGCGTGGTCGCGGTGGGCGGCGGGGATGTCGCCGCCCGGCGGATCCGCCGGTTCCTCGCCGACGCCGCCGACGTGCTCGTCGTCGCGCCGGAGCTCTCGACCGCCACCCGACGCCTCGTGGAGGATGCCGGGCTGGAGTGGCATGCCCGCGGGTTCCGGACGGACGACCTCGACGACGCGTGGCTGGTGCACACCGCGACAGGCGACCAGCGAGTCGATGACGATGTGGCGGCGGCGTGCGAACGGCGGCGCATCCTGTGCGTCAACGCGGGAGACGGCACCCACGGCACCGCGCGGCTCGCGGCGGAGACCCGTTCGGGCGACAGCATCGTCGGGGTCGTCTCCGCCGAGGGCGTCGACCCGGGGCGCACCCGTGTGCTGCGGGACGCGATCGCCGACCTGCTTCGCGAGGGCAGGCTGCCGCTTCGCCGGCGGCGCCCGACGTCCGTGGGGCAGGTGCACCTCGTCGGCGGCGGACCCGGTCCCATCGACCTGATCACCGTCCGAGGCCGGCGGCTGCTCGCCGAAGCCGATGTGGTCGTCACCGATCGCCTGGGGCCGACGGCGGTGCTGAGCGAGCTCGATGCCGATGTCGAGATCGTCGATGTGGGCAAGCGCCCCGGGCACCATCCGGTGCCGCAGGACGAGATCAACCGCATCCTCGTGGACCGAGCGCTCGCGGGCCGTCGTGTCGTCCGGCTGAAGGGCGGCGACCCCTTCGTGTACGGCCGCGGCGGCGAAGAGGTGCACGCGTGCCTGGCCGCCGGCATCCCGGTCGATGTCGTACCCGGCATCTCGAGCGTGGTGGCGGTGCCGCAGGCCGCCGGCATTCCCGTCACCCACCGGGGGACGGCGGCGGCGCTGCACGTCGTGAACGGCCAGGACACTCCGACCGAGGCCACGCTCGCCTCCCTCCGGGATCCCGGCACGACGACGGTCGTGCTGATGGGGGTCAGCGCGCTCGCCGGGTTCGCCGCATCCGCTCTGGCGGCGGGAGCGCCGGCCGACCTGCCCGCCGCGATCGTCGAGGACGGGCACAGCGACCGCCAGCGCACGACGCGTGCACCGCTCGGCGAGATCGCGGATGCCGCGGCGACCGCCGGCGTCCGCAATCCCGCCGTCATGGTCTTCGGGCACGTATCGGCGGCCGATCTCCTCCTCGGCGAGGCGAGCCGCAGCCCCGACACGCGAGTGGGTGATGCGCGCACGTGAGCACCGATCCACCCGTGGCACCTCCGCCGTTGACAGCGCCGCCCACGGCGCAGCCGCAGACGGCCCAGCCGCTGTCCGCCGCACTGGCCGGCTGCACAATCCTCCTCCCCGTCGATCGCCGATCCGGGGAGCTCACGGCCGCCCTCGAGCGGCACGGTGCATCGGTGCGACTCGCGCCCGCGCTCACGATCGTGCCGCACATCGACGATGAGGAGCTCATCGCCCGAACGGAGCGCCTCATTTCGCAGCCGCCGCACATCGTCGTGGTGACGACGGGCGTCGGCTTCCGCGGCTGGATCGAGGCCGCCGACGAGGCGGGGCTGCTCGAACCGCTGCTCGTGGCGCTGCGGAGCGCGCAGATCGTCGCCCGAGGGCCCAAGGCGCGCGGCGCCATCCAGCAGGCCGGCCTCTCGGCCGACTGGGTGGCCGAGTCGGAGACCGCGGCGGAACTCGAGGAGTTCCTGCTCGCCGAGGGAGTGCGAGGCAGGCGCATCGCGGTGCAGCACCACGGCTCGGGCGCGGACGGATTGGACGAGGCGTTCGAGGCCGCGGGGGCCGACGTCGTGAGCCTCACCGTCTACCGCTGGGGGCCGCCGCCGGACCCGGGGGTCGTCCGCCGCTCGGTGACGGCGGCCGCGTGCGGGGAGTTCGACGCGATCCTGTTCACGTCCGCACCCGGCGCCCAGGAGTGGCTCGCCGCCGCCGACATCCTGCAGGCGCTCCCCCGCATCGTCGAGCACGCCGATTCCGGACGCCTGCTGATGGCGGCCGTCGGACCGATCACCGCCGGCCCCCTGCAGCGCGCCGGCTTCCGCCCGCTGGTTCCGGATCGGGGCCGCCTCGGCTCGCTGGTGCGCGCGGTCGTCACCCACTTCGGCGGCGGTCATGCGCGGGGCATCGAGACCGCGGTCGGCCGCCTCGAGCTGCGCAGCGGCGGAGCCGTGCTCGGAGGGCGGTTCATCCCGCTCGCCCGCACCGGGTTGGACGTGCTCTCGGTGCTCGCCGACGCCGGCGGACGCACCATCTCGCGGCACGAGCTGCTCGAGGCGCTGCCCCGCTCGGTGGCCAACCCCCACGCCGTCGAGGTCGCCATCGCCCGGGTGCGCGAAGCGCTCGATGCCCCAGAGCTCATCAAGACGGTGGTCAAGCGGGGGTACCGCCTGAACGTCACGGAACCGGACCCGGTTCTCACAACACCCGTCCCGGCCGGGTGAGAACTTCGAGACCCAGAGTTCACAACAGACATCCGCCCGAGAAATCCCCCGCCCATAGCGTCGCTGACAACACCACATCCGTTGCGACCCGCTTCAGGGAGATCACGATGACAGACACCCTCGACACCGCGCTTGACACCGAGACGACGGTCGCCGCGCCCGCGCGCCCGCTCGTTCACCGCTCCGGTCGATGGATCGACGAATGGGATCCGGAGGACCACGCACAGTGGGAAGGCGCCGGACGCGCCATCGCCTCGCGGAATCTGAAGTGGTCGATCTTCGCCGAGTTCCTCGGCTTCGTCATCTGGCAGCTCTGGAGCATCGTCGCGGTCCTGCTGCCGACCGCCGGGTTCGCTCTGGACAGCAGCCAGATCTTCTGGCTCATCTCCATCCCGAGCCTCGTCGGTGCCACCCTCCGCATCCCGTACTCGTTCCTCGTCCCGTTGGTCGGCGGCAGGAACTGGACCATCATCTCGGCCGGCCTGCTGCTCCTGCCCGCCGTCGCGATGGCGATCTGCGTCGGCAACCCGGAGACGCCCTTCCCCGTGCTGCTGGCCGTGGCCGCCCTCGCCGGATTCGGCGGCGGCAACTTCGCCAGCTCCATGTCGAACATCACCTTCTTCTACCCGCAGCGCGAGAAGGGCTGGGCGCTGGGCCTGAATGCCGCCGGCGGCAATCTGGGTGCCGCCGTCGCCCAGTTCGTCGTTCCGATCGTGGTCACCATCGGCGCGGCCGCCACGCTGAACCTGCCGCTGGCGGGCTGGATCTGGGTGCCGCTCATCCTCCTCGCCATGTTCGGCGCCTGGCGGTACATGGACAACCTGTCGTCGGCGAAGGCCGACTTCGCCGGGTCCGCGGCCGCGCTGCGCGAGCCGCACCTCTGGCTGCTCTCGCTCCTGTACATCGGCACATTCGGATCGTTCATCGGCTTCGCGAGCGTCTTCCCCAAGCTCATCGCCGATCAGTTCCCGGCGTTCTCGGGCATCGCGGTCGGTGGCGCATCGGTCTCCCTCGCCTTTCTCGGGGCCCTCGTCGGCTCGCTCGCGCGGCCCTTCGGCGGGCGGCTCGCCGACCGCTTCGGCGGCGCCCGGGTCACGATGGCCGCGTTCGCCGTGATGGCGGCGATGACGCTGCTCGTGACCGCGACCCTGCCGACGGGACAGTTCTGGCTGTTCCTGGGATGCTTCCTCGTGATCTTCGCGGCAGCAGGGGCCGGCAACGGATCCACGTATCGCATGATCCCTATCGTCTTCGCGCTGCGGGGCGGGGGCGACGCGCTGACGGGGGGCGATGTCTCGTCCAAGCGCAAGGCCGCGGCCGCCCTGGGGCTCATCTCGGCCATCGGCGCGTACGGCGGCTTCCTGATCCCGCAGGCGCTCAACCTGTCTCGTCAGTCATCCGGTACATACGCCAGCGCCTTCCTCGTCTTCGTCGGCTCGTACGCCGCACTGATGCTGATCACCTGGCTCGCCTACGGTCGCGCCGCCCGCACCGGAGGACCTCGGATCTGACCATGGCACCGCTCACCCCTCCCGCCGCTTCGGCCACCGCATCCCATTGCCCGTACTGCGCCCTGCAGTGCGCGATGACGCTCACGCGTGTGGATGGCGCGGCCGGCGACGCGGGCGGGGTGGGCTCGCCCCCTCTCGAGATCGCGGGCCGCGACTTCCCCACCAACCGCGGTGGGCTCTGCAAGAAGGGCTGGACCGCCGCGGAGGTGCTGGTCGCTCCCGACCGGCTGCGGACGCCGCTGGTGCGCGGTTCCGACGGCGAGCTGCGCCCCGCGAGCTGGGAGGACGCGCTGGACCTCGTCGCCGGTGCCCTCGCGGCCATCCGTGCCGAGCACGGGGCCGACGCGGTCGCGGTGTTCGGCGGCGGCGGGCTGACGAACGAGAAGGCCTACCAGCTCGGCAAGTTCGCCCGCCTCGCACTGGGCACGAGCCGGATCGACTACAACGGCCGCTTCTGCATGTCCTCGGCCGCGGCTGCCGGCAACCGCGCGTTCGGCATCGACCGCGGCCTGCCCTTTCCTCTCGAGCACCTCGACGCGGCATCCACGATCCTCCTGCTCGGGACGAACGTCGCCGCCACGATGCCGCCCTTCGTGGGGCACCTCGCCGGTGCGCAGGCCGCCGGCGGCCTCGTGGTCGTCGACCCCCGCCGCACCGCGACGGCGCGGCTCGCGGACGACGGCCGAGGCATCCACGTGCAGCCCTCCCCCGGTACTGACCTCGCGCTGCTGCTGGGCATCACGCACGTCGTGCTCGCCGAGGGTCTCGCCGATGACCGCTACCTCGTCGACCGCACCACCGGGGTCGAGGCGCTCCGGCGGAGTGTCGCCGGCTGGTGGCCGGAGCGGGTGCAGTCGGTCACCGGTGTGCCCGTCGTCACTATCCGGCGGGTCGCGCGGCGCCTCGCGGCCGGCGGCGGTGTCTACATCCTCACCGGACGGGGGGTCGAGCAGCACGTCGACGGCACCGACACCGCGACGGCCGCGATCAACCTCGCCCTCGCCCTCGGGCTGCCGGGTCGCGAGGACTCGGGGTATGGGACCCTCACCGGCCAGGGAAACGGTCAGGGCGGTCGCGAGCACGGACAGAAGTGCGACCAGCTGCCTGGATACCGCAAGATCACCGACCCCGCGGCACGTGCCCACGTCGCCGGGGTGTGGGGGGTGACCCCCGAGTCCATTCCCGGACCAGGCGTGCCGGCAGTGGAGCTGCTCGCCTCGCTCGGCACGCCGGAGGGTCCTCGGGCGATGCTCGTGCACGGCTCGAACCTCGTCGTGTCGGCGCCGAACGCCGGGGCGGTGCGGACCGCGCTCGGGAGGCTCGACCTGCTGGTCGTGTCGGACTTCTTCCTCTCCGAGACGGCGGCGCTGGCGGATGTCGTGCTTCCCGTGACGCAGTGGGCCGAGGAGGAGGGCACGATGACGAACCTCGACGGCCGCGTGCTGCGCCGACGCCGCGCCCTCCCGCCTCCGGAAGGCGTGCGGGACGAACTGTGGATCCTCGCCGAGCTGGCGCGCCGACTGGACGCCCCCGGTCGATACTCCACCGAGCCGGAGGAGGTCTTCGACGAGCTCCGCCTCGCTTCGGCCGGCGGGATCGCGGACTACTCGGGCATCGACTACGCGCTGCTCGACGCGGGGGTCGCCGCACACTGGCCGTATCCCCCCGGATCGATCGGCACGCCCCGGCTCTTCGCCGACCGGTTCTGGCACGATGACGGCCGCGCACGCATCGTGGCGGTGACGCCCGCCCCGCAGGATGACCGGCTGCCGGGCGTGGGCGAGCTGACCCTTCTCACGGGTCGCCTGCTCGAGCACTACCAGAGCGGCGCGCAGACCAGGCGCGTGCCGGAGCTGTCAGCGGCGCAGCCGGAGGTGCGGGTCACGCTGCACCCCGCGACGGCGCAGGAGCTCGGCGTCCAGGATGGCGAGATGGTCGAGCTCGACAACACGCGCGGCGCGATGCGGGGCCGGGCGAGCCTGTCGACCGACCTGAGGCCCGGCACGGTGTTCGTGCCCTTCCACTTCGGCGGAGACGGTGCGGCGAACCTGCTCACCTCCGACCGGGTGGATCCCGTGTCGTCGATGCCGGAGTTCAAGACCGGCTCGGTGCGGGTGCGGCGACTGGAGGAGGCGATGATCGGATGACGCAACCGCTGCGCGTGCTCGTCGTGGGCTACGGCCCCGTCGGCGCACGCTTCGTCGAGAACGTGCTGCCGAGTGTCCGTTCCGGCGCGATCCAGCTCACGGTGGTCGGTGCCGAGGTCGATGACGCATACAACCGGGTGCTTGTCGCGGAGTATGCCGTCGGCGGTATGCAGCGGGACTCGCTGACCATCGCCGACCGCGGAGCCGCCGAGGCAGCGGGCGCGCGGATCATGACCGGGGTATCGGTGCGGCACCTCGACCGCGGCGCGCGCGCAGCGACGCTCAGCACGGGTGAGCGGATCGCCTACGACCGGGTGGTGCTGGCGACCGGTTCGCGCGCGAACACGCCGACGCTCGACGGCGTGCCCCGCCCGAGGCGCGACCCGGGCACGCTGTCGTCGCTGCCCGGCGACCTGATCGCCGGCGACGACGCCCTACCCCCAGGCGTGACTGCGTTGCGCGACCTCGGCGACGCGGAGCGCGTCCGCGCGGCCATCGCGGGTGGTCGTAGGCTCGTCATCCTCGGCGCCGGCGTGCTGGGGCTGGAGCTGGCCCTCGCGGCCGTGCACGCCGGTGCGCGCGTCGCCGTCGTGCATCACGGGGCATACCCCATGCCCCGCAGCCTCGACCGGGGCGGCGGCGGCGTGCTGCGCCAAGCGCTGCGGCGCACCGGTCTGGCCGTGTTCGCGCACAGCAGGGCCGAGTCCGTCGAGTTCCGCACAGACGAGAACGGCGAACGCCACTTCGATCGGCTCATCACGGCGGACGGCAACCAGATCGAGGGCGACCTGCTCGTGCTCTCGTGCGGCGTGAGCCCCCGCTCGGAGCTGGCTGCCCTCTCCGGGCTTCGGACGGCGTTCGGCGTTCTCGTGGATCGCCGGCTACGCAGTTGGAGCGACCCCGACGTCTACGCCATCGGCGACTGCGCCCACATCGTCGATCACCTGCCGGACGATGCCTCGGCGCGGGTTCCGGGCGGTCCGTCAGGGCTGATCGGCCCCGGGTGGCGGCAGGCGGACTGGCTCGCCGCCCGGCTGCTGGACGAGCTCGGCGGTTCGGCCGCCGCCGACCGCGGGGGTATCGACGCCGACGCGATGGACGCCGAACGCGAGGCGCTCGTCATGCTGAAGGCCGAGCACGTCGACGTCGTGGCGGTGGGCGACGTCTCGCTCGAGCCGGGGGACGATGACCCGCGCCCCGGATGCGACCGCAAGGTGTCGTTGTGGGCCGATCCCGAGCACCTCCGCTACGTGAAGATGGTGTCGGAGAGTGGCGTGCTCACCGCGTTCGTGTCGGTCGGGATGCCGCGGACGGCCGCCGAGCTGACGCTGCTCTTCGAGCGGGGCGGCGAGCTGCCCGCCGACCGGTCTCTGCTGCTGCGCTTCGACGGCCCGGACTACGTTCCGGGCGAGAACGGCGACGCGTTCGCGCCCACCGCGACGGTGTGCTGGTGCAACGCCGTCACGGTCGAGCAAGTCGAGGAGTCGGCCGCCCAGGGCAACGCGACGGTGGCCTGCATCGGTCGCGACACGCGAGCCGGCACGGGGTGCGGCGGGTGCAAGAGCCGCATCTCCGACGTCCTCGCGCGGCACGCGGCGGCCACCGCGGCGGTGTGAACCGGGCGACCGGGAGCGCGGGCTTCGGTCACCCGACGCGGAGCACGGCGGCCGATCGTCCGGCCAGGCTGATGGTCGGCTCGGTGACGGGCTCTCCCACGGCGATCCCGGAGCCGGCGGCATCCGTCGCCCAGAGCACCTCCGCCCCGGCGCGCACGGGCACGAGCCGAGCCTCGTCGGCCAGGTTCACCGCGATGTCGATGCGTCCGTGACCGAGCCGGATCCATCGCTGCTCGTCATCGACGTCGGCCGACAGCGAGGCGAATGCCGGGTCGTTCAGATCCGGTTCGCTCCGCCTCAGCGCGATCAGGTGCCGATAGGTCTCCAGGAGCCGTGCGTGCACACCGCCCTCGGCCTCGTCCCACTTCAGTTTCGAGCGCAGGAAGGTCTCCGGGTCCTGGGGGTCGGGAACGATGGAGGGATCCCAGCCCATCCTCGCGAATTCCTCGATCCGGCCCTCCGCGGTGGCCCTGCCGAGCTCGGGCTCGGGATGCGACGTGAAGAACTGCCACGGCGTCGACGCCGCCCACTCCTCGCCCATGAAGAGCATCGGGGTGTAGGGGGCCAGCACCGTCAGCACGGCCGCGATCTGCAGGCTCCGCTCGTCCAGCGTCTGCGAGAGCCGGTCGCCCGCCGCCCGGTTGCCGATCTGATCGTGGTCCTGGGCAAACGTGACGAGGCGCCACGTCGGCACCTGCGGGTCGATGGGATGCCCGTGATTGCGGCCGCGGAACGATGACCACGTTCCGTCGTGGAAGAACCCCTTCGTCGCGGCCTTGGCGAGGGCCGACAGCGGGGCGAAGTCGGCGTAGTAGCCGGCCGTCTCGCCGGTCACGGCGACATGAAGCCCGTGATGGTAGTCATCGCTCCACTGTGCGGTCAGGCCGTATCCCTCGGCCTCGCGCGGCATGATGAGGGTCGCGTCGTTCATGTCGGACTCAGCGATCAGGGTGAGCGGGCGGCCGACATGTGCGCTGAGGGCGTCGGTGCGTTCGGACAGCTCCTGAAGGAGGTGGCGCTCGCTCGTGTCGACCAGGGCGTGTACGGCATCCAGGCGCAGCCCGTCCACGTGGTAGTCGCGCATCCACATCAGCGCGTTCTCGACGATGTAGCTGCGAACGGCGGGTTCGTCGAGATTCACGGACGATCCCCACGTGTTGCGTTCGGCTTCCCGCAGGTACGGCCCGTACTCCGGGAGGTAGTTGCCGCTGGGGCCCAGGTGGTTGTACACCACGTCCTGGATCACGCCGAGTCCGCGCTGGTGGCAGGCGTCGACGAACCGCTGGTACCCGGCCGGCCCGCCGTAGACCTCGTGCACCGCATACCAGAGCACTCCGTCGTAGCCCCAGTTGTGGGTGCCGTTGAAGGCGTTCACCGGCAGGACCTCGACGAGCTGGATGCCGAGGCGCACCAGGTGATCGAGCCGCTCGATGGCCGCGTCGAATGTCCCCTCCGGCGTGAAGGTTCCGATGTGCAGCTCGTAGATCACCGAGCCGGCGAGCTGCCGGCCGGTCCAGTCGCCATCAGCCCACCGGTGGGCAGACGGATCGAACCACGCGCTGAGGTCGTGTACGCCCCGGGGCTGTCGCCGCGAGCGCGGATCCGGCCGCACGACACCCGAACCGTCGAGTTCGAATCCGTACTCCTCGCCGCCCCGGAGTGAGACGTCGGCGGTGAACCATCCGTCGCCGCGTGGGGTGAGTTCGGTGCCGTCGGCTCCCGGCCGGTGCAGTGCGACGGAGCGTGCGAGCGGTGCCCAGACTTCGATCATGGGACCTGCCTTCCGGGGTATGCGTCCAGGGGTGCGAGGAGTGCGACCGGATAGCGCTCGAGCAGCCGGGCGACGGGCAGGCGGTGGCCTTCGAAGACCCGGCCGGTCAGGACGTCCACGGTCGGACCGGCGTGCCGCAGCAATTCCGTGTCGCCCCACGGGGAGCCGTCGCGCGCGGCTCGTCGGGCGAGCCGCGCGGGAAGGCGCGTGGCAACGGTGACCGCACCGCCACGGTCGAAGGCGATCAGGTGGTCGAGAGCGCTTCCGGTGACGGTCATCGGCACGTAGCGCGTGAAGAGCTCCGGCCGATCCCGGCGGAGGCGCAGGGCGCGGGAGGTGACCAGCAGCTTCGCGGCGGCCGAGGCGTCGACATCCGGCAGCCAACCGCCGTCGAGGCGAGCGAGCAGGTCGCGGCGCTCGGCGAAGTCCACCGCTCGGCGATTGTCGGGGTCGACGAGGCTCTGTTCCCACAGCTCGCTTCCCTGGTAGACGTCCGGCACCCCGGGGCCGGTGAGCTGGAGAAGCTTCGCGCCCAGGGAATTGCTCCAGCCGAACTGCTCGACCGAGGCGACGAAGGATGCCAGTCGCTCGGCGACCCGCTGATCGTCGAACGCGGCGTCCACCACCGCATGCATGCTCGCCTCGAACGCCGCCTCGGGCGCGAGCCACCCGGTCGCCTCCCCTGCTTCTCGCGCCGCCTTCTCGGCGTAGGCGTGCAGTCGCTCGCGGGATGCCGGCCATGCTCCGACGATCGCCTGCCACAGCAGGTTGTCGAACGGTCCGTGCCCGGAGGTCACGACATCGCGCATGGACCGCAGGAACTCGGCCCACTCCCCCGGAAGCTCCGCCAGGACGGCGATGCGGGCCCGCACGTCTTCGCCTCGTTTGGTGTCGTGGGTGGAGAGAGCGGTCATCGCGGCGGGGCGCTCGGCGAGCCGGCGCGCCTGGGCGTCGTGGAAGCCATCGACATCCAGTGCGAAGACCGACGGGTCGCCCCCCACCTCGGTGAGCGAGCCGAGCCGGGTGTACCGGTAGAAGGCGGTGTCCTCCACGCCCTTCGCCATCACCATGCCGCTGGTCTGCTGGAAGCGGACGGCCATCGGATGCCCCGGATCGGCGAGGCGCACGAGCACATGATCGATCGCGTCCGTGAGTTCCGGACGGCGGCGCCTCGCGTCATCCGCCGCCTGCACGAGATACCCGGCGCCGTCGGGCAGATAGGAGCGGTACACCGGGAAGCACGTCAGCAGCTCGGCGATCGCGTCGTCCGATCCGTCGATCGGCTCGTCGAGGAGCCGGTTCAGCCGCAGCACCTCGGAGCGAAGGATCGTGTCGGCGATGACCCGCTTCGTGTCGTGGATCAGGTCCTGCCACGGGGGCACGGCGCTCCCCCGCAGGTCTTCGTCGAGAGCGTCGAGCGCAGACTCGCCCGCCGGGTCGACGAACACCCGGTCGATGTCGCCCATCGCGTCGTAGCCCGTCGTGCCCTCGGTCTCCCAGTACTGCGGCAGGCGTTCGCCGTGCTCGAGGATCTTCTCGACGAGCACGTACGCGCCGTTCGTCTTCTCCGCGAGGCGATCGAGATAGCCGACCGGGTCCGCAAGGCCGTCGGGATGATCGATGCGCAGACCGTCCACGAGCCCGGATCGGACCCAGCGAACGATCTCGGCGTGGGCCTCGTCGAAGACGGCGGGGTCCTCCACCCGGATGCCGGCGAGCGAGGACACCGCGAAGAATCGGCGGTAATTGAGCTCCGCCGCCTCGCGTTCCCAGTGCATCAGCTCGTAGTGCTGGCGCTCGTGCACCGCTCGCACCGTCGACGCGTCGGTGGGGTCGCTGGCCAGCACCGCCCGCTCGTCGGCCGTGACCGACCCCTGTGCGAGCGGGAACCGGTGATCGAAGTACCGCAGCTCGTCGGCCTCGACGCGCAGCTCCCCGGCATCCGCCGCCTGCTCGAACGACGTGCCGAGGACCGGGAGCCGCACGCGGCCCCCGCCGACCTCCCAGTCGACGTCGAACGCGGCCGCGTACCGCGACTCGCGGCCGGTGGCCAGGAGATCCCACCACCATGGGTTCTGCGCCGCGTCGGCGACCCCCATGTGGTTCGGGACGATGTCCACCAGGATGCCGAGCCCCGCCGATCGCGCGGCTTTCGAGAAGGCATCGAGGCCCTCGGGTCCGCCCCGCGCGTCGTCGACGCGACTCGGGTCGACGACGTCGTAGCCGTGGTCCGAGCCCTCTGTGGATGCCAGCAGCGGCGACAGATAGGCCCAGTCCGCGCCGAGGTCCCGCAGGTACGGCGCCAGCTGCGCCGCCGCGTCGAGGTCGAAGGCCGCCCTGATCTGCAGGCGGTACGTGGACACCGGACGCTTCGGCATGGCTACCTCGAAACCTCGGACTTCGGTGAGGGGCTCGGCATGTCGTCGGGGCTCACGCTGGCGCCGATTCCCGCCAGGGACGCGGCGACCGAGTGGTCGACCTCTGCGACGGGAGCGCTGTGCTCGATCAGGACGAGCATCGCCTTGGCGTGCACGACGATGGAGGTTCCCGGCTCGATCGGATCGGTGTCGGCGCGCTCGCCCGCCGTGTCGACGAGGATGTCCCACCGCGGGCTGTACTCGACCGCGGGGATGTGGAAGTCGACATCCCCATCCCCCGCGTTGAACAGCACGATGAAGTGCTTGTCGGAGATCGGCTCGCCGCGGCGGTCGCGCTCGCGGATGCCGCCGCCGTTGAGGAACACGCCGACCGCGCGGCCGAAGCCCGCCTCCCAGTCCTCCGGCTGCATCTCGCTGCCGTCGGGGCGCAGCCACGAGATGTCGGGCACCGGGGCGCCTGCGACCCGGCGCACCGGGCGACCGTTGAAGAACCGGCTGCGCCGGAAGGTCGGGTGCTCGCGCCGGAGCCGTGCGAGTGCGGCCGTGAACTCGAGCAGCGGCTGGTCGACCTCGTCCCAGTGCACCCACGTCAGCTCGTTGTCCTGCGCGTACCCGTTGTTGTTGCCGAGCTGGGTGCGGCCGAGCTCGTCGCCGTGCAGCAGCATCGGCACGCCCTGGGAGAGCATCAGCGTCGCGATGAAGTTGCGCTGCTGGCGCGCCCTCATCGTGAGGATCGCCGGGTCATCCGTCGGGCCCTCGACGCCGAAGTTCATCGAGCGGTTGTGCGATTCCCCGTCGTTGTTGTTCTCGCCGTTGGCCTCGTTGTGCTTCTGGTTGTAGCTGACGACATCCCGCAGCGTGAACCCGTCGTGCGCGGTGACGAAATTGATGGATGCCACAGGGCGGCGCCCGGAGTGCTCGTACAAGTCGGCCGAACCGGTGAGCCGGGAGGCGAACTCACCCAGCGTGGCCGCCTCGCCGCGCCAGAAGTCCCGCACGGTGTCGCGGTACTTGCCGTTCCACTCCGTCCACTGCGGCGGGAAGTTGCCCACCTGGTAGCCGCCGGGACCGATGTCCCAGGGCTCGGCGATGAGCTTGACCTGCGAGACCACCGGGTCCTGCTGCACGAGCTCGAAGAAGGTCGCCAGGCGATCGACGTCGTAGAACTCGCGGGCGAGCGTCGCAGCGAGGTCGAAGCGGAAGCCGTCGACGTGCATCTCGAGCACCCAGTAGCGCAGCGAATCCATGATCAGCTGCAGGGCGTGCGGGTTGCCGACATTGAGGCTGTTCCCGGTGCCCGTGTAATCGGTGTAGTACCGCTTGTCCTTGTCCTCGAGGCGGTAGTACGCCGCGTTGTCGATGCCGCGCATCGACAGCGTGGGGCCGAGGTGGTTCCCCTCGGCGGTGTGGTTGTAGACCACGTCGAGGATGACCTCGATGTCGGCGGCGTGCAGCGCGCGCACCATGCCCTTGAACTCCTGCACCTGCTGACCCCGCTCGCCCGTGGCCGCGTAGGTGTTCTGCGGTGCGAAGAAGGCAACCGTGTTGTAGCCCCAGTAGTTCGAGAGGCCCTTGTCCTGCAGCGTGCTGTCGTTGACGAACTGGTGCACCGGCATGAGCTCGATCGCCGTGACGCCGATCTTCTTCAGGTGATCGATGACCGCGGGGTGGGCGATGCCGCCGTACGTCCCCCGCAGCTCTTCTGGCACGGCCGGGTGCAGCTGCGTGAGACCTCTGACGTGCGCCTCGTAGATGAACGATGACGCGTACGGGGTCTTCGGCTGACGGTCGCCCGCCCAGTCGAAGAAGGGGTTGATGACGATGCCCTTCATCATGTGCGCGGCGGAGTCATCGTTGTTGCGCGAATCCGGGTCGCCGAAGTTGTAGCCGAACAGCGACTGGTGCCCGTCGACCTGGCCCTCGACGGCCTTGGCGTAGGGGTCCAGAAGCAGCTTGCTCGGGTTGAACCGCTTGCCGCTCTTCGGGTCGTAGTCGCCGTGCACGCGGTAGCCGTAGCGCTGGCCGGGCCCGATGGTCGGCAGGTACGCGTGCCAGATGTGTGCGTCCACGTCGATCAGATCGATGCGGGTCTCCTTGCCGCGGTCGCCGAAGAGACACAGCTCGACACGGGTCGCCCCTTCGCTGAAGAGCGCGAAATTCGTTCCGTTGCCGTCGAACGTCGCACCGAGCGGATAGCTCGAACCTGGCCAAGTCTGCACATTGCCTCCATGATGACGCCGACGCCGGAAAAAACCGGCGTCGGCGGCTTTCCACCCTATCGGGCGGCGCAGAGGCCCGATTGGGGCTTGCGTCCAGGTTGATGTGTCAGTTATCGCCGGCGAGGAGCTCGGGGCGTCGCTCGCGCGTGCGCTCCACCTGCTGTTCCCGACGCCAGCGCGCGATCGCGCCGTGGTTGCCGCTCAGCAGCACCGGGGGCACGTCGAGTCCCCGCCAGGACGCCGGTTTGGTGTACGACGGGTACTCCAGCAGACCGTCCTCGTGGGACTCCTCGAGCAGGCTGGCCGGATTGCCGACCACACCGGGAAGAAGCCGGCCGATGGCCTCGATCATCGCCAGAACGGCGACCTCGCCGCCGTTCAGCACGTAGTCGCCGAGGCTGATCAGCCGTACCCTGCCGAGGGCCGCCGCGTGCGCGAACACGCGCTCGTCGATGCCCTCGTAGCGGCCGCAGCCGAAGATGAGGTGCTGCTCGGCGGCCAGCTCCCGGGCCGTGGCCTGGGTGAACAGCTCGCCCGCGGGTGACGGGAAGATGATCACCGGCCCCGTCCGGGTCGATGAGCCCAGTTCGCCGGTCGCCTCCCCCGTCTCGGTCGCTGAGCTGCTCTCGGTCGCTGAGCGCGTCGAAGCGTCGCCGGCGGTCAGCGCGTCCAGCGCCTCACCCCAAGGCTCGGGCTTCATCACCATGCCGGCGCCGCCGCCATAGGGGGTGTCGTCGACCGTGCGGTGGCGGTCGTGGGTCCACTCGCGCAGATCGTGCGTGCGGATGTCGAGAATGCCGGCGCCGCGCGCCTTGCCCAGGAGCGACATCTCGAGCGGGCCGAAGTACTCGGGGAAGATCGAGACGACGTCGATGAGCATGTCAGGCCTGCGTGGCGTCCTTGGTCGGTGCGGCGACGCCCGCGTCGGTCGTGCCGTCGTGCGGTTCGGCGGCCGCATCCGGCTGCCGAGCCTGCCCCGGTTCCCGAGCCTCATCCGGTCCCTGAGCCTCATCCGGTCCCTGAGCCTCATCCGGTCCCTGAGCCTCATCCGGTGCCTGAGCCTCATCCGGTGCCTGAGCCTCATCCGGTGCCTGAGCCTCATCCGGTGCCTGAGCCTCATCCGGTCCCTGAGCCTCATCCGGTCCCTGAGCCTCATCCGGTGCCTGAGCCTCATCCGGTCCCTGAGCCTGTCGAAGGGCGGCATCCGGGTTCTCGTCGTCCTCCGACAGCGGCAGCTCCTCGAAGAGCCCCGGCGGCGGGGTGACGGTGACGCGACCGGCGGCCACATCGACCTCGGGAACGATCGCGGCGACGAACGGCACCATGATCTCTCGATCGCCGCCGGCGCCTGAACCCGCCGAAGGGCGGACGATCAGCAGATCCTGCGCGGGGAAGTGGTCCACGCGGATGACGCGGCCGACGCTCTGGCCGTCCCGCACGACCTCGAGACCGACGAGTTGGTGGTCGTACCAGGCGTCGTCTTCCGGGGCGGTGGACTCGGCATCCTGATCGATCCACAGGATCGCGCGCACGAGCGCCTCGGCGGCCTCGCGGTCATCCACGCCCTCGAAGAAGGCGACGGGGTGCGTGTTCATCCACCGGAACTCCCGCACGGTGATGGACTTGCCGTGCCAGGGGGAGGACTCGGGCACCTGCAGGGTGAAGACGGCCCCGGGTACGAAGCGGCCATCGGGGTCGTCCGTGTACAGCTCCAGCTTGAGCGCGCCCTTCAGCCCGTGGGCCTTGACCAGGCGGCCGACGCGAAGCTGCGTCTTATCGGGAAGGGAAGGGCGCTGGTCGTTCGACACGTCAGTCGTCCGCGACGTCGACGCGCACGCGTCGGCCGTCGGCGAGCGCCGAAACGAGCGTGCGCAGGGCCTTGGCCGTGCGTCCGCCGCGCCCGATCACGCGACCGCGGTCGTCGGGGTGCACATGCACCTCGAGGACATCACCGCGGGGCGACGTGGAGGAGTGGATGCGCACTTCGCCCGGGTGATCGACGATCCCCTTGACGATGTGCTCGAGCGCGGCGGCCAGCACGACTATTCGGCGGTTTCGGTGGCGTCGGCGTCAGCCTCGGGCGCCGCGGCGACGGGCTCGGCCTTCTTCTCGGCCTTGGGCTTGAGCACGGCCTTCTTGGCGGCATCCTGCTCGAAAGCCGGCTTGGGCTCGCGGACCTTCACGGTCGAGACGGCGTTCTTGTCACCCTTGAAGGCGCCCCAGTCGCCGGTGAGCTTCAGCAGCGCGGTGACCTGCTCGGTCGGCTGCGCGCCGACGCTGAGCCAGTACTGCGCACGCTCGGAGTCGACCTCGATGAACGAGGGCTCCTCGGTGGGGTGGTACTTGCCGATCTCCTCGATGACACGACCATCGCGCTTGGTGCGCGAGTCGGCGACGACGATGCGGTAATACGGCGCACGGATCTTGCCCAGGCGCTTGAGACGAATCTTGACAGCCACGATTCTCCAGAATTGTGTGAAAGATGAACGAACCGGTCGCTCGGGGAGTGGGGTGCACACCCGGCGGAAGCTCAAAGGAGGATCCCCGCGCTGGATAGAGGGTCGAGCGGGAGATCCGACCCTCTATTCTTCCATACCGCGGACCAGCCCGCGAACACCCGGCCCTTCCATACCGCGAACCAGCCCGCGAACACCCGGCCCTGGGGAGACGAGGCGTCGCACATCCCGGCGCACGCCGTCAACCGGACGGTACGCCGGACACCGCGTGCCAAGATGAGCGGATGACGGTGCCCTTCGCGACATCCGCCCGCTCGACAGTCGGAATCGAGTGGGAGATCATGTTGGCCGACGGCGAGACGGGCGACCTGGTGGGCCGGGCTCCCGACATCCTGGAAGCACTGGAGGCGTCCTCGGAACTCGAGCGCCACACGATCACCGGCGAGCTGCTCACCAACACGGTCGAGGTGACGAGCGGGATCGGCGACACGGTCGCCGCGGCCGTAGACGACATCGCCGACGCGATCGCGGCCGTGCGCACCGCGACGAATCCGATCGGCGTCGAGCTGCTCTGCGCCGGGAGTCATCCCTTCGCGCAGTGGTACGAGCAGTCCGTCACCGACAAGACGAGGTACCACAAGCTGATCGAGCGGACCCAGTGGTGGGGCCGCAACATGATGATCTGGGGCATCCACGTGCATGTCGGCGTCGACGACGTCAACAAGGTGTTCCCGATCATCAACGCCCTCGCCGTGTATCTACCCCATCTGCAGGCACTCTCTGCGGCGAGCCCCTTCTGGGCCGGGGAGCGCACCGGCTACGCGTCGAACCGGGCGCTCGTCTTCCAGCAGCTGCCGACGGCGGGTCTGCCGTGGCCTCTGCAGTCGTGGTCGGAGTTCGAGGGGTACCTCGACGACATGGTCCGCACCGGGGTGATGGCCGACGCATCCGAGGTGCGCTGGGACATCCGCCCGGCGCCTCGTTGGGGCACCATCGAGGTGCGTGCGTGCGACGGGATGTCGACCCTGCCCGAGCTCGCCGCGGTCGCCTCGCTCGTGCAGGTGCTCGTGGAGCACTTCAGCCGCGAGCTCGACGAAGGACGCGAGCTGACGTCCCTGCAGCCGTGGTTCGTGCGCGAGAACAAGTGGCGCGCGGCCCGGTATGGGCTGGATGCGCGGATCATCATCGACCCCTCAGGGCGTGAGGTGATGGTGACGGACCACATCCGCGAGACGATGGAGCGCCTCGCCCCGATCGCGGTGCAGCTCAAGTGCGCCCGCGAGTTCGCGGGGACGGAGACGATCCTCGCCGAAGGCGCGAGCTACGCCCGGCAGGTGCGGGTGGCGGATGCCGCGGACGGCGATCTGCGGGAGGTCGTGCGTCACCTCATCCGCGAGTTCCGCTCTGGTCCGACGCTCCGCGACCACCTGGCCTCCCTCGCCGAGTAGCGCCGCGGGGCGCCGGTGCGCCGCGGGGCGCCGGTGCGCGGTCGCGCGGTCTGTGCGTCGCGTCAGGAGATGTGCACCAGAACAGGCTGATTCTTCCGGAAGCGTCCTGATCTCGAGCCACTGGCCTGAGCTGACGCTCGACGAGGTCATGCGGCGCGGTGGCGACCTTGCGCGATCGCCGTGAGCACCGTTGCTTCGACGTACTCCCAGTCGAAGAGCACCTGCGCGTAGTCGAACCGCAGCACCGTATAGCCCATCAGGACAAGTCTCGCGTCCCCGCGGATGTCCTGACGCCGCTGAACCTGCTCGAGGTGGTGGGCGCCGTCGATCTGGATCGCGAGTCGATCGCCGACGAGGAGGTCGAGCGGATGCCCGTCGACCCAGACCTGCTGACGTACCGCGACGCCGAATGGTGCGAGCCGCGTCGCCATATGGGTCTCCAGTCCTGAGTCGGAGAGCGCGGACGCGGCTTCCGCCAGTTGCCGCGCCGCACTGCTTCTCCAACCGACACGGGTAAGAGCGCCGCTCGTGACAAGCCCCTTGTTGAGGGCCGATTCCCATACGGTGAGGGCGTCCAGTCGCGGCAAACACTGCGCGGTGTGGAAGAGGGCATTGATCAACGGCTGCTCAGCGGTGCGGGGACGCACCGGCACGGGAGGCGAAGACCAGTGGATGATGGCATCCGCCTTCGTGAAGCGTGAGGCGTTCGGCGCTACGGAAACGTGCACGGCGGTGCCGCTCGGTACCCACAGTCCCGCCCGCTTGGCCGCGCTCACGCACGTCAATCGGCCGCCGCACGAGACGGCGAGCAGCCGACCCCGATCGACCGACGGGGCGACGAGCCACACCCGGCGCACCCGGCGCAGGAGATCGG
This sequence comes from Micromonospora sp. DT81.3, assembly GCF_049847225.1. Taxonomy (NCBI): domain Bacteria; kingdom Bacillati; phylum Actinomycetota; class Actinomycetes; order Micromonosporales; family Micromonosporaceae; genus Micromonospora; species Micromonospora sp. DT81.3. The sequence goes on from NZ_JBNCNY010000004.1 coordinate 427,596, forward strand.
CACCGACTGCCTCATCGATGTCGCGGCGTGAGAAACCGGCATCTGTCGACGGCGCTCGAATTCTGAACGGTTTCGGCACGGTGGTTTCCAGTGATCGTTGCAACGTGATCACACCAGTTGGAGGTCATGTTGTCGTCACGTCGCATTCCGAAGGG